>DATEGP010000033.1:0-50032 GCA_035280045.1 Candidatus Acidiferrum sp.
GGTCGCTACCGAAGCCAGCTTGATATTCGCATCCTCCAGAACTTTCTGAATCCGATTCGCAATGCGGTTGATCTCTTGCGCCAAACTCACTCGATACCGCGTGAGATCCCGAAGTTCGCGTGTCGGTCGTGGAGGCACGAAACTGCCTCGGAGCAATCCGTGCTGCAGCAAGTCTGCGATCCACTCGCTGTCTTTCTGGTCCGTCTTCCGGCCCGGCACTGCTTTGATGTGCTGCGCATTCACCAGCAACACCTCAAACTGCTCCGCGAGAATATTCCACACCGGCTTCCAGTACACTCCGGTGGACTCCATGGCCACATGCGTCACGCCACACTCCGCCAGCCAATCGGCCAACCGCAGCAAATCCTGAGTGAAGGTCCCAAAACTTCTCTTCTCCTTACGGCTCTCCCCCTTGGCCTCCGCCCACAATACACAGGCGGTGATGCTCTTCTTATGCACGTCCAAACCACAACAGCACGGATAGACAACTTCCATCGCGCCACTCCTTCCCACCGCGCGGCGTTGGACGCTTCGAAAAAGCGAAAATCTCCTATGCGTGCTCTCCGCAACTCCCGGAGGCTACTATTCGTTGTGCTTCCCAGCGTCCCAGCCATACTCGTACGCGGGCTCTACAGCGCCAGAGTAGTTCGGCCTCTGTTACCTGCGCGGCGGCACAAAAGCTACGCCATCTCGGGCTGATTTTCATCCTTCGTTGTGGTCCCTCTGGGGACCATGAGTTACTCGTATCTTAGGGCCACCATGGGATCCACGCTGAGCGCCCGGCGCGCGGGGAAGAACGCTGCGGTTCCAGCTATGAGCAGCATCAGGCAAATCGCAGCGCCCAAGCTCAGCGGATCGGTTGGCTTTACTCCCCAGATTATTCCGCGAATCAAACTTGCGCTCGCGAGGCCAGCCCCAACCCCAAGCGCAATGCCGATAAATACCATGGTCATAGTTTCGCGCATCACCATCCGGAACACACCGCCCGGCTGCGCGCCCAGGGCCATGCGAATTCCTATTTCGCGAGTCCTCTCCGCTGTTGCGTACGATGTCACCCCATACACGCCAATCAGGGCCAGTAAACCGGCGAACAAGCCGAAGATCGTCGCCATCCATGCGGTGGCGCGATTTCGGTGGACGGAGTTGCTGATGTCGTCAGTCTGAGGATGGCACTTCAGCACGATACGTGGGTCAATGGTTGCAGTTTCAGCCTCGAGACGTTTGGTCATTTCAGCAAGCGAGCCAGCAGCTCGTATTTCGTAGCCGCCGATTCCCGAGCACAAGCCGGCACATTGTGAAACCGGGCGGTACAAGATCGGAAACGGTGCATGGCCGGGCCGGCCGTATTGTATGTCTTTGGAAACTCCAACAACTTCGACGGCGTAGCCCTGTCCATTATCATCGCCGTCCTTCTCACGAAATCTGAGGCCGACGGGATTCACTCCACCAAAAAGCCTCTTGGCCAACTCTTTGCTAAGAACTGCAACGGGAAAAGACTGCTCGGTGTCGCTGTCACTAAATTCTCGGCCGGCCAGTACGGGAGTGCGCCTCGTCCGGAAGAAATCAGAAGAAACGAAGATGGGAAAAGAGCCAAGCTGCCGCTCCGACCCCTTTGGCCCGGGAACGCTCAAAGGTAGGGTCCGCCTCGCCGGGTAGTTGCGGCTCCATGAGGCCGATGTGACACCAGGCACGGAGCGAAATTCCCTCAGCAATTGGTCTCCGATAAACTCCGCGCGTTGCAAACTTTCGCCAGGCCCCTGCAATTTCGCTTGGGCCCCGATGACACCCCTGGGGTCGTATCCGGGATCCTGGGCTAAGAGTGCGTACAGCGTTCGCGCGAGCAAGCCCGCGCCGAAAATGAGCGCCACGGATAGAGCAACCTGCACCACCACAAGGCCTGAATTCATGGACCGTTTCTTAGGCCTTCCAGTTGTCGCGCCATTGTTCATGGCCGAATAGAGCGAAATATCAGTAGCCCCGAGTGCGGGCGCCAGGCCGAACAGCAGGGAGCAAGACAGGGTGATGCCCAGGGAAAAGACAACAAGCTTCGGATCCCAAGAAACGTCCAACATAATTGGCTCTCCCGGGTAGGATAGCGTCCATAGCAGCAATTGCCGTCCCCAATGCGCGATGAACAGTCCGGCGGCAGCACCGGAGACGGACAGTGCAATGCTCTCCGTGAGGAGCTGGCGGACTAAACGCCAGCGCGAGGCTCCGAGCGTCAGCCGCGTAGCGATTTCGCTCCGGCGCTTTGCGGCTCGCGCGAGCAGCAGATTGCCGACGTTCGCGCAGGCGATAACCAGAGCGACTATGGCCATCGCTATCAAAAGCAGCATCACGTCAATATTTCCCGCCCAGGTACCCGAGGTGCCAGCTGCATTGGACATGGGCTGCGCTATGAGAGGCCGAGGAACAATTGGTCGCCCGTTTTGGTCCCATCTTGGCGGCATCATCCTGGATATTTCCGGACCCAGAACTTGCAATCCAGCGTTGGCTTGGCTAACGCTCGCTCCCGGCTTTAATCTGCCCACGAAACACAGGATCGTACCGGTCGGATCGTCGAGCGACGGCGTCTGCCATCCGTAGTACTTCATCTGGTAGTCCCTGTACGTTCTTTCCGCCTCGAATGGCATGAAAATCTCCGGCATGGCGCCGATAAACACGCCGAAGAAAGATCGCGGTGCGACTCCCACGATCCGGAACTCGTTGCCATTCACCAGAATATTTTGTGCCAGGATATTTTTCGCTTGGCCGTACAACCGGCGCCACAAGCTGTAGCTAAGAACGCAGACCGGCGGCGCGCCAGGCTGATCATCCGAAGGTTGCAGGACTCTTCCAAGAACCGCCGGAACACCAAGGCCGCGGAAGTAATTTCCAGAAACATACAAGCCGGATACTTCCTGCTGTTGGGTGGCCGGTCCGATATGGAAGTCTGTATCGAAGTCGTTGTAAGCCAGAACGTCGGAAAAAATGTCTTGCCGGTCGCGAAAGAGTTTCCACTCTGCGTAGGAATGCAAGTTTACTTCGTCGGCCCGCGCGACCTCGACCAACTGATCAGGCCGCTCGACGGAAAGCGGCCGGAGCGCCAGAGCATAAGTCACGGAGAAGATCGCGATCGTCGCGCCAATTCCCAAGCCGAGGGACAAAACGTCCACAGCGGTCAGGCCGAGGCTGTGCCGCATCATCCGAAACGCGAAGCGAATGTCCTCTGCCATCGACTGAAGGAGATGCGTGAGCAAGGGACCACCTCCAAACCTGACAAAACACAGAAATCTGGGTCCTTGCTGATTTCCTCCATTTTACTGAGCCGCATCGGGGCGATCGGAGCGCGGGCGATGGCGCAGGAACCACAGCAGGCATGCGCCAGCAACCGCGACCACGGCGCACCAGACCGTTGGCCAAAACATGAAGGTCAGCCAAAAATCCACAAAAGTGCTGATCCTTGAGAAATCGTAGACATTCATGAGGAATGGTCCATAACCGTGTTCAAACTCTGGAAGAGAATCGAACTGCGCGATGGAGCCCGCGTACGGGTAATAGCCAAGAAAAAGGACTATCGACGCGGACAGAAGGGCCGGAGGAGCAAAGCAGAGGGCGGAAGCGATGCGATTCAGCAAACGGCTTGCGTGCTTCGCCCATCTCAATGCGATGGTCAGTACTAGCCACAGGGCTGTCGCCATTCCAAGAAGTAAGACAGCAACGTTGGAGTTACCGACCAGGCGCCCTGAGCGTGCCGAACTGGATCGCAAGTAAGAATTGGCCCGCTGCCTCAGTGTGTTATCCGAGGAAGGAACATTGGCGAGAGCAAATTCGACCGCGGCAGCTTCGGAAGTGCGTCCTTCTCGACGCAGCAACGGAAGAATTCTCGCGTACGCATCCCGGCGCAGCTGTGTTTCCAGCATCTCCTCGATATCCATCGAGTTGTCAGAGTGGAGCTTCTCTCCAAAGTGGGCGACGTTCCAATAGGCCGCGAGCGCGTCCGCCGTGCGCCCAGCCTTTTCGGCAGGCTGCCCGATATCTTCGATTTGGTAGGAGGCGTACATCTTGATGGTATTAAAATTCGGCATCAATTGCGTGAATGAGGCAATCATCAGCATGACGGGGTCGTCGAGCCCTTGTTCCCGTAGCACCTGACGATCCAACGCGAACTGCTGCGACGTGTAAGAGTCCATGCGAGGCGCGGCGAAAGCCTTCTCCATGGGAATGCGCCAGCGCGGTTCAGCGACAAGCGCCGAGCGCAGACCCGTTGGCGTGGCGCCGTATTTCGACCAAGGCGGCTCCCAATAGTGGACATTGGCGTCCGCTTCCAACAGGTAAACGAATCCGTTCTGCGGATCCCAAGCTTTCAGTCGTTCGATCCAGGGGTGAGGATCATAGCTCGGCGGGAGTTTGTAATTGGCATGACTGACGCGCGCGGAAATCCAGGTGAGCTGCGGGTCGAGCGCGATAGCCTTTTCCCCGGCGTGCAATGCCGCCATGTCGTCAGGATCATGCAGGGCAACGAAGGCGAGAGCGCGCGCATATTTTTGTTTATCGCCAGACTGCTCGATGCGGCGGAGGGCGCTCTCCGAAAAAACGCGGGGATTCCAGTCGGAATAGTTGCGTCCGGGCAATGGAATGATCCTCAAAGCCTGCCGGAAAGAAGGTAGGGCCAAGAGAAGCAGCGTCAGCGCAAGCGTGACCCAGACGGGCCAGCGGCGCGGGGAGAAGAAGCCGTTTTGCTCCCACAGCGGGAGGCGCGTGCCTTCGACGGACTGAAACAGGTCGCTTCGCAGCTTTTCCCAATCCTTGAATTGGGCCAGGCTGCGGCGCATGGCCTCTTGCTCGTTGATGCCTTGCGTGAGCGCTTCTTCGTAGGCAGATTCCAGTTGCTGCGCGAGTTCTTCGATGACTTCGTCGTGGCGCCCGTTGGTGAGCGGCAAGGTTCCCAGTTTTTCGCGGACGATTTTCTTCCAATCATGCATGCCGCACCTCCACGATGCGATTAACGGCTCCCGAGAAAGCGCGCCAGCGCGAACGCTGCTCAGCAAGAATCTTGCAGCCGGTCTGCGTCAGGCGGTAGTAACGCTGCCGGCCGCCTCACCGCAAAGCGTACGACCACTAAGCCGCGCCGGGACGGTCCGGGCTCGGGCGGCTGTGTACCCAAACGAGAACGCAGGCACCAAGAAGCGCGACAGCGGCGCACCAGACCACCGGCCAAAACATGTGGGAGAGCCAAACGTCATTCAAATTGCCAAATCTTGTGACATCGTAAACGCCCATTAAGATGGGAGCATACCCGTACTCGAGTTCCTTGTAGGAATGGAACTGCGCAATAGATTGCGCGTAAGGAAAGAACCCAAGGAAGAGCGCGATCGAGGCAAGCAATAGGGCGGGCGGAGCAAAACAAAGAGGGGAAGCAACGCGATTCAGCAGGCGGCTAACGCCGATATCCGTCTCCCACTTTAGGGCGACCACGGAGATGAGCCAGAGAAAAGTTGCGACTCCGAGAAGCGCGGCGAAAACAGCGGAGATCAGGATGATTCGCGCAGAGCGCCTGGCGGTGGCCTCAACCGAGGAGATGGGGGACGAATACCGAGAAGGAATGGTAGCAAGGAAGGACTCAACCCTTGCCGCTTCTTCAGTTCGCCCTTTGCTACGCAGAAGCGCGAGAATGTGGTTGTAGGCATCGCGCCGAAGCCCGGTGGAATAGATTTGCGTGATTTCCACGGATGGGACGCCAAGGCGATCTCCAAAACGAACCATGTTCCAATAGGCGGCGAGGGCGTCCTCGGTGCGGCCCGCTTTTTCTGCCGCCTCGCCGATGTCTTTCAATTGGATGTCTTCGTAAAGATTAATCGTTAAGAGGTGGGGGACCGGCTCCGCCCACTCCGCAGACAGCAGCATATCGGGCCGGTCGAAACCCCGCTCCTGGAGCACTTGGCGATTCAACGCGAAGAACTGGGCTTCGTAAAAATCCAGCCGAGGCGCGGCAAAGGCTTTATCCATGGGAACGCGCCAGCGCGGCTCGGCGGCGAGGGCTGAGCGTAGGTCCTCTGCGCCGCCGTATTTCGACCATGGCGGCTCCCAATAGCGGACACTGACGTCGGCTTCCAGCAGGTAAACGAATCCGTTCTGAGGGTCCCAGGTTTTCAGGCGCTCGATCCAGGGACGCGCGTCAATCGCAGGGACAAAAAGCGAAGATGTAATGAACTTTACGGAAATCCAGGTGAGCTGCGGGTCGATGGCGATGGCTTTTTCCGCGGCCTGCTCCGCGCGCGAGGCATCCTTGTCGTTGCTATGGAGGGCAACGAATGCAAGAGCGCGAGCATATTTTCCTTTGTCACCGGACTGGTCGATACGGTTCAGTTCTTTGTCCGAGAAAACCGGCACACCCAAGGGACTTGGGTAACTCCCGGGAAGGGGAATAATCTCGAGCGCTTGGCGAGAGGTGGGCAGCGCGAAAAGAACCGCGCTCAGCCCCAGAGCGATCCACACAGGCCAGCGGCGCGGGGAGAAGAAGCCGTTTTGCTCCCACAGCGGGAGCCGCGTGCCTTCGACGGAGTGGAAGACTTCGCTGCGAAGCTTTTCCCAGTCCTTGAATTGGGCCAGGCTGCGGCGCATGGCCTCTTGCTCGTTGATGCCTTGCGCGAGCGCTTCTTCGTAGGCGGATTCCAGTTGCTGGGCCAGTTCCTCGATGACTTCGTCGCCGCGCCCGTTGGTGAGCGGAAAGGTTCCCAGTTTTTCGCGGACGATTTTCTTCCAATCAGGCATGTTGGGCCTCCATACTGTAATTTTCGGCGGTGCGGTGTGCGGCGCCGGCCTCCACGATGCGATTGACGGCTCCCGAGAAAGCGCGCCAGCGCGAACGCTGTTCGGCGAGAATCTTGCGGCCCGTAGGCGTCAGGCGGTAATAACGCCGGCGGCGGCCTCCGGCCGGTTCCCATTCGCCCTTAACCCAGCCGCGCCGCTCGAGGCGGTAGAGCAGCGGATAAAGCGAAGCGACGTGGAAGCGCAGCACGCCTTCGGAGCGTTCGGCGATGAGCTTGCCGATTTCGTACCCGTGACGCGCCTTGTCCTCAAGCAGCGCCAGAATAAGCAATTCGGCGTTACCTTTTTTGAGTTCCCGATCCGGTGCATTAGCCATATATGGCAATACAACATATCGGCCAGATTTCGTCAAGCGCTCCTTTCCGGTGTGGCGCTAATACTTCACCCCGGGTAGAAACGATGGCGTGGGTGTTTGCACCTTGGCCGGCGGCAAGCGGGCAACCGGGGGGGCGGTCGTAGTAATCTGAGAGAGTCATGCGAATACTGGTGGGTGCGAGGCGTGGAGTTCTCTCGAGTTCAAGGGTGCGAAACCTGATGAATTCAACGCGCAAGGTTTTCGCGGGGATGTGCCTGGTTGTGTGGATGTATGCGGGCGCGGCAGCGCGGGCGCAGGAGCCGGAGGACATCGATCTTTCCGCAAAGCAGCGGATTCTGCCGACGATTGGCCCGGGGCTGCGCGCTGTGCGGCAGGGCGCGGACGGACGGCTGTACGTGCTGGCTTCGCCGTCGCCGGGACTCGTGGTCGTTGACACGAAGGGGAAGCAACTCCTGTCCATCAACGAAACGCCGACTGCGGCAGACAGCGCGGCCGCAAGCCACAGCTTAATCACGTTCGGCGACGACTTCGACGTGGACGGCCAGGGAAACATCTACGTGGCGGACCGCGGCGCGAATCTTATTCGCATCTTTTCCGGTGACGGCACGCCTCTGCGTTCGTTCGCAGTGAAAAACCCGATTTCCGTAGCTGCCATGCCTGAGGAAGAAATCGCAGTTGCCACGCTGCGCGAACCGCACCTGGTCATCATGTTTGACAAGAACGGGAAAGAGGTGCGCGAGTTCGGCGATCCGGAAGAGCTTTCGGAGCGCGCGGACCTAAATCGTTTCCTGAATATCGGCCAATTGGGAACGGACGCGCAAGGGCATCTTTATTACGCGTTCGGGTATTTACCGGAGCCCACGGTGCGGCAGTACGACCATCTGGGCTACTCAGGACAAGAAATTCAATACACAGCTATTGATGCGCTGCCGACCGCGGTGGCGATGCGAAAAGAAATCGAGCGGCAAGAGCAGAAGACCAAAGAGCCTTTCTTCCGGCGCGTGCTGACGGGGCTGGGAGTGGACCGTTCGAACGGAGAAGTATGGATCGCTCTGAACAACAACCTGCTGCACTTCGATGCGGCGGGAACCCGGCTCGCGACTTACAAGATTTACACTCCGCAAGGGGCGCGGCTGGAGGCCAACACGATTCTGATTCAGAAGGATCAGTTGATTGTCGGAAGCGATCCCCTTGGTCTTTACCTGTTCACGAGACCAGACAAAAAAAATGCGAAGCGAGAGTAGTTTTCCTCAGGCCTTTTATGAGACGCCTGTGCAAGAATTTCGTGTCGCAAGAATTTCTAGCCGAAAAAATCCAGAAAAATGAAAGTTTCGTGAACGATTGCAGTGAATTTGCGTCTGTGGAAAAGTTGTGAATGGCGTGTGCAACACTTCCTGGACCTTCGCACACTTTTCGCTTGCCCTCGACAATTCAATCGGAGACAATCCCGCGCGGTCTTAAGAGCGGCAGGAAGCAGGCCGACAAATCCTAACAGGGTCACGACCGGGACTCAGGGGCTACGGCGCCCGGCGCGGCCAGGAATCCAGAAGCCGAAGAAAAACGAGGTGGAATTGCTTTCCACAGCTTTTACACATCTGTGGAAATAGTAGAGGGCTTCCCTTTTGTCTTTACCTATGACAACAGCTACCCAAGTTGGACGCGAACGCGAAACGGCAAACGCCTGGGACAAGTTCCTGGAGCACGTAAAAGCCAGGGTGAGCATCAACACCTTCACTACATGGTTCCAACCTACCAAACTGAACCGGGCCGAGGGCGAGACGCTCTATATCCAGATTCCCAGCGCGGTCTTCCGGCAGGTGCTATCCCGGACTTATGGGGACATCATCAAAGCGGTATTCCACGAAATCGGGACGCCCAACGTAAAAGTGCAATATATATCGGGCGACGACGAGCCAGCTCAGGCGACAGCGGCGGCGGTGCCGGGCAAGGCCGGCCAGGCCAAGCTGGACTTTGAGAGCAGCGATCATCAACTGAACCCGCGCTATACCTTCGACACGTTTGTGGTGGGCAAGTCGAACGAGTTTGCGCACGCGGCGTCGCGAGCCGTGGCCGAGCAGCCTTCGAAAGCGTACAACCCGCTATTTCTGTACGGCGGAGTGGGCATGGGCAAGACGCACTTGATGCACGCCATCGGGCACACCATCAAGAAGCGCAACCCGGCGATGCGGCTAAGTTACGTGAGCGCGGAAAAATTCACGATTGAAGTGATCAATTCGCTGCGCTTCGACCGCATGATCAGCTTCCGCGAGCGTTTTCACACCGTGGACGTGCTGCTGGTGGACGACATTCAATTCATCGCCGGCAAAGAACGCACCCAGGAAGAATTCTTTCATACCTTCAATGCGCTCTACGAACAGCAGAAGCAAATTGTTATTTCGTCGGACTGCCTGCCGAAAGATATCAACTCGATCGAAGAGCGGCTGCGTTCGCGGTTCGAGTGGGGATTGATCGCCGACATTCAACCGCCGGACCTCGAAACCAAGATCGCCATTCTGCAAAAGAAGGCAGAGAACGAACGCTTCAGCCTGACGGATGACGTGGCGGAATACATCGCGAGGGCGATCAAGTCCAACGTGCGCGAACTGGAAGGCGCGCTGACGCGCTTGATGGCCTACGCGTCGCTGACCGGGACGGCAATTACGCTGTCGAGGGCACAGGAAGTATTGCGCAACATCATCGCTTCGCAGGAGAAGCGCGTCACCATCGACCTCATCCAGAAACGCGTGAGCGAGCACTTTGAATTGCGCGAGCAAGACCTGAAAGTGAAGAGCAATACGCGCGCAATCGCGTTTCCACGCCAAGTGGCCATGTACATCGTAAAGCAACTCACGACGGCTTCGCTGCCGGAAATTGGCCGGCAGTTTGGCGGAAAGCACCACACTACTGTGCTGCACTCGATTAACAAAATTGAGGAGCTGCGGCGGTCGGACAAAGATCTCAATCGGACCATCACGCGGTTGATGGACGCCTTGCAGTAGGTTGCTGGCTTTCCTTCTCGGATTTGCTTTATGGAACGCGGCCCGCTTTCGCTTGGGCCGCGTTTCCATTTGCGGGCCTCCCCAACAATCAAATCCTTTGCTCTTCTTCGCCAAAATCCTTCACTCAAAACCTGTGGAGAAGAATTGCAAAAGGTGCGCGGAATCTGTTGACGAAAGTGGATGAAAGGAGAGACGGAATGAAGGATCAGTGTCCAGCGGCGTAATTTTCCACTGTTCTCACAAAATGGCGCCGGGAAATTGTAACTGTAAGTGAAGGTGGAAGAACGGTTTGGCCCGGTTTCCACAGATTCACAAGAGTCATCACAACAACAAGGTTGTAGTTTTTGTTTTTCAGGATAAGTTTCTTGTAGAAGTAATTGTGGTTGTGGATTTTGCGGCGATGATAAAAACCGGTGATTCAGCAGGGGGATGGGAGTCCCAGAGTCGATACACATTTCCACAGCATTGTGCGTGAGTCGGGCTTTATACTTTAGGAAAAAGCGAGTAAAGTACGTGCCTGACGCCAGTCAGGCGGCATTAGAATTACGACCGAACAGGGCGCCGTCCCCGCCCGAGCCTGACCTGCAAGCAAGCCGAGGGTACACTGAATATGACCGCACCTGGAACGGCACGCGAGGAATATCAAGCGATGGAATTCAGCGTTACAAAGTCCGCGCTGTTGAATGAACTGAGCATGACGCAGGGAGTCGTGGAGCGGAAGACCACGATCCCCATCCTGTCGAATCTGCTGGTCGAGGCGAAGGGAAGCCAGCTCACCATTACGGCAACGGATCTGGAGTTAAGCATCCGCACGTCCTGCGAAGCGAAGGTCAAGAAGGAAGGCGCCGGGACGATTCCGGCGAAGAAGTTGCTCGAACTAGTGCGGCTGCTGCCCGAAGGCGAAATCAAGGTCAAGCTGCTTGAAAATCATTGGGTCGAAATCACCAGCGACCGGAAGAAGTACAAGCTGGTGGGCATGGCGAAGGAGAATTTTCCTGCGCTGCCGGCGATGCCGCACACATTAGTGAAAATTCCCGCGGCGATCTTGCAGAGCTTGATTGCTAAGACCAAATTTGCGATTTCCATGGAAGAATCACGATATACGCTGAACGGCGGGCTCTTGATTCTGAAGCCGGATACTTTGGCGATGGTGGCGACGGACGGCCACCGGCTGGCGCTGGCGGAGACGGACCACAAACTCTCAGGCATGAATGCCGAATTGAAAGTGCTCGTCCCGAAGAAAGCGATGGACGAAGTCGAAAAACTCTCGGGCGCCGCCGGTTCGGATGCGCAATTCGAGTTTGCCAAGGATGAGAGCCATCTCTTTTTTCAGGTGAAACACCGCTTGCTGATTTCGCGAATCCTGACCGGACAATTCCCGAATTACGAAGCCGTGCTGCCGCGTGACAACAACAAGCACGTGGTAATCGAGCGCGGCGAACTGACCGACGCGGTGCGCCGCGTCTCGCAACTTGCAGATCAGCGCTCGCACGCCGTGAAGCTTGCAATCTCGACGGAAGGCATCGAGCTTTCCGCGTCGAGCCCGGAGTACGGAGAAGCGAAAGAAAACATCGAGAAGGAATACAAGGGCGATCCCATCGCCATCGGATTCAACTCGACCTACATGCTGGATTTTCTCTCGGCCGCTGCCGACGGCCCGGTCAGCATCGAGCTGAAAGACGAGCAGTCTGCGGGACAGATGAGGCCGCTAGCCGACGAGTCCTACCGCTACCGCTACATCATCATGCCGATGCGGATTTGAGGCGTTAAGAACAGCGAAAAGACGTAAAAAAGGCGCTTGAAGAAGCGCCTTTTTTCTTTTCCACATCCCTCCGGTTGGATGGTTCTAAATTTAAGGAAATGAATCACTTACGCTGGTCTCAAAGCCACGGACAAGCTTGAGAAAACCATGCTGCAGGAGTATAATTTCAAGTTGTCGATTCGTTGTGGGGGATCTTCCAAATCGACACGTCCGCCAGGCAAAAGTGACCCGGGAATTAGCTCTGCGCCAGGAGCTTTGCGGCCACCCAGCCTGGAGAACATCAGTCTTCGCCACGTCCCGCTGCGCGGGACGGGATGGAGCAAGAAACTCTACGATCCCGATGCGAATTCGGGACAAAGGGTAAGGCGACGCACAATCCGCAAATACGCCTTCCTTGCTTCAAAGAAAGTGGTTTCTAATGCGCGGACTAAAACTCCTGTTAGCTCGGAGTCCGTTCAGCGCCGATGATGTTCTCAATCTTCCGAGCAAGTTACCGCATGGGGAGTGACAATGGGTGATAAAGAAAACGGAAGCGCCACGCCGCAAGCCGCGGGCCACAAGTACGATGCGAAGTCGATCAAAGTGCTTGGCGGTCTCGAAGCGGTGCGGCTGCGTCCAGCGATGTATATCGGCTCGACGGGAGAAATGGGCCTGCACCATCTGGTTTGGGAAGTGGTGGACAACTCCGTCGACGAAGCGCTCGCTGGCTACGCGGATGAGATTAATGTGACCGTACACGCGGATGAGTCTGTCACCGTGGTGGATAACGGCCGCGGCATTCCCGTGGACATGCACCAGACCGAAAAACGGCCTGCGGCCGAAGTCGTGATGACGGTGCTGCACGCGGGGGGAAAGTTCGACAGCGAAACGTACAAAGTTTCGGGCGGGTTGCACGGCGTCGGCGTTTCTGTGGTGAACGCGCTTGCGGATTGGCTGGAGCTGGAGATTTCGCGCGATGGCTCGGTGTGGGAACAAAGCTACGAAAAAGGCAAACCCACTTCAAAGCTGAAACAAACAGGCAAGACGCGGAAGACGGGGACGAAAGTGACCTTCCATCCCGATCCCAGCATTTTTGAAAAAACGGTCTACAGCTTTGACACGCTTTCGCAGCGGCTGCGCGAACTGGCCTTCCTGAACAAGGGATTGAAAATAACGCTGGCAGACGAGCGCACCGAGAAGAACGCGGAGTTCCGTTTCACCGGCGGCATCGCCGAATTTGTAAAGCATTTGAATCGCGGGAAATCCACGCTGCACGATTCGCCGATCTACATGGAAGGCAAGCGCGGCAACGTGGAGATGGAAATCGCGCTGCAGTACAACGACACGTATGGTGAAAACGTGTTTGCCTTTGCGAACACCATCAACACCGTGGATGGCGGCACGCACCTCTCCGGATTCCGCTCCGCGCTAACGCGCTCCATCAACAACTTCGCATCGTCTGCGGGCATGCTGAAAGAGCAGAAGGACGAAGTCACCATCACCGGCGATGACGTGCGCGAGGGGCTTATCGCCGTGGTCAGCGTGAGACTGCCGCAGCCGCAGTTTGAAGGGCAGACCAAGGGCAAGCTGAACAGCGACATCAAGGGCGACGTCGAGCAACTGGTGAATGAAAAACTGGGCGAATGGTTCGATAAGCATTCGACCGTGGCGCGGCGCATCATCAGCAAGTGCATTGACGCGGCGCGCGCGCGCGAAGCGGCACGCAAAGCCCGCGAGTTAACGCGGCGCAAGTCGGCGATGGATTCGAGCGGACTGCCGGGGAAGCTGGCGGATTGCCAGGAACGCGATCCGGCGCGCTGCGAATTGTTTGTGGTCGAGGGTGAATCGGCAGGCGGCTCGGCAAAGCAGGGGCGCGACCGCAAGTACCAGGCGATCCTGCCGCTCAAAGGCAAAATCCTCAACGTCGAAAAAGCGCGTTACGACAAGATGCTGGGGCACGAAGAAATTCGCGCCATCATCACCGCGCTTGGCACGGGCATCGGCAAAGACGATTTCGACGCCGGCAAGCTGCGCTACCACAAAATCATCCTGATGACCGATGCGGACGTGGACGGCTCGCACATCCGCACGTTGCTGCTGACGTTTTTCTTCCGACACATGAAAGAGTTGATCGACCGTGAGCACATTTTCATTGCGCAGCCGCCACTCTACCGCGTGAAGCGCGGGAAGAGCGAGAAGTACATTCGCGATGAGCGAGATTTTGCGCGCGAGCTGATGAAACGCGCCACCGAAGACCACGTGGTGAAGGCCAAGGAAGGCGTATCGCTGCAGGGGGCCGGATTGACCACGTTTCTGCTGAACGTGCAGGAGTACGACGCCGTGGCTGCGAAACTGGGTCGCCGGCTGCGCGATACGGGGCTCGTTGAGGTGCTGGCGGAGAGCGGCCTCGACAAGAAGGCGGATTTCGAGGAGAAAAAGTCCCTCGAAAAGCTATTGAAAGAAATCGAGAAAGCCAAGCTGAAACTCGAAGGCAAAGTGGCGTTCGACGAGGAGCATAGCCTGTACGAGATTCAGTTTGACGCTCCGCACAACCAGAAAATCAACTGGGCACTGGCGTCCACAGCGGAATACAAGCGCTTGCGCTCTCTGGCCAAGCAGGTGGAGGAGTTCAACAAGCCGCCCTTCACCATTTCACGCAACGGTGACAAGACCACCAAGGAAAAAGCACAAGATGTGCTGAGGTACGTGATGGAGGATGCGAAGAAAGATTTCACCATTACGCGGTTTAAGGGCCTCGGCGAAATGAATCCCGCGCAACTCTGGGAAACCACCATGAACGCGGATACGCGCACGTTGCTCAAAGTGAAGCTGGAAGACGCGGTGGCCGCGGAAGATATTTTCACAACGTTGATGGGCGAGAACGTCGAGGCGCGCCGCAAGTTCATCGAGGACAACGCGCTGGAAGTCGTAAACCTGGACATTTGATGATATTTGATCATTTGGCGGCGCGAAGCTGATGGCGGAAAACGCTTCCAGATCGATCCGAGATGCCATTCGCTGGGGCTTGTTGCTGTCGGCGGTCGGCGTTGCTGGATTTCGTTTGCCCGGCACCTACGGCGCATTTCGGAATTGGCACGCGGTGCGTTCATCAGATCCGTCGGCGGCGGAGTTGTATCGGCTCAATTTCACGGCCAACGCTGTGGGGATCGCAATTGTTCTGGCTGTGGCGTTGGGAGTGTTTTACGTACTGCGGCCGCGAACAACGAAGCAGCCATGATGTATCAACTGGGCTGGAGCACGCTGCCGGGGTTGCGAGGATTGAGCGTGAGCGATTTTCGCGCGACGCCAACGGACACGCCGGACAACGAGCGCGGGGTAGCTCTGGAGTTTGCGAACGAAGACGAACGCAACGCTTTTTTGGGTGAAATTGAGGCGGCGTTTGCCGCGCGGCGCTTTACGAATGCCGCGGACGCCTTCGATATCGTGAAAGCTTACGCGCTCGAGCGCGCGCCAAGGGGGCTTTAGTAGCACAGCCACTCCTGGCTGTGCGTTGTTTGAGACGCAAGTTGAAGAGCACAGGCAAGAGTGCCTGTGCTACTGAGGAACAATGCCAGACGAACAGAACCAGTCGATCATGATCCCGGTGGACATCGAAGCCGAGATGAAGAAGTCCTATCTCGACTACTCGATGAGCGTGATCATCGGGCGCGCCCTGCCAGACGTACGCGACGGCTTGAAGCCCGTGCACCGGCGCATTCTTTTCGGAATGTACGAGCTGGGCCTGACCTCGACGCGGCCGTATCGCAAATGCGCGAAGATCGTCGGCGAAGTTCTTGGCAAATATCACCCGCACGGGGACACGCCGGTTTACGACGCCCTGGTGCGCATGGCGCAGGACTTCAACATGCGCTATCCGCTGGTGGACGGTCAGGGCAACTTCGGCTCCGTGGATGGCGACATGCCCGCGGCGATGCGGTACACGGAAGCCCGCTTAGCGCGAATCGCCGAAGAACTCCTCGCGGACATCGAAAAAGAAACCGTTGACTTCACGCCGAACTTTGATGAAACGGAAAAAGAGCCGACAGTTTTGCCCACGCGCGTGCCGAATCTGCTCGTCAACGGCGCAAGCGGCATCGCGGTCGGTATGGCAACCAACATTCCACCGCACAACTTGCGCGAAATTATTGACGCGACCGTGCTGATGATCGAAAAGCCCGACGTGACTCTGAAAGAAGTCATGAAGCTGGTGCCCGGGCCAGACTTTCCAACCGGCGGCTACATTGCCGGGCGTGAAGGAATCGAAGCGGCTTATAAAACCGGGCGGGGCAGCTTCACCATGCGCGCGAAGGCGGCCATCGAAGAAGTGGCCAAGGACCGTGAAAACATCGTCATTACCGAAATTCCGTACCAGGTGAACAAGGCCACGCTCATCAAACGCATTGCCGAGTTGGCGCAGAACAAGAAGATTGACGGCATTGCGGACGTGCGCGACGAAAGCGACCGCGAAGGCATGCGCATCGTTGTCGAACTGAAACGCGGCGAAGAATCGCAGCTCATCCTGAACAATCTCTACAAACACACACAGATGCAGGAATCGTTCGGCATGATCTTGCTGGCTATAGCCGGCGGGCAGCCAAAAGAGATGGGCCTGCTCGAGTTCATCCGCCTGTTCATCGAACACCGCCGCGACGTCGTGCTGCGCCGCACGCGCTACGAACTGCGCAAAGCGCGCGAACGCGAACACATTTTGGTGGGTTACCAGGTGGCGCTCGATCACCTGGACGACGTGATTCGCATCATCCGCGGATCCAGCAGCCGTGCCGACGCGAAGCAAAACCTGCTCAACTTCTTCTCCGAGCAAGATGTCACCATCACGGAAAACGGCAAGTCCCGCAAAATCACTGGCGTCAAGCTCGACGGCAGGAAATACAAGCTAGGCGGCATCGAAGGCGAGACGGCGCGCGCCGTCACCGGCGGACTCACGCCCGTTCAAGTGGACGCCATTCTCGAACTGCAATTGCACCGCCTGACGCAGCTCTCCGTCGACGAAATCCTCAAGGAATTGAAGAGCATCCGCGAGCGCATCGCGGAGCTGGAAGAAATTCTCGCGAGCGAGAAAAGGCTCAAGGCCGTAATCACCGGCGAGCTGAAAGAGGTGCAGAAAGATTACGGCGACGACCGGCGCACGCAAATTGTGGACAAAGTCGACGAGATCAAGCTCGAAGACTTGATCGCCGACACGGAGATGCTCATTACCGTCAGCCACGCCGGCTACGTCAAGCGCACTTCGGTTGATATCTACCGTCACCAGTCACGCGGCGGAAAGGGCCGCATCGGCGCTCGCACCAAGGAAGAAGATTTTGTCGAGCACCTTTTCATTGCTTCGGCGCACAGCTACATTCTCTTGTTCACCACAAAAGGCCGCGTGTACTGGCTCAAGGTGTACGAAATTCCCGAAGCCGCGGCGGCCACGCGCGGCAAAGCGATTTCCAGCCTGGTACGCTTCCAGGAAGACGAAAAGCTCAGCGCCATCGTGCAGGCGCGCAACCTCGAAGAAGAAGGCAAGTACGTCTTTTTCGCCACGCGCAGCGGCACAGTGAAAAAGTCCGCGCTAACGGAATTTTCGAATCCGCGCCCGAGCGGAATCATTGCCATCAATTTGGAAGCGAAGGATGAGCTGATTGGTGCCAAGCTCACCGACGGCAAGCAGATGATTTTCCTCGCGAGCCACGAAGGCCAGGCGATCCTCTTCCGCGAAACCGAAGTGCGGCCGATGGGACGCAACGCCGGGGGCGTCAACGGCATGGACCTCGACAAGGACGATTACGTCGTCAGCATGGACGCGGTCCAGCCCGATTTTGAAATCATCGCCAAGGAACACAAGACCACGTCCCAGAATCTCGAGGACCTCGAAAACGAGCACATCAAAGACTCGCTGACAACATTGATGCTCACCGTGGCTGAAAAGGGCTACGGCAAACGCACGGCCCTCGCCGAGTACCGCATCACCTCGCGCGGCGGCAAGGGCGTGGTCAATATGAAGACCACCGACCGCAATGGCTCCGTGGTGGCGGCTCTGCAGGTGACCGAAGAATCCGATGTGATGATCATCACACACAACGGCAAAGTGATCCGCGTGCATGCGAATGAAATTCGCGAAGCCGGCCGTTCGACGCAAGGCGTGCGCCTGCTGCGGCTTGACGAAGACGATTCTGTAGCCGCTGCCGCCGTCCTCCACGAAGAAAGCGAGGAAGAAAAGAAGTAGTCCACTGCGCGGTCGGCCACTGTCGGGGCCGGCCAACACTTGTCGCCAGTTCCATGCGGCCCGGACGGGCCCGCCGCTTCTCCCGCCAAATACCCTCAATAACTTAGCCGAGGAACTCAGTTTGCTTTCTCTGCGCATGAACATCACTGGTCTCGAGGTGATTCATGCGCATGGTCAAGTTCTTCATGATTTTCTTGTGCGGGATTCCGTCACAGCTGTTCGCCCAAAGGTATTACGGCCCGGAAGTCCCGCGGTACGAGTTCGGCCTGCAAGCCGACATCCACCATTTGGACGGAGTCGGCGAGTGGGGCGGCGGCCTGGGATTCCGGTTTAACTACAACTTCAACGAACATGTCGCGCTGGATTCGGAACTTATCTTCCGGCAGCACGATCTTGTGTCCAGCGGCCTGACCAGCCAATCTGCCGTCGTTGGGCAGACCACTGGCCTGTTCGGCATTCGCGCCGGCAAGCGTGTGGAAGATTATGGCTTCTTTGCGCACGCACGCGCAGGCTTCCTGCACTTCGGGACCGACAGAGGAGTGACCTTGCTCACCCGCGACACCGTGCCGGCATTCGACGTGAGGGGGTCGCTTGAACATTATTACGGCCCGGTGATTTTGCGCATCGAACTCGGCGAACTCATCGTGGCTTACGGAAACGCGCAAGCCGTTTCGAATGTTTCGTTGGGGCCGCCGCCATCGCCTGGACGGGTCGGCACGCGCGCGAGTCCCGTCGTGGGGCTGGGTTTCGCCGTGCGGTTTTGAGCGGTTGCACCTTCGTAAAGCCATCCAGCCCTCGGCGCCGGGTGTTCGCAGGAAATTTCCGTTCCAATGTTAGAATGCTGCGCCATGCGAATCTCCAAACGAACGCTCCTGATAATTTCTTTTCTGGCGGCTTTTCTACTTCCGTCTACCTTCGGGCGAATCGAAGCCAATCCCCCTTCAGCAAAGCACTACTTGGTTTACGTCGGTACGTACACGACGAAGACCGCGAGCAAGGGTATCTATGCGTTTCGCTACGACGCGAACTTAGGAAAGCTCACGCCCGTCGGCGTGGCGGCGGAAACGCAGGATCCTTCCTGGGTTGCGGTTCACCCAAACGGCAAGTTTCTTTACGCAGTGAATGAAGCCGGGAAGAACAGCATGGTCAGCGCGTTCTCGTTGGATTCTCAGAGCGGCAAACTTACGCTCCTGAATCAACTGCCAGCCTTGGGCGAAGATCCCTGCTACCTCTCTTTTGATCGCACGGGGAAATACCTTTTCGTTGCCAACTACACCTCCGGCAATGTCGTGGTGTTCCCGATAGAAGCCGACGGCAAAATCAGCGCCGCCACCGCGAATGTGCGCGACGAAGGCAAGCTCGGCCCCAACAAGGAGCGCCAGGAAGGCCCGCACGCCCACTGGATCGAAGCCTCTGCGGGCAATCGCTACGCCTACGTGTCAGACTTAGGCCTCGACAAAGTTCTGATTTACAAATTCGATGCTGCCAGCGGCACACTCACGAATCCCGGTTCGAATCAATCGGAGGCGTTTTCGGCAACTCTCCCGCCGGGTGCGGGCCCGCGCCACCTTGCGTTTTCTCGCAATGGCAATTTCATGTACGTCCTGGGCGAAGTGCAATCCACAGTCACTGTTTTCGCGAACGGCGCGCGCGAAAAGTATCGCGAAGTGCAAACCATCTCGGCGCTTCCCAAGGGATTTTCCGGGCGCAACGACGCGGCGGAAATCGCGATTCACCCGAGCGGTAAGTTCCTCTACTCCTCGAATCGCGGACATGAGTCGATCGCCCTTTTTCGGATCGACGCGGCCAGTGGCAAGCTCACGGCGATTGGCGATTACTCCGTCGAGGGCAAAGAACCTCGCCACTTCGCCATCGATCCCGCCGGCAAATTTCTTCTCGCGGAGGACCAGCTCTCCGACAGAATTGTCACCTTTCGCATCGACCAGAAGACAGGGGTGCTCACGGCGACTGGAGATTCGGTCGAAGTTCCTTCGCCAGTTTGCTTGACCTTCCTTCCTGTCGATTGAATCGAAGAGGGCGCAGCGCCCCTACAAAAGGAAGGGTTCACCTGCGCTGCGCGCCAAGGTGCGGTAGAATCCCGCCGCTACGTTTCGAGGGTGAAAAATGATTTCAACAAAGCGCATCATCGCTACGTTTGTCTTCGTGGTTGCCGTGGCCGCCGCAGCGTGGGCCGATGGCGAAACCGCGCCCGCGCGCGATCCCAAGCAGCCCGTAGACGCGGCTTACACCGAGAAAATTCACAAGTACACCACGCAGCCGTTCTTCACTTCGCCGCTAGTGGACTACTTGCCCGCGTCGAGAACGGTGCCGACTCCTCAAGCCGTGCTTGGCGACGTTTCCGGCGCGCCGGGAATCCTCCCTTACGCGGAAGACGTGTACAAATACATGCGCCTCCTCGAAAAAGCGACGCCGCGCGTGAAGGTCTTCTCCATCGGCAAAACGGAAGAAGGCCGCGAGATGATCGCCGTCGCGGTGTCTTCGGAAGAAAACATCAAGAACCTTGAAGAGAATCGTGCTCGGCTTGCGAAGCTCGCCGATCCCCGCACGATCAAACTCGATGACGCCGAAGCCGACAAGCTCGTCGCGCAATCTGTCCCCATCTACTACATCACGGGAACAATCCATTCTCCCGAAACCGGCGCGCCCACTGCGCTCATGGAGCTGGCTTACCGGCTTGCTGTGGATGAGAGCCCCTACATCAAGGAAGTTCGCGACGGAACCATCACTTTGATCACGCCCGTCGTGGAGGTGGACGGCCGCGACCGCATGGTGGACATCTACAAATGGCACCTCGCACACCCGAAGCAGTTTTTCCCCTGGCTGGTGTATTGGGGAAAATACGTGGCGCACGACAACAACCGCGACGCCATGGGCGTGACGCTCAGGCTCACCGAAAACGTCTTGAACACTTACGTCGGCTGGAAAGCGCAAGTGCTGCACGACCTACACGAATCCGTGCCGTATCTTTACGACAACACCATTGGCGACGAGCCGTACAACGCGTGGATCGATCCGATTCTCGCCGACGAATGGCAAATTATCGGCTGGAACAACGTCTCGGCCATGACGAAGTTTGGGATGCCCGGCGTATTCACGCACGGCGACTTCGACACCTGGTCGCCCGGCTACCTGATGTTCATCGCAGCGATGCACAACGGCATCAGCCGCCTCTACGAAACGTTTGGCAACGGCGGCGCGGACACCGAAATGCGCACGCTCCAGCCCGAGGAGTACGCGCGCACCTGGTATCGCCAGAATCCCCCGCTTCCCAAAGCTCTTTGGTCGCAGCGCGACAATAACAATTACGAAGAGACCGCCCTGCTCACCTCGCTGCATTTCTTCAATGAGAACAAGCGCATGTTCCTGAAGAATTTTTATCTGAAGGCCAAGCGCTCCATTAGCAAGCCTTCGGCAGAAGGCCCCGCCGCGTATATTCTCTCAGCAGACGATCCCCGTCCCGGTTTGCAGGAGGAACTGTTGCAGGTCTTGCAAAAACAGGCCGTGGAAATCTCCCGCTCGAAGTCTGCGTTCACCGTGACGCTGCCTGCAAAAAAGTCCAAAGAATCCGGCAAGGGCAAAAAGGACAAGGACGAAAAAGTCGAGCCGGCCGCTCCGACGACCCGCGAATTTCCGGCGGGCAGCTACGTCATTCGAATGGACCAGCCTTATTCCCGTATCGCGGATGCCTTGCTCGACCACCAATACTGGAGCCCCGACGACCCACAAAAAACTCCTTATGACGACACCGGCTGGACCTTTGGCGAACTCTTTCACGTGCAAGTTACGCGCGTGACCGACACCAAGGTTCTGGATGTGGCGATGGACCGCGTCACGGACCTGCGCGCTCCAGGCGGTGTGAAGGGCGACGGAACAGTGTTCGCCATCAACAACAATGCTGAGCCCACGCTCGCGACACTTCGCTACAAGCTGAAGGATGCCGCCATCGAGGCCGCCGAAGAGCCATTCGAAAGCGGCGGGAAAAAATTCAACCGTGGCTCGTTCGTCATTCGAAACATCAACCGAGCGGACCTTGACCGCACTGCCGCCGAACTCGGCGTGCAAGTCACGGCGCTCGGTTCCGCGCCCACCGTGAAAACCCATCCTGTTCGCGCCGCGCGCATCGCCTTCATCCATACCTGGCTGAGCACGCAGACCGAGGGCTGGTGGCGCCAGGCGCTCGACAAGCTGGGCATTCCTTACGACTACATGAGCACGCAAGCGATCGCGAAGATTCCCGATCTTAACGCCAAGTACGACGTGATTCTCTTTCCTCCCGTGGGTTTCAACGCAGGCGTAAATCCCGTCGTCAATGGCGTTCCCACGAACTGGGGCAATCCGCTGCCGTGGAAGAACACGCCGGAAACGCCAAATCTCGTCGGCAAGAACGATTCGACCGACGATATGCGCCCGGGACTCGGTTGGGACGGCGTGGCGCGCCTGCACGAATTCGTCCAGAAGGGCGGCGTGCTTTTAACCGCCACAGACACTTCATCGCTTGCGCTGGCCCTCGGATTCGCCGACGGAGTCAGTACGCAGAATGCAAGCAAAATGAAAATCGTCGGCTCGGTCCTGGGAACGCGCCTCGTGGATGAATCGAGCCCCATCGCTTACGGCTACGACGAAAAGGGCGCCGCTTACTGCGACAACGGGCCGATTTTTTCGCTCAGCAGTATCGCTGGCCAGCGGGGCCGGCGCCGCCTGGGCCCGGAAATGCATGCGCGTCCCACGGGTCGCGGCAGTATGGACGATCCAGACTTCGACGTTGGCCGTGTTGGCACAGAAGCTCCCGAGGAGCCCAAGTCGGAAATCTGGGAATCGCCGCCGGTCATGGACGAGCAGAAGCGCAACGGCTTCCGCGTGATTCCTCCGGCAGACCGGCCGCGCGTGATTTTCCGCTACGCCGACGGCAAGGACCTGCTCATTTCCGGGTTGGTCGAAGGTGGCGACGAAATCGCCCAGCATCCTGCGGTTGTCGATGCCCCCGCGGGCAAAGGCCACGTCGTGCTGTTCTCCATTAATCCCGTCTATCGCGGCGAAACCTGGGGAACCTATTCGATGGTGCTGAACACCATCCTGAACTTCGACAGCCTCAACGCCGGCCGCAAAGACGCGGCGCAGTAGCTCCGCGCCGGCCACATGAATCTGTAGGGGCGCGCTTTAGCGCGTCCCCGGTGAACGTTCACGGTAGCGCTTGCGTCGGGAGCATTTTGCGCTACAATCCCCGCCACCATGCCGAAGCGCAAAGCGAAGCCTCGCAAGTCGGCCAGACGAAAGTCGCGCAGAAAAGCCGCGTCCGGCGGAAAACTGCCGAAAGGTGCGATCACCTTGATCGTCATTCTGCGCCCGCGCGAAGGCCAGGAAATCCTGCTCGAGGCCGAACTGCGCGCCCTGATTGGGCCCACCCGAAAGGAAGAAGGCTGCATCTCCTACGAATTGCACCGCGCCGCGGATGGGCCCGGCGGCTTTCTGCTCCACGAAGTTTGGGCCAGCCGCGAAGCCCACACCGAACACATGCACACGCCGCATTTCCTGCGCTGGAACGCGGGCAAGGACGCGCTCCTCACCTCGCGCGACGGCACGTTCTGGAAGCAAATCGCGTAGATTCCGTGAGCTATGAAGCAAAAATCGTTGTTCTAACCCTCGCGGGCTCCATCCTTCTTGCGGCAGCCTTCCTTTATCTCCAGGACTTGCTCTACGTCACAGCAACTGGGAAGCCTGCTTCTCAACGCGACAAGCATCGTATTGAGAGGCGGAATCGGCCCTTGACCCGTAGGAGATACCTTTGGTGGTCGGCCTTAGTAGGGTCAGCAATTCTGTTCCAAGCGTACCTGGCTATATGGAGTACCGATTACAAGGGATGGAGCAAACTGATTCCCCTTGGTTGGATTGTCTCAGGAGGGTTGCCTTTCTATGACTTACAAAAGCGCTGGCGAGCGCAGAAGGTAGACCAGCCGGATCAGCTTTCTGGCGGCGCGAGGTAGTATCCCGGCCGCGCGCGAATCTTCAGGTTCCTCGCATCGTTGCGAATCACTGACACTTTAATTTCGTGGTAGCCGGTCACATCGGCATCCGTAGGCGTGTAGCTGATGGTGTACTGCGAGTGGAGCTCTCCGCCGATCTCGTCAATCGCGTTCTCAATGGAGCGGTCTTTGAATGTGGCTAGATGCGCGCCGCCAGTAGCCGCGCCCGCAACCGCGAGCGGGTTTCCCTTGACCTGCCCGCCAATGTGCTGCACCAGCCAAACAGCCGCGGCCATCAAATCCGCGCTGCCATAGCGGTAGTTGTCCTCGTACGTGGGCGTTGCAGGAACGCCCGGGGGCGGTGGGACCGTGCCCACGGGCAGATTGGGCCGCTCCGGAGACTTGGGTTTCGCGTGCAACTCCGCGCGCGTGGTCGAAAGTCCCGCACTGTAAATCGTCACATTCGCGAGCTGCGCCTCCCGCAGCACTTCCCCTAGTTTCTTCTCGCTGCCCTCGTCGACCGCTTCCGAAAGGATCAGCATCACGCGCCGCCGGCCGGGCTTTTCCGCCGTCGCTTGCGGGCGGCTCGTAAGCATTTCCAAGCCCACGGCCATCGCGTCATACAGCTTCAACCCAGAGGTTCCAGTGCGCAGGTTCGCGATAGTATTTTCAATCTGGTCCGCGTTGCCGGTGAAGTCTTCCAGCTTGTCCACTGAATCATTGAAGCCCACCACTGCGGCCTCACCCGTCGGGCCCATAACGGTCTGCGTGAAAAGAATGCCTGTCTTGCGCATCTCGGGCATAAGCGGCTCGATGCGCGAACTCGTCTCGACCAGAATCACCAGTGAAATCGGATCGCCGCCCAAATCGAAATGCGAAATCTTCTGCGCGACTCCTTGATCCGTCACGCGAAAATCTTTCGCTTCCAGGTCGTGTACCATCTCGCCGCGCGAATCCCGCACCGTCACGGGCGTTGTCACCAGCGCCACCTGCACTTTGATTTCGTTCTTGGGAGGCTGCTGCACCGGCACGCCCGGCTTTGGCGGAAGCGGCCCGGTGGGCGCTTGCGCCAAAACAGTCGCAGCCACGACCAAGAGGCTCAGCAGCAGGCTAATCGCCCGCCATCCGTGTAATTTCGCCCAGTCCATACAATTCCTCAGATGTCCCTATCACTCGTTAGGGCGCTTTTCCTCAGGCAGTGTACTCAATTCGACGCAGGATTGCCGGAAGACGTTGCCGCAAGCCGCCTGGAATCCCTTACAATCAAAGTTCGTCCTTTCTGGAGAGTAGACACATGCCCGACGGCAAAAAACTGAAGCCGCAGCACGCGCCCAAAGTCGCATACGAAGACCAGAAGTTCCTCGGCAGCGTGCCGGCGCGGCCGATTCGCATCATGACCGAATACATCCATCCTCTCGTGCAGCTCAAGAACGAGGGCATCGGCGACACCATCGTGATGTTCGGCTCCGCGCGCATCGAGTCACATGAAACCGCCCAGGCTCGATACACGCGGCTGAAGAAGACGAAGACCAGCAAAATGTCCGCGGAAGATCGAGCCGTCCACCGTGCAGCCTTGCGCAGCGCAAAAAGTTCTCTCGAAATGTCACGGTATTACGAAGAGGCGCGCCAGCTTTCGCACAAGCTCACCAGTTGGGCGCTGACCCTCGGCCCCAAGCCGCGCCGCTTCGTGGTTTGCTCCGGCGGCGGCCCCGGCATCATGGAAGCAGCTAATCGCGGCGCCCATGAAGCCGGTGGCAAATCCATTGGTCTTTCCATCGAGCTGCCGCACGAACAATTCGCCAATCCCTACATCAGCCCCGAGTTGAGCTTCAACTTCAAATACTTTTTTATGCGCAAACTGTGGTTCGCGCAAATCGCCAAGGCGCTCATCGTTTTTCCAGGCGGCTTCGGCACTATGGACGAACTCTGGGAAATGCTCACGCTGCTGCAAACCGGCAAGCTGCCCAAACGCAATTTGATTCTGATCTATGGCCGCAAATACTGGGATGAAGTGCTGAATTGGAAAGCGATGGTTCGCTGGGGCACCATCAACGAAAGTGAATACGAAATGTTGCAATTCGCCGACACTGTGGACGAGGCCTTCGACCGCATTCGCGCTGGCCTCGAAAAATACCACATGCAATCCGAGCCCTTCCTCCAAGCCTATTGATCCGCGTCATAGCACTAAGGTCTCTGCCTGCAGGGGGTTTGCTTTGTGCATTTGCCGCCGCGCTACATTCTCCCCACAGCCGTGTTTGATAAAGCGGGACCAACGCCCCATTCCAGCCGGGGACTTTTGGAGGATGGTGAGAACATGACGATTCCTTTGGGAGCGAAGAAGTTTCTGGGACGCACGGCGCTGGCTGCCGTCGCGATGGTTGGCCTGATGGCATTCGCGGCAACTCCGCGCGCTAACGCCGATAAGTACGAACACTGCCAGCGCAACATCGCCAAGGCCGACCACAAGTTGCACGAAGCCGCTGAGCGACACGGCTGGAACAGCCGCCAAGCCGACCATGCCCGCCACGAGCTCCGCGAAGCCCGCGAGCGCTGCTGGAACGAGCACCATCGCTGGTGGGACGAAGACGGCCATCGCTGGCACAGCGACCGTGATTGGGATGACCGCGATCACGACCGCCACTAATCACTAACGATTCATTTCAACCGGCGCTCCAACTTTTTGGAGCGCCCGTTTCTTTTTTGGAGTGCGGGAGCTTGTTTACCCTGGCCTCGAAGGGCTCCCGCTTTTCCGACTTCCGAACAGAGTAATGCGTGGCAAGTTCGAGGGAAATAGCGACACCAAAAACAAAACGCGGGGCGCCGCTGGGAGCGCCCCGCATCCCTTTAGTAAAACCTTCAGTTCGCTGTGACCAAATTCTCGTCCGAAAAGACAGCCGCAAACCTTCGCGCCTCTTCTTGGTCATGCACCATTACAATAGGTACAACACGCAGCGACTTTTTGCAAGAATGGCAAACCGTCACTTCGCCTTGCAAGTCCTGCATGAAGCCGTCCGTAAAATGATACAAAATGCGCTCGCGACGGGCGTTCTTCTGGTCCCGCGCACCGCAGTGCGGACAGATGAATTCCACCTTGTCTTGCTGCGGATCGCGGTCCATGGCCGCCCACCCGGTGCGGCGAACGCCGATGGTCTCCGCGTTTTGCCGGTCCATGGGGTCAACCTCCTTGGATCCACGTCCTCAATAGTTAAGATGCATCATAGTGTAACACGGGTACAGTTTTCAGTAACCCGTTCAATCTAAACAGGTTATATCGCCCTTCGGGCTGCAGGTTACCGACAACGTTTTATTCCTTTCTTTACTGGCCTGTCCACTGAATCCGTTCCTCGAACCAGCCTATGCCCGTTGCCGATTCCGCTTTCCATCGTCCGCTATCCAGCGCGACACCAGCTTTTCAAAAATGTTCCCGAATTCTCTTGCCCAGCGCTTAAGACCTACAGCTCACCACTTTAATTCCCAAAGGGAACTTGTTTCGTGGTGCGGTGTCCAACGCAGTGAGGACGCGCGCAACCTCACATCCCTGCGAGCGCGGCGCCGGTCTCCTGGTGCACTAGAGCAACCCTCAGGAGGTCGGCGTCGCAAAATTTCAGCGGTCCCTGTGTCCCGGCGATCTACGAAGCCTCGCAGAACAAACTCTGGAGGTGCGCGATGCCGCACAATTCTCGAAGTGTCTCAGAAGCAACTCCGAAAGAAGCTCTGGGCTCCCTGGGAGGTTGTCTCGTCGAAGGCGACCCGGAACAGCGCAGCCGCGAACGCCGCGTTCGCCGCCGCTCGCTCGTCATTTCAATCCTGACGCAAGCCGCCGTCGTCGCCTTGCTGATTTTGCTCCCTCTCTTTGGAAGAACCGAGCATCTCGCCCTGAGCAAGACCTTTATACCGTTTCCGCCCTACGGTCACGCGCCGCATCATCCCGCCGGGCCGACCACGACCCCAACAGGACACCCTCCTATCCCTCCCGGCACTCTCACGTTCTTTTCGCCCGTTGCTAGACCTATAACTCCGACAAACCCCGGTGACGATACAGTTGGCCCCCCTGTCATAGGTCCGGGTGGAGATGGGCTAGGGAGTGGCCCCGCGTGCAGCTGGTGTGTTGACATTGGGGGCAATAGCAGCGGGCCTCGCCCTCCACAACCAGTCGTCGAGAGGGCTTCGAAGCCGCCGGTGATTTACAAGACCACAATTGATCCAGCGATGCTCATCCGCAGAGTCGAGCCAATCTATCCCGCCCTGGCCAGGCAAATCCACCGTGAAGGTCGGGTGGAAATGCGCGCCAGGATTGCGACCGACGGCACAATCGAATCACTGGAAATCGTATCGGGCGATCCGATTTTCTACCAATCTGCGAAAGACGCGGTTAGCCAGTGGCTCTATCGAGCCACGGTCTTGAATGGTCAAAAAGTGGAAGTTGATACCTACGTTACGGTGATCTACACTATGGCGCATTAGCATCCTAACGACAACGGCTTTGCGTCATTCCGAGCGCGGTTTTTAGCGCGAGGAATCGTGGCTTGATCTTTGCGCTCGCCAATCCGATGGGGGGATTGCAAAAGCCGCCCCCATTCCCCCAAAAAAGGTGCAGGGGCCGCTCTGCCTGACCACGCGGCCCCTTCTGCCTACACCTCGCAACCGATTTGTTATTCACTTAATCAGTGATCTAGCGAATTAGAACGCGGCTTCCGTTAGAAACGGAACACGAATCCCGTCGAGACTCGGAAGTTGTTCTGGTCCCTGTTACCCGGAAGTGTTCCTTCGCGGAAGCGCGTCAGCAGATACTCCGCTTGAAAAGGGCGAATCGAGAAGTGATCAAGCACCTTATAATCCACTCCTCCGCCCCCGGTCATCGCAAACGCATTCTGTGTGCCCGTTGTCCCGAAGGCCGCCGCATTCGCGTGCGCCGCCCCGAAAAGCACTTGTCCGAACGGCGTGATCCTGTTGTAGTGGCGATAAGAAACGCGCGGCCCGAAGAGGTACGTTGAGAACGTGCCGCTCGCGCCCGAGTTCAGAATGTTCCCGTTCGTGTAGCCGCCGAAATCGGCGACCCCACTGAGCCAGGTCTTCCAGTTGTACGCCACGTTGGCGTTTCCACCGTGCAGATGAAAACTGTCCACACCGGTCACTCCCGGATTTGCCTGTACGTAAGAATAGCCTGCGAAAACGTCAAACTTCGGCGCGCTCTCCTGTGCGTTAGCGGAAACTGCGGAAAGCGCCAGCACTGCGAGTAAAGACACCCATAGCTTCAATTTCATGAATCCTCCAAATGGATTTAATTTTCTGCGCAGGCTCGCGCACAGAAAGCGCTGCCACGCATTTCGCGGGCTTCCTCAGGCAGGAGAGGCATCGCCCAGCATTCCTCGATTTGTCTTGCCCATACAGATGCTTCGAATCGCCGCTTCGTTGTAAGTTTCGTAGAAATTTTCTTGCGCAGAGATGTGACAACAATTGTCACGAATCTACCAGAAATGGAAGGTTCAGAGCGTATGGAGTGCGGCAGTCTTGCTGCCGCTTTTCTTGAGTCCTCGCCCTTCTATTCGGAGAAACTTCTATGAGAACGCGATGCAGTGAAGGATGGAAGAGCCCGCACCCGCTACAGCAGCGGCTCGCCTGAGTCCTTGGCAATCGCTTCGCGCGTCAGGTCGCGCAGGCGAATCAATTCCTGCCATTCCGAGGCTTTGCTCCTATTCTCGTCATTCACAGCCGCATTGGGATAAATCGGCGGATGCACTGTAATCGTTATACTCGTCGGCCGCGGCAAATAGGTCCCATCCCGCAAAGCCTTCCGCGTTCCCGCCAGCGAAATGGGAAGGATGGGCGCGCCTGCCATGACAGACGCCTTGAAAGCGCCAAGCTGAAACGGTTGCACGCCGTCCTCTGGCGTGAACGTGCCTTCCGGAAAAATAAAAATGGACTCACCTTCGCGCAGGAGTTTTTCTACTTCTCTTACTTGCCGCAATCGCGACCCAGCGTTGCTGCGATCGAACCTCAAATGGCCCATGCGGTCCAGAAACGCGCCAATAAACGGCATCCCGTGCACTTCCATTTTCGCGACGAAGCGGTACGGCACGCCCAGCCCCAGCATTAGCGGCAGGACGTCAAAATAGCTGGTGTGGTTGGACGTAAAGATCTTCGCTCCCGGAGCATTTACGTATTCCATTCCGGTAACGCGCACCCTGCATCCGATGAGCGCGAACAGAATCTTCAGCGCCGAAGAAGTGTATCGTCCCGCCGCGCGATGATCCCGGATGAGATGCAGAATCGCCCACGTCGGAACGATCCACAACGCAAACACAACGAAGAAATAAACGCCATAGACCATTTCCAAGCCGCGCTTCATGCCAGCAAGCACCGCGCGGCTAAAGTTGTGTATCCCGCTCTTGGTCCCCAGCCGCACAATTTGTACCCAGGCGGGAGCGCGTCCTGCCGCAAGAGTTCCAGCGAGGTAAAGCTGCTTCGTCTCCTCCCGCCGCAGCTTGCCGCTTGACGTTTTCGGAATGCTTCCCGGCGGAATCAATTCCACGCGGTCCGGAGGTAGCCCCAGCCCTTGGGACACCTGCTCCGTGAGCTTCGCCGCAATTGCAGCGCGCCGCGAAGCATCGCGCTCGCGCGTTTCTGCCACAACCACCAGCTTTTCCGTGCCGCTCGCTTCATCGTTCAACCCGAACGCCACCACGCATCCTTTGCGAATTCCCTCAGCCCGCGTCGCCAGCTCTTCGACTTCGTGCGGATACAAGTTCCGTCCGCCCTTGATAATGATGTCCTTCACTCGCCCCGTTACGTATATTTCTTCTTCTGCGCGGTACGCCTTGTCGCCCGAGTTCACCCAAGGAAATCCGCCGTCACTCGCCACCGGTCCCTGCGGAAGCAACGCTTCCGTCGCCTTAGCATTCTGGAAGTATCCGCTTGTCGCCGAAGGCCCGCGGAACCACAAAAACCCTTCGGTGCGGTCTGGAACCTCGTTTCCTCCACTGTCCACAATCCGCACTTCGTGCTCCGGCAGCGACTTCCCGGAAGACACAAACGCAATCGCCGTTTCGTCTTCCGCCGCCGCCACCGCCCGTCCCTGTGCCGTAAACGTCTCACGCTCCACGCGGTCAACCCGTGGCCGGCGATTCAACGGCGGGATGGTCACTCCCAGGGTTCCTTCCGCCAGCCCGTAAACCGGCAGTTGTGCCTCCCGGCGAAATCCGTATTTCGCAAACCGCTCGCCGAAACGCTCCAGCGTTTCCGGATTCACCGGCTCCGCCCCGTTCAGCGCCGTACGCCACGAGCTGAGGTCCACTCCTTCAATATCCTTGTCCGCAATCTTCCGCACGCAAAGCTCATACGCAAAGTTTGGCGCCGCCGCGATGGTTCCGCGATGCTTATGAAACGCTTGCAGCCATTTTTCCGGCCGCCTCAGAAAAGCGAGCGGGGACATCACCGCGACAGGAACCCCAAAATGCAGAGGCGTGAGCCACGCCCCAATCAATCCCATGTCGTGATAAAGCGGCAGCCACGTCACCGCCACGTCGCCTGGCCCCATTTGCACCGCTTGGCCAATCGCCCGAATGTTGGCTAGCAGATTCGCATGCGTCAGCATCACCCCTTTGGGGTTTCCGGTCGAACCTGAGGTGTATTGCAGCATCGCCAGATCGCTGCCTTTGCGCACGCGGCTGCCGGTGATGTGTGCGGAACGCGCGCCCGGCGCCGGAGGAGGCGCCTTATCCGCCGCTTCAATCACTTTTTCCGCATCTGCAACTTCCTTCAATGAGCGCACTCGCGGCCGCAGCAGTTTCGCCACCGCTTCTCCCTGGTGGAACGTCAGCAACATGCACGCTTCTGCGTTGTTCAAGATCGCCGATTGCCGCGCCGCGTATTCTTCAATTCGGTCCGCGCGAAACGGCGGATAGATCGGCACGGGCACCGCTCCCGCCAGCAATATTCCTGCGTACGAAATGAAAAACGCCCGCGACGTCGGCAGCATCAGAGCCACCCGCCCGCCCACCGGCACTCCCCGCCGCGCAAGCTCCTCCGCAAGGCGCTGCGCTGCCGCATGCAACTCGCCGAACGTCAGCGTCGAAGTGGATTCTCCTTCTGGACCATCTTCCGTAATCAGCAGGTGGGCCTCGTTCGCATTGTGTTTGGCGCGGTAACGAAGCACGTCAATCAGCGTCTCCGCGGAAAACGCTCCCGCGCCTACAGCTTCGCGATGCAGCTTCTGAGTCGTCGCCGCGGCCCGCAGCGCCGACTCCGGCTCGTCCCCTGCCTCCGCCGCCCCAGGCGTCTCCAGAACCGCATGCGCCAAATCTTCCGGCGTGTTTGCCTCGGAAGCCACGCGATCCGGCAATCGCAGTCCAAAAGCAGCTTCCAGCCGGGTCAGCAGCTCGACGCGCTCTAGGCTGCCAAGGCCCAGGTCGCGATCCAGTTGCGAAGAAAGATTCAGCATCGGCAGCGCGCCCTGGCTGCCAAGTTCAGTCAAAAGGGTGCGGAGGACCTCCAGCACGCGTTCGCGTACAGTGGAAGTATCGAGTTGTGTCGCTGGCGTGGCCACGGTTCGCACTGGGAAACCCTGGTTGCACTCGGCCAAAGCTAACACGCAAAACCGCTGAATGCCAAGCTGTAAAGGCCCGTTTCAACGCGAAAGTAAAGCGGAACCCCAGTAGCACAGGTCTCAGTCTGGGCAGCTGGCGTCAGTACAGCCGTCGTTCGCAAGAGTCCATCAATCACGCAACCGTAAGGTTGCATATTAGCGGGCCGTTTGCATCAGCGTGATCAGGTCTGTCTGTACGCGCGCTTTTCGCGCGCTGAGATTTGGGGGTCGGACCTTCAGGTCCGACATTTAAGTCAATGCCACGAAGTGGGCTTAGCCCCTGAGGAATTGCCTTGAGTTTCCAGAACAGCCTTTAAGGCCTTGACTGCGATCAACTAGAGTGGAACGTGGACTACGCGCTTTTATTCGCCACTTGTCCGGCTGGGCGCGCCTGCGGGGCCGAAAACCCCTTGGGTAGCAACGCGGTCGACAAATCCACTCCGGAAAGGTCCGCGCCCGTAAGATCCGTTTCTCTCAAAATCGCGACTCCCATGTCCGCGCCCAAAAATCGCGCGCCGGTCACGGTCGCTCCCCTTAAGTTTACGTTCCTCAAGCGGGCCCGTTCGAAACACACGTTCGAAAGATCGCATCGAAAAAATTCCACGCCGCTCGCCTGCGCTTCGGTCAGGTCCGCGCCAGGCAGAATCGCTTCCGTCATGTCCGTGTTTCTCAAATCGGCGTTTCGAAGGCGCGCGCCGGAAAGATCCGCTCCCGGAAGCCGCGCTGTTTTCAAGTCCGACCATTCCAGATTCGCGTTTCTTAGAATTGCTCCCGAAAAATTCAGGCCGGCTAAATCGGCGTTCGAAAGATCCGCGCCCGTCAAGTCTGCGCGCGCGCCGCCGTCTTTTCCTCGAAAAAATAGTTCGTGCGCTTGCAAAATCTCCGTCAGCTTCTTTCCGTTGTGCTTGATGCTTTTCGGTTTTCTCAGTCCCATAGCCAGTCCCGTTTCAAATGATTTGGATTTCTATCCCTAAATTTTACAGGAACGGAGGGGCAAGCGAAACTCCGAGGTAAATTCTTGGGTGGAGCGGGGCTTCAGCCTTTCGCTGGAACTGGAGAAGCGGCCGCAGGGGCAGCAGTCTGTGCGCGAAGTGAATTGAGGACGGGCTGCGTCACGTCTTTTCCGCCGCGCGAATTGTTGTATACCGACTGGATGGTGTAAATCGGTCCCCAGGGGATGCCCCACCAGCCCGCCACCAGCGACAGCAGCGTGAACGGCAAACCCTTCGTCACCGCGCTTTCGCCCTGACGCAAAAAATAAATGTCTGAAGGCCTGCGAAAAGTCATCACAATGATCGAAATACAATACTGGAACAGGACAAACTTCCCTCCGCGCTGAATCTCGAACTCCAGCTCGCCGTTCTTCATTCCCTCGATACCCCGAATCTTGGTCGCCATGGTCCAGCCTTTCTATGGGAGCTTGGGCTGAGAAAGCCCGGGTTGGACTGCCATCTGCACTTGCGCGAGTTCCCGCGCCGCTGCGTAGCCCTGCCAGATCATGTACAGCGCATACGCATGTACGGCGGCGTCGAGCCACATGCTGAACATCACCAGCAGCACTCCATCCAGCGCGTAAGCGATCATTCCAGCCAGGAATGCTCCTTGCGATCCGGTTTTCGCCCATCTCCAGCATAGGATTAGCATCAAAAGGAAGACGCCATCCACGGCGATGGTGATGAACATGCCGTTCTGGCCGGCGCCCTTGCCCATGGCATCGACAACTTGCGTAATGCCCAAGCCAAAGATGAAGCGGATCTTGGCATCCACGATCTGCAGTACCGAATTGATGCCCGACAAGACTGCGATCGTACTGAACCATCCGGCTCCGCGCCGCATGCGCAAGATGATGGGGCCGCGCGGGTCCTGAGCCGCTGGTTGTGTTGATGCACCTGGAGGAGCGCCACCGGGGTTGAGTGACATGTGTCTTCTCCTTCGAGGGAAGTGGACGTTCGCTAGAAATCATCTTGCCATGCAAATCAAATCGGCAGGTCAATCAATGCGCATACTGTGCCCAGTTAGGTTACCGGCCCATCGGCCACAACTTGACGTCCGGTGTCTAACGTCGCCTAGCTTACAATAGGACTGTCTCGCGAAGTTGTACCGCAAGAAACTAAAAGCGACGGACGAAAAAAATGACCTACGAAAGAAGGCTCGAAGCGGTTGTGGTGGGTCCAGGGAAGCCCGGCCATCTGCAAGTTGCTCTAGGTCGCGGTCAGAACAGATTCGTGACCGAAGTGGTTGCCACGCTGCTCCAGCCTTCACTAAGAATGCCCAATAGCGAATTTGTGGCCATCGTGAAAGGTCGAGACGTTGTTAGAGCCGAGCCTGCTGGCCGTGTCTGGCTCACAATTCAAGATCAGATACGGACCGTCCTGAATCGCCATTGGGATCCGATAGGCGTAGCTGACATCGCGGACGATGAGTACGACATGTATATCGGACATATTTACTCGCTTCTAGCAGCAGATGCTGCTGATCAAAGAGTCGCGGACTATCTCTTGTGGGTCGAGATTGAGCGAATGGGAATGACCGGAACCCCGATGGACCAGCTACTCAGCGTCGCGGTAATACTACGAGGCCTTCCCTTACCGCGTTTAGACGATCCCGAGTCTTCAACCAGCGCGCAATCCAATTTACCGTGATAAATTTGTGCAAGGCTCGTAAACTTTGAGTTGGGATGTTTAGGCCTTTTCCAATGCGGGCAAGCCAAGTCCATGTTTCCTCTGGTTCTCTCTGTCTAAAACTATTGCTGGTCCTTTTTCTTTTAGCGACAGCTATTCCTGTGCTGGCGCAAGACCGCGAAGATGAAATTGTCGCGAACCTTGCGGGCGGGCGCGTCATCGTACACGTCGCAAAGGACGCCATCATTTTTGCCGCCATCGATCAGCCCGTGGAGCCAAGTTCCATTCCTCCTCGCGTCGCTGGTGTCGACTCGTCGCACATTGCCGTCCTGTTTGGCGCTTCCGAGTGGCGCATTCCCGCCGACCCCAAACCCATCCGCCTGGATCGCAATGTTGTGCGGCTCGGCGGCAGAGAAGCGCGCGAGGACTCCGCGCCTGGAGAAGCCGAACCCGACCTCGAACTCATCGGCACCGCCTTCCTCGAAAAGCTTCGTCCGCTGGTGGGCCAGTTGCATCACAGAGTTGATTTCTCTCCCAATGACCCCGTGTTCGAAATGGTCATCATTGGCTATGCGCCCGGCGATTACGGTCCCGAAGTGTGGATTGCGGAATATCACATGGAGCAGCAGGAAGTGGCCACGCGCGGCGAGGAGTATTGGCAGACGCGCCTCTTGCGCCCGCACTTCACCCAGCTCTATCCGCCGGAAAAGCACGCTCCGCGGACGTTGGTCGAGGCGCGTTATCCCGCTGGTTTGAAAGGGCCGACGCTGGAAGAAATGATCAAGAGTAACGACCCGCGCATTTCTTCCCTGCAAACCGCGCGCTTCGAAAAAGTGCTGGAAAACTTGCGCGCAGGCAGCGCCCAGAAAGCGCTACCCGCGGATTCCGTGGAGTTCATGCGCGCCGCGGTGCCCTTGCTCGCAGGCGGTTCTCGTTACGTCATTGGCACGCTGGCGGAACAGGGCGGCTTGAATTGGGTCGTCCCGCCCACCGAGCCCGTCGAGAGGGTCGAGGAAGACAAGACCCGCCCGCCCGAAGCCCCCACCCTCCGCCGCCCCATCAAGCCCTAGCGCCATGGTGCTTTCGAGAGAGAAAAAGATCTGAATCGAGGCCGTCGTGATTAAAGCGTGTTTTCGTTGCAACGGAGGGGACTACTTTGATGGTGCGGTCGTGTCCGTTTGCCGGATGGTCCTCCTCTGAGCTGCATGAATTCCGATCTGCATGTCGCGTTCTGGCTGAGAAGGGGCAATGCCCATCGATTGAAGCCTTTCAGTCTTTGGGCACAAGCAGCGTAGCTCCGGAGCGAATCATTGTCGTGTAATTTGGGAGCGAGGCTGCAACGTTCGAAGCGCTCTCTCCAAAGGCTTATTTCAGGGATGGATCCGTAAATCGCTACGGAACGTTGGGCCGGAGCTGGCCTAAGTAGGCTCACGTAAATTATCTAGCCGTTCGCGAGTTTTTCGATCGCGTCGCCGATATGGATGAGGCCGCCTTCTACCACGCGGCACAGCATGCCGCGCCGGCCCCAGAGTTCTTTGCGGAGACCGGGCCGGATTCGCTCCATCTGATTGCAAGGTGTGCAGACCATAGTGACTTCGAGGCGGGCGCGGCCAATGCGGAGTTGCTGCCCAATCTGCAAACTGTTCACGTTCAAGCCGTCGGTCGTGATGTTCTCGTGCAGAATCCCGGGAGTCAGCTCCATGGCTTCCAGCGTCTCGCGGTCCACGAGCAACACCTGCCGTCCAATTCCCGGCCTGGCATTAGCGCACGCCTCGAACCCAAAGTCCGCGATGAGCCGCGCCTCGCGAAGTTCTTCCATCGGAACGTGCTTCTTCGGCGCGCGGAAGAGGCTATGAACGCGTGCCATGATTCTTCAGTTCCCGCTCGCTTTCAGCGAATTCGCGTGACGCCCAATGTCTTTGCGGTAGTGCATGCGTTCGAAGTGAATCCTGTCGGCGGCGGCATACGCGGAACCCAGGGCCCCACCCAGCGTTGGGCTGGCCGCGGTGACTCCTAGAACCCTTCCTCCGCTAGACAGAATATTTTCGCCCACGCGTTTTGTTCCAGCATGCAGCACCTTCACGCCGGTAACTTGCTCGGCAGCGGTTAGCCCTTCAATCTTCTTACCCGTCTCGAATCGCCCGGGGTAGCCTCCCGAAGCTAGAACAACACATGCGCTCGCGCCGGGCTTCCAATGGAACTTGGAGGCGTTGAGCCGCCCGGCGGCCACATCTTGAAGCACTTCGGCGAGATCAAAATCCATGCGAGCAGCAATCGCCTGCGTCTCTGGATCCCCCAGGCGGCAATTGAACTCTAGAACTTTCGGGCCGTAGCTGGTCAGCATCAGGCCGATGTAGAGAAATCCCTGGTAGGGGATTCCGTCGGCAGCCAGACCTTTCAAGGTCGGCTCAACGATAGTTGACACGATGGTGTGGCGAAGCGGGTCAGGCAGTAAATCGTCGGTCGAGTACGCCCCCATGCCGCCCGTGTTCGGCCCCTGGTTGCCGTCGAAGACGCGCTTGTGGTCGCGCGTCGGAACGAGCGGCGCGTAGGTCTTGCCATCGGTCACGACGATGAACGACAGCTCGTCGCCATCAAGGCCCTCCTCCAAAAGGATGCGCTTCCCGCCCGCGCCCAGTTCGTCCTTCTCAATCACCCGCTCGATGAAGTCGCGAGCTTCGTCGAAGTCCTGCGCGACCAAAACGCCCTTCCCGGCGCACAGGCCATCGGCTTTGATCACCACGGGCCATTTGACGTTTTTCAGCGCAGCGTAGGCTTCTTTTGCCGAGTCAAACGCGCCATACATTCCTGCAGTTGGAATGTTGTGCCGCTGCAGAAACTCCTTCGTAAAAATCTTGCTGCCCTCGAGCCGCGCCGCATGCTTCGACGGTCCCACAATGGCCCAACCGCGCTCGCGAAACGCATCTCCGATGCCGTTCACCAGCGGCAACTCCGGACCCACGACGGTCAAGTCGGGGAGTTTTTTTTCCGCAAACGAGACCAGCCCAGCCACGTCGCCGGCGTCAACCGCCAAGCATTCGGCGTCCGCAGCGATTCCGCCATTCCCGGGAGCGCACCAGATTTTTTCCACGCGCGGACTCTGCTTCAGCTTCCACGCCAGCGCGTGCTCGCGCCCGCCTCCGCCAATCACCAGAATCTTCATTCGAGATTTCCTCGCAAGCAACTCTTTCGAACGATAGACGCGACCTTTCGGCCTGTCAACTTCCGCCGAGGCGCTGCGACTCGGCCGGATCTATCAGACTGCGCCATTCCGTTTCGGGCTCTTAAGCGTTCGCAAAATCACTAACCGTTTGGCAAACCTGTCCTTCAGACCAGTTTCCCGTTCCGATATATCACCGCTACGCTGAGACAAATTCCCAAACGCTTGGCGTGGATCACAAAGAGTCGGAGGAGCCGGCGATGATTCTTATTCCCTTAAAACACGAAAACATGGAGGGCCGGCGCTGGCCTATTGTTACCTTTGCCCTGATCGGCCTGAACATTCTGGCATTTGTTGGCACGCACTGGACCATGAAGGAACAAGCGCCTAAATTGGCCGAAGTGCGCCTTCACGTTCTCCTGCTTGCCGCCGAGCACCCTGAACTGAAAATGCCCGAGGATGCGCAACAGTTCGTGACGGACTTTCAAAAGGCCAATCCGAAAGTGTGGGAACAGGTGACCTCTCCGTACAGGCAAGTGATTGACGCTGCCGATGCGCGCTACCGCATGACGGACGACACGGACAAATTGCAAGAAGAGATGGATTCGCTGACACAACAGTTTCACGACCTCAAAGAAAAGTCCGTCCTGTTGAACTACGGATTCGTTCCCGCGCACAAAAAGGCCATCACTTACCTGACCTCCATGTTCATGCATGCGGGCTGGCTTCACCTGATCGGGAACATGTGGTTTTTGTGGCTGGCGGGTTTCATCCTCGAGGAGAATTGGGGCCGCGCCATTTATCCTGCGTTTTACCTCGTGGGCGGCTTTGTGGCGTCGCAAATTCACGCGCTCGTATACCCGAATAGCATCGTGCCCTGCCTTGGAGCTTCGGGCGCCATCGCCGCGCTCATGGGAGCATTCCTCGTGCGCTTTCCGAAGCTGAAGATTGACATGTGGGCCACGGCTTTCTTCATGCGCTTTCGCTTCAAGGCGCCTGCGTACTCGCTGCTTCCGCTGTGGCTGCTCACCGAAATTTTCTACGGAACCCTGGTCGGACAAATGTCAGGTACCGCGCATTGGGCGCACATCGGCGGTTTTATCTTCGGCATGCTGGGAGCGCTGGTCATCCAGCATACGGGTCTTGAACACAAGGCCAACGCCGCGATCGAGCAAAAGGTTGGCTGGACTGCGGATCCCGCCATCGTGCAGGGAACCGAGTGCCTGGAGCAAGGCAGGTTGGACGAAGGTATTGCCGTGCTTCGGAATTACTTACAGGCCAAGCCGGATAATGTGGATGGGCTTTCTTTATTGCGCCAGCTTTTCTGGCGCAAGAATGATGTTCCCGCGTATCTTGAGTCCAGCATTAAGCTGTGTCAACTGCATTTGAAGGCGCAGGACACGGAAGCTGCTTTGCAAGACTACCAGGATTATATGAACGCCGGCGGGAAACAGATGCCTGCAGCGACGTGGCTCGAGCTTTGCCGCGTTATCGAAGGACAGCAGAATTACGATCGCGCGCTTAATGAGTACAATCAGCTTGCGCAAACGTATCCAAAGGAGCGTCAATCGATTCTTGCGCTACTGTCTGCCGGACGCATTTCGTTGAAGGTGATGAACCGGCCCAGCGACGCTTTGCGTTTCTACAACGCGGCGAAGGCTTCGCCCGTTTCTCACCTGGATTGGGAGACCAACATTCAAGCGGGAATTCAAGCCGCCGAGAAGTCCCAGGGAGTTCCGGTCGGACCTGCCTAAATTTTCTAATTGCGAGATGGAACGCCCGCGCGGGCGCGAGACCCCTTAGGAATCCGCAGCACTCCTAAGATGCTTAGGAGAATTGAAAATCGCAGAACGTTTGAGAAACCTTGCCGATTTAAGAGTGTGAGAAGACTCGGGAGTGAGGAGAGGAAGAGTGCCGAGGCAGAATTAACCGTTGCCTGCGGCGCGAATGGGGATCGTCACCGAAGCGGAAGCGGCGTCGGACGACGCGAGCATGTGGCAGCGGCCGTCGAAAATTCCCCCCGGATCAATCACCATACAAGGCGAGTGCACTTCTCCAGTGACGACGCCCTTGGCTTGAATCTCGACGCGGCCCTTCGCGAAAATCACGCCGTCAAAGCGACCGGAAATCACCACACGGTTTCCTTCGATTTGTCCTTCGACTTTTGCGCCGTCGCCGAGGATGACAGTCTGTTCGGAAATGATGTTGCCTTTGACATTGCCATCAATGCGGAAGGTGCCCTTGACCGTGAGCGTTCCTTCGAGGCTTACGCCCTGATCGATGAATCCTGTCCATTCTTCGCTGTGCGCGCCGTTATCCCCGCCGCTGGGCCACTTCCACGCCATATCCAATTCCCCCAAATCTCTTGACACTTCTACTTTAATAGGGCCCCGATACAAGTCAACGCAGCAAAGGAATCTTGTTGTCGAAATTAAGACTGCACGAAGGGACAGTTGCCGCGCCGAGAATTTTCCGCCGCGCGAAAGCTATTTCATCAGTCGATCAAAGCGGTTGATGGACGCACGGCAATAGTCATTTTATTAGCCGATCGTAGAGGCCCATCAACTGGGCGTCGTCGTAGAACTCGAGCACCAGCTGGCCCGGCCGCATCTTGGTTTTCAGCCGCAAAATAATTCGCGTGCCGAGGTGGCGCTGCAGCTCTTCGAGGGCCGTGCGGATGTTGGGATCCAGGTGCGGCGGCGCAGGAGGCTGCGGATGTTTCCCCTGCGTGCGCCGCGCGGCAAGCTTTTCGATTTGGCGAACAGTGAGCCCTCCGCGGGAGGCGCGGTGCGCGTAACGCATGCGCAGTTGCTGCTCCGGCACTGCCAGCAGAGCGCGGCCGTGTCCGGCAGTGAGCTTGCCCTCCTCGATCCATTCTTGAATCTGCTTTTCGAGCTTCAGCAGCCGAACCGCGTTGGCTACCGTTGCGCGATCCTTGCCCGTCCGCTCGGCGACGGCTTCCTGCGTCAAGTGAAATTCATCCATCAGCCGCTCGAAAGCGCGGGCGGCTTCCATGGCGTTCAGATCCTCGCGCTGGATGTTTTCGACGAGGGTCATCTCGAGTGCGAGCTCGTCCGGAACTTGCTTGACAATGGCGGAGACTTTGTTCAAGCCCGCGCGTTGTGCTGCACGCCAGCGGCGCTCGCCGGCTATGAGCTGAAACCGAGAACCGATGGGGCGCAGAACCAAAGGCTGGATGATGCCGCTGGCTTTGATGGAGCGGGCCAGTTCGTCGAGGGCCTGCTCATGGAATTTGGTTCGGGGCTGATAGGGGCTAGGCTCGATCAGGTCAATGTCGATTTCCTGCGGGCCACCCTGCATGGGCTCCCGCGCAGGCATGGCTGCGGCTGCGCTCCCGCCCGCTGACGGTTGCGGCTGCGGAGGAGCGGGAGCTGGTTCGGGCCTCTTGCCTTCAAGCTCCCGAATGAGCGCTCCGAGCCCCCGTCCCAGTGCGTTTCTCGCCATTATTAATCACCTCCTTGGCCAGATGCGTGTAGCCCTCTGCCCCTTTGCTGTTCGCATCGTAAAGAATAATCGGCTTGCCGAAGCTTGGTGCTTCCGCCAGCCTAACGTTGCGCGGAATAATGCTCTTGAAAATTTGGGGACCAAAGAAGGTGCGCAAGTCGGTCGCAACCTGGCGGGAAAGGGTAGTCCGGTCGTCGTACATTGTTAGCAGAATGCCCTCGATTTCCAGGTTAGGGTTGAGCGTGCGACGGATGCGCATAAGCGTGTCTAGCAGTTCGGAAACGCCCTCCAAAGCCAGGTATTCGCATTGAATGGGAACGAGGACCGAGCCTGCAGCGACGAGCGCGTTCAGCGTTAGCAGGTCTAGCGCGGGCGGGCAATCCAGGATAATGAAATTGTACTTCTCTTCCAAAACCTTGAGGGCGCCCCGCAATCGGTACTCGCGCTCTTCTGCGGCGACCAGTTCGACGGCGGCTCCAGCAAGGTTCTTGTCGGCTGGAATGACATCCAGCCCTTCCACTTGGGCCTTCTGGATTATCCTGTCGAAAGGCTCGCTGAGAATCAGGGAATGGTAAAGGGTGCGCCGTGAAGGATCTTTCGGGAAGCCGACAGCGGCGGTCGAATTGGCCTGAGAGTCACAATCGACGAGGAGCGTGGGCTGGCCAGCAGCGGCGAGACAGGCCGAGAGGTTCACGGCCGTGGTTGTTTTACCTACTCCGCCTTTTTGGTTGGCAACCGCGATGATTCGGGTCACGAAACCCTCGCCAGCGAAAATCTAGCAAAGGAAGGTTTGCGATGCAAGATGTTTCACGTGGAACAAATGGGGGCCGGTGGAAAAAGGTGCCGGTTCGAGCTGAGAGCTTTGAGGTGAAATGGAGGCTAGCGAATGTTCCACGTGGAACACTCAGGCTTCGGTCTTCCCACGAAGTTGGGTTGTTCCACGTGAAACATTCAGGCCGACCTGAAGCCAAGCGACTCCACGACTGACACCTCGCGCGTTCGTAGACGGGTCATCGCGGGTAACGTGCAGAAGTAACCTCGGGCAGAGAGCGCGGCTTGGGAGGGGCAGTCGCCGGCTAGGTGATCGGAACCGAATGTTCCACGTGGAACATTCCCGGCCCCAAGGATCGGTGGAAGACAAACAGCTCTTACGACGTTTCACAAGAGGCGCCTTCATCTCTTTGGCTTACCGCGGCACTGCACCCGAATGTTCCACGTGGAACATTGGACCCACGACCGTCACGTCTGGGGAGACGGGGCCGCTAGTCGCTGCGAGTTGCTAGCATCGAACCCTCTTTGTCGGACGCTTCCACGCAAAAAGCAGAGGCGCCCCACATGGGGCGGTCCCTATCGCTCGAAAGTCGGTGGCGTCAGGAGGCTGCTTCTCTCACGCCCAAGGTTGATTAGGAGAAGTGTTCCACGTGGAACACTCTCGTCGGTGGCGGGCGTTTCGTCTTAAGTGATTACAGCTTCTTGGTCCCAACGAGGATGAGGCGGCGGAGGGAGTTGGGGACGGGGATCGGCTCCTGCCAATCCCAGTTCAGGTTCTTGCGAATCTCGGGAAGATCGTTCGCCCCAATCCAGAGGACCACTTGTTTGGCGGCTAAAGAGTCGGAGTGCGCCCAAGTGAGAAATTTGGCGTACTCTCCCAATGCCCGCGAGCACACGAAATCGAGCGGCGCAATCTCTTCGTGAAGCTCCTCGTAGCGGCGTACAAGCACTTGCGCGCCGCAGAGCCCCAATTCGCGAATCACTTCTGCGAGGAACGTCGCCTTCTTGAGATTGGACTCGACCAGGAAGACCTCCAGGCTGGGGCGCATGATTTTTAGCGGAAGGCCCGGAAACCCGGCACCAGTACCCACGTCGGCCAGCCGACCTTTTTCGAGGGGGACGGAAAAACCGGCAAACATGCATTCGCAGAAGTGGCGGTAGAGGATTTCGAGGGGATCCCGGATCGCGGTCAAGTTGACCTTATCGTTCCAGGCGAGCAGGATTCCGATGTATTGCTGAATCTGCAGGATCTGGTCATCGTAGGCGGGAAGCTTGAATTCTTCAAGGGCGCGGCGAATCATCGCCATCGAAGGAAGGGTTGGGCTGGTTGTTGTCATCGTAACGTTCTAGCTAGCAAAGGAACGTGGGCTTTCGCCTAACACACCTAAGATGTTTGTTTACAATATGTTACGTAAACTCTACTGCTTTGCCCCTACATTCCCAGAGTCCGCTTGCGGTGCTGCTGCACCCTTATCAAATACCGCCTTCCGGCCACACCCGCAACGATGTCCACTGCGCTGTGCCAGAAGACCGCAGGGACAAGGCTATTGTACGCCAAGCGGCTCGTTCCCAGAACTAATCCGACGGCGAACGTCATCACAATGCCACCCCGTCCTTGGTAGCTGTGAGCAAGGCCAAAAAGGATTGAGGAGACGAGGACGACCAGCCAGGCGCTCATACCGGCATGCGCTAAAGCGGCCATAGCAAATCCTCGATAGAGGAATTCTTCGCAGAGTCCGGCGGTGATGGCCAGCGCGAAGTAGGGAGGAAGTTCCACGGCGGTTTGGGGAAGGATACGCTCGGCGATGGCTTGCAGCGGACCGCGCGACTCGATCGGAATACGGCTGACCCGGCGTAGGTTCAGCCATTGCAGGGTGGCAATCACTGCCGCACCAACGATTCCCGCGATAAGTAACTTGGTGCGTTCGTGGAGGACTAATCCCAACTGTTGCGCGGTGTAGCCCCGCGCCCAGACGCGCCAACCAACAATCCCGACGGCCAGCCATTGGAACGCAATGGTCGAAGCGTAGAGCACCAGCCGCTCCATCAAGGTGACGCGCGGCATGGCGAGCAGCTTCTTCATGCGCTCGCGTCCGCGCCACGGCAGGAGAACGCCGAGCGCGAAGAAGATCAGCCAGAAGTCCCAAGGCATCCGCAGATAAGAACATTTTCTGCCTGCTAAGCGCAAGTAAGCTTGAAACAACGGGTGTATGGCTGGTGTCAAAGTGTCCGAGCGGGAGGCAATGATGTCGAAGCCGGCCCAAGCTGTGATCCTGCTAGGGATTGCTTGCTTTGCGGTGCCGTCAATTTACGGTCAGATGAAGGCCAATGAGTCACGGGAAAGGCTGATTGAAGCGACCGTGTGCAAAATCTTTGAGAACCCTTCTCTTTACAACAACAAACTTGTGAAAGTTCGCGGGTATGTGGACGGCAACTTTGAGTATTCTTTTCTTCTAGATGAACGTTGTCCGGACGCCTCAGTTTGGTTTGCATTTGCCGATGGCTCAGGTCCTCCACAACTTGAAATAACAGTTCAAGGGAAGGGCATCTCCGGCGGCAGGGATTCTAAAGGACGACGAACTCCGCCCGTACCTGTCCACCTGATTAAAGACACAAACTTCGAGGACCTGATGCATTATTTGGCGATTTCTGTAAAGGGTAAAGGATGTGCACAAGGACCACCTCCTGAGTTTCCACCTGACTGCACTACCTATCGTGTGACTGCCACATTCACGGGACGCATCGACGGTGTTTCCAAACGGATTCATAAGAAACATCTCAGTCGCTCTGCGAACGATCCAGCCGACGGGCTGGGGTTTGGGCACATGGGCATGTTCGACGCGCAAATAGTGGTGCAATCCGTTGAAAATGTGGTTGCACTCGAACAATAGGACCTTGTCCATAAACAAGCCACTGGGATAGACATCACCAGATTCATCATGCATAAGCAGAATTTGCGCGACCTCGCTATAATCGAGGCGCGAGATGGGCATGCTGAAGCCTGTCCCACTTAGTGCAGCGAGGTGCGGCTTGACGCAGACCGTGAAACTTACGGCGATGGTCAAGGCAGCGGGTTGAGCGGCGAAGCTGAGTCCCAGTTTGCTGGACTCCGTTTTGCGCGGCTTGCCGCGTGCTAATGATCCGAACGTGCTCGTTGGATTCGAAACCAACGACGACGCGGGGGTGTACAAACTCGGCGCGGAAATGGCGCTGGTGCAGACGGTGGATTTTTTCACGCCGATCGTGGACGATCCGCACACGTTTGGGCAAATCGCCGCGGCGAATTCCCTGAGCGACGTTTATGCGATGGGCGGCAAGCCGATTTCGGCGTTGTCTATCGTGGGCTTTCCGGACAAAGGCGAGGCGGAAATTCTCGAGCAGATTCTGCGCGGAGGGCTTTCGAAAATGGCCGAGGCGAAATGCAGCGTCATCGGCGGGCACTCGATCCGCAACGACGACATTCAGTTTGGGTACGCGGTGACGGGACTGATTCATCCGCAGCGCGTTTGGCGCAACGTGGGCGCGCACACCGGTGATGTTTTATTGTTGACGAAGGCGATTGGAACGGGAGTGCTTTCGACGGCGATCAAGAAAGATGCAGCGGCGCCAGAGGACGTGAAGGCGGCGATTGCTTCGATGGCGGAATTGAACTGCGCGGCGTCGGAGGCGCTCCTCGAGCTGCAAGAAAAGGCGGGATCGGCGCGGCCGATTCATGCGGTGACGGACATTACTGGATTCGGCTTGCTGGGGCACGCGCGCGAAATGGCGCTGGGAAATCCGGCGCAGAAGATTGAGGCTGTGTCGCTGCAGATTGATCACACCTCCATTCGTTATTTGCCCGGAGCGGAACAAGCTGCTCGCGAAGGCTTCCTTCCGGGCGGATTGAAGAATAATCGCGAATTTCTTGGCGACTGTGTGGGCTTTGGGGAAACAGTTCCGCAGGAGTTTCGCGACTTGCTGATGGATCCTCAGACGTCGGGCGGTTTGTTCGTAGCCGTTGCAGCGGAATTTGGCAACGATGCGCTCGCGGTGCTCGACAAGCACGGAGTTGCGGCGCGGCGGGTCGGCGTGGCAATTCCTAAAGGCAAGCCGCTGATTTCCGTGCAATGAATTCCCACTCAGAATCAAGCAGATCCCTCCTCCTCAGGCCGCAGAAGACCGCGACCTGAGGGTCGGGATGACAGTGGCGGTAGTGTGAAGCCGCGGAGGAAAGAAGGGCGGGTCTAAACCCGCCAGTACAGATGGACACGATCACGCACGGGATTGCGGGGGCGTTGATTAGCAAAGCAGCGTTTCGCGGCGACGATATGTTTGCGTTGCGACCGATGAATCGTGCGCGGATCCTGACTTGGTCGTTGATGCTGGGCGCGATTTTTCCGGACGCGGATGTTTTTCGCGACATGTTTTCGCATGACAAGCTGCTGATTGTGACGTGGCATCGCAGCATCACTCACTCGTTGATACTGATGCCGCTGTGGGCGTTGCTGCTGGCGTGGATCACGCACGCGTTCTGCAAATGGCGGAAGTGGGAAGCGCCATCGTTCTCGGCGCTCGCGGGCATTTATGCGGTTGGCATCGTGAGTCACATCCTGCTCGACCTGGTCACCACATTTGGCACGATGATCTGGTCGCCGCTCGAGTGGTCGCGGCCCGCGTGGGACATGATCTTCATCGTGGACTTCACGCTCAGCGGAATATTGCTTGTGACCCAGTTCCTTGCGCGGGCTTATTCGCGTCCTGAAAAAGTGTTAGGCCGCGCGGTGATTCGGACCTGGCTCCTCTTTATGCTTGCACCGCTGTTGATTTCGCGCGTGGCGGAAAGTGCTGGTGCGCCGATCTCGGGCCGAACAATTGTCGGCACGATGCTGATCATCACGGCGATTTTTCTTCTGCCTGCGTTCCGAGGTTGGGGGTTGAGAGTGAAGTACGCTGCCTGGAACCGCGCCGGCTTGGCGACAACGTTGATTTATGTCGCGCTGACGTTCTTCGCACATCGTGCGGCGCTTGAGCGCATTGAGAAGTTTGCCGCGCTGGATCATTTGCAAGTGGAATCGATTGGCGCATTGCCGCTTCCGCCTTCGCTGTGGCACTGGGATGGGTTGGTGCGGACGCAGCACGGCGTGTATGAATTGCGCATGGACCTGAGCGACAAAAGCAGCGGCGATGGCGACGTACTGGCGCTCGAGCATCGCTACTTTCCCGATGCGCCGCCAAATTCGTACATCGAAACGGCAAGGCATTTGCCGGAAGTGCAAAAAGTGTTGTGGTTCGCGCGCTTTCCGGTGACGCAGTTCTATAAAGACGGCGAGAACGCAATTGTGGAAGTGTCCGACCTGCGGTTCTCGCGCATAACGCAGAGCCGTCCAGCGGCGTTCACTTACCGCGTCCGGTTTGGAGCTAACGGCAACGTGGTCTCGCAAGGCTGGGCTACGCGATAGGAAACCCGCGCCTAAGCTGGGTAAGTGCCGCGCTTACGGCGCTCATCTCTTGGAGCTGCTCGCGAGAATTGCAGCCACAATTCTCCGAGTTGCAATCCAACTCAGCGAGGCTCCCCTATTTCTTGGGTTGCGAATCAGCGGGGTGTATGACGACCTGACGTTCTTCGCCCATGCCGACGCTTTGCGTGCGGACGCCCGGGATGTCCTTCACGGCGAGATGTACGATGCGGCGCTCGCGTGAAGACATCGGATTCAGGCGAAACGGTTGCTTGGTTTGCTGGACGCGTTCCGCCGCCACGCGCGCGGTCATTTTTAATTCCTCGAAACGGAGTGCGCGATAGCCGCCACAATCGATGTGAATTTTTTCGTGATACGCAGGCTCCAGACGCAGCGCCTTGAAGGCGAGGTGTTCGAACGCCTTCAAAACATCAGCGCCGCGCTCGAGGAGAATCTCCTTGTCGCGCCCGTCGAGGTCGGCAAGCACTTCGGCATCGCCTTCCGCAGCGCCACCGTCCACAGGCACCGCCCGTACGTTCACTTTCAATTCAAGTCCAGACACACGCACCATGTTTTCAAGAAAAGCGCGCAAGGCATCCGCAGTTGCCTGCTGGTCGAGCTTTCCGTCGCGAATAAGTTCAAGGGGCATTAGAGCGCTTGAGTGCAGTCTGCCTCAGAAGGCGGACCCTACGACTTCGAGAAACTTTTCTGGACCGTGCTACGAATTCTTCCCGTTCTTGCCGCGCGGCTTGCCCGGAGGCGGCAGCGGATGCCTTCGGTTTAAATACCACTGCTGGCCAATCCCAACCACGCTGCTGGTGAGAATATACACCGCCAGGCCGCTGGAGATTGGGGAAATCATGAAAATGGCGGCCATGCTAATGGGCATGATCTTCATCATCATCTGCTGCTGCGGATCGGTGGTCGTCATGGGCGTCATCTTCGAGACCAGGTACATCGAAAGGCCCATCAAGATTGGAAGCGCATAAGAAGGATCTCGCGCCGATAGATCGCGAACCCACAACCACGGCGCATGGCGCATTTCGATGGCGTAGCGCAACGCCGTGTTCAAGCCGAACCACACCGGCATCTGCAGGAACATCTGGAAGCAGCCGCCCACGGGGTTGATGCCCTCGCGCTGGTAGATGGCCATGATTTCTTTGTTCTTTTCCTGCTGTTTGGGGTCGTTCAGTTTGTATTTCTTGTATTTGTCATTGATGGCTTTGATTTCCGGTGCCACGCGCTGCATCTTCAGCGTGGTCTTGTAGCTGGAGATGCGCATCGGGAAGAGGAGCATGTTGATAACCAGGGTGAGCACCACGATGGCCCATCCCCAGTTGGGAATGTAATTGTGCAGCCACTTCAAGCCGTGAAAAAGGGGATCGGCGATGAACTCCAGCCAGCCGAAATTCACCAACCCGTGCAGGGGCGGATTCATTTTCTTCAAGTCGTCGTAATCTTTTGGTCCCACATATACGCGCACCGCCAAAGGCTCTGCGGAAGAAGCGACCGCTACTTGCGGTACCGGTTCGGGCGTGTCCTGCCCGTTGACTTGAACGTTGCGCCAGGATTTCCAGTAGCGCGTCTGCAAGGTGCCCGGCGCTGCGCCATTCGGCGGCAGGAAGGCGGCAGTGAAGTAGCGGTCTTCAATTCCTGTGTAATCTGCGCCCACTTGCCAGCGCCAGCCTAATGTCGTCCACTTGTCTATGCCCTCGAGCTTTTTGTGTGGGAAGGCCGTGATCTTTCCGCCCTCGCTATAGTAGGTCGTAATGGTTTCGACCGGCGCGGGATTCGTCACCGTCAGATCGCCAAAACCTCCCAGCCAGGCAAGACCAGCCACGACGGGCTTGCCGTTGAGCTTTACGGCTGTGTCCACGTGGACCACATAGGTGTGGTCGAAGTGAAAATGTTTCGTGACCTCGA
>DATEGP010000034.1:0-9502 GCA_035280045.1 Candidatus Acidiferrum sp.
AATCTCTCTGAGATTGTCGCTGTTAACTAGAGCTGTCTGCTGTTGGCTTCCTCAGAACGGAGTGCTGCCGCCGAAGTTGTAGGAGTGCTGCATCCCCATCTCCATCAGGATTTTGATCCCGATGCCGAACATGCCGGTGGGCAGAACATCGCGGCGCACGACTTCCGCCAGGTACTCGCGATTCAGCGAAGCCGGGTCGTTGGAATAAGGCATGGTCACAAAGAGCCGCAAGCCCACCTCGTACCCCGGCTCGCTCGACTGAAAATACACGCCCGACCGCGACACGCTCACCGAACCGCGCAAATCCTCGAAATGCGGTTTCTTCGGATCCGAAGGCCGAATGCGCATGAGCTGCGTAATTCTGCAGCGGCGCTTGCCTCGCCGCTCCGTCTGCGTGGCCGCCGGTTTCGGTGGTGCTTCGGTTGAAGGCTTCTTAGTCATCAGTTCGTGTATCGAGTCATGTTGGGTCGCCATGGTGAAACCGACTTTCCGGACGAATACCTGTCTATCCAAGAAAAGTCTAGTTCCGCGGCCACACCAAAACCTATAGCGAGGACGTACCCGTAAAGGGGTAATGCTCCGCGGGAAAATAGTAGTACGGGGGTACTACAAAAGGAAGCCGTGACCCCAAGAACTTGAGGAAAAAGTGAGGACGAAATGGGACTCGAACCCAAAAATCAGGTGAAAGTCCCAAATTGGAGCACCCAGAGAGATGAATTACCAAAAGGAGAAGCACCGTTTAAACAAGGCAGTTTCCGGAGAAAGCGTAAAGACTTTCCTCGTAACAAGTTATAGCAGGAAAGCAGAAATTTCCATAGAGCGCATTCGCGGTTGCGAAATTGCTGAAACCCCCAACAGTCCGGGGTTTTCGCTAAAGCAACGCGTCGAGAATTCGTAAGGGTCCTTAGGCCAAAGAGTTTGGCATAGGAAAGGATTCCGTCATGAGCACAGCCACGCGGAGGAGTTTGCAAATCGAGGAGCGCCTCAGAGCACCCATCCAGCCCAATGGCAACCAGAAAGCTCGTACGAATGGCAACGAGCAGCCGCGTCTGCGTCACACACACCTCAATGACAACGGGCACGGTAACGGCGTAAGCGGCGGAAACGGCTCGAACGGCAACGGCGCGTTGCGCACCCCGGCCAAACCGCGAGTCTTTGTCGCCGCTGAAAACCGCTTCCTGCGCGAAGCGCTCTCTCGCATGCTCACCAAGAATGGCGACATCGAAGTTATCACTAGCGAGGCTGGGGAACGATTTCCAAGGCCCGTTCAGTACACCTCCCAAGACCCTTTCCAAAACGGCAATCAGCGGCCTTCCTGCGAGCCGAGAACCCACGTCTTGCCCGAAAGCGAAGATGCGGAGATCCTTTCCTCCAAAGGAAACTTGGACCAGGACTGGCCGAAATTCGCAGGATTCGATCCGCCAATCCTGAAGCGCTCATTCTCTTGATCGACGTGACCGGCGACGCAACCAACTTCCTGCAATGCATTCGCGCTGGAGTCCGCGGCTACCTTCCTCGCGATGCTTCCGCCGAAGATGTTGTGGAGGCCGTAAAGGCCATCCACGCCGGAAAAGCGGTTTGCCCGGGCACGCTCTGCGCGGCGCTCTTTCGCTATATCGAGCGTGAAGCTACCTGCTTTCCTTCCGCGAACGCTCACCAGCGGCTGGGCCTCACCCGGCGCGAACAGCAACTCATCCCGCTAGTCGCCGAAGGGCTCACCAACAAGGAAATTGCCAACCGCTTTTACCTTTCCGAGCAAACCGTGAAAAATCACCTGTACCGCATGAAGCAAAAAATCGGCGCCGGCGATCGCCTCGGCATCGTCCAGGTCTGCCGCACCCAAGGCTTCATGGTTTAGCGGAGTTTGCACTCCGGAGCTACACGGGCTCAATGACGCTCAGGCCCCTGATTGCAGCAAAGGGCTTCTTGTTGAACGTGGCTACTTGGCTTCCGCGCAGCAGTGGCGCAGCCCCAACAATCAGGTCGTAGAACCCAATCCTCTTGCCCGCAGCTTCCAGTTCGGCCCAAATCCGCGCGTGTTCATACGCTGTCTGTTCTGTATATGGGATGATTGGCAACGGTCCCAAGACGGCTCCCAGGTATTCCTCACGCGCGACTCTCCTCTGCGTCTCTGCGGCCCTCTGCGTTAATTCTTTTCCAGGTTTGTGCCGCCGAAATGCGGTATAGTTCCTTCCACACCCAGCAGTAAACCGTCTCAAAATCGAAAGGTGAAACCATGTCCTCGAACTCCTTTCTGAAGCCTACGTCACGCCGAGCGCTGCTGCGCGATTCCGCCACGCTGGCAGGCAGCGCCTTTCTGGCGCAACTCTTCCCTGTTTCGCTGCGCGCGTCTTTTCCATGGAATGCGCCCTGGAATGCGCCGCAGCAAACCGCTCCCGCCGACCCCGTCGCGGCGTTTCGCGCGCAAATGGGCGCGAACCCGATTCAGGCGCAGAAGCTCTCCGACAACCTCACGATGCTCTCCGGCCCCGGCGGAAACGTCACCGTTCTCAACGGCGCCGACGGCAAGCTCGTCGTGGACACTTTCGTCCAGCCCGCCTGGCCCAAGCTCAAGGAGTCTCTCGACGCCATCAGCAACGCTCCCGTCAAAACCGTCATCAACACGCACTGGCATTTCGATCACGTGGACAACAACGGGCCTCTCCACGCCGCCGGCGCCACAATTCTCGCGCACGAAAACACCAAGAAGCGCATGTCCGAGGCGCATGACCTGCTCGTTCTCAACCTGCACTTCCCGCCTTCACCCGCGGAAGCTCTTCCGGCGCAGACTTTCGCCGCCACGCACAAGCTGCAAGCCAGTGGCGAAACGCTCGCGCTTGAGCACGTCGCTCCCGCACATACCGATACGGACATCTTCATCCATTTTGAAAAAGCCAATGTCATCCAGACTGGCGACCTGTCTTTTAACGGCTTCTATCCCTACATTGATGGCGGTACGGGCGGCAAAGTCAGCGGCATGATCGCCGCGAATGACAAGATTCTGAAGCTTGCCAACAACGATACCAAAATTGTTCCCGGCCACGGCCCGCTGGCCACCAAAGCCGACATTATGAAATTCCGCGACATGCTGATCACCGCGCGCGACCGCGTTGCGAAACTCAAGTCCGCCGGAAAATCCGCCCAGGAAGCCGCCGCGGGAAAGCCCCTCGCCGACCTCGAAGAGGCTTGGGGCAAAGGCTTCTTCAACGGCGACGTCTTCGTCCAGATCCTCTACACCACGTTGTGAAGCTGACCGCCGGCAAGCCCACGGCTGACAGTTCCCTAGGAACTGGAGAGTTCCCGCGCAGAGGCCGCTGGGACGGGGAGCTTCTGTGTGGTGCTTCAAGTAAGACTCTCAATTCTGTACGGAGCAGGGGACCCACCCACCCCCGAGTACTGTTGCAACGTTATCAAAACAAGAGAGTTGCAAATTGGGCGGTTCGTAAGTTCCTGAGCCGCGCCTGTTTTGGGCCACCAACAATTATTTTAAAGAGGCCGAATGGGCAAAGTGTGGGAATCGGTTTGTTCCCCCCTCGGAACTCGCCTTTACAGGCGTTCGTCTTAGTGGCTGGCTACATGTTTTTCGTCGGTGAGGCGGATGCGGTCGTAGCCGGCCACGGGGGACATGTCGGAGATGATGACCTTGTCGCCCTCTTTGACCCCGTCCAAGACCTCGATGCTAGTCAGCGACGCGCGGCCGAGCTTGACGGTCGTGCGGATGGCTTCCGAGCCATCGTTGCTGATCTTGAAGAGGTGAAACTCGCTGTTCGGCTCGCTGCTCACCGGGCGTCCGATGAAGAGAACGTTACTCAGCCTCTCGATGTCGATGGTGGCGCTCACTTCGAGGGCCTTTCCATCTTCGAGACTTGGGCTGATTCCTTGCGGCACGACATCGAGGGAGATGTCCACGGCGCGCGCGTCGTTGGATACCGCGCCAACGCTGCTGACGTGCCCACTTGTGCGAGGACCTTTCTTCGTAGCGATTGTGGCATTTTGACCAGGTTGCACGTCGGCCGCCAGAGACGCCGGAACGACGACGCGAGCGACGAGGTTCGCGGAACCTTCTCCGCGGACGAGAGTTCCCATGCCGCGAACCTGGCGCATCATCGGACCTTTCTGTACGGTGAACGTCCAAATGGTGGAGTAATCCACGCTGGGCTCTTCCACGGAAGCGCGGGTGCTGATCCCGCCGGAAATGCCGCCGCTAATCCCGCCGGCAATTCCGTTGGAAACGCCTCTGGCAACGCCATTTGAAATACCTTGCGCAACGCCGCGTGAAACGCCTTGCGCGATGCCGCCGGCCACACCTCCGCTGACGCCGCCAGCTACGCTCTGCGCTTTGAGCGGGAAAGTCCACGCATCGAGAGCGATGACGAGAGCGAGGCAGGACGAGATGAGGACTAACGAAACGATCAGTCTTCTTTGCGACATGCGAACCTGCTTGAGCATGAGTGAGACTCGCTCGACGAGCTGGCGTTCGGCAAGAAAGGGCGGCGCTGGAATGGCCGCGAGCCCGGCGCGGGCATTCGTGAACTCGAGCAGGGCTTCGAGGTAGGACTTGCGCGCGTTGGTGAGTCGGACGACTTCGAGGTCCACGACCTGCTCGCGAGCGAGGCGAACACGCGAGATGAGCCAGGCGATGCCGGGATGGAACCAGAAGAGGGCGCGACCGAGTTCTTCGACGAGATGATGAGCCCAATCGCGGCGGCGCACGTGAAGGAGTTCGTGACAGGCAATCGCGGATTGGAAGCGCAGCTCCAGAGACGTGAAACGTTCGGGAAGGAGCACGACCGGCGCGACAAAGCCGAAGGTGACTGGCGAATCCACTTGGGAGGAAAGACGAAACTCGGCGGGAGCCGCCACGAGGGCGCGCACGGCTTGGAGAACCGCAGAAGATTCGTGGGAAGAAGCGATTGGCCGAGAGGCTCGACGCAGGCGGCGAAGTTTGAGGAGGCCGAGCGCAAGGAAGGCGAAGCGCAGGGCAATTCCAGCGAGAATCACAATGCCAAGAATCGGAGCGATGGTTTGCAGGCTGGGAAGATGCCAGTGAGTAGCGGCAGGAGCGGAGGGTGGCGGAAACGGAACGCTGCCAAGGTCATTGGAGATAGCAATGGCTGCGCCATTTTGGGGACGATACCAGGGCTGTATCAGCGGAAGCAGCAGACTGACGGCGAGGAGCGAACGCCAATACGCTAGAAGGACGCGAGGCTGGCGGAGCTGGAGCGCCCGCGCGAGAAGTCCGGCGGCCAGGACAAACAGGGCTACCTGGAGGCTCCAAAAAACTAGGTTTGAGAACCACAGCGGAATGTCCATGGAGAACTCCTTTAATACGCGCAATACTTGGTCCGAACCCTCATTCGCTTTCCTCGACCATGCGGACAATTTTCTTCAAATCTTTTTCGCGCAGGCGGCGCGATTTGACGAGGTGGACGAGAAGAGGCTCGGCTGAGCCATTGAAAACGCGATCGATGAATTCGCGAATCATGCCGCCAATGATTTGATTTTGGGGATGCGCGGGGCGGTAGAGGAAGGCGCGGTTCTGGCGGCGCTTCTTCAGATAGCCCTTGGTTTCGAGGATCTTCATTATGGTCATTACGCTGGTATAGGCAATCTTGCGGCGCTCCAGGAGGGCTTCGTAGACATCGCGGACGGTGGCGGAGCCGCGCTGCCAGACGAGCTTCATGATTTCGAGCTCCTGGGGAGTAAGCGTGCTGTGCCGTGGTCGCATAGCAAATTATTAGTACTAATTAATTCGTATGTCAAGCGAAAAAGACGGCCCAGAAAGGAGTGCGTGGGGAGCACAGGCCCTTTGTGTGGCTAGGATAAGCATTATGACGGTGCCACAATGAGCAACGGACGGGACGAAGGGGGGTGAAGGTTTATGATCAAAGTGGACGCGCAGGTGCGCGGGGGTCGGCCGCTGGCGGTCTTCACGGCGGTGCTATTTGTCGTGTCTTCGATTTTCCCGGTGGGCGCGGGCTTGGCGAAAGATCCCGAAGCGTTTCCGACGTGGTGGGGGCGGCTGGATGTGGGCATCGCGTTTTTTCTGGCGGCGCTGGTCCTGCTGGTGATGGCGCTGGCCAGCAGCAAATTCAGCAAGCCCGTCGAGGACGCCACGTATCGCGCCTATCGAGTGCTGATCCATGGCCTATGGGTAATGCTGGTGGTGTTCTTCCTTTGGGGGGACCGCATCGCGTGGAAATATTGTTTGGTGGGGCTGGCTTGGCGCGCGTGGCTGCTGCTATACAGCCTGCCGGCGTGGTTTACGGTTTCACGGAGAGGAGAACAGGTTTGAAAGGTTGGCAGGTTTGAAGGTTAGAAGGTTCGAAGGGTTCAAGAGCTGAAGGTTGAAGAGTTGGAAGGAGAAAACAAGACAGGCGGGAGCGGATCGCCGTGTTCACGCAGGATTCCACGATTTTCCTCGCAAGGCCTTGGGTGATCTCGACGGTTTCGGCAACGCTGCGGCCTTCGGCCACCAGTCCTGGAACATCCGGGCTAGTGCCCAGGTAGCGGCCATTCTTCAGGTTCTCGACGCGAACCCGAATGGCCACTCCTTCAACTTCGGCGAGATGCTCTTTATAAACGATTCCTTGCAGGCATTATAGCAAACCTCGGCTAGGGGCAGTGGCCGAGATGACTTCCCTGCTGCGTTTGTGCGATTCTTTGTCCTCATTGAATCTAAGGCAGAGGCGGCCCGCCTCAGAAGGCGGCCTCTACAACGGACGTGAGGTCAGGCACGATGCTGAAGAAATTCAAGGAACTGACGGAGAAGGAGATTCTGGCGATTGCCATCGCCGCGGAAGACGAAGACGGGCGCATCTACGGCGAATTTGGGGATGCGTTGCGCGAGGAGTACCCCTCGACGGCGCAGATGTTCGAGGACATGCGGCAAGAGGAAGTGGACCACCGTGACCGGCTGATCGCCACGTTCCGGAAGCGTTTTGGAGAGCACATTCCGCTGATCCGGCGGGAAAACGTGAAAGGATTCCTGCAAAGGAAGCCGGTGTGGCTGGTGCGGCCGCTGGGCGTGAAGGTGGCGCGCAAGCAGGCGGAAGTGATGGAGCTGGAGGCGCAGCGCTTCTATCACAAAGCAGCCACGCGGACGAGCGACGCGTCCACACGCGAATTGCTCTACCAGCTTGCAGACGAAGAGCGGAAACACACGCAGACGGCCGGCGAGCTGGAAGAAAAGCATCTGACAGCGAGCGCGCAGGCGCAGGAAGAGGAATCGCACCGCAAATTGTTTTTGTTGCAAGTCGTGCAGCCGGGACTAGCAGGGTTGATGGACGGCTCGGTTTCGACGCTCGCGCCTTTGTTTGCGGCGGCGTTTGCCACCAAGCATAGTTGGGACGCGTTCCTGGTCGGGCTGGCGGCTTCGATTGGCGCAGGAATTTCGATGGCGTTTTCCGAAGGGCTCTCGGACGATGGCTCGCTGACGGGACGCGGTTCGCCATGGTTGCGCGGCGGCGTGACCGGCTTGATGACCACAGCCGGAGGAATCGGACACACGCTGCCGTTCCTGATTTCCAGCTTTCATGTCGCAACGCTCGTCGCGGCAGCGGTCGTGGCGGTGGAACTCTGCGTTATCAGCTACGTGCGCCACAAATACATGGACACGCCGTTTTTGCAAGCTACGTTCCAGGTGGTGGTGGGCGGAGTGCTGGTGTTCTTGACTGGATGGCTGATTGGAAGCTCGTGACTTGGAAACCAAGCTTAAACAGCCCAAGCCGGTTGGAAACAACAGCTCCTGGATCGGCTGAGATCCTTCGCTTCGCCTGCTTGCCGCAGGCAGGCTCAGGATGACAAACAACGAGAAGGCCGGGGCCTAGCCGCCTTTTCTCACGAGAGATAGATTAACGAAGTGATTTGAGTTTTGTTGCGGTCATTTTTCTGGTCTGACGGGTTCTGGGCTTGTCGGTTCGCGGCGTTGATCGCTCGAGCTGCTATTCCCATCGTTTTCAGACGTAGTTCTCCGATCTGTTAGAGGGTGCGACAAAGTTTTGATCTGGCGGGTTTTTTTTCAACAGCGCAGCGCTGCCCAGGCTGAGACGAAGGTGTTTTTCCAGGGATAAGCCTTCGAATAGCGGATCCAGATCTTTCGTGCGGTGATGCGCACCTGGGCGGCGATCTTCAGCAGTCGTAAGCGGATGGTTTCGACCTGATACTCCGCCCATTCCGTTCCCGCGAGACCCACTCTCCGCAGGGCTTCGACCAATACGTAGGCCAGGGAGGAAAAGTACAGGCGCAGTTGGTTGGCCCGCAGACTCTCCGTGCTCATGCGGTCGCTGAACAAGCTGAGCTGCTCTTTGATGCGATTCTCCATCTCTCCTCGTGCACAGTACAGCTGCTCGTACAGCTCCCGAGCCGGCCAGGAAGAAAGCGGAAGGGAGGTAACTACGTACCGGGGGTTCTCCTTGCCGGGGATCTGTTCGGCTTTGGCGATGACCCGGCGGCTCTGACTCCAAGTCTTGCGCGTCTGGTAGAAGAACTCCGTGAACACCCGTGCGGGTTCACCGGTGCGCTGTTGTTCTTTCTTGGCCTGGCGCATCTCTTTGGCGATTTTCCGGCGCAAGCGTTTATTCCGTGCGAAGCCGAAAAGGTAGTCCACCGCGTGTTTTTCGCACCACCCCATCAGCTCCTCGCGGCAGAACCCGGAGTCCGCGCGCAGGATGATCTGCGTATGCGGCCAGACTTTGCGAATCTGAGTGACGATGCGCGCGACTTCCTGAAGGCTTCCGGCACTGGCATCGATGTTCGAGGGCCGCAGCCGCGCACCCAACAGTTGCTCTCCGCAGAAAATGTACAGCGGCAGATAACAGTAGTGGTTGTAGTAGCCATGGAAGAAGCGCGCTTCCTGCTTGCCATGCAGGGGCGTGTCGGTGGCGTCCACATCCAGAACCACCGACCGCGGCGCTTTTCGATGGGACTCCAGAAAAAGCGTGACCAGCAGTTCGTCGAGCGCTTCCGGAGAGTAGGCGATCTTGTTGTAGCGCTCGGCAGCAGGTGAACCGGCCGGCGTCAGTTCCAGCCGGTTCAGAGTACTTTTGCCGGCTAGGGGTTCTCCCAGATCGCGCTTTCCGGCCAACACCCCCAGCAGCGGATCTTGCCGCAGTTGCTCGTGATCGTTCAGATCTTCGTAACCCAGCGCCAGTCCGTAGATCCGTTGCGCCAGCATCTCTTCCAGACCATGTGCGATTCGTTCCGGCTGCCGGTAGTCCGTGAAACATCGAGCTACCCGTCGCAGCAAGTCGATCTTGCGATCCGCCTGACGAAGCAGCAGAGAACCGCCCTCCGTGGTTAGCCAACTACCCTCGAACTGGGCCACCACTTGGCGCGAAAAATGAGCTTCAAACGGGAAGCGAGTCTGGTTACACTCTGTCATTGAAAAGGCCTCTTTTCTTCGGACACGGACTACGCCTGAACAACGCAGTTATGCCCGAGAAAGCGGCCTTTTTCCACTTCTATTCAGCAATTCGTTCTTATTCTTAGTGAGAATTCCGGG
>DATEGP010000035.1:0-25615 GCA_035280045.1 Candidatus Acidiferrum sp.
CGCTTCAGCTCTTCCTCCGTTGGACCGCTGGTGCGAAATGCATCCAGTTCAGCGTTGATGGCCTTTTCCAAATCCTCGGGTTTCACTCCCGGCCGCGCCGTAGCCTGCACCTGGAACTCGGAACCCAGCATCAGCGATTGCTGATTCGCGGCAACATCGAGCGCAATCTGCTTTTCGTAGACCAGCTTCTTGTAGAGGCGGCTGGACTTCCCGCCTCCCAACACGGTTGCGACCAGGTCTGCTTCCGCATCGCCAGGCTTAAAAATTGGCGAAGTCAGCCAGGCCTCATACACACGCGGGAGTTGCACGTTGTCCTGAATTACGGCGCGGCGCTCGGCCGTAATCGGCGGAGTTTTCGCTGTAATTCTCGGGACTTCTTCGCCGCGCTTTAGCGGGCCAAAATATTTTTCGACGAGTTCTTTGGCGTGTTCAGGCTCAAAGTCTCCGACGATCGCCAGGCTGGCATTGTTGGGGGCGTAGTACAGCTTGAAGAAATTCCTGACGTCTTCCAGCTTCGCCGATTGAATGTCCTGATGCGAACCGATTACGTCGCCGTAATAAGGATGGGTCTTAGGGTAGAGCAGGTGGAACATCCCCTCTTCTACGACTCCGTAGGGCTGGTTCTCGACGCTCTGTCGGCGCTCGTTGCGCACCACGTCCTGCTGATTGGAAAGATTGGCCTGGTCGAGCTTGTCCGGCAGATAGCCCATGCGATCGGATTCAAGCCACAGCGCGAGTTCGAGCTGGTTCGAGGGGAGGGTCTCAAAATAATTGGTGCGATCAAAATCGGTCGTTCCGTTGATGTCGCTTGCGCCCGCTGCCTCCAAAAGATGGAAATGCGCGTTCCCCGGGACGTGGCGCGAGCCTTCGAACATCATGTGTTCGAAAAGGTGCGCGAATCCGGTTTTCCCTGGGGTCTCGTAGGCCGGGCCAACGTGGTACCACAGATTCACCGCTACCATTGGCAGCCGATGATCTTCCGAAAGTATGACCACAAGTCCGTTTTGCAGTTTGTATTTCTCGAACTTTAGCTGAGGCACTTCCAGCGGAGCGGGCTTGACAGCGGCTTTCGGTGTCTGCGCGGTGGCTGTCGATTTTGGTGAGTCTTGCGAACCCGGCTGTGAAGGAGTGGGCTTTTGTCCCGCCGAGGCCACTGCAAAAGTCAAAAATGCCCCCACTCCGAACAACAAGACGCCCTTGCCAAGTGCCTTCATCAAAGTTTCCTTTCAGATGGCTACACATCGGTACAGACTGACGCTTAATCGCTGGACCACGCTCGCAGGTATCCCCGAGGAACCCCAATTAGCTTACATGGGTTGCGGAGGAGTGCAAGCGTTTTGCCTCATACGATGTTTGACGGCTGCGGGGCGTCCGCGTTTAGTGCCACTGCCTGATTTCGGTCCAGACGCGCACCGCGCCAAACACGCCCGCAACGAAAACCAACCAGAAACCGCACCTCCTCCCGATGCATCGTACCCTCGGTGAGGCAATTCGCAAAACGTTATACAAACCTCGTATACTGAGAGCCATGGTCGGGCAGCGTTGTTACCCGCGGACCTTGTTTCATGAGCATCGAAAACCGATCCACCTTGCGTGAGGGCATAGCGTGTCCGCTTCCGTCCTGAAAACCGCCGCAAACCGCAAATCTCCCGAATTCGAAAAGAACACGCGCCGCATCGTTGACCTGCTCACGGAAATCAAGAATGAAGAGGAGCAGATTCGTCAGGGCGGCGGCGCCAAAGCCATCGAGTCGCAGCACAAAAAGGGGCGGCTGACGGCGCGCGCGCGCATAGCCGGTCTGATTGATGCGGGAACCCAGTTTTTCGAGCTGGGGATTTACGCGGCGTTCGAAATGTATGAGGAATGGGGCGGGGCGCCCTGCGCGGGCACCATTACCGGACTTGCAAAAGTTTGTGGGCGCACGTTCATGATTATTGCGAACGACGCTACGGTGAAAGCGGGCGCGTTTTTCCCCATGACCGCGAAGAAGGTGATTCGCGCGCAGAACATCGCCATCGAGAATCGAATTCCCACGATTTACTTGGTAGATTCCGCGGGCGTGTTCTTGCCGCTTCAGGAGGACGTTTTCCCCGATAGCGACGACTTTGGGCGTGTGTTTCGCAACAATGCCGTGATGAGCGCGATGGGCATTCCGCAAATTACCGCAATTATGGGGATGTGCGTAGCCGGGGGTGCGTATCTTCCAGTGATGTGCGACCACATCCTAATGACGGAAGGCTCGGGATTGTTTTTGGCGGGGCCGGCGTTGGTGCAGGCAGCGATTGGCCAAAAATCTTCCGCCGAAGAATTGGGCGGCGCGAAAATGCACTCGCAAATCAGCGGGACGGTGGATTTTCGCGAGCCGAATGATGAGGCGTGCATCGCGCGAATTCGGGCGCTGGTGGACAAGATGGGAGGGCCTGCGCCTTCCCCGTTCAGTCATGCAAAGCCGCGAGAGCCGCTCTATCCCCCTGACGAAATCTACGGAATATTTTCGAGTAATCCTGCCAAACAGTACGACATGCGGGAAATCATCGCGCGCATCGTGGACGCCGGAGAATTCGAAGAATACCGCGCCGAATATGGTGAGACGCTGCTTTGCGGGTACTCGCGCATTGGCGGCTGGGCGGTCGGCGTCGTCGCCAATCAGAAGAAGCATGTGCAGACGATGGCGCGCGGGTCAGATCAGAAGCGCATGGAGTTTGGCGGTGTGATTTATACCGAGTCGGCGGAAAAGGCCGCGCGGTTCATTTTGGATTGCAATCAGAACCGCATTCCGCTTGTTTTTCTACATGATGTGAACGGCTTCATGGTCGGCAAAGACGCCGAGTGGAGCGGAATCATCCGCGCGGGCGCAAAAATGGTCAATGCCGTGGCGAACAGCGTGGTTCCCAAGATTTCTGTGATTTGTGGCGGAAGTTTTGGCGCCGGCCATTATGCGATGTGCGGAAAAGCCTATGATCCGCGATTCATTTTTGCCTGGCCAACAGCACGCTACGCGGTGATGAGTGGCGATTCCGCGGCAGGCACGCTCGTAGAAATCAAGCTGAAGCAGTTGGAACGCGAAGGAAAGAAAGTCGACGAAAGACAAAAGAAAGAGTTGTACGAATCCGTCCGCGGCACTTATGAGCATCAGACGGACCCGCGATACGCCGCTGCGCGACTTTGGGTGGATGCCATCATCGACCCAGCGCACACACGCGAGGCGCTCATCTGGGCCCTCGAAGCCGCATCCCTGAATCCCGTCATCCCCGAATTCAAGACCGGAGTCCTGCAGACCTAACATGGAACATGTGAAACTGATCGAATGCCCGCGGGACGCTTGGCAAGGCTTGGCTGATTTCATCCCGACCGAATACAAAGCGGAATACCTAAGAGAGCTGGTGCTAGCGGGATTCCGGCATATTGATGCGGTCAGCTTCGTGTCGCCAAAACATGTGAAGCAGATGGCGGACAGCGAAGAGGTGATGGCCAAGTTCAACGCTTCCCTGCCGCCGCAAGCTGGGCCGCCGGAGATTATCGGGATTGTTGTCAATGAGAAAGGGTTGGAACGGGCCCTGGCGACACCCGGCGTGACTACTATTGGCTACCCGTATTCGATCTCTGCCTATTTTCGGCGCGCGAACGCCAACATGACGCGAGACGAATCTCGGACGCTGGTTGAAAAATTGAAGAAGGCAACCGTTGCGGCGAATCGTGGATTGGTTATTTATATTTCGATGGCCTTTGGAAACCCGTATGACGAGCCCTGGGGGCCAGAGATCGTTGCCGACACTCTGGAATGGCTCAAGGACACGCGCATCCATACCGTTTCTTTGGCGGACACGGTAGGCACGGCAACTCCCGAACTGGTTGGCGATTTGTACCGTCAGGTGAAAAATCACGTTGCTGGAATCGAGCTTGGAGTTCATCTGCACAGCCGGCCAGAAAACGCCGAGGAAAAAATCCTCGCGGCGTATGAGGCAGGCTGCCGGCGCTTTGACAGTGCCCTTACCGGGCTTGGCGGTTGCCCGTTTGCCGGAGATAATCTGATCGGGAATATCGCCACAGAAGACGTGCTTGCAGCCCTTGCTAAAGCGGGCGGCAATCCCGGGATCGAAGCGAAGGGGCTTTTGAAGGCACTGGAAATGACCAACGAGATTCGCGCAAAATACGCCCATGCTCCACTCGTGAATTGAGAGGAGATCGAATTATGTATTCCACGCTAATCCTGGACATTGCCGGACCGACTGCGACGATCACTCTGAACCGCCCGGACAAGCGCAATGCCATGTCCGCCACGATGATTGCCGAGTTGCAAACGGCGCTGGATGAAATCGAGAAGAGCCATGCGCGCGTGGGAATTGTGACGGGAGCAGGAAAAGCGTTTTGCTCCGGCATGGATTTGGAAATGTTGGCACAGATTGCGCAGCAGTCTCCCGCGGAAAATCAAGAAGATTCCCGGCGCATGGCAAAAATGTTCCGGCGCATCTGGAGTTTTCCTCGGCCGCTAATCGCCGCAGTGAATGGCGCCGCACTGGCAGGAGGATGTGGAATTGCTACGCTATGCGATTTTACTTTGTCCGTTCCTGAAGCCAAGTTCGGGTATACGGAAGTGAAGATCGGGTTTCTCCCTGCCCTCGTTTCGGTTTTTCTCACCCGGCAGATCGGCGAAAAGAAAGCGCGCGACCTTTTGCTTACGGGGAGAATCCTGGAAGCTGCGGAAGCGAAAGAGTTTGGATTAGTGAACGAAATCATTCCGGCCGAAGATCTACTTGCCCGTTCCAGGGAACTTGCCGAAGTGCTGATTGCGGCAAGCCCCGGAAGCCTCTCTCGCGCGAAGCGTCTAATGACTTCTTCGGCTGCTCCCAGCATTGATCATGACCTCGAACGCGCGATTCTTGAGAATGCGCGAATCCGCTGCACGCCGGACTTCAAGGAAGGCCTGGCTTCGTTCCTCGAAAAACGTAAACCCGTGTGGCAAGGCAAACCGGAATAGACAGAGAAACTCGAATGCTCGAATATCACGATGCAAGGGTGCGCGTGCGTTATGCGGAAACCGACCAAATGGGAGTCGTGTATCACGCGAACTTCCTGATTTGGTTCGAAGTGGGCCGCGTGGAGCTGATGCGCGCGCTCGGGGTGGAATACAAAAGGATGGAAAAAGAGGATGACTGCCGCATTGTAGTCGCGGACGCACACTGCCGCTACCATGACTCTGCGCGCTATGACGAGGAGCTGCGAATTCGCACGCGCATTGCAGAGTCAAAGAACCGCGTGATTGTGTTTTCTTATGAAGTGATTCGCGACGCGGATGGAAGAGTTCTGGCCAACGGCGAGACGACGCACGTGATTTGCGGAAGTAACGGGCGGCCGAAATTGTTGCCGGAAAAATATCGGCGAATCATGGTGGCCGCAGGAGTGTCCGAGCCGCACCGGAGCCGCGCATGAGCGCCTTGCTGACGGGCAACGACCTGACTTTTGCGCAGCTCTACGGCGTGGCTTTGCGCGGCGAAACTGTGGGACTTGCCCCTGCGGCAGTCGAGCGCATGAATGCTTCGCGCGCTGTCGTAGAACGGCTTGTAGCGTCCGGCGCGACCGCGTACGGAATCAACACGGGCTTTGGCAAGCTCGCCTCGGTGCGGATTTCTTCTGAGCAGGTCCGGCAACTGCAGGTCAATCTTGTTCGCTCACACGCGAGCGGAGTTGGCGAACCGCTGAGCGAGGTCGAGACCCGTGCGCTGATGGTTTTACGCGCAAACGCACTCGCCAAGGGACTAAGCGGTGTGCGGCCCTGTGTCGTGGAAACTCTCTGCCAGATGCTGAATGCAAAAGTGTGCCCTGTTATTCCCTCGCAGGGTTCCGTAGGTGCTTCGGGTGACCTTGCTCCTCTCGCGCACCTGGCGCATGTGATTATCGGTGAAGGACGAGCCGTATTTCACGGCGAAACCTTGGCCGGCGCCGAGGCAATGAAGCGCGCGGGCATTGCCCCGCTCGAACTCGAGGCCAAAGAAGGTCTTTCCCTTCTGAATGGCACGCAGGGGATGCTGGCGCTGTTAAGCCTTGCTCTGCGCGAGGCTGACATCCTCGCCGACTCCGCCGATGTTGCCGCTTCTCTCTCGCTCGATGCACTCCGGGGCAGCCCAGGTGCATTTGACGCGCGCATCATGCACGCGCGTGCTTATGCTGGAGCGGCAACCACGGCACGAAACCTGGCGCACTTGAACGACGGCAGCCAGATTCGCGAATCGCACCGCGCCGCAGAAAAGGATCCCCGTGTTCAGGACGCGTACAGTTTAAGGTGCACTCCGCAAGTTCATGGAGCGGTGCGCGACGCGCTGGCGCAAGCGCGGGAAATCGCCGCCGTGGAATTGAACAGCGCAACGGACAACCCCCTGGTTTTTGTGCGCGATGATAGGAGCGGCGACATCGTCAGTGGCGGAAATTTTCACGGTCAACCCCTCGCCATGGCCGCGGATCAGGTCGCGATTGCACTCGCTACACTTGGAGGAATTGTCGAAAGGCGCGTCGAGCAAATGACGAATCCGCTGACAAGCATGCTGCCGGCGTTTTTGACTCCCGAGCCCGGGCTGAATTCCGGATTCATGATCGCCCAGGTGACCGCCGCAGCGCTGACAAGCGAAAACAAAGCGCTGGCAATGCCGCATTCCGTGGACTCCATTTCCACGTCCGGAAATCAAGAGGACTACGTTTCCATGGGGATGAGCGGGGCGCGCCGGCTCGAACGCATGCTGAAGAATCTGTGTAACACCATCGCCATTGAGCTGTTATGCGCCTGCCAGGGGATTGATCTCCTCGCCCCGCTGAAGACCGGCAAACTCGCAACAAAAGCCTATAAAGCAGTTCGCGTGAAGTCCTGCATGCTTTCCGTGGATCGTCCGCTCGCGCCCGACATCGAGATGATATCTGCGTTGATCGCAGACGGAGCCATCGCCGCTATCCTGCACTGATAAGAGCCGCCTGGACGTACAGCTGACGAACCGGCGAGAGGCGAGGCTCAATGTGGGCCAAACTCCAGTCGCGCCAACGAACCTAGGTTCGTTTAGACGTGAGCAACTCGAGTTCTTCAAGAGTGCGCGGCCAATCTGCGCCGAGCAGTCGCGAGAGCGCGCGGTCGGCCAGAAGCTTCCCTCCCGTTTGGCACGTGGGGCAATAGTTGGTTTCGTTCGAGGCGTAACGGATGCGCTGGATTTTCGTTCCGCATCGAGGGCACGGCTGTTTGTATCGGCCGTGGACTGCCATGCCGTCCCGGAAGGCGGTTACATTTTCAGGGAATTTTCCGTCCGCTTCCGCCCTCAGGCGCTCCTTCCATCGCGTGAGCGTCGCGCGAATGGCCTCGTATAGGCGCGTAATCTCTGGCGCGGTCATCTTTTGTGTCAGCGCCAGCGGCGAGAGCTTCGCTTCAAACAGGATTTCGTCGGAGTACGCGTTCCCAATGCCGCTAAAAAGGCGCGGATCGGTAAGAGCCCGCTTCAGCGTGTGATTGGCAGAAAGAAGAACGGCCGTGAATTGTGCAGCGTCTGATTCCAAGACTTCGATCCCTCCAGGATCCAGGGCGCCGAGTCCGTCTTCGCCCAGCACTACGTGGAGCGACGCACGCTTCTGCGAGCCCGCCTCCGTCCAAAGAATCGAGCCATTTGGAAAATCCAATGCCGCAAGCCCTCGCGGACGCGAAACCTTGACGCCCCGCGGACGCCAGTGCAAGCGGCCCGCAATCATCAGGTGCAAGACAAGCCAAAGCTCGTCTTCCAACCCAATACAGATGCGCTTCCCAAGACGGCGCAAACGCAGAACTTTCTTCCCATTCACATCAGACAGCGGGGGGCTTGCTGTCCGCAGCAGAAACGGGCTGACAACGCGCACACTTTCGAGCGTCTGGTTCAGAATGCGCTCCTCCAGCGCTTCGATGTAAACCGAGATGTCCGGCAATTCCGGCATGCGTTCAGCTTACCACTGACGTTTTTCAACGCGAGGGCGTTCGGCGCGGCTCATTCCGTTGCGAAGTCGCAACCGTGCCGTTAGTCAAAGCGATACCGCACTTTGTTCCATGAGCTTTTGCGAACTTTGCCGCAAACGCGCCTGGCGTGAGCGTTCGGAAACGGACAGCTCCCTAGTTACGCGATCGCAAAACCTGCAGGAGAGCACGCTCCTCATGACTCGAATAAACCGGCCAGCCTGGGAAAGGCTTCCATCTTACGGGTTTGCCTCCGGCCATGGCGAGGTGTGGCATGAGTCAAAGTCCCTGAAAGCTGACAGGCGCGATGAAATTCACCAGCGGGTGCGAACAATGTTTGAATAAGCCGATTCGCCGGCGTCGTTGAAAGCGCGAACGCGATAGCCAAGTGACTTTGCGCGCGGCGCACTGGAATCGGTGTATTCGGTTGCTGTTGCGGGCAGCCGCGCGAGTTTCTGCCAACTCCCGCCCTCATGGCCGCCAGAGTTTTCTGCTATCTGCCGTTCAACGATAATGCCTTTCGTTTCTTCGTGGACTGCCCAAGCCAGCTTGAGAGCATTCCCGCTCGAAACAATGTTGAGTGAACTAGGGGTCTCGGGCAACACGGGCCAATCAAAATAGCTCTCGTCGGCGATGGCCATCACACTGTCGCGCATCGGCAAGGCTTCGAGCATATCCGTTGTGCCTTTTTTCCAAGTAACCGGCTTGATTTCGCCTGAGACCACATCGATCAACACAGGATGTTCGATGCCCGAATTCTTGATGGTCAGACCCGACGAAAGCTGCGGAAAGGAATTCCCCGGATAACTTTGGCCGCCGAGCCAATAAGCCACAATGGCCTTTCCGGAAACCGAGCGAAAGCCATAAGCAAGGAACGGATAGTCGCTGCGAAGATATTGCGGAATATCCGCACCCGAAACCTGGATCTCTGGATCAAACTTTGTGTCCGAAAATAAAGCATTCGTGTTTTGCAACGCACCAAAAACCGGCCGAGCCGTGAAATCCGTGTCGTGGTGAGTCAGACCATGGACAATGCCAAAGTCATCGTACTCATTGCCGTCGGTACCAGCGGTGAGCAGCCATGTGAACGTCTTCACGCCGGCCGCCCAGTTGTAAAGAACGCCCCGGGGAACGTACTTGGCTTGGACCGTCTCGTCCGATCCCTCCCATGACGGAATCGAGTTGAATTCATCATCGAAAAATGGAAGGTCCGAGCGGATTCCCTTGTAGTTCTTGACCAAATCTCGCAGTGCTTTTGGCGACTCCGCACGGTATGCGCCCGAGTCCATTGTTTCAGGATGGAGGTTTCGGCCGTAACCCGGGTAAGTGTGATAAGCGTAGACATCGATTTCTGAAGCACATTGACACGTGTTCAAAGCGCGCTGGGTGAAGTCGCGGGTTGGATCAGCTTGACCGCCATAAATGACCTTGGCTTGGGGATCGGTTTCGTGAACGGCTTGCGTAAAAGATTTCAGGAGCCGGCCGTACTCTTCGGGATTCGGAACAGGGTTCCAGTAATCGATGTCCTGTTCATTCCAAAGCGCCCAGTAGGAAATCCGCCCGCGAAAATGCCGCACCATCCATCCGACGTAGCGATCGAAGGCGGCAATCTGTTCTGGCGTCTTCGGCGGCCAAAAAACCGAGTAGAGACTACGGTCGGGATTGTGAAACGATCCTGGCGCGGGAACGCTGATGTCCGGAAGCTTGCCGGCGGGCGAAGTATACATCGCGTTTCCATACAAGAGTTGCGCCTGAATGTGCACACCGTTGTCGACGAGCGAATCCACGTAATCTTCGACCTGCTGCGGAACCGCGAAGACTCCGCGTTTCTGTTCCACCCAATCCCAGCTCGTCCAATCAGAGCTGTTCTCGTATTGCCCGATGCGAATCCATTTGAAGCCCGCATCGAACATGCGCGTCCACCAACGGCGATTCCAAGGCAAATAAGGGTCGCGCGGCAGGTCGGAGTTGATTCCGAAGCCGTCTTTGATTTGTGAAGAGCGCTTAGGCGGAACGTGCGACGGCAGCGCGTGCTCTTCGGTGTTCGCAGAAACCATCCAGGGCGCTGCGAGAATCGCGAGCGCAAGACACAGCAAGAGCAGCGTTTTCTTGAGAGTTCTGGTCACCACGCTCATGGAAAACTCGAGTTGAATGGAACATCTGGGCGCATCCTACCATAAACGTGCTCCCGCCAGTCATCGTCCAAAGTTCTGGTATCACTTGCGGCTCACGCTTTTCTTGTCGTGCGAATCCCTCTATATTGGCAGCGACGATTTAGGCATCCCTATGAGCAGAAAAATTGGAATCATCGGCGGGACAGGGCCGGAAGGTTCAGGACTCGCGCTGCGCTGGGCGAGTGCAGGCGAGCATATTGTCATCGGTTCACGTGAGGGAAATCGCGCCGTAGAAACCGCGCAGCTTTTGCGCTCGCGCATCGGCTCGTCCGCAAAGATCGACGGCGCCGAAAACGCGTCGGCTGTCGAGCAATGCGAAGTGGTCGTTCTGACGGTCCCCTTCTCCGGTCACTCGGCGCTCTTGAAGCAACTGAAGCCGCACTGGAAGACGGGGCAGATTCTCATTGACACCACCGTACCGCTTGCCGCTGCCGTCGGCGGCGCGCCCTCTCGTATGCTCAGTGTATGGCAAGGTTCCGCGGCGCAACAGACTCGCGAACTCGTTCCCGCATCGGTTACCGTCGCAGCCGCGTTTCACAATCTCAGCGCCGCATTGCTTGCACAGGCAGGCCCCGTAGATTGCGACATCCTGGTCTGCGGCGATGACGACGAAGCGAAGCGTGTGGCGAGCGAACTCGTTACAAAAATTCCCGGCGCCCGCGCCCTGAACGGCGGAAAACTCGAAAACGCCCGCATCGTCGAGTCCATCACAGCTTTACTAATCGGCCTCAACATCCGCTACAAGGTTCATACTGCCGGCATTCGCTTCACCGGCCTGCCTATTGAGTAAGGGCAGTATCGGCTTTATCCCGCCGTCTGTGCGTCCGCGTTTTCTTCTCTTGCGAAGCCGTCGGCGCCGGCCAACGCTTTCACTCTTTCGCGCACGCACGCCGATGTGAACACTTCTCGCGCGACAAACTCCGGGTATAGTGCGACCCTCTCACGCAGGACAAATCCGCGAGCTTCCGTCTCCGCCCGCAACCGCGAAACCTGCGGCCATGCCGCCTCAGGATTAATGAAATCTTTCGTCACCGGCGAGATTCCGCCCCAATCATTTATCCCCGCATCGAGCAGCCTTGGAAAATCCTCGTAACTCAAATTCGGCGGCGCCTGCAGATTCATCTCTGGCCCCAGAATTAGTCGCGCAATCGCAATCGTCCTTAAAAACTCTTCGAGCGAAGGCTCCGCGTGCATCGCCATGGGGATGTCCGGCTTTGCGCGAAAATTCTGCACGATCACTTCCTGGATGTGCCCGTACTTTTCATTCATCGAGCGAATCGCCAGCAGCGAATCGATGCGCTCCTCCATCGTTTCCCCAATCCCCATCAGGATGCCCGTGGTGAAGGCGATTGATCGCTTCCCCGCTTCCTCCATCGTCCGCAAGCGCAACAACGGAACCTTGTCGGGCGCGTTAGCGTGGGGCAAGCCGTCGTGCATCAACCGCACGCTCACGTTTTCCAGCATCAGCCCGACGCTGACGTTCGACTCTTTCAGTTTGTCGAGCGCCGCGCCATCCATTACGCCCGGATTCGCATGCGGCAGCAACCCAGTGCGCTCCAGGACGAGTTCGCACATCGCCGCCAAATAATCCAGCGTGCGCGCGTAACCCTGCTGCCGCAAAAATTCTCTCGCTTCCGGAAAAATCCGCTCCGGCTGATCGCCCAGGCTGAAAAGCGCTTCTTTGCAGCCCGCGCGCCGCCCTTGCTCCGCCAACGCCAGAACTTCCTCGGGCGTCATGAAATGCGCGCCAGGCTGCCCCGGATCCTTCCGAAACGTGCAGTACGAGCAATAGTCCCGGCACAGCGTCGTCAGCGGAATGAAAACTTTCTTCGAAAAGCTGACCGTCTTGCCTTTTCCCTGCTCGCGCACTTCGCTCGCCGCCTTAAGCAACTCGTCGAGTGGCGCTTCCGCCAGTGTCAGTGCCTCCTCTCGCACCACACGCCGGCTGTTTCGCGCACGCTCCAGCACCGTCAGAGCTTTTTCGCTGGCAATCCCCTGCGTCATCTCGAATGCTCCCTGCAAGATCAGGCATCCTCGATTCTAAACCACGAACCTGCCATGAGAACCCACGAAACGTTTTGCCGGTGACCGTCACCATTCATTAAATGCCTTCCGGCCGGGGGCCGATCTTTGCTCAGGAGAAAGCTATGGATCTGAATGGCATGATGACTTATGTTGCGGCGCTCAGCGTGTCCACCGAGCGCGTCACCGAATTCATCAAGCGGTTTCCAGCCTTCTCGAACTATCTTTCGACGCAGAAAACCGGCGTCCAGGAGGACGTTCGGATTCTTTGCGTCCACGTCCTAGCTATCGTCGTCGGCGGAGTCATCTGCGGATTCTTTCCCAAAACGCTGGTTCCCACTGGAATCACTTTCCCCACCGCGTTCTGGGACAAGGCCGCATACTGCTTTTTTTTCGGCATCCTGGCGAGCGGCGGCTCAGGCTTCTGGAACAGCGCCCTCGACACTTTGCGCAACGTCAAGACCAAAATGGCTCCCGGAGCCTAGCATCACGGCGCCTTGCGCGCCGACGCCACCGACCAATGCGCGTTTCGGAATTGCCACTCGCCATTTCGTTTTTCGACCAAACCAGTAAAAAAACCGCTTTCCTCCGTGCTATGCCCGTCCTTGTCCATAAGGAATTCGTGCCAGGAAGTTGCCACCTGGGCCAGGTCCACCGCGAGCGGATCGATGCGCAAATCGTCTCCCCAATTGAGTTGGATGTGCGTAAAAGTGTGCGCGAGGTTCTCAATTTCCTCCCTGGCCGACTGCCGGTTAGGAAATTGCAGCTTTCCATCCACGGCCATGAAAAACGCCGGGTCGTCCACAAGGTGTTTCTGCCACGCCCGAGGGCCCTCTTGTGTAACGTCCCGCGCCACCGTAGCAGCAAACTGCCGCACCTCTTGCTCGATGGCCGCCTTGCGCGCCTCAGTGAGTGGAGCTGGTCTGATTGGGACGTCAATTCCCAAGCCGCAGCCCGTTAACGCCAACAGCGCGCCTCCGGATGCTCCCAGAACCCATCGAGCTACACGCATCATTCACCTCTCATAACCGACAAGTTAGATCGAAATCCGACTTAACTGAGGGAAATCGCCGCGAACTCGATCCTAGTGTGGCGTTTCTCGGCTTTCACGAGATTCCCGGTCTCTTTATGGTGCCGGCGGCTTTGAGCTCCCGCTCTCTTTTTGCGATCCCGCTTCCGGAGCCTTTGGTGGCTGGATTGCCCCTCCCGGTTTCGAAAGTCCCTGCGACTCGCAAAAGGCGTTGAAGAAAAACTTATACGTTCCGTGCGACTGCCCGCGCCACTGCGGCCTGAATCCCAGCAAATAGACGCGCCCCTTCCCATATTGCACTTCGAGCGCCGCCGCTTTGCCTTGAATGCGCTCGGGATGCAGCAGGTATCCGCTCATAAGCGGGCTTTCGTCCTTTGGGTATGCCGCCAGCACGCGGCCGTGCAGCCCCTCCTTCGCCTCGAACGCCGGCCCTCGCTCAAACATCACGATCGGATCGTGCGGCAATCCCGCCACGGCCGAATGCGTCATGTCTTGCACCTCAACCCGCAGCAAGCAGCCCGAGCAGAAAAACTCTTCATCCTTCAATCCCCCCAGCACGTTTTTCACCGGCAGTCCCAGATGATCGATCGCAAAAACCGAAGCATTGTTGAACGCAATCAACGTCCCCCCTGCCAGAACAAACTCGCGCAGCGCCATCACTCCGAATTCCCCGATGCCTCCTACGTATTCGCCCGGAACGCTCCCCGGTCCAAATCCATTCATGATCGTTTCCGGGTTACTGTCCGGCAGCACAATCGCGTCGAACTTGTCCCGCAAATTCCCCGCCTGGATGTCCCCGTTGCGCAGCGTCACCGCATCGAATTTGTACTGTTCCAGGATCCACCGCGTCCAACCTTCGTCAATCGCCGCAGCCCAAGCCCGATAAAGCCCAACGCGCGCTTTCTTCACGCTGACTGTATCTTTCGGCGAAGCCGCCACCGCTTTCACCGTCAAAGAATTTTCTTTCGCCAGCGTATCCAGCTTTCCTCGCTCAATGCCCGAGAGGACCATCGCGCCGCTCTCGGAGCCGTCGGCCGTCTCCGTTTCGCCCGTAGCGAACCCGACGCGCCCTCCGCTCGCAAACACTTCGTTCATCAATTTAAAACTGGCATTGGTTTTGTGGCTCAGCACGTAAACGCTTCCTGTCCCATTTACGCTGCCCGCCGGCGATGTGAATTTCTCGATTCTCTCGAGCGCAGCGCGATCCGTTGCTCCCACCGGTTGCAACACGGGCGCGATCTGCACTCCCATCTGCATCGGTAGCGTCCAACCGGTCACGTCATAAGGCAACTTCGGCGGGCTGTTTGGCGTCTCCCGCAAATCCGGATAGTGCTGCGCCTCGAACAGCTCCTTCACCAGCGGCGAGAACGGCTGGTCCATCAACACCACCCACGTCCCCGCCGGATACTCTCGCCCATTCGCGTGAAACGTCTTCGTCGCCTGCTGCACTTCGATTCCATTTATCATCAGCTTCTGCACCAGCGTTGCCGTTTCCGGCAGGTCCCTCTGCTCCCGCGAAATCACATACGCGAACGGCGCCTCTTTCTTGAACCGCTCGACGTTGTCCCGCGCCGCCTGATAGCGGTTGTACAGCAACTCTTCATGGTATTTGGACGCCGTGTTCAACACGGCCATCGAACCGCCCTCCATGTAATTCACGGCGTCGCGCAGCCTCCACCAGCCGCCTTTCCACGGGCTGCTGTAAAAAACCTCTGATCGCAGCCCGCGTTGCTCCTTCGGAAATTCATCCACGGGATAAAACCTCGGCGTCGCATACCGAAAAAGCGCCGTCTCCGTAAAGAACGAAATGCTGTTCCGGAAAATATGGGTGAAATCGAGGAAACCCGGATACCAATTGTCAAAGCCCACGCGATTCACCGCGCCTGGCATCCCGTGTTCGTCCAGGTAAGCCGCCATGTTCGTGCCCATCACGCTCAGCCATCTCGCCATCAGCGGATGAATGTTCGAGGAAATCGGCTCGACGAACGGCGGAATGAAGATCCGCGCCGGGAAAGGCGCCGTCTGATGATGGCAATAGAAAATCACCGGGTCCCACTCCAACTCCGTTCGCGTCACGTCCTGCGACTCCATCATGTTGTTCATGTAGCCGTCGCGGTTGTTGTCGTGTCCCACATATTCCTGATAGAGGTCCGGCAGCGGGCTCACTTCGTAGGTCGTCCCTACGTTTCGGCGATACCACGCCACGACTTCGTTCTGCCCGTCCGGATTCAGCGTTGGCCACAACATCAAAATCACGTTGTTCAGGATGGCGTCCACCTCTGGATCGCCCTGCGACGAAACCAGCTTGTACGCCAACTCGATGGACTGCTGTGCCCCTGCCACTTCGGTCGAGTGCAGCCCTCCGTCAATGTGCACAATGGCCCTGCCCTGCCGCGCCAATTCGCGCGCCTCCGTATCCGATAGCCCGCGCCCATCGGCCAGTTTTCTGGAAATGTCTTTGAATTTGTCCAGGTTCGCCAGATTTTCCGGAGACGAAATGATCGCAATCTCCCAATCCAGCCCTCGCGTCGTTTTCCCCACGTTGATCAGCTTGATGCGGTTCGAGCTTGCTGCCAGCTTGTGAAAGTACTCGCGTGACTCATCGTAATTCGCCAGATAAAAATCGTCCCCGGGCTTGTGCCCCAGCACGGATTGCGGCGTAGGAACACTCGACGAAGGGTTCGCAGTTTCGGCCACTTGCGCCGCACCCGGAAGCGCGCAAAAGAACAAAGCGAAAAGCAGCAAGCCGCAACCAAACACAGTAGTACCTGCGAAGGTCCCTGCCGATTTTCTTGTTTTGAGCATGCCAGAGGATATCTTCGCCATTTAGAAAAGTAAACGCGTCTGAATCCGTTTTGTCCGTGTAGCGGCGACTTTACGTCGCCATCTTCGCTTTGGACTGCTGCGGCTTGATCGTAGATCCCGGACAGCCGCCCGAACATCGTGCCCTCCTCTTCTTCGCTCCCCTCTTGCACGTCATTTCGAGCGAAGCAGGCCGACTTTTTTCTCCCGCTTCACTCCTGTGAAGCGGTCGGCCTGCGCAGGGAGAAATCTCTCTTCATTTTCTCCTTCGTTCCTTCTTAGGGATTTCAATGTAGCGCCATCCCTTTAGGGGGCCGGGTGCCCCGCCCTCGGTTTGTGAGGGTGGGGGTTTTTCATTTCCTCCATCAAACAAAACGCTCGACGGAGTGCAGACCCAGATGCGCGTCACAATTTATCCTGCCTAACGCCGGGTGCCGGGTGCCCCACCCTCGGTTTGTGAGGGTGGGGGTTTTTTCATTTCCTCCACCAAACAAAACGCTCGACAGCGTGCAGACCTGGAGGCGCGTCACAAATTTATCCTGCCTACCGCAGGCCTGGTGCCCCACCCTCGGTTTGTGAGGGCTGGGGTTTTTCATTTCCTCCACCAAACAAAACGCTCGACGGCGTGCAGACCCGGAGGCGCGTCACAATTTAGGCGGGTGGGGTATAGACAACCCAGACGACCAGCTCGCGGGTGCCGCACCCTGCGACTTTCGGGGTGCGGGCTTTGACTTTTCCCAGCCTCTTCTACCGGACAGCGACAAGCATCGAGCCGCCGATTTTGCTGGGTGCACCGTACGCGGGTTTTGCGTGCGGGGATTTTGACTCTTCTTCCATGCCTCCATCTACAAGCAAACAAACGACTTCCATCCTCTCCTCCAAACCCGCGCTCTAAGCCATAATTTCGTCCCGCCAACCTTCTACAAACAAACGACTTATTTACGGCTTGACAAATCTTTACTTTCTGATATAATCCTCCAGACTTCGAAGGTAATTCTACGGGTCTTTCATCGTGTCGCGCAGCGCCTCCATTCAGAACCTCCCGGCATCAGTGTCTTCATCTAAAGTCTTGGGCTTACCTATTTTTCATTTTCACTCTTCCATTTTCCGCTCCCTTATCCGCGCCTATCCGCGAAAATCCGCGGCCTACAAAGTTCCGTATATTCTTCCAAGCGACTATCCGATGAGGATAGTCGTCCTGAGCGAGCGCCGCGAGTCGAAGGATCTCATCTTCTACAATTTTCCGTATATTCTACAAAGTTCCGTACGCTCTAAGTCTCTTGTTTTCACACTCTTCACAAAACTGCCGGGGTGTACCCAAACAATTCCCAAAACGGAACCAGGGAGAAGCTGCGGGGCCTTCGCCCCCGCGGCGCACAGCTCGGCTGCTTCTTCCCCATTTTCCATTTTCACTCTTCCATTTTCGATCGGGTATGAACTGCTCCCAGCTTTCACCCCCTTGCCGCTTTCTTTGTTTTCAACAACTTACAACAGTGGCGATTTGCAAGTCTTTTACTTTGATAACCTTGCAATAGTGGGGTGGGTGGGTAGGGGGTGCCATTTTCCATTTTCACTTTTCCATTTATCCTCCCGTGGGAGTAAGCTTCTCTCTCCCGCAAGACCCGCCCAGGAGGTTGCCATGAGAATAGGCTGGACCCCAAGTTGGAGCCCTACCTGGAAAATGCTTGGCGGGATTGGCGCCGCTGCCGCACTGGTCGCGGCCTGCGCCGCAGGCGTGATTGCATCGCGAGGAGCGCAAGGTGTCCAGGCGCCGCCGGTCCGCGTAACACCTGCCTCCGAGCGGAGCAAGGGCTTCCCTCCCGAACTCACCGTCGGCGATCTGCATGTAGCCATCAAGGAGTGGGACGTCCCGACCAAGGGGGCGCATCCGCATGATCCCGCGGTGGGAATGGACGGTGCCCTGTGGTTCACCGAGCAAATGCAAAACAAGATTGGGATGGTGGAGCCATCCACGGGAGCGTTCAAGGAGTTTCCGTTGAAGGTTGACAACTCCGGGCCGCACGGCCTGGTGGCTGACACGGAGGGAAACATCTGGTTTACGGGGAATTTCGCGCATTACATCGGCAAGCTGGACCCAAAAACCGGCGAAGTAAAGGAATACAAGATGCCGAACCCGAAGGCCGAGGATCCGCACTCCCTGGTCTTTGACGGCGACGGCATCCTGTGGTTCACCGTGCAGGCAGGCAACTTCGTGGGGCGGCTGGACCCGCGCAGCGGAAAGATTGACTTGGTGGCCGTGCCCACACCGAAATCGCATCCCTACGGAATGCAGGTGAACAGCCAGGGCATCCCGTTTTTCTGCGAATTCTTCACCAACAAAATGGCCAGCATTGATCCCAAGACGATGGGCATCAAGGAGTATCCCCTGCCTGAAGGAGTCCGTCCGCGAAGAATGGCCATTGACGACCACGACCTGGTGTACTTCACGGACTTCGAGAGGGGCCATTTGGGCCGGCTGAACCCCAAGACCGGCGAAGTCAAGATGTGGGATTCCCCTGGCGGGGCGAAGTCTCAGCCCTACGGCATTGCCATCACTCCGGACGGGATGGTCTGGTACAGCGAGTCCGGGGTGCAACCGAACACGATGGTGCGCTTTGATCCCAAGACGGAGGCGATGGCGCGCACAAATATCCCGTCCGGGGGCGGAACGGTGCGCAATATGGCTGCAACGGCGGACGGACGGGTGTATATTGCGTGCAGTGGAGTGAACAAAGTGGGCGTGGTGATACCTGCCCGCTGACCACCCTTCCTGGCTCCCGCCGAGGAGGAAGTAATGGGAACAGCCGCCGTAAAGCCTCAGGAACACACCTGCCAGGGAGTCTCGCGTGTGGATGAACCTTGCGATAAAGGCGCTCAGCAGTACTGCGAGCACTGCAGCCAATGGTTCTGCCGCACGCACTACCCCGATCCGGAGTGGCATGAATGCGCGCCCGAACAAGGCGAATCGTGAACTAACCGCAGCGCCTGGCCGCGAGGCCGACTGCCGCCGCAGGCAGCCCGCTTGCCCGCCGCTCTTAAGAGGTTTGCCGTTGACCGTTTACCGTTCGCCGTAAGAGGGGAGAGAGAGTTGCTCTGCCCGTCCTTCTCCGACGGCAGACGGCGAACTCCAACGGCAAACGCTTCGCCTTTAACGGGCCTCTTGCACCGTTGGTGATTGCACAAGCGTGGTACCTGTGGATTCTTGACGGAGAAGCTTACCTCCGATAGCGTCAAATAGTGCAGCGTCGCGTGAAGTTCGGCGCGCAGCCTGCGCAACTTTCGCTGACGAGAGAACTCCTTGGCCAACGCGATCATCACATTGACGACGGACTACGGCACGAACGATCACCTGGTGGGCACGCTAAAGGGCGTGATCCTGAAGATTAATCCCGACGTGACGATTGTGGACATCACGCACAACGTCACGCCCTTTGATTTGCTCGATGGTGCGCTGGCAATTGGCTCGGCGTATGCGTATTTTCCGCCAAAGACAGTTCACGTGGTGGTGGTGGATCCCGGCGTGGGAACGGAGCGGCGTCCGCTTCTGGTCAGCGCCGCAAATCAGTACTTTGTGGCGCCAGATAACGGTGTGCTGTCCATGATTTACGAGCGCGAGCCCGAAGGCTTGGTCGTGCGGAACGCGAACGCAGAGCATTATTATTTGCAGCCGGTAAGCAAGACGTTTCACGGACGCGACATTTTCGCTCCGGTGGCCGCGTGGCTCACTAAAGGCTGGCAAACCTCCGGCATGGGCGATGAGATTGAAGATTACAAGCGGTTCTCGCTTCCCCGCCCCAAGGAAGCCGATGGCGTCGTGAAAGGCGTGATTCTCCGCGCGGACGCGTTTGGGAATTTAATCACGAATTTCCGGCAGGAGGATTTGCCCGAGAGCGCGGCAAGCGATGGCGCCATCAAATTGCAATTAGGAACGCAGGCCGTAAGCAACTTTGTGGAAACGTTCGCCCAAGGCAACGGCACGGAACCATTCGCGTATCTGGGCTCCAGCGGATTCGTCGAAATTGGCGTAAACAAAGGCAACGCCGCCCGCACACTGGGCCTGGGCCGCGGCACCGTGGTGGTCCTGACGAAATAGCGCTACGTGTGAAGACTAATCCTAGGCGGTGGCTGGGGCCGGTTGCTTCTGCTTGTGCCAATAATTCAATGCTGCGAACAGAACGATCGCTGGTACGCCAGTGAGTCCGCAAACGATAAAGAAAATGCCGTAGGCGTGAATGAGGCCGTGCGTGGCGCTCAGATGTTCGACCGCAGCGCCGGAAAACCCTTTCAAGATTTTCCCCAGCCAGGCATAGGTGGAACTCAAGAGCGCATACTGCGTGGCGGTGTATCCCAGATTGGTGAGACTCGACATGTACGCAACAAGAGCAACCGCCGCAAAACTCAGGCTGAAGTTGTCACCTGCCATGACAACCGCGAAGAGAGGAATGCTTAGGTGCGCGAACGCGAGAGCCGCATACGCGGCAGTGGCAGCTGCCTGCACAATGCCCCCGATGATGAGCGCGCGCATGTAGCCGAGCTTCAGCGAGCAGAATCCGCCCGCTGCGATACCAGCCAACGTAGCGATGAGTCCGATGGAGCCGCGCACCTCTCCGACGGTTGGCTTCAAAAGACCGAGGTCGCGGTAGAAGGGATTGGCCATCGGACCCATCATGAAGTCCGGTATTCGGTAGAGGCTGATTGCCGCCAACATCACAAGCGCGAGCCAGCCATGCGCGCGGAAGAAAGCGATGAACGGTCCCACAACGGCATCGAAAAAACTGCGCGGCGTCCAAAGGGCCGCTTCGCCCTTCTCATTGATCACTGGATTCGCGTTCTCCGGTTCCTTTGCAAGCCATGTCGCGATGATTCCAATGGCCATGCAAGCGCCGTAGACAGCGTAGGACATTCGCCAGCCGACGGCCGCTGCCACGATGAGGATAATAGAATCCGTAGCCAGGAGCGCAAGGCGATAGCTGAACTGGTAGGCAGACGCGAGGAGGCCTTGTTCTTCTCCATCGTCCGCCGATTCAATTCGCCAGGCATCGACCACAATGTCCTGTGTGGATGAGGCAAACGCAACGACGAGCGCCAGAACGCCAAGCCGGCCGAGTCCGGCTTTGGTGCCGGTTCCTCCCATAGCAACCAGCGCCAAACCGACGACGATCTGGGAGAACATCATCCATCCGCGCCGATGTCCAAGCCGCCTAAATAGCGGCAAGTCGACGCGATCCATTAGGGGCGCCCACAGAAATTTCAGCGAATAGGCAATGCCCACCCAGGAAAGAAACCCGATCGCCGTCAGTGAGGTATGTTCATCGCGCAGCCAGTAGCCGAACGTATTGCCGACCAGATAAAAAGGAAGGCCTGAAGAAAACCCGAGCAAAAGCATCGTCAGAGTTTTTGGCCGCAGGTAATCGGCGAGCCGGTGCTTTTGGGGACTCACGCCTTCATTGTCTTAGGGAGCCTCACGAAACTCAACGCTCCTGCCACCGAATCTTGTCCATGCTGACACTCTACCAAGAGTCACCAATCATTCGGTGCACAGGCACTGCCAATTCCCTTCAGATCGTGGTTGCCGGGAGGAAAAGCGGCAGCAAGCTGCGGCACTCCAAAAGAGTGTGCGAGCACAGCTAGGAATCGGCGATTGAGGATTTTGGGTCTTTGGCGAGTTGGAGCATAACGTCGGCGGTGCTGGAAGGCGTTGCATCCGTTTCGGGCTGGCGGACGCGCTGGATTTTTACGCGGGCAACGCGCTTGCCGTCCATTTCGATGACTGTGAAGTGATGGTTGCCGTAGTCGAAGCTTTCGCCGCCTTTGGGAATGAAGCCGAGCTGATCGAGCACGAAGCCGCCGACGGTGGCGTAGGCCGGATCTTCGGGCAGCGTGATGTCGTATTGCGCATCAAGATCTCGCACGTTGGAAGCCCCATCGAAGATCATGGCTCCGTCGGCCAGCGGCAGCGGCTTCTCTTCCACGTCGAATTCGTCGTGAATTTCGCCGACCATTTGCTCGATGATGTCTTCGATGGTGCAGAGACCAAGGATGCTGCCGAATTCGTCCACGACCATCGCCAAGCCGACGCGGCGCGTGCGGAGTTCGAGGAGTAATTCGCTAGCGGGCTTGGTTTCCGGGACGATGAGGACTTCGCGCAGGACGCGGCGCAAGTCAAACGCCGGTGTGGCGATACTTTCCTCAAGACGGCGTTCGCGATCGAGAAGGACCCACATCATGTCTTTGATATGAACGAAACCGATGATGTGGTCCAACGAACCGCGATAGACGGGAATGCGCGAGCGCTGGGTGGTGGCGAAGGCGCGCATTACGTCATCGAGCGTGGATTCGATGGCAAGCGTATGCATGTCCGGACGCGGCACCATGATTTCGCGGACTTGAATCTGCGAAAGTTCGATGGCGCTAAGGATGAATTTTTCTTCGCCGGGAGCGAGAAGGCCGCGCTCGCGGGCTTGCTGAATCTGGATTTGCAGCTCTTCGGTGGAATGAGCGACGCCGTGCGCCGGGGCCACAGAAACGCCCAGCGCTCTAACGATGGCGCCAGAGGCTCCGTCGAGGAGGTTGATCGCTACACTAAAAGTGCTGAGGAACCAGCGGAACGGGACGGCTACCAAGAGAGCGACGCGTTCCGGGCGGGCCAGGCTCACGGTTTTGGGAACGAGTTCGCCGATGACCACGTGCAGCGCGCTCAACAGAGCAAAAGCACAAGCTACCGCGAGGCCATGCGTCAGAAAAATGACATTAAGGCCGGGCTTGGCGGGCCACAACGCCTGGAAACCTCGTGCAAGGGTGATCTCGCCCAGAGCGCCGATGGCCAGGCTGGTCAGGGTAATGCCAAGCTGGACTCCAGAAACGACCCGGTGGAGATCGCCAAGCAAACTTTCGACCACGCGCGCGCGGACTCTTCCCTTAGCTACAAGCTGACGGATGCGGGATAGACGCACGGCGACCAGAGAGAATTCCGTGGCGGCAAAAAAGCCGTTGAGGGCGACCAGCACCAAAACGCCGATGAGACGCACTACGAACATGCTCGGTTCTCTGAATGGCTCCTTGTGGCTCTACAGTGATTGTAGCAGGATGACCGGGCCGTCCTTATCGCCGTGTTCCGAAAGAAACGATAAAAGTATGCAAAAGTGGTCGCCCAGGCAGCTTTTTTCTGGAAAACGCAATCAGAATCTTTATGGGAGGGTTGACACGCGGCTTATCAAGTTCTTAGGATATTGTTTCACTGCTACGAATCGAGTGAAGCCCTCGGCGGTTCACAATCGTCTCGAGTTGGCGAGTTTCTCCAAAATTAAAAAAATATGATCAAAGTCAGCGAGCTTACAAAGAGGTACGCACGCACCACGGCAGTAGATCACATCTCGTTCGAGGTGGAGAAGGGCCAGATTGTTGGCTTTCTCGGCCCGAACGGGGCGGGCAAGACCACCACGATGCGTATGTTGACGTGTTTCCTGCCTCCGACATCGGGGGAGGCATCGGTGGCCGGCTTCGACGTGCTGGAACAGCCGATGGAAGTTAAAAAGCGAATCGGTTATTTGCCAGAGACTCCCCCGCTCTATCAAGAGATGCGCGCAACGGAGTATTTGAATTTTGTTGGCAAGCTCAAGGGCTTGTCCGGGTCGGATTTGAAGCAGCGGGTGGACTCGGCGTGCGAACGCTGCGCGATTACCGATGTGAGAGACAAGCTGCTTGGGAAGCTGTCGAAGGGCTACCGGCAGCGCGTGGGACTGGCACAGGCGATTTTGCACAATCCCGACGTGCTGATATTGGACGAGCCGACCGCAGGACTCGACCCCAAGCAGATTAATGAGACGAGAGACCTCATCAAGAGCCTGGCTGGCGACCACACTATTATTTTGAGCACGCACATTCTGCCGGAAGTGGAACAGACTTGCGAGCAGGTGATCATCATCAGCAAAGGGAGGCTGGTGGCAACGGATTCGGTTAGCAATCTGCGGGCGCGCGGGCGCGGGGCGGAATCGGTGCTGGTGGAGGTAGGATCGCGAGACGGCGCGCTCGATACAAGTGCGGTGCAAGAGCGGCTGGGTAAAGTGGCTGGAGTGAGCCGCGTGGCGTTCAAGGAAAAACGCGCAAACGGAAGCGCTTTTGAAGTGGAGAATCGCAAAGGCGCATTAGCTCGCGGCGAATTGGCGCGCGCCGTAGTGCAAGCAGGATGGGACCTGAATGAGTTGCGGCCCGCGTCGGTGAGCCTGGAAGAAATCTTTCTGCAGCTCACGCAAGAACAATCCGGGGCGCCCGCAGAAAAGCCCAAGGCAAAGGAAGCAGCCCAATGAACACATTGAGAAATATCTGGATTATTTGCCAAAAGGAGCTTCGCACCTATTTCGTTTCGCCGATTGCGTACATCCTCTTCATCATTTACGCGGCGATCTTTGGATTCTTTTTTTGGAACATGGTGGGAGCGTTCGTTTATTACAGCATGGAGTCGCAGTTGCGCGGGGAGATGTTCCCCATGAACATCAACGATCAGGTGATTCGACAACTTTTCGGCAACATCAACGTAATCAACCTGCTCATCATTCCGCTGATGACGATGCGGTTGTTCGCGGAAGAAAAGCGTAACGGCACGATTGAGCTGCTGGCGACGTCTCCGATCCGCGACGGCGAAGTGATTTTGGGAAAGTGGCTGGCATCGGTTGGTCTTTATGCCGCAATGCTGCTGTTCACTTGCCTGAATTTTCTCTTTCTCTTCAAATACGGCAACCCCGACTGGAAGCCCATGGCGGTGAGCCTTCTGGGGGTGCTGCTGCAAGCGGCAGCCCTGCTGGCCATTGGGATGTTTATTTCGTCCATGACAAGAAACCAGATCATAGCGGGGGCCGTAACCTTTGGCGTGTGCCTGATCGTTTTCGTGCTCGGATGGGTGGGCGAATACCAATTCTCGACCTGGGCGAGAGTGGCAACATACTTGTCGACAACTACGCACATGCAATCGTTCCTAAAAGGGGTCATCGACACAAAAGATGCCATTTATTACGTGAGCGCGATTTTCTTGGGACTGTTTTTGACGGCGCGGTCGCTCGAATCTTTGCGGTGGAGGGCGTAAATGAACGTTCCTGTGCTGCTCAAAGCGAGACAAACCAAATACGCGGCATACGCTACGCTGTACGTAGTCGTCGTGCTGGCGGTGCTCACGGTGGCGAACGTCCTCGGGGACCGCTACAACAAGACCTACGACTCGACGGCCAACAAGCGTTTCAGCCTTTCGGAGCAAACTGCAAAGATCGTCAAGGGGCTCAAGGACCCCGCGACGATTTATTACTACGACCGTCCGACGGGATTTAAACAGGCGAAAGATACGCTGGATCAGTACGCGAATCTCTCGCCCAAAGTCCACGTCGAATATGTGGACCTGGAGAAAAATCCGCTTGCGGCGCGAGAAGCAGGAATCCGGAGCCTCGGGACGGCCATTGTTCAAATCGGCAGCCGCAAAGAAGAAGCCAAGGGTCTCAACGAGGAAGGCGTTACGGGAGCCTTTATTCGCGACTTGAAGTCCACCACGCGCACGATCTGCTTCGTGACCGGCAGCGGCGAACACCAGATTGATGAAACAGGCCCGGACGGATACTCGCGCTTCAAGGATTTGCTGGGCAAAGACAG
>DATEGP010000036.1:0-2998 GCA_035280045.1 Candidatus Acidiferrum sp.
GAGAATGTTGAAAACGTCCGGATGCGCCTTCTCGATTTCATCCAGCAGGATGACGGAGTAAGGCGTCCGGCGGACGCGCTCGGTCAATTGACCGCCCTCTTCGTAGCCCACATACCCCGGAGGCGCGCCGATGAGCTTCGATACGGAGTGCTTTTCCATGAACTCCGACATATCAAAGCGAACCAGCGACTTCTCCGACCCAAACAAAAACTCCGCCAACCGGCGGGCGACTTCGGTTTTGCCCACGCCGGTGGGACCAAGGAAAAAGAAGCAGCCGACGGGACGCATCGGCGACTTGAGCCCGGCGCGGCTACGGCGAATGGCGCGGGCCAGCGCGGTGATAGCTTTGTCCTGGCTGATGACGCGCTTGTGGAGTTCGGGCTCGATGCGCAGCAGCTTCTGCTGTTCGTCTTCTTTAATGGAGGTAACGGCAATTCCCGTCCAGCGGGCGACAACTTCTTCGATGTCTTCGCGGGTCACGACGCCGGTGGAAGCGTCATCGAGCTTGAAGCGCTCACGCAAGCCACGCAGGTTTTCCTTCTCCTTGCGCTCTTCCTCGGAGTAGAAGCGGGCCTTTTCGAATTCGTGATTGGCAATCGCAGTTTCCATGCGGTGGGTGATGAATTTCACGCGCTTCTGCACTTCGCCGACTTCTTCGGGAACGGTGGCTTGGCGCAGCTTGACGCGGGCGCCGGCTTCGTCGATGAGGTCAATGGCTTTGTCTGGAAGGAAGCGGTCGGGAATGTAGCGGTTGGAAAGATAAACGGAATAGCGAAGCGCTTCGTCGGTGTAGCTGACGGCGTGAAACTTTTCGTAGCGCTCGCGTACACCTTGAATCACTTGAATCGCCTCGTCCTCGCTCGGGGCGGGGACTTTTACCGCCTGGAAGCGGCGCTCAAGGGAGCGGTCCTTCTCCACGGACTTGCGATATTCGCCGGGGGTCGTTGCGCCGATGCACTGAATCTCGCCCCGGGAAAGAGCGGGCTTCAAAATATTAGCGGCGTCGAGCGAGCCTTCCGCGGAACCGGCGCCAACCAGCGTGTGCAACTCATCAATGAAGACGATGGCGTTCTGGCTCTCCATCAATTCCTTCATGATGGTCTTCAGGCGCTCTTCGAACTGCCCGCGATACTTGGTGCCGGCGACGATCAGGGAAAGATCCAGGGAGAGAATGCGCTTGTCCGCAAGAAATGGAGGAACATCGCCATCGGCGATGCGTTGTGCGAGGCCTTCCACGATGGCCGTCTTGCCTACGCCCGGTTCGCCAATCAGCACGGGATTGTTCTTCGTGCGGCGGCACAGAATCTGAATCACGCGCTCGACTTCATTTTCGCGTCCGACCAGGGGATCAAGAGAGCCTTCGCCGGCGGATTGCGTGAGGTCGCGGCTGAATTCCGCGAGTAAAGAAGTTTCCTTCGGCCGCGCCGCTGCAGCTTTTTCACCGGAAGTGCGCGCCAGCTCTTCGCGCAGCGTCGACAGGCGCAGGCCGCGCTCCATCAAGATTTCCGAGCCAAAGCACTTCTCTTCGCGAAGGATGCCGAGAAGCAAATGCTCCGTGCCGACGTGTTTGTGGCCCAGGCGCTCCGCCTCTTCGGCAGCCATGTTCAGAATGCGCTTGCACTCTGCGCTGAGGGGCACTTCGACGGAAGTGGAAATGCGCTCGCGAATGGTGATGCGAGCTTCAATCTCTTTACGAATGGATTCGATGGAACCTTGCTGGCGGAGGAAGCGGTTGGCCAGGGCTTTGTCTTCGCGCATCAAGCCGAGCAGCAAATGCTCGGTCTCAATATATGGGCTGCCATACTGACTGGCCTCGTACCTAGCAAAAAATATGACGCGACGCGCTTTCTCTGTATAGCGTTCGAACACGTTAGCTCGCTTCTCCCCCAGGGACCCCACCCGCGTGAGCCGCAGCTTCGCGGGTATGCAGAACGCCGTGTTCCAGCGCCAGGATGCGGTCGCAACGCGCGGCGAGCGCCAAATTGTGCGTCACGATCAGCGACGTCAATTTGTGTACGCGATGCAGCCGTTCCAGCAACTCGAACATGGCCCAAGCATTCTGCTCGTCCAAATCTCCGGTAGGTTCATCTGCCAGCAGCACCGACGGCCCGGTGACGAGCGCCCGTGCAATCGCCACGCGCTGCTGTTCCCCTCCCGAGAGTTCCCCCGCGCGGTGATCGGCCCGGCCTTCCAGTCCGACCTCCGCGAGCCACTTCCGCGCCTTTTCAAGCGCGAAGGTGAATTTGTCGCCGCGCAGTAGCAGCGGCATGGCTACGTTTTCCGCAGCCGTAAAATCCGGCAACAACTGGTGGCGCTGCCACAAAAAACCCACGGCGCGATTCCGAAATTCCGCGAGCGCCGCGTCATCATTTGTTTCAATCGCTTTCGAATCGAAGTATACTGTACCGCTCGTTGGCCTGTCTAGCGCGGCCAGCAAATGCAGCAAGGTGCTTTTGCCCGCTCCGGACGGCGCAACCACCGCAACCATCTCGCCCTGCCGCAAAATCAGATTGGCATCCAGTAAAACCGGAACGTTTTTCGTTCCGGTCCCATAAATTTTTTTCAATCCCCGGGATTCCATGACGACGCGAGCATCCAGCGATGCCTTCATCGGCGTGCTGCTTGCGGGTTGGGCGTCAGGGCTCATTGCGTCAGTGCGTTCGTCCTTTTCGCTAAATCGCTGCTGATAGTTAGATGCTCAGGGCGCAGGCTACGTCCGCTTTTAGCTCGCGCAGAATCGAGCCAAATAACCCAATCAGTTTCCCTTTTTCGCCACTCGCTTGCCTGCCGAAAAAAGGTCACTTTCCGCGCCAACTGGGACATTCCTAATCTTTCTATTTTCAATAGGTTGCGGCGAGTTCCAGAAACAACCAAGGGTGAAGGAAAAGACCCAAGGCTTGCCCACCAGCCTCCCACCTAGTCTAGGAGCAAATCATGAGCCAAACCACGCTCAAGATGAGGGCCCTCCTTGGCGCCCTTTTGGTTCTCATTCAAACCG
>DATEGP010000037.1:0-47852 GCA_035280045.1 Candidatus Acidiferrum sp.
CAACTGCGCCACTGGGAACACACCTACAATTGCGTGCGCCCCCACCAGTCCCTGGCTTACCTCACCCCACTGGAATTTGTCACCCGCTGGAAGCGCAATCTAAAAAAGGCAAAGTGTCACTAATCTACTGGACGAGTACACTCGCTGCACGGCGCAATCGTTCAGGCTATACTTTAAATCTTTGGCGTTCCTATGACGACCTCAGGTCCTCACCCGAACTACACTGGCCTTGAATGGGCGCATCCGCTTGTTCGCGATTGGTTTGTGGGCCGCTTTGGAACGCCTACTGAGCCACAGATTCAAGGCTGGCCGCACATTCTTGCAGGGAAAACTGCGCTGATTTCTGCTCCCACTGGATCAGGAAAAACGCTGGCCGCGTTTCTGATTTGCATTGACCGATTAGTTCGTAAAGCGCTTGGCGGCGAGCTGCTGGATGAGACGGAAGTTCTTTATGTGTCGCCGCTTAAGGCACTGAGCAACGACATTCAGAAGAACCTGGAAGTTCCGCTGGGCGAAATTCTGCAGCTTGCCGGGCAGCGCGGCTTGCTCATGCCGGAGATTCGTACCGCTGTACGTACCGGGGACACCCTCGCTCACGAGCGGCGCGCTATGCTGGCGCATCCGCCACACATCCTGGTCACCACGCCCGAGTCTCTGTACATTTTGTTGACTGCCGCGAAGAGCCGCGAAGTTCTGAGAACTGTCGAGTCGGTCATCGTTGACGAAATCCACGCCGTCGCCGACGACAAGCGCGGCGCGCACCTCGCGCTCTCGCTCGAACGGCTCGACCACCTGACCGGCAAGCGCATTCCGCGGATTGGTCTCTCGGCCACACAGAAACCGATCGCACTCGTGGCCGATTTTCTGACGGGCGTGGAGCGATCCGCAGCCCACATCGTTCAAATCGGCCATCGCCGCGAACTCGACCTCGCCATCGAAGTTCCCGGCAGCGAACTTGGGCCTGTGGCGTCGAATGAAATGTGGGATGAAATCTACGATCGCATCGCCGCATTGGCCACGCAGCATCGTTCCACGCTCGTTTTCGTCAACACACGGCGTTTGTCTGAACGTATGGCGCATCATATTGGCGAACGCCTGGGGAAAGATACGGTCGCCGCTCATCACGGCAGCTTGTCGCGGAAGCTGCGTCTGACCGCTGAACGAAAACTGAAGGCCGGCGAAATCCGCGCGCTCGTCGCAACCGCTTCGCTCGAATTAGGAATCGATATCGGCAGCGTTGACTTGGTTTGCCAGATTGGCTCCCCTCGCTCCATTTCCGCGGCCCTGCAGCGCATTGGCCGCGCGGGACATTGGCGCGGCGCCGTGCCCAAAGGCCGTCTGTTCGTCACCACCCGCGACGACTTGCTCGAATGCGCCGCCTTGGTGCGCGCGATTCGTCAAGGCGACCTGGACCGCCTCGCTATTCCCGAAGCGCCTATGGATATCCTGGCGCAACAAATTGTCGCCATGTGCGCCGCAGAAGATTGGCGCGAGAATGACTTATTCGACAGCGTGAGCCGCGCCTATCCATACCGCAATCTCACGCGCGCCGACTTTGACGAAATTATTGAAATGCTTTCCGAAGGCATCGCCAGCGCACGCGGACGCTACGCGGCGTACCTCCATCGCGACCGCGTGAACGGCATGGTTCGAGCACGGCGGGGAAGTAGACTTGCCGCGATCACTAGCGGCGGCGCCATTCCCGAGAATTCTCTGTACACCGTAGTCGCCCATCCGGAAGGTGCCATCGTCGGCACGGTCGACGAAGACTTCGCTGTGGAAAGCCTTGCCGGCGACATCATGTTGCTGGGAAACACTTCCTGGCGCATCCGGCGCGTGCAGGCGGGGAAAGTTCTCGTTGAAGACGCGCAAGGCGCGGCGCCCAACGTGCCGTTCTGGCGCGGCGAAGCTCCTTCGCGCACTGATGAACTCTCCGCTCACGTCGCCGACCTGCGCGAGAAGATCGGCACATTTGTCCCTCGCGTCATGCCTGAGGCCGAAACACAAGTGACTCCAGATGTCGGGGGTGCCGTCAACTGGCTCAAGCTCGAGTGCGGCCTCGATCAGGCGGGCGCCGAGCAAGCTGTGGAATACATCGTCGCCGGCCGCGCCGTGCTCGGAGCTGTTCCCACGCAAACCACTGTCATCGCCGAACGCTTCTTCGACGAAAGTGGCGGCATGCAACTCATCATCCACGCGCCATTCGGCGCGCGCATTAACAAAGCCTGGGGCCTCGCTCTGCGCAAGCGTTTCTGCCGCTCGTTCAATTTCGAGTTGCAGGCTGCGGCTACCGACAATGGGCTGAATATTTCCCTTAGCGAACAACACAGCTTTCCGCTCGCAGACGTCTTTCATTTTCTTCATCCTAATTCCCTGCGTTCTGTTCTCGAGCAAGCAGTGCTCGCTTCCCCGTTCTTCACCGCGCGCTGGCGCTGGGATGCGGGACGCGCTCTGGCCTTGCTGCGTTTTCGCAACGGGAAAAAGGTTCCGCCGCCTATTCAACGCATGCGCTCCGACGATTTGCTGTCCGCGGTTTTCCCCGAAGCCCTCGCCTGTCAGGAGAATCTCCCCGAAGGCGACATCGCGATTTCCAAGCATCCGCTGATTCGCGAAGTGATGAAGGACGTTCTCACCGAAGCGTTAGACATCGGAGGGCTCGAGCGCGTGATTCGCGATGTTATTGACGGCCGCATCACCTGCCTTGCCGTAGACACGCCGGTCCCGTCTCAGTTTTCGCACGAAATCCTGAATGCCAATCCCTATGCTTATCTCGACGATGCTCCTCTCGAAGAGCGCCGCGCGCGCGCCGTCGAAATGCGCCGCATGCTGCCCGAGGCCGTCCTGGGGGAAATCGGACGGCTCAATCCCGAAGCCATCACCGAAGTCTGTAACGACGCCTGGCCGGACGTTCGCGACGCCGAAGAACTGCACGATGCTTTGCTAACGCTAATTGCGCTGCCCGCTCGCCTCATCTCGGGTGGGCTCCAAGAAAGCCGTGTGCAATTCAAGTTACAGGAGTCTCTCAACGCTTGGAATCCTTTCTTCGAGCAACTAGTAGCGGACCGCCGCGCAAGCCTCGCTCAGATAGGCAGCGAGATCTATTGGGTAGCCGCTGAACGTGTCCCCACCTTCGCACAAATCTTCCCCTCAGCGCATTTCGAGGTTCCGCCGCCAAACCCGGATGCGCCGATTCCTTCGCGCGACGAGTCTCTGCACACGCTCGTCACCGGCTGGATTTCTCATTCTGGCCCCGTCACGGCCACTCAATTGGCCTGTACCCTCACTCTTCCTGTTTCCGAAATAGACAAGGCTCTGCTACGTCTCGAATCCAGCGGCGTCGTTCTGCGCGGCAAATTTACCGATCCTCACTCCGACCAAACCGAGTGGTGTGAACGCCGCCTGCTGGCGCGCATCCATCGCCTCACGCTCGGTCAACTGCGCAAGGAGATTCAATCCGTTACTCCTTCACAATTCATGAACTGGCAGCTTCGCTGGCAGCACGTCGCTTCGGGCACGCAACTTCTTGGTGAACGCGGAACGCTCGAAGCGATTCGCCAGATGCAGGGCTTCGAAGCCCCCGCGAATTCCTGGGAGCGGCAAATCCTTAAGCGCCGCGTCGCGGACTACGATCCCAAGGTGCTGGACCAACTTTGTCTTACAGGCGCGGTCGGCTGGGGCAGGCTTTCTCCGCACCCCGCGACACGCGAAGCGATCGCAGGCGGACAACGCCGTGTCATCCCCACCAGCGTTGCGCCCATTACATTCTTTGTCCGTGAAGACGCGGACTGGATGATTCCGCGGCGCGAAGGAAGCGACGCTGGCGTGATTGGTCTTAGCCCCGACGCCGCTGCCATTCACTTGTACTTGCGCCAGCGCGGCGCTTCTTTCTTTGCTGATATCGTGCGCGGCACCGCCAAGCTGAAGTCCGAGGTGGAAACCGCGCTCTGGGAACTTGTCGCCGCGGGCTTGCTCACAGCGGATGGCTTCGATAATTTGCGCGCGCTCATCGATCCCAAGCGCCGCTCCGGACAGGGCAGCGGGAAAACCTCGCGGCCTCGACACAGTGCAGGTCGCTGGTCGTTGCTTTTTTCTGGCGAAAACCAGGATCGCAACCGCGCGCTCGAAGCAATTTGTTGGATGCTGCTCCACCGCTATGGAATCGTCTTTCGCGAGCTTCTTACTCGTGAAGCGATTCTCCCCAAATGGCGCGAATTGCTCATCACTTTGCGCCGACTGGAAGATCGCGGCGAAGTGCGCGGCGGCAGGTTCGTGAGCAATTTCCTCGGCGAGCAATTCGCTCTGCCGGTGGCCGTCGAGTCCCTGCGTGCAATGCGCAATCAACAACCATTCGGGGAAATCATGACGGTCTCCGCCGCCGATCCGCTGAATCTTGTTGGCATTATCGTTCCTGGCGAGCGTGTCGCGGCCACTTCCGGCAAGGTCGTCGCCTTTCGCGACGGTGTCGCTGATCCGCCAAGCGAGCTAACCAACGTAATTACCATGCCTGTCGCGCGCTGAAGAATTGAAGAAAAAAGTAGCTAATTCCTGATTACGTTCTTCGCGAGTTCAGGTACTAGCAGTCATGAATCATCGCCCGTGAACCCGGCAAAAGCCGTCTTGACATCTTTGCACAACGGTGCATGATGGCGCTAGGGACCCAAAACCCGCCGGCTTCTCTCCCACGGAAGCCAAACGAAGTCCCGCAGGAGACCGGATATGAATGCCAAGATCGTCACGTTTTCGTCCCAGGGCGATACCACCATTCTCGAATACGATCCCGCAACCGCCGACATGGACGAAGTGAACCGAGTCATCGCTGAATACGAAGCGAAGACCGGAGCACAACCGTTCGACGTCGCTACCGGAGAACGCATCGAGAAAATCACCCGCTCGCAAAATGAAGTATTGATGGTTCACCCCGTCGCGGGCGGCTAGAAATAACAAGAGACGGGCAGGATGGAGTTGTCGTCCATGCGGCTTAGTGTGACTAGTGTGAATGCCGTGAGGGATTGACTCCGCATCTGGCCGGTGACATTGCTATGGCTTCTGCGATTGTGTCCGTGCTTGTGCTCGCCTTCCTGGTAGGCGTCATTGTTCTGCTTAGGTGGAGATTAACGCTTGCTGCAGGCTTGCGCCACAGAAGTCTGGTGCGAGCGAGAATGCCCCGTGGGCGCATGCGCGTGAATGAGGTCTTCTCTTTTGGCCTGCACACTTTAGGCCCGGGCGGATTGTCCTTATTCGGAGGTAATCCATTGGGCGGTGGGGCTGTTTCGCCCCGCGTCACCAAGGAGCAGCGTGCGGAAGCCTTCCTCCGCCGCATTCTTGCTCTCACTGGAGCAACAAAGTCGGACGGCGCTTACATCTTGAATGTGGGCAAGGTGCAGTTTCAATTGCGCGATCGATTTATCCGCCGCGTGCAAAATCCCCAAGATCCCAAATCCCCCTACGAAGAAACTTGCTTTTATCTCGTGCACAACGGAATGCCAAAAGTGGAGGAAATTGCCACCGCGCTTCTCCACCTATCGAACAATCCCGGGCTGTTTGATAAGTGGGCGCTCCAAAACGGTGTGGCCTTCAAAGCGGACGGGAAAGTGTTCGACCGATCTCCCCTGTTTGGCCTGCGCTAAGAAGCGAATTTACACTCGCGCAAGTTTTCTTGTATCACCGCGCACCGGAAAGCGGCGTCCAAGCTGAGTGATTGCGCCCAGACTCCAGCACCGCGCCAACAAACCGCATCCCTTCTACTCCCTCCGCGATTCCCGGCACAAGAAGCGATAGCGCATCCGGCTGCCGCTTCTCCTGCCTGGCCCAGATTTGTTCCGCCAAGTCCTTATAGAGCTGCGCAAAACCTTCCAGGTAACCTTCGGGGTGACCCGCAGGGATGCGAATCGCATGCGCCGCAGCGGCTCCTGTTCCAGGGCCACCGCGTTTCAGGACTCGCCGGGGCTGTCCCAAAGGCATGAAAGTTAGCTCATTGGGAAACTCTTGCTGCCATTCCAATCCGGCCTTCTCTCCGTAAACCCGCAGGCGCAGATTGTTTTCATTTCCTGACGCCACCTGGCTTGCCCAAAGCATTCCCTTCACGCCCTTTGGAAAGCGCAACAACATTTGCACGTTGTCGTCGAGCCGCCGCCCTGGAACAAAGGTGGTCACCTCCGCCGCAACTTGTTCGACCGGCAGTCCCGTGACAAAGCACGCTAGGTTGTGCGCGTGTGTGCCAATGTCGCCTAAGCTTCCACCGGGACCGCTTCGCGCAGGATCGGTGCGCCAATCGGCTTGCTTCTGCCCGGTTCTCTCCAACGGCGTCGCGAGCCAGTCCTGCGCGTACTCCACTTGAACCACTCGCAATGGCCCAAGCTCTCCCGCAAGCACCATCTCCCGCGCCTGCCGCACCATCGGATAGCCCGTGTAATTGTGCGTCAACCCGAAAATCAAGCCGGTTCGCTCCACAATCTTCGCCAGGTCCTGCGCGTCCTCAAGCGTCGTCGTCAAAGGCTTGTCGCAAATCACATGAATTCCCGCTTCAAGGAACTTCTTCGTGTTCGCGTAATGCATGTGATTCGGCGTGACAATCGCTACCGCTTCGATGCCGTCCGGACGCCCCGCCTCCGCGGCAGCCATTTCCTCAAACCGCCCATACGCGCGCGCGATGTGCAGATCTTCTGCTGCAGCCAAGCTTTTCCCGGGGTCGGAACTCAGCGCAGCAGCCACCAGTTCATAGCAGTCGTCCATGCGTGCCGCAATGCGATGGACCGCGCCGATGAACGCGCCCGGCCCGCCTCCCACCATGCCCAACCGGATTCGCCTGTGCTTGCCCTGCGTCTTCGATTCACCCGGCATGTTTGCCTTCCTTTCGTGCGGCGAGCCCTAGCATCCGCCGGTTCGCTTCCTCGTCCGCCCCTGATTTTGCAAAATCGTCAAACGCCCGCTCGGCCGTCTGGATAATGTGTCGCGCAATGAACGGCGCCCCTTCTCTGGCCCCTTGCCCGCCGCTTTTCACACAGCACTCCCACTCGAGCACTGCCCATCCCTCGAAATCGTATTGCGCCAGCTTCGAAAAAATGCCCGGAAAATCCACTTGCCCATCGCCAAGCGATCGAAATCTTCCCGCGCGATCAATCCACGGCTGATATCCTCCATAAACACCCTGGCGCCCGGTCGGATGAAACTCGGCGTCCTTCACATGAAACATTTTCACACGCGAGTGATAAATGTCGAGAAACGCCAGGTAATCGAGCTGCTGCAGAACAAAATGGCTGGGATCGAACAAAATGTTGCAGCGTTTGTGCCCTCCCACGCGCTCAAGAAACATGTCGAACGTCACGCCGTCATGCAAATCCTCGCCCGGATGCAGTTCGTAACACAAATCAACTCCGGCCGCGTCAAACGCATCCAAGATCGGCCTCCACCGTTTCGCCAATTCCTCAAACGCGGTCTCAATCAATCCCGGCGGCCGCTGCGGCCAGGGATAGATGTACGGCCACGCCAGCGCACCGGAAAACGTGACATGCGCCTTCACCCCCAGATTCGCTGAAGCTTTCGCCGCATATAGAAGTTGCTCCACGGCCCAAGCCTGCCGCGCTGCGGGATTCCCGCGCACCGACTCCGGCGCAAACCCGTCAAACGCCGCGTCATAAGCCGGATGCACCGCCACCAGCTGCCCTTGCAGGTGCGTAGAAAGTTCCGTTAACTCCACGCCGCTTGCCGCCAGCGTGCTCAAAATCTCGTCGCAGTATTTCCGGTTCTCTGCTGCCCTCTTCAAATCAAAAAGTCGCCCGTCCCACGTCGGAATCTGCACGCCCTTGTAGCCGAGTCCCGCGGCCCACTTGGAAATGGTCTCAAGTTTATTGAATGGGGGCTTGTCGTCCGCGAATTGCGCCAAGAATATTGCCGGTCCCTTGATCGTTTTCATGATGCCCTCTCACACCTCGACAACACTGGGGAGCCGCATTTTATAAAATCTTTGCCTCAGCGCGAACGGAATTCTCTACGACCCCAACGACCGAAGATGTATATTCGAGCTATCCGCGAAGGGAGCCGGTCCCCATGAAAGCCACGGTGCAACGAACAGTCACTCTGACGGCGTGCCTCGCGGTGGGGAGCATCGCAGCCTTGTGGCCCACCCGAACGACAGTCGCTGGCTCCGACGAACCAAAAGCCACTGCAACCCGCCCTGACAAGCCTGGGACACGAATCGCAAACTCATGGGATCAAAAAGCCGCGGCCGCCTATCTCGATCGAAGGCAGGAGTGGTGGATGGCCTGGCCCAGGGCCCAGCGCGATCACGCGACCTTCTGCGTTTCATGTCATACGGCCTTGCCCTACGCGCTCTCGCGCTCAGCTCTCCGTGGCGCGGTTGGGGAACAAGCCGTTTCTTCAGACGAGCAAAGGCTCTTAGACAACGTCACGAAACGCGTTCGCCTTTGGAAAGAAGTCGCACCGTTCTACAGCGACGCGGGTCGCGGTGCGTACAAAACCGTCGAGTCGCGCGGTACGGAATCCGTCCTCAACGCGTTGATTCTTGCCACTCGTGACGCGCAGAACGAGCATCTCAGCGCCGACGCGCGCACCGCCCTCGATAGCATGTGGGCAGAACAGCAATTCTCTGGAAACAAAAAGGGCGCGTGGCTCTGGCTGCGGTTCAACAACGAGCCTTGGGAAGCGGACGACTCAGACTATTATGGCGCCACGCTTGCCGCAGTCGCGGTCGGCACCGCCCCTGCCAATTATCGCAGCGCGCCTGAAATCCAAGATAACCTCAAACTGCTTCGTGAATACCTGAATCGCGAATCCGCGGCGCAAAAACCGATCAACCGCGTAAGCCTGCTGTGGGCCGCGGCGAAAATGCCGGGCCTCATCGAGCCAGACCGCAACAAGGCCATTCTCTCCGAGCTTCTGGCGAAACAGCTGCCCGATGGTGGCTGGAGCCTGTCTTCCCTGACAGGCGATTGGAAACGCTCAGACGGAACGGCTCAGGAAGTGAAGAGCGACGGATACGCCACAGGCCTAATCACCTTCGTGCTGCAGCAGGCGGGAGTTTCACTCGAAGACGCCCGACTGAAGCGCGGTCTGTCCTGGCTGACCGCCAATCAAGACAAGAGCGAAGGCTCTTGGCTAGCCTACTCCTTGAACAAAAACAAAGAGCATCATCTCAGTCCCGAAACCGCGCTCTTCATGAACGACGCCGCCACCGCCTACGCCGTTCTTGCTCTAACCGATGCCAATCGCCCTTAAAAAGAACGTAGGCGATACTCTGGAGTCAGAGGAATGAAACGCAGCATCGTCCATCTCCTCCAGAAATATGTCCTGAATCCTCCCATCAAGCTGTTGTTTGTCCTGGGAGTTTTCCCGCCGGGCTACGCGCTTCTGGAAACCATCGGCCGCAAAACCGGAAAGCCCCGCCGCACTCCCGTCGGCAATGGACGAGTTGTCCAGCAATTCTGGCTCGTCGCTGAGCACGGATCGAGAGCCGGCTACGTTCGCAATATCGCGGCAAATTCCCGCGTGCGGGTCAAGCTGCGCGAAGGATTCCGCGCCCGCTGGCACACGGGCACCGCATCTTTGCTTCCGGATGACGATCCCCGCGAACGCCAGCGCTGGTTGTCACAACAACATCCAGGCAGCGCCTCGAACGCCGCCGCCGTCCGCCTCTTCGGCACGGAACTGCTCACCGTCCGCATTGATCTGGATTCTTAGCCACGTCTCAGCGTCAAGACGAAGTCATTGGAGTGCGGTAGCCTGCCCCGCGCAGGCGGGCCTTGCTGTCACTTTTCTTACCATCGACGCCCTGAATACTCCGGTAGCTTCCGTCCGCGCACAAACTTGTTGCACGTGGAGATCAAAGCGGAGAAATCAAAAGCGAGAGTTTTGGCGGATGAGCCTGTAAGCCGGATTCTGTCGAGTGAACCATTCGCGAAGCGAATCGTTCACCGCGGCGATCATTCCTCTAGGCCACGGTTCGCACCGTGACTCCAGCAGCCTACCCGAGGGTTCTCAATTCGCAGCGGCTTGCGCCGCCGCGAGAGGAGCGCGCCTTCGTTTAGAAGACACGCTCAGTGAGCCGGGCCGGCTCTCCCCTCCTATTTGGCCTTGCACCACGCGGGGTTTTCCGTGCCTCCGATGTTGCCATCGGAGCGGTGGGCTCTTACCCCACCTTTTCACCCTTGCCTAACGTTTCGAGCATTTTAGGCGTCGCTCAGGTTTCCCTGCGCGATTGCCACCGTGCTGCGCTCCGCCGGCGGTCTATTCTCTGTGGCACTTTCCGTGACGCCGTTGTAGCGGCGACTTTACGTCGCCATCTTCAACGTCGCCCCCTGGCGTTACCAGGCGCGTTGCCCATGTCGCGAGTTCCGCCGACCATTCCGCGCCCGCCTTTCGGCGTCCGCAGATGGCCAACGTGCCTCACAACGGTGTCCGGACTTTCCTCCCGCTTCGGCCTTGTAGCGGCGGCTTTACGCCGCCGTTCCTCAGCCTCAGCCAGCGATCACCCGGCTCACCCGCCACTTTCATTATACCCTGCTTGGCCTCGCTTTTTAGCTTTGCTGCAGGGAATGACACGCCTTAGAATCCAGCCCCATGCGCGCGCTCGAAGCCAAAGACTTTCTCGTCCAGCAAACGGCCGAACAGGCGGCCCTCGAAAACGTGCCTCTCTCCGACCTCGAAAAGCGAATGATGTATTTCACCGAGACGGACGAATGCCCGGAAGATGCGATCGCGCTGAACGAAGCCTTTGAAGCCGAATATGACACTGACGAGTACGAAGCCAAAATCTCGAAGCTGATGCATCACGCGCGCGCTCGCATCAAGAAGGAAAACCCAGAGTTAGCGCATCGGTGGAGGGAGGCGATCAAAGAGCTCTCAAAGGGAGATCATTACATTCTGATCTTGTGTGGAGAAGGCTTTGGCCATGTGCAGATACCTCAGACGGAGCGCCCTCCCTACGATTCTTTGAAACTCCTGGGGACCGCCATGCTTGTCATCGTATTAGGCATGAGTGTGATAGCTGGCGTGATGTTTCTGGTAGATCGCTACAACATTCACTGGCATTGGAAGTTTGGACCAGACACACACCGACTTGCTCCGGCCTGGATTCAGCACTCGCTTCTCTTACTCCTGATTGGCGGGTACGTCTACTTCCTAATGCGGCCCTGGTTGAGAAAACGATACCCAGCGGCAAGCCCTGGCCAGCTCATGAAGAGATTCTTCCTCTTTCTCCTCAATAACAGAAGACAGAGGTAGTCATCGCCTTTTACAGCCCCACCAGTTTCTCAAACTCTCCCTCGCTCAAAATCGTCACTCCCAATTCTTTGGCCTTGTCGTATTTCGAGCCCGGATCCGCCCCCACCACCACATAATCCGTCTTCTTGCTCACTGAACCGCTCACTTTTCCGCCATGCGCCACCACAATCGCTCCCGCTTCTTCCCGCGAGCGTTTCGCCAGCGTCCCCGTAAACACAAACGTCTTCCCCGCAAACTTATCGCTCTTGACCTCGCGCTTCTCCGCCGTCGGCCGCACTCCCGCTTTCCACAATTTCTTCACCAACTGGCGGTTCGCGGGCTCCGAGAAAAACTCCACAATGCTCGCCGCCACTTTCGGTCCCACCTCCGGCACTTGTTCCAACTCTTCTTCCTTCGCCGCCGCCAATTCGTCCAAGGAAGAAAAATGTTCCGCCAGCAACTGTCCCGTTCGCTCGCCCACAAACTGAATCCCCAGCGCAAAAATCACTCGAGCCAGCGAATTTTTTTTGCTCGCTTCAATCTCCTCCAGCAAATTCTGCGCGGACTTTTCCGCCATGCGCTCCATCTCAGCCACTTCCTCTTCCTTCAGCGCATACAAATCCGCGACGTCCTTCACCATCCCCTTGTCCACAAGCTGGTCCACAATTTTCTCTCCCAGCCCATCGACGTCCATTGCGTGCCGCCCCGCGAAATGCAGGATCGACTCTTTCCTCTTCGCCGGGCACGCCGCATTCACGCACCGGTACGCCACTTCTCCTTCCACGTGATGGATCGCGCTCCCGCACTCCGGGCAATTCTTCGGCATGCGAAACGGCTTGCGATCCTTCCCCGGCTTCACCACTTTCAGCACGTGGGGAATCACTTCCCCCGCGCGCTCGATCAGCACCGTGTCGCCAATCTGCAAGCCCAGCCGGTCAATCTCATCCATGTTGTGGAGTGTGGATCGGCTGACAGTGACGCCTCCCACTTGCACCGGCTCCAGCACTGCCACCGGCGTCAGCGCACCCGTGCGCCCCACGTTCACCAAAATATTATTCACCACCGTCGTTTCCTGCCGCGCCGGGTATTTGAACGCAATCGCCCACCGCGGCGCCTTCGCCGTATAACCCAGCTCGTTTTGTATCGCCGTGGCGTTCACTTTGAGCACCACACCATCAATTTCGTACGGCAACTTCTCCCGCTTCGCGTCCCAGTCCTCGCAATAGGTAATCACCGCCTGAACCCCGTTGCACAGCTTCCAGTCATCCGAAGCGCGGAACCGTAATTGCTTCAGAGCCTCCAGGGACTCCGAATGCTTCGAGAACGGTACTTTTCCATCCACGAGCAAGTAGTACGCGAAGAAGTCCAGCTTCCGCGATGCCGTGATCGTGGGATCCAGCACCCGCACCGCTCCCGCCGCCGAGTTGCGCGGATTCACAAAAATCTTCCCGCCAATCCGCTCCTGCTGCCGGTTCAGCGCCTCGAACGCCTTGCGCGTCATCATCACTTCCCCGCGCACCTCGAAATCCGCCCGCAGTTTCGCCTTCTTCACCGCCGCCGCATCCACGCGCAAAGGCACCGACCGGATCGTTTTCACATTTGGCGTAACTTCCTCGCCCGTCGTCCCGTCTCCCCGCGTCACACCTCGCACCAGCACGCCGTCTTCGTACTGCAGCGAAATGCTCAATCCATCGAACTTGTGCTCCGCAATGTATTCGATTTTTTCTTTGCCGCTTCCCTCGCGCACCCGCCGGTCCCACTCGCGCAGCGCGTCATACGAAAACGCGTTGTCCAGGCTCAGCATCGGCCGCGCGTGCCTCACCGTGGTAAAGCCTTCGCGAGGCGCTCCGCCCACGCGCACCGTCAGAGAATCCGCCGTCACCAGCTCCGGATGCGCCGCCTCCAATTCCTTCAGCCGCTCCATCAACCGGTCGTACGCCGCGTCCGAAATCTCCGGCTCATCCAGCACGTAATACCGGTATTCGTGGTAGCGCAATTTCTCGCGCAACTCCTCAATCTCTTTTTTTACACTCACCGCCGCCGCCTTCGCCATGAACCCTCAACGCTCTCTCTGCCCTGTCATTTCGACCGAAGCGAAAAATCTCTCTTTCTTCTCTGCGTCCTCTGCGCCTCTGCGTTTCGTTCTCTTCAGCTCTTCAGCACAATGACCACGCAACCATCGCGCGAATTCGCCAGACATTATATAGAATGAAGGAGTCGCACCAAACGTCACACGCAAAACAGAACAAATGACCGCCGACCTCCAAAACGCGCTCCTCATCCACAACCCTAACGCCGGCAACGGCGGCCACGGTCGCCGCCGCCTGCTCGACAAGGCGCGCCACATCTTCGCCTCCCGCGGCATTGACGCCGACCTCGCCGAAACCACCGGCCCCGGTCACGCCACCGAAATCGCCGCCCGCGCCGCCGCCGAAAACCGCGGCCTCGTCATCGCTTGCGGCGGCGACGGCACGCTCAACGAAATCGTAAACGGCCTCGCCGCTCACCAAAACGGCCACCGCGTCCCGCTCGCCCTTCTTCCCGGCGGCACCGCCAACATTCTCGCCAAAGAACTCGATCTCCCCTGGGACATTCCCAAAGCCGCAGAAAAGCTCGTTCACGGCACGGTCAGGGAAATTGCCCTCGGCCTCGCCACTCCTCTCGAGCAGCCTGACAAGAGAAGGTATTTTCTCAGCGTCGCCGGCGCCGGCCCCGACGGCGCAATCGTCTATTCCATTGACCTTGGCTTGAAATCACGCGTGGGCATTCTTGCGTATTGGTGGGAAGGTGTTCGCGAAGTCTTCCGCTACAAATTCCCGCATTTCCGCGTCGTGAGCGGTGATCGCAAAATCAACGCCTCGCTCGTCATCGTCGGCCACACCAAAAACTACGGCGGCCCCTTCAAAATCACCACCGAAGCCGACCTCTTCGAAGACCGCTTCGAAATCCTCACTCTCTCAACGCGCAGCGGCTTCCGCTATCTCAGCTATCTCCCCTCGCTCTGGCTCAACAAACTCCGAGGCACCGCAGGCGTCGAATTCTTCAAGTCCGACTCCCTCCTCTGCGAGCCCCTCGACGCAAATCCCGTCTACGCCCAAATCGATGGCGAACCTCTCGCGCGCCTCCCCGTCGAATTCCGCATCATCCCCCGCGCCCTCAAGCTCCTCGTCCCGATTCCCCCAGGCAAGAAATGAGAATTACCCGACTGAAAGCGTGCACATGGACAACTCCGAAGTTCTGCAGAGCTTTGTATCCGGCCGAGTCCAAGTTCTAGTCGGCGACATCACGAAGCAAGTCGTCGATGCCATCGTGAACGCTGCCAATAGCACGCTGCTCGGCGGAGGTGGAGTCGATGGCGCGATTCATGCAATGGGTGGTCCTCAAATTCTCGCGGCCTGCCGCGAGATCCGGCGAACCCGCTTCCCACACGGTTTGCCTGCAGGCGAAGCTGTGCTGACGCCTGCAGGACGTCTCCCAGCGCGCTACGTGATTCATACGGTTGGTCCAATCACAAGAATGGGGAAAAAACCGGACGCGGCGACGCTTTCTGCATGTTATCGAACCTCACTCGCTCTCGCCGCCGAAAGTCACTTGCGTTCAATCGCGTTCCCCGCGATTTCTACAGGAGCTTTCGGCTACCCGCGAGAAGCCGCAGCGCCAGTCGTCTCAGAAACGATTGAATCCGTCTTGACCAGTGACTGCATCATCGAGCTAGTACGGTTGGTTTTTTACGACAAGGAGGATGCACGCGTATTCCTTAAAAACCATAAATTCCACCCCCACTGAAAACTTACAACTTATGACTTACCACTTCCTTTGTGAGATAACTTCTCTCCTATGGACCCCCTCACCCACGCCCTAGCCTCCTTTACTCTCCAACGCGCCGCCTTTCCCCGCCTCTCCCGCCCCGCGACAATCGCTGTCGTCCTCGCTGGCATCATCGCCGACGCCGACCTCCTCAGTACCTATTTCGGCCCTTCCGCCTATCTCGCTTTCGACCGCACTTACTTTCACTCCCTCCTCGCCGCCCTCGTATTCAGCTCTCTCGCCACTCTGCCTTTCATTTTCCTCAAACCCAAATCACCCGAAAACCCAATCCCGCGCGCTACCATCTTTGCCGCCGCTTTCGCCGCAGCCCTCCTTCATCTCGCCCTCGACGCCTGCCAAGCCTCCGGCGTCCAACTCCTCTGGCCTTTCTCCCCGCGCCGCTTCGCCCTCGACTGGCTCCCCTCCCTCGACCTCTGGATCCTCGCCATCCTCCTCGCCGGAATCCTTCTCCCCCTCCTCGCCGGCCTCGTCACCGAAGAAATTGGCGCCCGCCGCAAAGGCCCTCGCGGCAGAATCGGCGCAACCCTCGCACTCCTCGCGTTGGTCCTCTACCTCGGCCTCCGGCTCATGCTCCACGGCGACGCCATCGCGGCCCTGCAATCCCGCACTTACCGCGGCGAACTTCCCCGCAGAGTCGCCGCCTTCGCCGAATCCAGCTCTCCCTTTCACTGGCACGGCATCGTCGAAACCGAGCGCGCCCTCCACGACATCGAAGTCCCCGTCGGCCCGGGCGCTGACTTCGAAGCCAACTCTTCCATCACCACCTATAAGCCCGAATCTTCCCCCGCCCTCGACGCCGCTCGCAATTCCGCCGTCGCCCGCCGCTTTCTCCAAGTCGCCCGCTTCCCCAAGGCCACCGTCGAGCAAACTCCCATCGGCTTCCACGTCATCCTCCGCGCGTTCCCCTACTCCCGCGAATCCGGCTCCGGCCTCCTGACCCTGACCGACGAAGGCCGCGTCCAAGCCCTCATTGACACCGACCCCTCCGGCAAAATCCTCTCCCAAGAACTGGCCTGGGTCCCCTCCGCCCGCACCTTCTGGTGGCACTAGCCATAAAGAGCCTTTGCGTAACCTCTGTTTTTGAAGATTTTGCGTTGTAGCTGGGGGCAATCGCCCTGCCGACAGGAGTATTTTCTAACTGGGCTGCGAGGGCATCCCGCCTTGCGCTCCCGGTCGGTGCCTAAGTATCACTCGGGAAAGCCCGTAACTGACCAACGCAAGTCCAATCACCGATGCGGTGACCTGCCCGATGTGATGCTTAAGAAATGGAATTGCATCATTTCCATAACGTATGGCCAGGAAGCCAATTCCAAAGTACCTGATGGTCCGTGCAATCATTACCGCAGCAACGAAACTGGCCAAATGAACCTCAAAAACACCTGCGGCTATGACGAAAACCTTAAATGGCGTTGGAGGAGGCAATAACGCAGCAAATAACATTCCCCAAAAACCGTTGTGCACCACCCAATTCCTGATCGCGTGAGCACGATCGCCAGCATGCTTGTGAAATAATGTTTCCCCACCTTTTTCAGCAACGTAGAACAAAACAACACAGCCGAGCACTGACCCCAATGTCGCCATCGTGGCATACAAGGGCATCCGCGCCGGATGCTTGATGGAGAGATCAACAAGAAGTCCGTCATTGATGATGGGAAAAGTGAGGAAGGATGAGTCCAAAAAGGAAATTACGAAGAGCCCAGGAGCCCCAAGTGCACCCGCAGCCGCTCCAAGTTTCTCCATCCATGTCTTAAAGCCAAGTGCCAAGACCTTCTCCTAGGACTCCTTCTTTCTGCTTTCTGCTTTCTGCTTTCTGCTTTCTGCTTTCTGCCTCTAAAACAACGTCTGCACCGCCTCCACAATCACATCGTAAACATGCTGCAATTCCCCTGCCGAAATCACATACGGTGGCAAAACATAAACCACATTTCCCAGCGGCCGCAGCAAAATGCCTCGCTCCAAAAAAAACTGATACAGCTTCGGCCGCATCGCCGACAAATATCCCGCATCCTCCGCGCGAAGTTCCAGCGCCCCAATGCTTCCAATTTGCCGCGTATTACCAACAACCGAATACTCGTGCAGCTCCGCCAACCGCTCCGCGTGCACTCGCGCAATCGTCGCAATGCGCTCAAACACCGGCTCATCGTCAAAAATCTGCAAGCTCGCATTCGCCGCCGCGCACGCCAGCGCGTTCCCGGTGTACGAATGCCCGTGATAAAACGTGTGTCGCCGGTCCTCGCTGCGGAACGCCGCTTCCACGCGGTCCGTGCACAACGTCACCCCCATCGCCAAAAAACCGCCCGTAATGCCTTTCGACACGCACATCAAGTCCGGCACAACACCTGCAATATCGCACGCAAACATTTTCCCCGTGCGGCCAAATCCCGTCAGCACTTCATCCGCAATTAGCAGCACGTCATGTTTGGTACAAAGCGCCCGCACCTTTTGCAGAAACTCCACGGGATGCACGATCATCCCTCCCGCCCCCTGCAACAGCGGCTCGACAATTACCGCGGCAATTTTCTCGCCACGCTCCGCCAACAGCGCTTCCAGTTGTCCAACGCATTCGATGTGGCAGGTCTCGCGTTTCAATCCAACCGGGCAGCGGTAACAATACGCCGAATGGACGCGATGCACCGAATACCGCATCCCCGCAAACGGCTCCGTAAACGGCGAATCATCACTCACCGACATCGCCCCAGCCGTATCGCCGTGATAGCCATGCTCCAGAGCGACGATTTCCCGTTTCTCTCCGCGTTCCTGATTGCTGAAGTGCTGCACCGCCATCTTCAGCGCCACTTCCACCGCCGTCGAGCCATCATCGGAGAAAAACAGATGCGTCAACTCCGCCGGCACCCACTTTCTCAACCGCCGCGCCAATTCTTCCGCGGCATCGTGCGTAAAGCCCGCAAGGATCACGTGTTCCAATTTCCGCGCCTGTTCCGCAATCGCCCCCGCAATCCGCGGATTTGCGTGCCCGTGCAAATTCACCCACCACGACGAAATCGCATCCAGAATCTTCTTCCCATCTTTTGTATACAGGTAAACGCCTTCCGCCCTCTCCACCTGCAAAGGCGGCAGATCCAACTTGGAATGAGTAAAGGGATGCCAAATCCGAAGAGCTTGATTCACTGCGCTAGTGTACTGTAACCAGGGAGGTTGTAGGGTCGGCCTTCCGAGGCCGACCGCTCTTCAACGTCTTGTAGGTCCGCCTCCTAAGGGGACCGCATCACAAGGGACGAAGCCATTTGGAATCTCGTGCCCGGCTACCCAAACCTGTCATCTCGACCCTCGGGGTGCGGTCTTCCGCAGCCCGAGGCGGAGAGATCTCTCTTCAACTTCGGGAATTCGAGCTCAGGACCTGCATCTACTGCGCAAACGCCGCCCGGTCAAAATGATTCATAAACACCTGCATCAGCGCCGTCCGGTGCAGATTCGGCAATTTCGGCACTTCTCCAATCACCCGCACATGCCCAAACCGCTCTATCGTTTCGCGGTTCTCCCGGTTCTGGTCGCCAATCAACACCACGCCGTGCACCGGAAGTTCCGCTGCATGCAGCGCCGCCAGCGTCAGCAAAGTATGATTCACAGTTCCCAGGCTGCTGCGCGCCGCCACAATCACCGGCAATTTGAATTTCACCATCAGGTCCAGCATGAACTGCTTCTGATTCACCGGCACCAGCACGCCGCCCGCGCCCTCGACCACCAGCCAATCATTCATCAAGCTCGTCGGCATATTGATCTTGCCCAGATCAATTTCCACACCAGCCCAGCGCGCCGCCAGGTCCGGCGAAACCGGAGGAACAAATTTGTAAATCTCATCCAGCGTCCGGTCGGTCCCGATTCCCGCAAGCCGCATCACCGTCACGCGGTCCGAACCCTCCAGCGTGCCCGTCTGAATCGGTTTCCAATATACGGCGTCCAAAGCGGCGCAAAGCAGCGAAGAAAGAACGGTCTTGCCAACTCCTGTATCGGTTCCGGTGATGAAAAAATGATGTCTCAAGCGCGGGCCACCGCTGCGGACGAAGGTAGGTTTTCGCGCCAGCTATTCAAGGAGTTCTCCAGGCGCAACAGTTCATCATCGGAAATTCCGCTCGTCAAGGAAAACCGCAAGCGCGCGCTACCTGGCGGTACTGTCGGAGGCCTCACCGCCCGCACCGCAAATCCTCGCGCTTGCAGGTGCTCCGCTGCGCTCAGCGCCTGTTCATTTTCGCCTATGATCAACGGCACAATTTGCGTTTTGCTCCGTCCGGTGTCCCATCCGCCTGAACGCAATCCATCAACAAGCCGCCGCGCGTTGGCCATCAGGGCTTCTCGCTCGCGGTCCATCCCGCGCGCCAGACCCAACGCCGATCGGATTTGTTCTGCCATGTAAGGCGGCATCGCCGTGCTAAAAATAAATGTCCGCGCGTGGTTGATCAGATGCTCCTTTAACGCCCCGCTGCCGCAAACAAACGCGCCCGCACTCGCTAGCGCTTTCCCGCACGTGTGCACTACAGCGGCAAGTTGTTGCGCGACCCCGTCTCGAACGGCGATTCCGCGTCCCGAGGCTTCCTGTAGCCCGGTCGCATGGGCTTCGTCCACAATAACACCCGCGCCGTAGCGTTCCGCAATTTTCACAATCTCGGTGACCGGAGCAATATCGCCTTCCATGCTAAAAACGCTCTCGGTAACGATGAGTTTGCGCCTTCGCTCGTGGGCGTGCTTTCGCAGTTCGCTTTCAAGCGTATCCAAATCCAGGTGCGGATAAATGATTTTTCGGGCACCGCAAAGCCGCATCCCGTCAATCAAGCTCGCGTGATTCAGCTCATCCGAAAAAACCCAGTCATCTTTCTTCAGCAGCGCCGTCAGCAAACCAAGATTCGCCATGTACCCGCTGCCAAAATAAAGCGCCGCTTCCGTCCCCGCGAATTGCGCAAACTCTTCTTCCAGTTGCTCCCAAACTGCCGCATGCCCCGAAAGCAACCGCGAACCGGTCCCGCCCACGCGTTCCGCATCTCGCACCGCACGCGCGATCACTTCCTTCAGTGCCGGATGCCGCGACAGCTCCAAATAGTCGTTCGAGCACAAATTCGTGCCCTGAATTTCCGCAAGCGTACGCCGCTGCTCCCGCGCCTCCAACTCGCGCAGCCCCGCTTGAAGTTCCTCTTGAAATCTTTCCTGAAAATTAAACGGCATGCGGTCCCAATGTCGCATTGAAATTGTCATCCCGAACACTGCGGTTCTTGCGGTGTGAGGGTCCTGGCTGGATCGAAGCGCTAACGCGGTCATCGAGACATCCTTCGCACCACGATTGCTTGGTTCCTCTCATCCCGAGCAAGCGGTTACTTGTGATGCGCTCGCTTCTGCGAAAAGACGAATCTCCCTTTCTTTTTCCTCTCTGCGTCCTCTGTGTCTCTGAGTTTCGTTCTCTTCAATTCCCGGCATGCGGTTCCAATGGCTTCATCCCGAGCGATTGCAGCAGCAGTTCATCTTCGTCCGGATCGGGGTTTGGTGTGGTTAACAGCTTCTCTCCCACAAAAATCGAATTCGCGCCCGCAAGGAAGCACAGCGTCACCGCTTCCGGCGAAAGCTGCTTGCGCCCCGCGGCCAGCCGCACACGCGACGCCGGCATCAAAATCCGCGCCGTCGCAATCGCCCGTACCATCTCCAGCGGATCGAGCGCCGGCATCGCAGCCAGCGGCGTGCCCTCGACGCGCACCAGCATGTTGATCGGCACGCTTTCCGGATGCGGCTCGAGCGTCGCCAGTTGCTGCAGCAAGCCGATGCGGTCGTCTTCGCCCTCGCCCATTCCCAAAATTCCGCCGCAGCAAACGGTAATTCCTGCTTTGCGCACCGCCGCCAGCGTTTTCAACCGGTCGTCGTAAACCCGCGTTGTAATAATCGAGCCATAAAACTCCGGCGAAGTATCCAGATTATGATTGTATGCAGTCAGCCCCGCTTCTTTCAGCCGCACCGCCTGCCCCTCCGTCAGCATCCCAAGCGTGCAGCAAACTTCCATCCCCAGCGCCGAAACGCCGCGCACCATCTCCAAGACTTTCTCGAATTCCCTGCCCTCGGGAGCGTCCCGCCACGCCGCCCCCATACAAAACCGCGTCACGCCGCGCCCCGCTGCCTCACGCGCTACCGCGATCACATGCTGCGGGTCCAGCAGCGCTTCGCGCTCTACGCCAGCCTGGTAATGCGCGCTCTGCGGACAGTACGCGCAATCTTCCGGACATCCCCCGGTCTTGATGGAAATCAGTTGGCAGGTCTGCACGCGGTCCGCAGCATGATGCGCCCGATGAACCGTCTGCGCCCGAAACACCAGCTCCGGCAGCGCCGTCCGGTAAATCGCCGCGACCTCGTCGCGCCCCCAATCATGCAGTAAGCCCGCTGCCGCGGCTCCGCGCTCGCTGGCGCTCTCAGTCGGGCTGCTCTCCGCCGCTTCTGGAATCACTTTCGTCGACATGGTCCCCTATCTTGGCGGGTTTGTTCCGATGAATCTTGCATCTTATCATCAGCCGCTAAGCGGCCAAAATGTCCCGCTGCATAAAGGCGGAACATCGCGGCAACGGGGTCAGGGACGAAACAAATTGGAGGTGATACTCTGTTTTTCGATGGTCACCGTCTTTCTGCTCTCGTTACTTCTCGCGTCTTCAACTCGACCAGCTATTCAGGACGGTTTGCAGGTTCGCAGAGGCGACAACTCAGACTGGTGGTCTCAGCTGGGAACCAACAACCCTGAGCGAGAGACCACCGCTCAGAACCGAGAGCCAGCGCCATCCAGCTTCACAATTCTAGACATCCAATTGGGTGACGACTTGCTTACGAAGGTGGCTGGAAAATTGGGAAAAGCGCAGATCATTCAACGAGGAGACGCATCTAGTGGTCGTACGCAAGTGTGCTACACGTCAGTCCAGGAACATCCAAGCCGTATCCATCTAGTCTTCGAGACCGGCGAGGTTAGCGACTCGTTTTATCTCTTCGCGGATGGGCCTGACTGGAATGGTAGCGACCTTTGCGTCAAATCGAAACTTGTCACTGAGAATCTGTCTCTAGCTTCGGGCTTGCGCTTGGGACAAACACCTGCTCAAGTCGAGGCTATCCTTGGCAAACCCAGTCTGATTGAAGGAGATAAGGTCATGTATTCATTTGTCGTTGAGAAAAAAACGCCTCCTGCAGATTTCAAAAAGCTACGTCAGAAATATCCCGAGCTCAGCGAGGAAGAGTTTCGCCGAAACTATGAATCCTATTCGCTTGGCGTCAATATAGAAGCCAGATTTGGCCACTCGAGGCTCAACTACCTGGCAGTGTTGAAGACGGAAACCTATTGAGACAATTCCGAATCTAAATGTCACTTGAGATTAAGACCACTGGCGCAAATAGACAGACACCCCAGGCTCGTTTGACCTGTCTACCCCAAAATGTTTGAAAATTGCGACTTGTACTTGCCTTGGCTCGGAACACACCTCGCCTCAGCGGACCTCGACTAACGAGTGGGTCATCGCCTAAAGCAAATCTCTCTGAGCAATTCAGCTTAGCTGAAGAAAGCCCCGTTCTTCTCGCGTCCTATCACAGAAAGTAGGTTCGCCGCAGGGTCCGGGGGATTGTCCGACTGGAATTGGAAGCCTTGTTGCTCCGCGGACCACACAATCGTGGTTTTCGTGCTGTGGAAGGTGCCTTTGAATTGTTGTGCGCTATTTTCAATTTCTGCCGTCGCTAGCGCGCCGTCCCATTCAATATCGAACGAAACCTTCGCGCGCACAGGGAAGACCGGCGGAATGGGCGGAGTCGGAAGTCCCAATCCCTGCGTCAGCGAGTTGGCAAGATCATGGTCGTCGAAGACGTCCATGCCACGCACCCGAAGGCGCGCGCGTTGGCTGTCAAAGTCAACTTCGACGGCATCGTGCCTTACCGGAATCATCCAGAATACGTCGTTCCGGTCCACATGTACGTTGTAATCGTGAATCTGGTTTGCCAGTCCAACCGAACCGGTGTAAAGGTCAAGTCAAACAAAGGCGAACGTGCCTCTATGTTGTTGCCCGTCCGTGCCGATGAACTTGCCTTGGCTGAATCCCATGTCCGCTTGAAACGCAAGCCGGGTCGTGGCTCCGGTGGCGTCTGTTCCCATCCCGCCACCGCGTATGTGCGTCAGCCCTACAAACCCGTCGAAATCGGTGATCTGCGATGGATCGCTGATGTCAGACAGCGCCTTGGCAGGATTCAGAGGATTATGGTGGATGAAGATGCCGTAAGGTTTCAGTCCGACGACGCCTCCTGGAATTGGATTGGGATCGGCGATTGCGGATTGCTCCCCTTGTCCATCGTCATCGCTGGCGCGGACCAACTTGGGACGCGCGAAACCCGCTCCTAACACCGTGCCTGCCGCTCCACGGATAAGGCTGCGGCGGCTTAGCCACTTCTCCTGAAACTGTTCCCATAAACTGGAATGTTGATTGTTCATTGTCGTTCTCCTCGGATTGGCTGGACGCACACCAATGGAGCGCGTTCACCTGCAAGTGATGGCCAGGGCCCTGAAAAAACCCGTTGGTAAACCATGGGGAAATCCAGTGACAAAATCAGAAAATCGGGGGTAATTGTGGGCAACTTTGCTCCTGCTTAGTAGGACTTGTCAAGTATAAAAACTCTAACCGGTGCGTGTCCTGTGGAAGGCTGCGGAAGCGATTTGCGGATGCGCCCAGCCGGGTGAAGGCACGGAACGACTACTGCTGCGTTGCCAAGCCCTTTGCTCGCGCTCAGCTCACTTTCTTCGCTTCAAACGGCTGCGACCCCGCCTTGATCTTGAGCTTGGAGACGATTCCCTTTTCGTCTTTTTCAAACATAAAGGTGACCTCGTTGGACAGAACAAAGAACTGGCTCTCCGACTCCGGAAAAAGCTCTTGGGGATCGGGACCCAGCGGCTCCGCCAGAATGAAAAGCTTCCCGTCTTTCGTGCTCACGGTTAGCTTGCCCATGCCGGTAATTTCATACGTCCCCGCGTACGCCGGATACAGCGCGGGGTCGGCTTTGCCCAGCGTGCGTTCCTTCGGCTGAAAATCAGGCCAGTTGTATTCTTTAGCGACCGCGCGAAGGTATTCGCTGGCGACACTTCCACCGCTGTCGGAGTTCGTCATGATCGCAATGCCCTGCCCCGATTCGGCATAGGCTTCCAGGTCGCAGCGATAACCCTCATTCGCGCCGCCGTGCCCGAAAAGCAGTTGCGCCCCAGAGTTTTGCAGCCCGAAGCCGAGCCCCGTGTCGCCTTTCTGCCGCGTGAGCATCTGCTTCATCATTTCCTGCGAGAGAATTTTGCTGGATTTGCCAGCATATTCGTTTTGCACTTCGATCGCGAGGCGCGCCAGGTCCGAGGGAGTCGTCCAAAGACCGGCGGGTGCCATCTCCGGATACGTATGGGGACCGCCTTTCACCGGCTCGCCGCCAGACCGGTACGGAGTCGCCGCCGTCCCCGCGAGGCTCTTCGGCAGCGGCTGCTCATACGTGCTGTGGGTCATCCCGGCTGGCTGCAAAACCAGGTCGTACAGAATTTGCGGAAAAGGCTTGCCGGTAACCTCGGTGAATAGCAGTTGCATCACTACGTAGCCGCCGCCCGAATAGCGCCACAGCGTTCCGGGAACCGTGTCCACGCGAATCGGCTCAGTGTTGGCCGGTTTCTCTCCGTTGAGAACTTGCACAATTGTGGGAACCGCTTCATCCGAAGCGTAGCCGGGAAAACCGTGGACCGTCAGGCCCGCGCTGTGGCTGACAATGCGCCGCAGCGTGACTTTCTGCTCCTTGGTGAACTCATTCTCCGGAACTTTCCACGCGCGCAATTTGACGTTCACGTCTTCGTCGAGGCTCAGCTTGCCGTCTTGCACCAGCTTCAACATCGCGAGCGCCGAGACCGGCTTGCTGATACTCGCAGCCTGAAACAAAGTTTCCGGCGTGACTGGCGTTTTTGCCGAAACGTCCGCGAATCCATAAGTGCGCGTCCAGGCGATTTGACCATGATCCAGGAAGGCCACGCTAACGCCCGGAACATGGTAATGCTTCATCCGCTCCGCCACTGTCATCCTGGGCGCAGCCTGCCCCTTGATCACCACCGCCGGAAGCAGCCCATTCTCAATCCGCGCGATCCGCGCCTCCTGCTCCGCGGAATTCGCCGCGCTTGCCGGCTTTTGATTCGCGGCGAGCGCAAGTTGATAACGATGGACGCCCAAAAGTGCGGCGACCACCAGCAGAAGAAGCAGAAACTTTTTCATGTCTACCCTCAGCCCCGGCATGGTACCACTTCACGTAGCCGACCCGGAGCGGTTTGACCCATCACCGCTAAAATGTTATAAAACTGCGACTTGTGCTTGCCCTGGCGCCTAGTCTTGCAGGCGTCTCGCCGGAGGTATCGAGGGGTAACTTGGACCGGCACGGGCGGCCTCTTGCCGTGGAATGAGACAAAATCCGATGCGCGGCCTGCGCCGAAATGCGTTCGCCCGTGTAGCCGCGGCTTTACGCCGCGGGACAGGTGTGGCAGTTAGCCGCTATTTACAAGAACTTTCGCAGATTCGCTCACGCTGCAAATTTCGCAAGTATGATGGAGGATTCTGAATGCGTACCTGGCTAACGAATGCCTGGTCCCACTGTTTGAGCTTCACGAACCATTTGAGGCTCACGAGATTGGTCGCAAGCGCGGCCGCAGTGCTGTTGGTAGCCTCCCCCGCCCGCGCCGACGAAGCCGGCGGCGAAGCCAATCTGAAGCTCCCCGACCTCTCCCAGGTCAACTTCCTCGGCATGGACGGCCACAAGCTTCTTCTCTTTGGCATTCTTTTCTGTATTTTCGGCCTCGCTTTCGGACTGTGGATTTACACTCGCCTGAAAAACCTCCCCGTCCACAAATCCATGCTGGAGGTCTCCGAACTCATCTACGAAACGTGCAAGACCTATCTCCAAACGCAGGGCAAATTCCTCCTCCTCCTCTGGGCCTTCATCGCCATCGTGATCGTGCTGTACTTCGGTTGGCTCGCCCCAGTCCCGGGCAAGCCCATCACCACGGCTGTGCCCATAATCTTGCTCTTCAGCCTCCTCGGCATGGGCGGCAGCTACGCCGTCGCGTGGTTCGGCATTCGCGTGAACACTTTCGCGAATTCTCGCACCGCCTTCGCCGGCCTCCGCGGCAAGCCCTTCCCCATCAATCACATTCCCCTCGAAGCCGGCATGAGCGTCGGCATGATGCTCATCTCCGTCGAACTTTTGATGATGTTAATCATCTTGTTATTTATACCAGGTGATTATGCCGGACCCTGCTTCATCGGATTCGCCATCGGCGAATCCCTCGGCGCCGCCGCGCTCCGCATCGCCGGCGGCATTTTCACCAAAATCGCCGACATCGGCTCCGACCTCATGAAAATCGTCTTCAAAATCAAGGAAGACGACGCCCGCAACCCCGGCGTGATAGCCGATTGCACCGGCGACAACGCCGGCGATTCGGTGGGGCCGACGGCGGACGGATTTGAAACTTACGGCGTGACGGGCGTTGCGCTGATTACTTTTATTTTGCTCGCAATTTCCCCGGAACATTTCCTCCCTGCGGGCGTGACGATACAGACTGCTTCCGCGGCAGCCATCGCCAAAGCCACGGCGCTCGCCAATACGGTGCAAGTGCAGTTGCTGGTTTGGATTTTTGTGATGCGCATCATCATGCTGGTGGCGAGCGCGGCGGCGTATTTCATCAACGGCTTTATCGCCAAAGCGAAATACGCCAACGCAGACGACATGAATTTCGAGGCGCCGCTCACTTCGCTGGTGTGGATCACTTCGTTCGTCTCCATCGGCCTCACCTATCTCGCTTCGTGGGCCATCATTCCGGAACTCGGCGGCGACACAACGCAATGGTGGAAACTCGGAACGATCATCACCTGCGGAACGCTCGCGGGGGCGATCATTCCGGAACTGGTGAAAGTTTTTACTTCCACTGAGTCGCGCCACACTAAAGAAATCGTGACATCAGCGCAAGAAGGCGGCCCTTCGCTTGGAATCTTGTCCGGCTTCGTCGCAGGAAATTTTTCCGCCTACTACCTCGGTCTTTCGATGGTGGCGCTGATGTCCATCGGCTACCTGGTTTCGCAGGGGGGGCTTGCGAAATTGATGGTGGCCGAACCGGTGTTCGCGTTCGGTCTCGTGGCGTTCGGCTTCCTCGGCATGGGACCTGTGACCATCGCCGTGGATTCTTACGGGCCCGTGACGGACAACGCGCAATCTGTTTTCGAACTTTCTCTTATCGAACAAATCCCAGGAATCAAGCAGGAACTGAAGAAAGATTTCAACATGGACGTGAATTTTGAGCGCGCCAAGCATTTGCTGGAAGCCAACGACGGCGCGGGCAACACGTTCAAAGCCACAGCGAAACCTGTTTTGATTGGCACTGCGGTCGTCGGCGCGACCACGATGATTTTTTCCATCATCATGGCGCTTACCAATGGCCTCGCGGCCAACGTGGACAAACTTTCGCTGCTCCACGCGCCGTTCGTTCTGGGACTCATCAGCGGCGGCGCGGTGATTTACTGGTTCACTGGCGCAAGCACGCAAGCGGTGACTACCGGCGCCTACCGCGCGGTGGAATTCATCAAAGCCAACATCAAGCTCGAAGGCGTGGAGAAAGCCAGCATCACCGACAGCAAAAAGGTTGTCGAGATTTGCACGAAGTACGCGCAAAAAGGCATGCTGAACATTTTCATCGCGGTGTTTTTTGCCACGCTGGCGTTTGCGTTCGTCGAGCCGTTCTTTTTCATCGGCTACCTCATTTCTATCGCCACGTTCGGCTTGTACCAGGCGATTTTCATGGCCAATGCCGGCGGCGCCTGGGACAACGCCAAGAAAATCGTCGAAGTCGAACTAAAGCAAAAAGGCACGCCGCTGCACGACGCTACTGTTGTGGGCGACACGGTAGGCGATCCCTTCAAAGACACTTCCTCCGTCGCGCTGAATCCGGTCATCAAATTCACGACGCTTTTTGGCTTGCTCGCCGTAGAACTCGCAGTCAGCCTTACCAAGAACCAGGGCAACACCCTGGCCCACATTCTGGCCACAGCGTTCTTCGTCGTCTCCCTCTTCTTCGTCTACAAGTCGTTTTACGGCATGCGCATCAAAGGCGAATCCGCGTAGCGGAAACAGCAAGCAGATGGTGGGGGTAATAGCCAATCACTCGTCTTGCGATTCTGTGACCTATAAGTTACAGTGAAAGATGCATGAAACGCAAAGCGAGTGCCTCCCATGATGAGGCGATTATCCGCCGACTTCAGAAGGATCCAGAATTCGCAGCACACTACTTGAAGGCGGCCCTGGAAGATGAGGACGAACCCCGCGTACTACTCATTGCTTTGCGCCACCTTGCCCAAGCCCAAGGAATCGCCAAAGTCGCGAAGGCTGCGGGCGTCGAGCGAGAGAGTCTGTATCGGGCGTTGTCTAGCAAGGGAAACCCGCGCCTTTCTACGCTGTTCGCTGTGGCCAAAGCGGTTGGTTTGAAACTAACCGTAAAAGCGGCCTAAACGAGCAGGCTTGTTGCTGATCCCCGAAGTCGGCCCGTACATTCCCGTCTACAAGTCGTTTTACGGCATGCGCATCAAAGGCGAATCCGCGTAGAGGAAAGCCGACAGCCAACAGTTCACAGCTTATTGGTCAAAGGAAAATCCTGCACCAAGCGAAACGGGGCAGCGCCAGCACCAACGCTCGTTACTGAGCCAAGGAAGCCAGAATGTAATCGGTCAGCAGCTTTTCGGTTTGTTCGTGCATACCGCGTGTGTTGTAGTTCGTGCTGGTGAGAACGACAACCAGATCCAAGCTGGGAAACACCGCGACTTTGTTTCCGCCATTGCCGAGCATGCAAAAAGCGGCATAGGATTTTTCACCGGACTTGAACTTCTTGAGCCACCAGAGGTATCCGTACTCGGTGTCGTCCTGGTCCTCGACGCGCACATGCGGCTGCGTTGATACTTTCACCCACTTGTCAGAGACAATTCGCCCGCCGTTCCAGACGCCGCCGTTCAAGTAGAGCTGGCCCAGCTTCAACAAGTCGCGGCTCAGAAAACCCAGGCCGCCGCCAGTCTGCGCCAAGCCGAGCGATGAATATTTCCAGTCCACTTTTTGAATGCTGAGGGGAGCGAAAAGATTTTTCATGGCAAATTCCGGCACCGGCACCTTCGCCGCGCGCTCCAGGACGCCGCTGAGCGTGCTCGCCCCAGCGGTGCAGTAGCTGAAACTGCGGCCGTAGGCAGAATCCTTCGGTTTCTTCACCCACGGAGCAAATCCCTTGATGGGGAGGTCCAACGTGAACTGAATCCAGTCTTCCATGATGTACATGCGCTCTTCGTTGCCGCGCGAGAAACTGTTGTCGTCGTCGCATTCGAGTAGCGAACTCATGGTGAGGAAATCTTCGACGGTGATTTTGGCTTTGCGTGGATCGGGATTCTGCAGCGGCTGTTTGTCGGGAAAAAACGAAAGAATCGTGGCGTCCACTCCGGAGAGCAAGCCATTGTCGATAGCGATACCGATAAGCATGTCGGTGATAGATTTCGTGGCCGAGCGTGTTTCTCGAAGCGCGGTTGCATCGGAGCCATCAAAATAATTCTCATAGACCAGCTTGCCGTGGCGCGCGATCACGATGCTGCCAATCTTCTTGAATTCGCCGCCGCGAAGGGCGGTTTCCATGGCTTGCAGCCGCTCAGTAGACAATCCCGCTGATGACGCGGACGCAACCGGCCAACCATCGGTCATGGCGCGAGGCGCGGAGACTTGTTCCCCGTTCTGCTGCCCGCGAAGCGATGAACCGCAACAGCAGACCAGAAAGCTGAAAACGGTTAAGGCACGCAATCGTTTCCATGGCATGGCGCCGGCACCTCCATGTGGGAATGAACTGAACAATGAGCTACTTCAAGCACACTCAGAACGTAGACGAATAAATCTGGCGAAAGTCACGATTCGGGGCTCTTCTTCGTCTACAAGTCGTTCTACGGCATTCGTATCAAAGGCTCGGCTGCGTAGCGGGCTAGTGTTCTACTGCAGGCGGCGAGAGCACTTCGCGCGGCAAGATGCGGATGGTTCTCTCTCCGGCAATAGTGATGCCCCATTTCAAACATTGCGAGTCAAGATAGGCCTTTCCTTGCTTGTGACTAACCGTAACGGTGTCAGCCAATAGGCTGGGCTTGATTTTGAGATCGGTCCCCGGCCCTGAGTAAAGTCTGTGCTGAAATTCATTATCTGAGTAGATTTCGAGCTTAGATTTCGCCCGCACCTGGACCCAACCACCAGGTTGTAGTTCTAGCAGGCTTCCGGCGACGTCTTGCGAGCCGGAAAGGCTCCATCCGGCTATCAATTCTTTGTTCTCGCCAACAGATAATTCCAGGAGCATTGAGATCTCCACGTATCGATAGTCGCCACCGTCGGCTCTCTCTTCAAAATCTGCCATGTGCGGATCCCAAGGGAGAAGAACGGGTTCTTTTCCTGCGTTGCTTATTCTCACGAGGGACTCGATATCATCTCCCATGACATAGGCAGACTTATCGACGGACAATAGTGTGATATCGAGCAAGGTCGTGGGTGGCGGCTGGTGTGAACCGCCGCTGCAACTTCCGGTGCCGCCTGCGTAGAGTTCCTGGGCCTCACGCAATGCCATTCCGACAAGATCCTTGTAGCCGACTTCCTGGGAACTCGAAGGGGCCGCCACAGGGGATAGGAAGAGTGTGAGAATCAGAAGGTTCTTCACGGCACGCCAACTCTCGATTTTGACGCTCCGGACTAGTTTAGGGTTGCAAGCTCAAGCGGTCACCGGATGCCAGATTCGTTGCATCTGCTGTAGAATCTTTTGCGCTTCAGCCAACGAGGACTTGAAATGAGAAAAATAGCTTTGCTTTTCGTTTGCGCATTCGCGCTGACGAGCCTTCCGTCGGTTTGCTACGCGCAGGTGGATACGAGGTGGGAGATCCACGATCGTAACCGGCCGGTGCCGCCGGTGGTTGATCCTGGCACGGCGAGTACGCAGGACACCGGGGGGCGGCCGCCTTCGGATGCCGTGGTGCTCTTCGACGGCAAAGATCTTTCGCAATGGGTGCAGAAAAAAGACGGCAGCCCCGCGAAATGGAAAGTTGAGAACGGTTATTTTGAGGTCGTGCCGAAAACGGGTGATCTGCAAACGCGCGAATCCTTCGGCGATTGCCAGTTGCACGTGGAGTTTGCCGAGCCTTCTCCCCCGAAAGGCGAAGACCAGGACCGCGGCAACAGCGGCGTTTTCCTGAACGGTCTTTACGAGACGCAAGTTCTCGACTCTTATCAAAACAAGACCTACGCCGACGGCCAGGCTTCCGCAATTTATGGACAATATCCTCCGCTGGTGAACGCTTCGCGTCCGCCGGGGCAGTGGCAGACGTACGACATCATTTTTCATGGCCCGCGTTTTGAGGCTTCGGGGAAGCTGACGCGTCCCGCGCGCGAAACCGTCTTTCACAATGGCGTGCTTGTGCAGGACAACGTCGAACTCACCGGTCCTACCGGGCATCATGTACGCCCGCCGTACAAGCCCGGGCCGGACAAACTTCCGCTTGCGCTGCAGGACCACAACCACCCGGTGCGTTACCGCAACATCTGGATCCGCGAATTGAAGGATTGAGATATCGAGGGACTTGGGACCATAAAATTAAGTTATGATCCCTGAGAAGCCTCGTTGAAAATAAAGGGCTTACGCAAAATGTGATTTTCGCTTGACAGAGCTATTGCTCTTCTGTAGACTTATCCACGTATAAAACCACGCCCCGACCCTAAGTCGGGGCTTTTTCTTTTATAATGCCGGCGCCCTGCCGGGGTTTTGTTTTTCTCGCCGTAGCAGTTTTTAAATCGCAATCACCGCCCGCAGGCTTTCAGTGGCTGCGGGCGTTTGCTTTTCCCGCGGTTGATGCGTTGGCGTCCCGCCAGCGCCGGGCCATTTCCCGCTCTCGCGCAAATCACCACCGAATCATAGAAAGTGACTCGACTCCCATGCCAGACAAGAAGCAGATCCTTAAGTCCATAGCCTCGATTGCGAAGGAGCTTGGGCACGCACCGTCGAAAGTGGAATTCCAGTCGCGTTCAGGAATATCGCAGTTTTTCGTGTTGCAGTCGTTCAGGAGCTGGACGGAGGCGGTCCGGACAGCAGGAGTAGAACCCTACACGAGAAACGCGAAGATCGAGGACCGGGCGCTGCTGGAAGACTGGGGAAAAGTAGTACGGAGAAACCGGGGCGTGCCTCCGCGGCACATCTATTGGCGCGACGGGAAATATAATCCGGTGACGCTGCAGAAACGATTCGGGGGGTATTCGCGCATGCCGGAGGCTTTCCGCAATTTCGCGAAGGGCAAACGGAAGTGGAGAGATGTGGTGGCGCTGCTGCCTGCTCCAAGGGCGCAAAGCAAAGAGCCAAAAAAGAGCCGGAGTTACCCAACTTTGCCAACCAAGTATCAATCGCTGACTTGCGTGAAAAACGCCAAGCGCTGCCACTCTGCGCAACCACTTTTGGCACGCGGAACGCATCACGCACAATTGAAAGATCGCCCCATGTGCGGAAATCCCATGGACTTTCGCGGGCTGAGGCATGAACCGGTGAACGAACAGGGCGTCGTGCTCCTTTTCGGAATGCTGGCGAAAGAGCTGGGTTACCTGATTGAAGCAGCGCAAAAAGGATTCCCCGACTGCGAGGCCAAGCGGGAGATCGCTCCCGGGCGATGGCAGCGCGTAAACATCGAATTTGAGTATGAGAGCAAGAATTTCCGTGAACACGGCCATCCTCTGAATGGCTGTGACGTGATTGTTTGCTGGCGGCACAACTGGGGCGCATGTCCGAAGCACATCGAAGTCCTAGAGCTGTCCAGCGTAGTCAAATCCAATTCATTGCCAGTTACTTACGAACTATAAGCCAGCATCGGCAGTGGCTTCTTATCTGTCAGCACGCACGCCCGTGAGCCAAAGACAAGCATTCTGATACAATCCCTGCGGCATTTCAGCCTTGCGAGGTCGACCATGCGAATCACGCTCTCTTTTGGAGTCACTCTTTTCATTGCTTCTTCAGCGTTCGCTCAGGCGCAGTCCCCTTCTCCGCAGGCTCCGCCGAAGGAACTCCCGCAATTGGAACACTTCAACACGGCGAACGTGGACACCAAGGCCGAACCTTGCGACGACTTTTACAAGTATGTGGACGGAAAGTGGTTCGCCGCCCATCCCATTCCTGCCGACCAGGTGTTCTGGGGCGTCGCCAGCCCTCTTCAACTTTGGAACGAAACGGTCCTTCTGCAAACTCTCGAGGCAAATCCCCCCAGTAAGCCCAATCGGACTCCCAATGAGCAAAAGGTCGGCGACTACTACTTCGCCTGCATGGATACGAAAGCCATCGAAGCTCACACCGCGCAATGGCTCAAGCCGGAACTGGACCGCGTCGCGGCCATTAAGGATAAGGCCAGCTTCGCTGAGGAAGTCGCGCACCTCCACCAAACCGTCCCTGGAGCGTGGGAGGGCAACGACAACGCGACGAGCGCGCCGTTGTTCGGATTTGCCGGCGGGCCAGACTTCGATGACGCATCTCGGAACGTTGCGGAGATTGACCAGGGCGGCTTTGCCCTGCCGGGGCGCAGCTTTTATGTGGATGATGACGCGAAAGCAAAAGAAATTCGCGCCAAGTACCTGAAGCACATAGCCAATATCTTTGTGCTTTCGGGTGAAAAGCCTGAACAAGCGCAGGCCAGCGCGGACGTTGTGCTGGCCATCGAGACGGACCTGGCCAAAGTGGCCATGGACCCGGTTGCGCGCCGCGATCCCAAAAATCTCAACAACAAAATGTCTCTCGCGGACGTGAAGGCTCTGACGCCTTCCTTCGATTGGGATCTCTATCTCAAACTCGTGAAGGCTCCCCCTTCCACGCCGCACTACATCGTCACTGCTCCAGCTTTCTTCAAGGGTATGGAGGTCCTCCTCAACCAGCATCCGCTTGAGCACTGGAAAACGTACCTTCGCTGGTGGGTGCTTCACGGCAACGCTCCGGCATTGAGCGAAGCCTTCGTCGACGAAAACTTTGATTTCTTCAGCCGCACTTTATTTGGCGCTCAGGAGCAGCAGCCCCGCTGGCGTCGCTGCGTGCGAGCCACGAACGGCATACTGGGAGAGGCTCTCGGGCAAGTCTACGTGGCGCGCGCTTTCCCCGCTTCCAGCAAGGAGCGCGTGATGCAATTGGTGCAAGACCTCCAAAAAGTTTTGGGGAAGGACATCGAAGACGCTACGTGGATGACTCCGGCAACCAAAAAACAGGCGCAGGAAAAACTCCACGCCACGCTCAATAAAATCGGCTATCCCGATAAATGGCGGGACTATTCCACCGTCACCGTGGTCCCTTCGAGCTACCTCCTCGACCGTCAGCAAACCACGGAATTTGAATTCCAGCGCTGGGTCAACAAAATCGGCACGCCGCTCGACCGCACCGAATGGGTTATGACCCCTCCCACCATCGATGCCTACGAGGATGCACAATCCAACACCATCAATTTTCCCGCCGGCATCCTCCAGCCGCCGTTCTTCGATCCGCAGCAAAGCGATCCCGTAAATTACGGCGCGGTTGGCGCGGTTATCGGGCACGAAATCATTCACGGGTTCGACGATCAAGGACGCAAGTTCGATGCGAAGGGCAACCTGCGCGATTGGTGGACGGAGTCAGACTCCAGAGCCTACGACGAGCGCGGAAAGTGCATCTCAGACCAATATACGCAGGAAGTTCCGGAAGCGGGGCCCGGCGTGAAGCAGGATGGCCGGATGACCCAGGGCGAGGACACCGCCGATAATGGCGGACTCCACCTCGCGCTTCTGGCGCTGGAAAGCGCCCTGGATCGAGAAGGCAAAAGCCTCAGCGATAAGGGCCCCGACGGCTTCACAAATCTGCAGCGATTCTTCCTGTCTTACGCGTTCGTTTGGTGCGAGCAGGCCCGGCCGGAGATGATTCGCACTATGGTCTTGACCAATCCGCATTCTTATCCCAAGTACCGTGTCAACAACGTGGTCTCCAACATGCCGGAATTCAAGCAGGCCTTCGGGTGCCACGAGGGGCAAAAGATGGTTCACAAAGACTTCTGCCGCATCTGGTAACCGGATTTTCGCAACAGATCGCGCGCGAAGCGTACGCGCAAACAGAAAGCAATCTTTACGCCATCAGCCCCGAAAAGTCGCACGTCTCCAAAGATCTTGCCGCCGGCGATTCGGAATTCTGGACACCCAAGTTCAATCAGCCGCCAAGTCATCTGCTTCGAACAGTCAAAGAGGCAAGCCAAAACCTTAAGGTTGGGGTGCTGGAGAACTCTCTCCGGCGAGGAATGCGCGTCCAATGGAATTGACAATCAACAAGGCTCTCTACAAAGTCAGCGAACCCGAAGAGCTTCAATTGCGCCTTGCGCTGGTTCGCCGCAATCCGTTTTCGGAGGTTTGGCTGCAATCTAATACGAGCTGGCCGGCAATCTGTGCGCTGATCAACGGGGAGGCCGCCTGGCTGATGTTCCTACGGTTTGAAGGGGATGCAGGATTCTCCACGCGCAACCCGGATTATTCAGGGCCGCCATCGGCGGTTATCGAGTATTACTTGTCGAATGGCCAGCGCGACGAATATCCCGCGTCCTGGAACATCACGACCGAAAAAGCCCTGCGCGCACTGGAATATTTTTTGAAGGAAGAAGATATGGCGCCGTGGCTCAAGTGGCATGAAGAGGGTTCGTAGAATACTGCAGAAAATCTGAGGAGCCCGTCACACCCTTATTAGCCCGGGGAATTTGCGGGGGTTGTTGTCGAAGCTGGGGAAGACGGGTTTTAAATCGGCGACGCCGATGTGCTTCGTTAGGACTTCACCAAGTACGCAGCGAAAATCGGTAGTAAGCGCGAGGTCACGGCCTTCGTTGAGTTGATGATCGTTCAAGCCGGGCCACTTGCCGTAGACTTGACCGCCGCGCACGTCGCCGCCCATCACGAACATGCAATTCGCGTGGCCGTGGTCTGTGCCGCGGTTGCCGTTTTCCCGCGCCGTGCGGCCAAATTCGCTCATGGTGACGAACACGATGTTCTGCATGCGATCGCCCAGGTCCTGATGAAACGCGGCGAGCCCCTGGCCCAGATCGCGCAGCAGATTCGAGAGCTGGCCCTGCACGCCGCCTTCGTTGACGTGATTGTCCCAGCCGCCGCAATCCACGAACAAGACTTCCACTCCGATGTCCGCTTTCAGGAGTTGGCCGATTTGCTGCAGACTCTGGCCGAGGCGGTTTGTCGGATACTGCGCACCGTTCTCGGGCTGGTATTTCGCGGGATCCGCTTTGCGCAGCAGGTCAATGGCTTCAAACGTTTCCGTTCCCGTGCCTTGCAGTGCTTTATCCACGGTTTGCGCGTACATGGCTTCGAAGCCGCCTTCAACCATCGCGCCGGTTCCAGGAGCCTGCGCCATCACTTTAAATTGCTTCAGGTCGGGCAGCGCAATTGCGGGCGCGCCGCCGTGCAACATGCGTGGAAGATTCGGTCCCATGGCCACGGCGCGGAACGGCGAAGCGTTTTCTTCAGGAACTGTTTCGAGCGCGCGGTTCAGCCAGCCGTCTTCGGTGGCTTTCAGACCCGGCGTGCCTGACTCCATGAAGTCCTGCGCATCAAAATGCGAACGCGTGGGGTCGGGCGAACCCGCCGCGTGCACGATAGCAAGCTGATTCTTGTGAAACAGCGGCTCGAGGGGTGCGAGGCTCGGATGCAAGCCAAAAAATCCGTCGAGATCGACCGCTGCATCCGGTGTGCCGCGCTTTGGCTGCGGAATCGCGATAGTCGGGCGCATGCGGTAATAGTTTTGTTCGCCGAACGGCACAACAATGTTCAATCCATCGGCCGCGCCGCGCTGAAACAGCACCACAAGCTGCTTTTTGTTCGGCATCGGCGTCGCCGCGACCGCGCGCTGGAGAAATGCGGGCATTGCGCTGAGACCCACCATGGCCACGCCGCCCTGCTTCAAGAAATACCGCCGCGAAAATTTCAACCCGCGCACTCCTTCACAACATTCGTAGCTCATCACAACCTCGCTCAGCGAAACTCTTCTCTGCGTCCTCTGTGCCTCTGCGTTAAGTTTCTTTCTTCTCTGTGAACTCTGTCCTCTTCCCTCTGTGCACTCTGTGTTGAAATCCGGCTTCAGCTCCAACCCCGGTCACTCCGAAGAGCGAGGGCGGTCAACCTCAGCGCCGCTGAAATTCTGGCGCGCCAAGTACTAAACCCGCGACGACGCCCAAATTCACTTGCCCGCGCGGATCATCCAGCTTCGCTTGCAAAACTTGAGGATTGTCGAGTTGCTTCTCCAACGTCTCGACAGTGGCTCGGGCCACTTGTCCGCCAAGGAACACCTGCACCGCGCGATCCAGCGCCGCCTTCGGATCGGCGGAAGAATCCACTGCCAGCAGCGAGGCGGCATCACTGCGCGCCCCGCGCATTTTGTTTCCCGCTAGCGCCAGTGAAAAATTCAAACGATTCAGCAACGCGCCAGTATTAACCCAAGTTTCGCTCTTGTCCGAATAGCCAGTCGGAGGCTGGCATTGATACAGCGGCTCTCCGATGCGCGCAACCCAATTCACCAGCGGCTGCGGCGCGTCCACGTCAGTGCCGAGCGCGCGAGCCGCGGAAATCACCAATTCAAATGGCGTCTTGATTTTTGCGCGATACGCTTCGCGCGACCAGAATTCCGGCGACCAGATCATGGTCTTCATCACCGCGCGAATGTCGCCGTCGCTCGATTGAAAAGTCTCCGCCATACGCTCCACCAGCGCGGGCGGAGGATTATCCGAAACGAAGCGGCGCGCCAATTTTGTGGAAATGAACTTCGCCGTGCTCGAATAGTGCGCGAGCAAATCGATTACCTGTTCGCCATCTTTCATTCCGCCGGAGTGGATTTTTTTGCCAAGCACGATTTTCGGATCAGGATCATGCAGGCGGTCGTCGAATTTGAAATCTGCGTAAATTCTTGGCTTTTCCAGCGTCCACCCGGTGAACGCGCGCGCCACCTCCGTGACGTCCTTCTGCGTGTAGCCGCCATCCACACCGAGCGTGTGCAATTCCATGAGCTCGCGGCCATAGTTTTCATTCAACCCGCGCTCATTTTTCTTTGCCTGCGGATTCGCGGGAGGGCGCGGGGGCCACGGGCGGCCGAAGGGGCCGTAGCGCGCTTGCTGCCGCATGGCGCGCTGCATCGCCTGGCGCTCGGCGGCGCGAGGATCGGCGCTAAGAAAATTATCGAGGTAAAACAGCATCGCGGGACTTTTCGCGGTAGCAGTGACCAAATCCTTGAATTTTCCGAGCGTATGCGGCTGGATGACGTCGCGCTCGTATGATGTGAGGTAGTAACGGTCTTCGCCTTTGCCCGCGAACACGTTGAAGTGATTGAACCAGAAATCGTCCATGACCTGCTGCAGTTGGCGCTCGCTGTAAATTGCGCGCGTGACTTTGGCCATCGCTAGTTCCGCGACGATGCGCGCGGGACGTTTGCTGTCGTCAGCAATTGCTCGCGGAACGGTGTTGGGATCGCCTCCACCAAGCGCGTCGCGGCGGCGCGCACCTTTCGCTGCGTTTTCTGACGGCATTTCGGGTTCTTTCATTAAAGCGGGCGCGTTGGGGTTTTCTGCGGCGGATTGCGACGCGGATTCGCCATTCGTGCTGGCGCTCTGAGCGTCGGAGCTTCCACCTTGCGCCTGCGAGCCCTGCATTTCTTGCTGCGAAGATTTTTCGGCGCCGGCCACTGCGCCAACGCGGGTCTGCCCTAGCTGCACTTCCGATTGAACAAGCTGGACTCGCGGTTTTCCTTGTTGCTTGGGCTGTGGATACTCCCCAATTAATTTCGCGGTGGACATTCGCAGCGTCGGATATTCCTGCAAGCGCGCTTCGACGGCTTTGTCGTCAATCGAATTTGGATTGAGCTGCTGATCAATCCATTTCGCCAGGCCCATTTGCTTGACGCGCTCGATGTCGCCGGGCCGCGGGCCGTAGGCGAGCCTGTTCAGCGCATGCAAAATCGCTTCGTCGGCGCTCAGCTCCGTAATCGGCAGGCCTTTGAGCGCAGGATCCTGTTTGGTCTTTTTGTCTTTGGGAGAAGGCGTCGCAGCGGCCGGCGAGAAATCTCCCAGAGAAATCGCGCAGGCGATGGAAAGCGTCAGCGCGAGAAGCGAGTTGGGTGTGGCAGCTATCGAAGGAATTGAAAAACGAAAGCCGGGCGCACGGAACTTCTGAAGCCTCATCTCTGTCTCCTGCTCAGGCCGCTTCAGCGGCTACGAGGATTCGAGGCAAACTTCCAGACAGACTGCTCTCTCTTTAGAATAACCCGCGGCGGGCCAAAAAGTTCCTCGACACTTCGTGGCCGTGTCGAATCGTGATTCAGCACAACGAACTGAAACTACAAGGCTTAGAGGCCAAGAAGCCGGACTTCCTGGCGAACTTGGCGAAAGAAGCCTGAAAAGCCCAGCTTGCCCGCTACCAGGGAAGGCAAGCAGGTTGACGCTCTAACTCAGATAGCCGCCGCGGAGTTGCGTCTATAATCTTCGGCCATGGATCACGACACGGTCGCGGCCATCAGCATCACAGGTTCTTGCCTGGACGTGGTGGGAGCGTACGACCTGCTGGACAACCTCAGGCTTTACCCTATGCTACGCTGTTGTCCCCGCCAACTGCGCAAGCTGGGTTCGGCATGCTCGCAAAGCGTGAGACCCGCCCGGCCAAACCAAAAAATCAGGAGTCCTCGAATGATTAAGAACATCGTCTCACCCAAAAAGAAGCCGCGCCGAATCGTAGGCGCGGCCACACCGCCGCACCTCACCTACCGCGGCGGCCCGCTGATCCAGAACGTAGAAGTGTCAACGATTTATTGGGGCAGCGCCTGGCAGAACGACCCGATCCGCGCACAGCTGGATGCGTTCTTCGATTTCATCGTCACCAGCTCGCTCATCGACCAGCTCGCGGAATACAACGTGCCCGGATTCACCATCGGGCACGGCAAGCATGTTGCTTCGCTCATCGTGCCGCAGGATCCCCCGGCCACTGTCGATGACACGGCTATCGCCACGTTCGTCCAGCAGCAGATTTCGTCCGGCGCCGTGCCGGCCCAGAATGAGAACTCCCTTTATTTTGTTTTCACTCCGTCAGGCGTGACCGTGACGTTGCAAGGCTCATCAAGCTGCCAGCAATTTTGCGGCTACCACAATACTCCTGACGGAAGTCTGTTCTATGGCGTGGTGCCGTACGCGGACTGCACGGGCTGCGAGTTTTCAGGAGGGGTATTTGATTCGATGACCGTGATTGCCTCACACGAATTGTGCGAAGCAATTACCGACCCAGTTCCGGGGAACGGTTGGTACGACGATGCAAACGGCGAAATCGGGGATATCTGCGAAAGCTCGACCAAGGTCATTAATACAGCCGGCGTGCTCGCGGCCGCATCCACGACATTTGCGGTGACGGTTTCGCCGGCAACGGTGGTCGTTGACGGCACCACTCCGGTAAATCTCACGGTAACGCTTACCCCGTCAAGCACGCAAACGCCACCACCTCCGCCTCCCCCTTCGCCCGGGCAGTCTTACACTGTGCAAACCGAATGGTCGAACGCCAAAGGCGCGTGCGTGTAGGCTGTGGTTGAAGGAGCAATTTCGATGAACCCCAAGAAGAGAGCTCGGAGAACATTGAGAAGACCGGAGCACGAAAGACTGGACAATCGTCAACGCGAAGAGCTTCGGCCCATTGGGCTAATTCGATCCAGCATCAAGCAACGCAGTGAAGCGCCTAAACAAGGTTCGGAAGGGGCACCCGATGCCTGGCTTGAAGTGAATCCGCAGGCAGCAGAGGGTTTGGATGGCCTCAGGGTTGGCGACGAGATTATCGTTGTGACCTGGCTGCATCAGGCGCATCGCGACGTGCTGAAGGTTCACCCGCGGTCAGACCGGACCAAGCCGCTCACGGGTGTATTTGCCACGCGATCTCCGGACCGGCCAAATCCGCTGGGTCTTCATCCCGTTATCATTCGCGAAGTCGAGAACAACCGCCTGCGGATTGGCCCCATCGAAGCTATCGATGGAACGCCCGTCGTGGACATCAAACCTGTGCTTTGCGCCGTACAAAGGGCCTAGACCTGTTCGAGGATGGCTTCTGCGTCGATGGTGATTTCGACGAGATCGCCGACGACGATTCCGCCGCGGTCCAGCGGCGAGTTCCAGCTTGCGCCGAAATCGTGGCGGTTGATCGTGGTCGTGGCCAGGAATCCGGCGCGAGTTTTCGGTCCTTTATCCACCCCGCCCTCCCACCACGGCGTTTGCCACTGGCCCAGATAAGTCACGCGAAGCGTGCTGGGGCGGCTCGCGCCGCGAATGGTCAGGTCACCAAGGACCGAATAATCGTGGTCGCCGAGCAGTTTCACTTCGCGGCTGCGAAAAGTGATCGTGGGATGATGCTCGACGTCGAGGAAATCGGCGCTGCGCAGATGCGCGTCGCGGTCCGGCTCTCCAGTCCACAAGGTGCGGGCGTCAATTTCGACTTCGACCGAGGAGTTCTTAGCGTTTGCGGGATCGAAGTTCAGCCGCCCATGAACGTTTTTGAAGTGCCCGCGCACGTAAGTAACCATCATGTGGCGCGCGCAGAATTCCGCGGCCGTGTGTCCGGGTTCGAAGAACCATTGCGCCAAGGGAGCCCTCTCCTTTCGGTGACTTAATGGGACATCAGCATAGTACAGTCTCTCCCGCGGCCTGGGCGTTTCGTTATAAGCCAGGCGCACAGCGTTCTAAAACCAACGGGGATTTGCACGGTAAGGCGGGTTACCAGGACTCTTGTCCCCTATTCTCCTCAAGAACACTGAACTGTTGGACAGTTTCCTTCTGCACGAGCGCGCCCCATAATCACAAAGCAAATAGATTTTCGGGACTCCAGAGGCAATCCAATAGCTCGCCTCAAACGGAAAGACTTAGAGAATCTCGGTACATTTTCTAGGATATTCAATATGAAGAATCGGTCCACGGCGTTCGCTTTCTCGGCTTTATGCCTTTTTCTTTTGGCCTCCTGTAGCAAGCCCGCGGATTTCACAGGTTTTTGGAAGGTGAATTGTGCGGACTCGTTCGGCGTTCAAATCAAGAAACAGTCCGGAAACCTGTACTCGGTCTCCTTTTGTGGACCGGGCGGTTGCTACGGCCCAGGACAATGGAGGCCGAATACGCCCATTGTCGGGGACCCAAAATACCGGGTAACTAGTCCAACGACAATCGAGATTGGTCAAGAGAGGGGCTGGGACCGGTACACAAGATGTACGACAGATACTAATCCGAAATTAGACTTTGCGACTATGCCCGCGCCGAACAACGAGCCCGGCAGCCCGATTGCAACTTCTGAGACGAATCCTGGAGACTTGAGTGCGCAGACTGACAAGGACCCGCATCGACCTACTTGCTCAGGCGCTTCATGCAAAAAAATCAAAACCTTTCTGAAGGAACATTATTGCGGCGAATCGCCATTCGGCAATGGCCCCGACGACGGGTGCGAGCTTCAGGTTGTGGGACGGAAACCCGGTGCGAGCGTTAAAGCTCTGGCGGACTACGAATGCAACTGGAGTGAAAAGAAGGAAGAGTTTGAGTGTCACCAAAAAGGTCAGCCGCCGTCGACCGTTCGCAGCATGTTAATGCACGAGTTGCAAGAGCTCGGTTTACCCGCGAATGCAAGCGGGGTAACGACCTTCAAGGTTTGGCAATCTACCCTAGGCGGGCCATTAATTGCGACAGCAAACTACCACCGGGTTGTCGGGTCTGACATAGAGCTTTGTGAGACGATCCTGGCCATCGACGGAGACTCACACGTCCTTGTGATCCGTAAGCTGCCATTTCAAAAAACCGATGCTGATGTGCCTAGAGTAACGCAATGGTCTCTAGTGGACCTTGCGGACGTTAATGAAGACGGAAATATCGAGGTCATTTTGGAGGGTGATGCATACGAGGATCACTGGCTTGAAGTTGTCACCGTGCATAATGGATCTACTAAGACGATATTTTCTGGTCTTGGATATTACTTGTGACGTTCTTTGTCGGGAACCCGATGCCCTTCACGGTCCGCCTTACCGGTAAGGTTCCTCTCAGCCTATGCTTCATAACGCTTGACTCGAAACTCGGTCTTTCTTTCAACAGAGTTCGGTTAACAACGCTTCCCAAGACTCGCGCTCGCGAGACACACTTACCAGCGGTTGCAATTTCGCGACGCGTTGTTGGAGTTCTCGATAAAAGCCGTTCCCCGATTCCGCGCGCAACAACAACTCCCGAAGAGCAGCGCTGTCGCCAACGCGAAAGTATCCCGGATAGTCCGCGCCCAAGATGCCCACTGAGCCGGGGATGAGCGACGAAATGACCGGCGTTCCGACCGCGATGGCTTCGCTGACAACGTTCGCGCCACCCTCGAGCTGCGACGTGAGCACCAGCACGTGGGAACGAGACAAGAGATCAATGGCAGCATCGTGAGCCAGAGGTCCCAGCCATTCGTAGCGTGGATTCGTGCGCTGCTCGGCTTCCACTTGCGCGCCAAAATCCGCGTCGAGCACCGCTCCAGCATGTTTCACTTGGATCCTGGAAGACGCCGGCAAGTCGCGCACGGCATACGCCGTCAGCAAAGGGTCTTTGACCGTTCGCAGGTGCGCCAAGATGCAGACCTGGAAGCAACGCTCCTCGCGCGGTGGCTGTGGAGAGACACCCTCAAACGATTGGTAGATGGCGCGCACCTTTGGCCGCATGCTTTCGGGAACCGCTTCAACACCGAGTTCCTGCAAGACAACAATTTTCGACGCCAATTCCAGAGAGTGCTTCGCCGCCGCGCTGCTTTCCATGTCTCCGTAGAGATCGGTGCCGGTGAGAGCGACGACGAGCGGGGACCTCGGATGCGTTTGCCGAAAACGTTGAATCGCGGGAAAGCTGCGCCGCGCATGAAGCGCGACCAACAGGTCGCATTCTTCCCCATTCCAGTCTTTGTGGATGCTGACCTGGTGCCCCAGTTCGGTGAGCAACGTCGCCCAGCGATCCGCGGTAGTCCGGTTTCCCGTGTGGACCTGAGCGGGCGCGGGGCTGATTAGTACGATCTTCACGCGTTGATGTTACGCCCGGCAGGTGCGGAATCCTGCCCAAACGTCGCGGCGATCCGGAGTGTAGAAATTCCGCCAGGTATTGCGCAACAAGCGCGGCTGCGTGGGCCAGGCGCCGCCGCGCAGAACCTTGTGCGTGCCGAACCACGGCTGTGAATATTCGCGGTAAGGATCAATTACGAACCCCGGGTAGGGGCCGAAATCGTTGGCGGTCCATTCCCAAACGTTGCCGATCATCTGGCGGCAGCCAAAAGCGCTGTCGCCTTCCGAACAGGCGCTCACATCCACTGCGCCCAGGGCGCGCCAGCCTAAGTTGGCGTGCTTCGGCGCGGGCGAGTCATCGCCCCAGGGAAAGCGGCGCTTCCCTTCCGCGAGTTCTCCTCCGGATTGCGCCGGCGCGGCTGAAGCGGCCACTTCCCATTCAGCCTCGGTTGGCAATCTGCGTCCCGCCCAGTTGCAATAAGCCTCCGCCTCCCACCAGTTGACGTGCAGCACAGGGCGATGCGGCTCGAGCGGCACCCAACGATCGAAATCACGCCGCAACCAACGCCCCGCAGCCTCGCGCTTCCAGTAGACGGGATGCTCCGCAGCGAAGCTTTTGCGCCATGACCATCCCGGTTCGCTCCAGAATTCTTGCCGGCTATAGCCGTTCGCTTCGACAAACTCGGCGAATTCACCCTGTGTAACGGCCGCGCGCGCAATGGCAAACGGACGCATTTCAACAAGATGTGCCCACTTTTCATTGTCGAAGACAAAAGGCTCATCACGAGACCCGCCCAGCAGAAACCGCCCACCCGGAATCTCCGCATCTCCGGGCAGCGGCCCACTCTCGCCAGAACCCGCCGCGTCCATCCCTGAAAAAGTAGGCGCGGCCCACGCATGAGTCTGGCGCGTGTAGGTGAAAGCCTCCGTGTGCATGTCCTCATGGAAGACGCCGAGCGCAATGAAATACCGTTCCTGTTCGGTGAGATTTCCCCGTTCGATACGCTCTAGCACGCGGTCGCGCACCTCCGTCATGTACGCGAGTGTGTCGGCGCGAGAAGGCAGCGGCAGGTCCCAACGAGTGTCGTGCGCGATTGCAGCGGAATCGTAGAGCGTGTCCGCGTTAGCGGAGAGCGGTGCCTCGCCGCCCGCATGCCGCAGCGCCCATTTCTCCTGAAACCACGTGACGTGCCCGATTTCCCACAAGAGTGGGTTCACAATCCGCAGTTGCGGTCCCATCAGTTGCTCGTCCGATAAATCCGCCACAACTTCCAGCGTCTTTTGCCGCGCGTCACGCACCCACACGGCAAGTTCGGCATCGCGCTTCACTGAACTCTCAGCCGCTACTTGCCGGGGAGTTGCCATAGGTCACTTTCTAGAGGTTTAACCTGAGAGGAAATGTTAACCGAGCAAAAGCCCTGCGGCAACTGCAGTCGCCCAAACAGCCGCCACCAGCAGCGCAACTTTTGACTTTTTTCCGTGGCGGACGAGTGCAACGAGGAGCGGCCGCACACCAGCTTGGAATATTTGCCGCCGCGCGAGTTCGCCTACCGAGAGCAGGCACTGCGGTCGCCTACGGCTTCCTGTGCGCCCGTCTCGGCCCTTGCTCTGGGACAGAAGCTAGCTTTGTCAGGCAATCGAGGTGTCGTATGATGCCGTGTGCGGATCCAGGGGGCAGGTCAGCCCCACGGACAGTCTCTCGGGCCTGTCCCTCGGCCCCGTTCAGGTTCCTCGGGTTCTCTCACCACGCGGGCGCCCCCCTCAAGGGTGCGGCGGCACGCCAGTTGTGATCGCCACGGCGTTGATCGTCATATGGAGGATGACCGAGGCGGCCAGTGAGTTCCCGAGCGCCGTATAGACAACGCAAAGGCCGAGTTGTGCTGGCAGAGCCCACCAAAAATTGCCGTGAAACAGGCTTGAAAGAACAGTGACGAAGAGAATAGCTAACCACGCTGGCTGACGTTCTCGTAAAGATCGCAAGCAAATTCCGCGTACCCAGAGTTCCTCCGCAATGGGAGCAACAAGCACTATGGGGATAAAGGTGGGGTCCACCAAACGGATATCGGGTTTGCGGTGCAGCAACGCCAGCTCGGTCGTGATGATCAGTAGACCGACGGACGTCGCGACGAGAATGTCGACGGATCGTGGAACCCATCGGGAGAGGGCCAGTAGCTTCGGACGGTGATATAGGGCAACGGCGGCGACTATAAGGATTGCAATAGGGGTATCGTAGTAAATAGAGCCTGGGAGCGAACCAAAGAACTTTTCGCGAAAGGTGGATATGAACTCATACGCGCCAACCGTCGATAGATATATCAGCAGGAGCGCGCCCACCCCGTAGGTTGCGGTTGGGTCTGCCTTTGTTGGTTGACCGTGGGCTGTTTCAGCGCCGGGATTTACCGATTCCACCACTTATGCCTCCTAGTCTGGGCAGGGGGCACCCTGCACCAGTTGTGCTGCAAAACCAGGCTGATTAGATGACGGCGTCGGCTCCTAGCTCCGAGTAAACTTGGTTGCGCTAAACGACCAGGGCTCGGAGGAAAGGAGCCGAGCCATGTTGATTATAGGCTGTGATTTTCACACACGCTATCAGCAGATCGCCATGATGGATACCGTCACAGGAGAGCTTACCGCGCGTCGTTTGGATCACGAGAGTGGCGAAGCCCACGCGTTTTACCGGAGCTTGCAAGGCGCAATTCGCGTGGGCATCGAAGCAACCGGCCCGATTCACTGGTTCGAGCGCCTACTTGCAGAACTCGGCCACGAACTTTGGATTGGAGACTCCGGGAAGATTCGCGCCAGCGAAGTGCGCAAGCAGAAGACTGATGAACGCGACGCTGCGCTCATTCTTGACCTTCTGCTCAGCAACCGCTTTCCGCGGATCTGGGTCCCTACTCCCGCAGAACGCGATCTTCGTCAGCTTCTCTGGCACCGTCACAAGTTGGTGGGCTTACGCACCATGCTGGGGAACCAGCTCCACTTTTTGGCCATGAGTCAGGGGCTGTGCCGGAAGAAAAAGCTGTTCACGAAGAAAGGCCGCAGCGAACTACTTCACCTGGGCCTTGCTCCGTGGACCAGCCGGCGGCGCGAGGAGCTTCTGAAACTGCTCGACCAACTCGATCCGGTCATCGCCGAGCTGGACCGCGCGGTTTTGGAAGAAGCGCAACGGCGGGCGGATGCGGTTCTGCTCATGACCCACCCAGGCATCGGTCCGGTCACCTCGCTGGCTTTCGTACTGACCATCGGCCCGGTTACTCGTTTTGCTTGCAGCAGAAAAATCGCGAGCTACCTGGGGTTGAATCCGACAGAGGACTCCAGCGGCGGGCGGCGACGGCTCGGAGCCATCAGCAAGCAGGGCAACACCATGGTGCGCTGGTTGCTGATCGAAACTGTACACCAAGCGGTGCGTGGCGATCCCGAACTCCGGCAGGACTATCAGCGGTTGAAGTTTCGTCGAGGACACGCGGTGGCCAAGGTCGCCATCGCGCGGAAATTGGCTGTGCGTATGTACTGGATGCTGCGCAGTGGAGCAGCGTACACACAGCTGGTTCGCAGGCAAGGCAGCCCCGGGGCCACCCTGATGGAGGCAACTCCATCGCTAGGCTGATTGGGCGCCTTGCTCCCGCGAGCGATCGCGGCGTCTGAACAACGAATCATGGTGCCCCTTAGGGGAGACCGAATAGATGGTTGGTGGAACCAGATTCCACCG
>DATEGP010000038.1:0-35567 GCA_035280045.1 Candidatus Acidiferrum sp.
TCAACACGATTCACAATCATGCGCTTCCGTTCATTGACCGGCCGCTGGCGACGAATAACTTGGTGGGCGGTGAAGACGGCATTGACGATGCCGGCATTTCTCTGTCGCGATTCCTTCCTGCTCCTAAAAACTGGTTCTTTCAGGGGACCGCGCAGGTCTACCGTGGCGATTCTTCGAACGTTTTCACGGCCAATCAGCGCCAGGATGTGAGCGCAGTCGGCCATCTTCGCTTGTACCGCGATCTCGGCGAGTCCACAAACATTGATCTCGGAGGATCTTACGCACGCGGCCACAACAATGCAGGCGTCGGAACAACATTCAATCCGGACAACTTCATCACCAATCTTTATGGCGCAGACGCGACGCTTCGCTGGAAGCCGCTGCGCCGCGCCATCTATCATTCTTTCATGTTCCGCACGGAGCTGTTCTGGAGCGCCCGCGACCAGCTTTCCCCAGCCAACATTTTCCAGACGCAGCACGCTTTCGGCATGTACTCCTCGGCGGACTATCGCGCGAACCGGCGCTGGACGATTGGAGGACGCTTCGATCGCAGCGGCCGAGCGACCAACGCCAGCCTGACGGACAGCGGCTTTTCCGGTATTCTGACCTACTGGCCGAGCGAGTTTAGCCAGATCCGTGGCCAGTATCGTTACGGGCATTTGTGGGACATCACCAATGCCCGCTACACCGACGCGAACGAGTTCCTGTTCCAGTTTCTATTCGTGATGGGCGCGCACGGGGCGCACCCGTTCTAAGGCTGATTCTCGGAGACACCATGCGAAACGCTAAAACCTACAGTCGCTGTATCGCCCTGCTTGCCACATTCGTCTTGCTCTGCGCCACCTGCCCGGTTCCAGCCAAGGCCGAGAGCAAGTTAAAAATCATGACGGCCACAACCGACCTGGCTGCGTTGGCGGAGGAAATCGGCGGCGACAAGGTCGAAGTCGAATCCGTTGCGCGCGGCTACCAGGATCCCCACTTTGTCGAAGCGAAGCCCAGCTTTCTTCTCAAGCTTCGCAGAGCGGATCTTCTGATTATCGTCGGTCTGGAACTGGAAATCGGGTGGCTGCCGCCACTCATCACACAATCCACGAATCCAAAAATTCAGGTCGGTGCGCCGGGCTACTTCGATGCGTCGCGTTACGCCCGGATTCTGGAAATCCCTACAGGAGTGGTAACCCGCGCCGAAGGAGACGTTCATCCCTTGGGCAATCCGCACTACTGGCTCGACCCGGATAACGGCTTGCGCATCGCCAAAGGGATTCAGAACAAGCTCTCGGAAATGCGTCCAGGTGATGCCGCATATTTTGCGCAGCGCTATGACGACTTCGAGAAGCGCATCAAGCAGGCCGACACGAAGTGGCTTGAAGAAATGAAGCCCTACGCGGGCCGCAAGATCGTGACCTACCACCGTTCCTGGCCCAATTTTGCCGAACACTTTCATCTTGAGGTGGTTGGCTACGTCGAGCCGCGGCCGGGTATTCCGCCGAGTCCGCAACACACCGTCGAATTGATCGGCTTGATGAAGCGCGACGGCGTCAAAATCATCGGGGTGGAGCCATATTTCGATTTGAAGACTCCCAACGCCGTGGCCCGCGATACAGGCGGAAAAGTGGTCGTCCTTATGCCTTCCGTCGGCGGAGAAAAGGAAATCACGGACTATTTCAAGTTATTTGATTACGATATTGCCAAGCTGAAGCAGGCTTTTGACGAAACAAAGTAACGCCAGGAGATTGCTGCATGGAGATCCTCCCGTTCTTACTCGCGCCTTTTGTCGCGAGTCTCATCCTCACTGGAATCCACGCCTATCTCGGCGTGCACGTCGTCGAACGCGGCGTGATTTTCGTCGACCTGGCCCTGGCGCAAATCGCGGCGCTCGGTGCGACGGTGGCGGTTGTGGTCGGCATGGACCCGCACGGCAGGGCTTCTTACTGGATTAGTCTAGGTTTCACCTTTCTCGGCGCCGCGATCTTCTCCTTCGCCCGCAGCGCGCGCGGCCACATCCCTCAGGAAGCGTTCATCGGCATCGCCTACGCCGTCGCCTCCGCAACGGCGATTCTTCTGATGAGCAAGGCGGTCGGTGAAACCGAACACCTGAAGGACATGCTGGTCGGCAACATTCTTGCGGTTTCCTGGCCGGAAGTTCGCAAGACCGCGCTCCTCTATGGAGCTATTGGCGTCTTTCATTTCATTTTCCGAAAGAAATTCCTGTCTATTTCCATGAACCACGGGAAGGCTGAAATGGCAGGGATGAACGTGCGTTTTTGGGATTTCCTGTTCTACGCCTCTTTCGGTTTTGTTGTGACTTCTTCAGTGGCCATTGCAGGAGTGTTGCTGGTTTTCTGCTATCTCATTGTACCCAGCGTGGGAGCGATGCTGTTCGCGGACCGCATAGGACCGCGGCTGGCGATCGGCTGGACCATGGGCACTCTAGTTTCAGCACTGGGCTGCTACCTGAGCGTACAGTTGGACACGCCCACCGGAGCCACCATCGTAGTCACCTTTGGCGGCATTCTTGTCCTGATGTTTTTCACGCATCTGATCGTGCATCGCAGGCACACAACGCGCGAACTCGAGGGCGCGGCTTCGGCGCGCGGAGAACTCGAAACGACTGCTTCGTCAAGGCAAGCCTAAGTTTGGCAGCCTTTCCAGAGTTTGTTGCTCACCAGGAATAGGAGATAGCGTCAAAAGATAGGCTTGGGGTAATCTGAGAGTTCAAATGGCCGACCGTCAAAAAGTGCGGGGGAAGCTCGTCAGGCTGCTTGCATTGAGCTTGGCCGTGCTTTTTGTTGTATTTGTTTCGCAGATCGCCTCCCACTCGCACGCAAAGGGACAGGACGAAGCCACTTGCCAGGTCTGCCAGGCTGCGCATCTTGCCCCTGTTACTCAGGCCGGGATTCTCTTGCTTCATGCTCCTCTCCTGGCGACGGGATACGTTCAGCCATTTCTTTCGGCGCTGCATGAAGAGCTTTTCTTTCACGATTCTCCCTCCCGCGCGCCTCCATCCGCGTAACGCAAAAGAACTCCACCTGATTTGCTCCCGTTGACGCCGGCCCGCGAGGGATCGGCGCAGCCGCCACATATTCGGGCGGTTTCTATCCACAGACACTTACTCTAAAAGGGATGGAGACAAATGATGAAGCGTTCGAGCATTTACGCGGCTTTGGTTTTGGGATTTGTTTTGTGCCTGGCGGCCAGCCCGATCATGGCGCAACTGGGGAACGCCGGCTCGATTGAGGGGGTAATTAAGGATCCTTCAGGCGGAGTGGTGGTGGGCGCGAGGGTCGAGGTTATCAATCCCGTGACCGGTTTCCAGCGGCAAGCGACAACAGATGCAGACGGAAACTTCAAGTTCACGAACGTGCCGTTCAATCCTTACCACCTTACGGTGACGGCGGCGGGATTTGCGCCGTTTGCGCAGGATGTCGACGTGCGGTCGGCCGTGCCCGTGACGCTGCAAATCAGTCTGAGAATCAATGTTTCGTCTACCAGCGTCATGGTCGAGGCAAGCGGCGGGGACCTGATTGAGACGGAGCCCAGCGCTCACACGGACGTGGATACCGCCCTCATCGAGAAGCTTCCCCTGGAGAGCCAATCGTCTTCGGTGAGTTCGCTGGTGACGGTTGCGACGCCGGGTGTGGTTGCGGATTCGAATGGGTTGTTTCACGCGCTCGGCGATCACGCGGAGAATTCCTTCTCCGTGGACGGCCAGCCAATCACGGACCAGCAGAGCAAGGTCTTCTCGAACCAAATTCCCCTGGATTCCATTCAATCGCTCGAAGTTGTTTCCGGCGGGCCGCCAGCGGAGTATGGCGACAAGACCAGCCTGGTGATAAAGGTCACGACGCGATCCGGTGTCGGCGTAACGAAGCCAACCGGAACTGTTTCCTCTTCTTACGGCAGCTTCGGTTCGGTGACGGGCGGTTTTCAGCTCGCTTATGGCGGCCAGAAGTGGGGCAACTTCATCGCGACGAGCGGCTTGAACACCAGCCGGTTCCTTGATCCTCCTGAACTGCACGCGATTCACGACAAAGGCAACGAAGAAAACCTGTTCGACCGTGTGGATTTCAACGTTACCGGCGCGGATTCGATTCACACGAATCTTCAATACACGCGTTCGTGGTTCCAGACACCCAACACGCTCGACAACCTGAACGTGGGAGTGACCGATCCCGTGACGGGACAGCCTCTGGCAGCTACCGACCAGCGAGCGCTGATCAACACTTTCAACGTGGCCCCGGTGTGGACTCGGTTGATTAGCACAACCACGCTCTTCACTTTGGGGGCTTTTGTTCGCCACGACCATTTCAATTACTACCCCGGCGGGAATCCTTTCGCGGACGGCACGGGACTCGTTCCGAGCGGCTCTTCGGCGACATTGAACCAGGATCGAAGGCTAACCAACGCGGGCGTGCGAACCGACGTGTCGTACGTTAAGGGAATTCACAACGTCAAGGCGGGCGTCACGTTTCAGCATACTTTCCTGACGGAGAACTTCAATTTCGGAATTACCGACCCCAATTTCCTACCTTCGCAGACGGACGCGAACGGCAACCCCTGCTTCAACACGGTAACAAATCAGCCGATCGATGCGCCTTGCACACAGCTATTCCCCTTTGATTTAACACGCGGTGGCTCGCTCTTTCCGTTTCGCGGACACACGGACGTGAAAGAACTAGCGACGTATCTGCAAGACACCATCACCAAGGGAAGGTGGTCGTTCAATTTGGGCGTTCGCGGCGACGTGTATCTAGGGATCGTTCACGATTGGCAGCCCGAGCCACGCGTAGGTGTAGCGTACAATATCAAAAAGACAAACAGCGTGCTGCGTGTTTCCTATTCACGCGTCTTGGAAACGCCATTCAACGAGAACTTGATTTTGGCGAGCCTGGGGGCGTCTAACCCGGTGATTGTTGACGTGATCGGCGGTGCAAGCTTGCAGGCGCCAATTCGTTCCGGCCAGCGGAACCAGTTCAACGCGGGCTTTGAACAAGCATTTGGAAGACACCTTGTTGTGGACGCCGATTATTTGTGGAAATACACGCACAATGCGTATGACTTCAGCGCGTTCGGCAATACGCCGATCTTTTTTCCCATCGCGTGGAAAAACTCTAAGATCGATGGGCCGTCGGTTCGCGTGAGCCTGCCCAATTATCACGGCGTGACAGCATTCGCGGTTCTTGCGCACGTCCGGGCTCGGTATTTCCCCCCACAAGTGGGAGGGTTGGGCGCGACGGTGACGGGCGGCGAAGTTTTCCGCATTGACCATGACCAAGCGTTCAATCAGACGACTCACATTCAATACCAGCCCTGGAAGAGAGCGCCGTGGATCGGCTTCAACTGGCGCTATGACAGCGGGCTGGTGGCGAGTTCGCCTTTCGTGGCGGATTTTCCGACCGCGCTTGCCTCGCTCGATGCCGATCAGCAAGCGGCGATTGGACTCTTCTGCGGGAACAACGTGGCGACCCCTTCCGCTCCTTTGACACCAGCGGTCTGTTCTGGGCAGACGCCATTCGGAGCGAAGCTGTTGAACCTCCCTGCGCCCGGAACAAACGACCCGGACCGAAATCCTTCGCGTGTTGCGCCCCGCAATTTGTTTGATGCGAGCGTGGGGGACGATGATTTGTTTCATAAAGACCGTTACAAGTGGAGCTTGCGTTTGACGGCGATTAACCTGACGAATAAGACAGCGCTTTACAATTTTCTATCCACGTTCAGCGGAACGCACTTCGTGACGCCGCGAGCTTACACGGCGGAGCTTGGGTTCCACTTCTAGAGCAATCGCTGCCCGGCCGAGGTTATTTGAGGGCGGGTTGGGCGGAGTTTGACAGACCGTGAAGATTCGAGTGTGGCTGGCGGCTCAGTCCTGATGAAAAATCGCATTGATCAGGGAATTTTAGGACGGACCGCACGGTCTTACTCGATATAGGATTTTTAGGGCCTTGTTCGGGTATTTTGGGGCCACGCGTTTCAGACCACGATATCCGCGTAACGCCCATTGACATCTAATTTGACCTAGAGCGGCGCACCACCAGCCACCGCTCGCGGCTGGGTATAATGGCAAACGAATTCGATGTATTCGTGGTTGGTGGAGGCCCTGCGGGCCTGGCTGCTGCTATCGCTGCGCGGAAACGAGGACTTGAAGTCGTCGTTGCGGACGGCTCAGAACCTCCGATTGATAAAGCTTGTGGTGAGGGCCTTTTACCGGCGACATTGCATGCGCTGAAGCGGCTCGACGTTCGCCTCGATTCATGTGACGGCTATCCCTTTTACGGGATTCGATTCGCCGATCACCAGTCTGCGGTCGAGGCTTACTTTCCGCGTCTCAGGGCGCTCGGCGTGCGCCGCACCACACTCCACGCTCGCATGCTGGAATCTGCCAGGAATTACGGTGTGCAGTTCCTCTGGCGCACTGAGGTGACTCGGTTGCTTGACCACGCCGTTGTCGCGCGTAACCGCATCATTCGCACGGGCTGGATCGTCGGAGCCGATGGAGCTAACTCGCGCGTGCGCCAGTGGGTCGGTCTAAACCCCTACTCCTTTTATCTGCGGCGCTACGGATTTCGGCAACACTACCGTCTCCGCCCCTGGTCCGATTGTGTCGAGGTCTATTGGGAAGACCGTGCCCAAATTTACGTCACGCCAGTCGGCGATTCCGAAATCTGCCTCGCTTGTGTCTCGATGAGCCCTTCTACTCGCGTCGCGGACGTACTTTCCGCCTTTCCTGACTTGCGCGCTCGCCTAGTGGGAGCTGTGCCTACCAGCAGCGAACGAGGAGCTGTTACGGCTATGCATCGCCTCAGGCGCGTGTATCGCGAAAACGTGGCCCTCATTGGCGACGCCTCGGGTGGGGTCGACGCCATCACCGGCGACGGCATCTGCCTCAGTTTCCAGCAGGCCTTCGCTCTCGCGAGCGCTCTCAAAGACAATGATCTGAGCTTCTATCAAAAGGCACACCGCCGCCTTTCGCGTGTTCCGACCTTTCTGGGCTTTCATCTTCTCAGCATGGACGGTCGCCCTTGGCTGCGCCGTCGCGCGCTTTCGGCGCTTGCCGCAAATCCCCAACTCTTCGGCAGGTTCCTGTCTGCCCACATCGGTGAAGCTTCGCTCTGGGATTGCGTGAAAGCGGGCGCGGTTTTGGGGATGCGTCTGCTATCCAGTTCGGCCTAAGAGGGAAAAATGAGATAACCCACCCCTTCTTCCAGGTACTGATTGCCGGGGCATTCGGAAGTACGCTCGTCACGCGCTACTTGGGAGCGGGTTGGGCCGTTGGCGGGAGAATGCCGTTGAGCCGCAAATAGGTGGCTTGCGCGCCGTAGTGGTCGTACCAATCGTCGCTCAAGATGATGAGGACGGCAGCGCGAGAAAACGGGCGGTTGCCGAAGAGCATCATCTGGTCGCCGAGTTTGGAGTCGTCCACTTTCTCGAGCGCGGAAGCGCAGTAGTCAAAGGAAGCTTTCAGACCTGCGACTAACTTGTCCTTGGGATCGGTGTCCGCGAGTTTCGCTTCGGGCGCGGGGGTGTCGGAGATCTTCGAGCAGAGGCCATTGTTCGATTGCGCGATGTGCATGACCAGGTGCGCGAAGGAGTTCATCTCGGGCGTGGGCTTGAAAGCGAATTTATCCGCGGGCATGGCTTCAGCGGCGGCGACCATGTTCTTGGAGAAGCGTGGCAGCTGAGCTTTCACCGCGCCACTTACGGGATTCGTCACCGGCGCGAGCTTCGCCTGCTCCTGAGTGGGGGCGGGCGCCGGTTGTTGCGCCAGTGCGTTTGTCGCCAGCACCGCTGAGAGCGTCATCACCAATAGGACCAACATGAATCTTGTGCGGATCATTTCTCCTCCTCAGTTATTGCCGTGCGCACCAAAGCATACTCTTTGCATTCCCAGAAACAAGTTGGGCAGCCGATACGCAGATGGCGCGGCGGCTGCCCCGGAACCACGACATAAAAAAAGCCCGTTAGCTGGGCTTCTTGTCGTCTGCCTTCTTCTCGTCTTCCTTCTTTTCGCCCTTCTTCTTCTTGTCCTTCTTCATCTTGGAGTCTTTCTTCTTATCCTTGGCGGTGTCTTCCTTCGGAGCGTCCTGCTTCGCGGCGTGCGCATAGGCAGCGCCGGAAACACACAGGAACGTTGCGAGCGTCAGAGCACCTAGCAGCTTCTTCATACGTCTTCCTCCTCTGCAATCAGTGGTTCAGATGTGAGGTGCAATCCCTGCTGGTAAGAACTGCCCCGCGAGAAAACGACGTTTCCTCGCTTCCGGCGCCGAGAAAAGGCTTCCCCCCACTCCCAGCGCCAGGCCCGCAGACTAACACCGGATTTGCCGGACGGCAAGCAATCCTTTGGGGCGATGAGGGGATTCGTAGTACCCAAAGGGGCAAGGGCCTTCACTGCAGTTTCGCTCCATCTCCGCCCCTATTTGATTTATGCTGTGCCGCTAACAAATCTTATGTTTTTGCGGGAGGGTGTTGTGACTCGCTTATTTTTCCGTTTCGCGTTTGCGTTGGTTGCGTTTTGCGCGATGGTTTCGGATCACGCCGTAGCGCAGCAGATTCCCGAGTCCACTTACCAGGAAATGCGCTGGCGCATGATTGGTCCCACGCGCGGGGGGCGCACGCGCGCGGCGTGTGGTGTCGCCAGCCAGCCCAACGTTTTTTACATGGGCGCGGTGAACGGGGGAGTGTGGAAGTCGGACGATTTCGGGCGCACGTGGAATCCGATTTTTGACGGGCAGCCCACGCAATCCATCGGCGCGATCGCCTTGGCGCCTTCCGATCCGAACATTATTTACGTGGGAAGCGGCGAAGGTTTGGCGCGGCCGGACCTTGCCGTGGGCGATGGAGTTTACAAATCCACGGATGCTGGAAAGACGTGGACGCATCTTGGCCTGCGCAATTCGCAGGGCATTCCGGCGATTGCGGTGGATCCGCACAATCCGAATCGAGTCTTTGCGGCGGCACTCGGCCATCCCTATGGCGCGAATGAGGAGCGAGGAATTTATCTTTCGACGGACGGGGGACAGAACTGGCAGAAGATACTTTCGAAAGATGCGAACGTTGGCGGCTCCGACGTAGAAATCGATCCCTCGAATCCCGACGTTGTTTACGCTTCGTTGTGGGAAGTGCGGCTTGGACCGTGGGAAGACGGCAATCAGTACAGCGGCACAGGCGGTGGGTTGTTCAAGTCCACGGATGGCGGGAAAACCTGGCGCGCGCTAACAAATGGATTGCCCAAGGGCATTATACAAGTAGACGTGGCGATTGCGGCGAGCCAGCCGAGCCGGCTGTACGCTTCTGTGGCCACCAACGAGCCGGGCGTGGGAATTTACCGTTCCGGTGACGCGGGAGAAAACTGGACGCGGGTCACGACGGACCCGCGTCCTGCGCTGCGGATTGGCGGAGGCGACTTGCCGGTGCTGCGCGTGGACCCGAAAAATCCGGAGGTCGTCTACAGCGCCAGCATTGTGACAATGCGCTCGACCGACGGTGGCAAAACGTGGACCAGCCTGCGCGGCGCGCCAGGCGGAGATGACTATCAGAATCTGTGGATCAATCCGAATTTTCCTAACATCATCCTGCTGGTGAGCGATCAGGGCGCGCTGGTCAGCGTGAACTCTGGGCAAACGTGGAGTTCGTGGTACAACCAGCCTACGGGGCAGCTATACCATGTGGCCACGACCAATTCCTTTCCGTATCTAGTTTGCAGCGGACAGCAGGATAGCGGTTCGGTGTGCGTGTCGAGCCGGGGCAGAGACGGCGAAATTACGTTTCGCGATTGGCATCCGGTGGGGATTATCGAATACGGTTACGCCGCGCCCGATCCGCTGAATCCGGACATTGTTTATGGCGAGGGCCGGCGGGAAGTTTCCAAGTTTTCGATTTCCACCGGGGAATTCCAGAACGTCAGTCCCGTTCCCGCCGCCGATCCCAAGGTGCGCGCGGACCGGACGCAGCCAATCCTTTTTTCGCCGGTCGATCCCCACGTCCTCTATGCCACCACGAATTTTGTCTACAAGACTAAGGATGGCGGGCTAAACTGGCAAACCATCAGTCCCGATCTGGCGCGAGAACATAATGGTGTTCCTGCGAGCCTCGGGGACAAGGCTCCGAAGGATCCCAACGCGGAGAAGACTCGCGGCGTGATTTACGCGCTGGCGCCTTCGTTCAAAAACGTGAACACGATTTGGGCGGGAACAGACGACGGGCTGCTCTGGGTCACGCGCGATGGCGGCACGAACTGGAAGAACATCACACCCTCTGAGATGACGCCGTGGAGCAAGGTGTCGCAATTGGCCGCTTCGCATTTCGACGACGAAACTGCATACGCCTCGGTCAGCCGTTTTCGAATTGATGATTTGCGTCCCTACATTTATCGGACGCACGACGGAGGCAAAACCTGGCGGCTGATCACGAGCGGGCTGCCGGACAACGCGCCGGTGAATGCCGTGCGCGAGGACCCTGTGCGTAAGGGCTTGTTGTTCGCAGGCACGGAGACTGGCGTGTGGGTTTCGTTCGATGACGGCGACCATTGGCAATCGCTGCAGCTCAACCTGTCGCATACTTCGATGCGCGACTTGTGGATTCACGAGGATGATTTGATTGTGGCCACGCACGGGCGGTCGTTTTGGGTGTTGGATGACATTTCACCGCTACGGCAGGTCACGGAATCCATCGCTAAATCTCAGGAGCATCTCTTTAAGCCGGCCGCTGCGTATCGAGTGCGGCGTGACACGAATACGGACACGCCGATTCCGCCGGACGAACCCACGGCGCAGAATCCGCCCGATGGAGCGATCATCGATTATTTTCTGGCGGTGCCGACGACCGCTCCGGTGACGGTGGAGATTCTTGATGCGGAGGGAAAACTTGTGCGCAAATTCTCGGATGCAGACAAACCTGAGCCGTCGGCTGAAGAGCTGGCCAAGGAGTTGATTCCGCAGTACTGGATTCGCATGCCAAAGATTCTTTCGAGCAGCGCCGGGATGCATCGGTGGGTTTGGGACTTGCATTATCCTTCGCCGCGGGCTGCGCGCTCGGACTATCCCATTGCTGCAATTCCAGGAGATACGCCACGGTCGCCACAGGGACCAATGGCGCTGCCCGGGCAATACACCGCGCGACTGACGGTTCGCGGCCTGGTGTTTACCGAGCCTCTTATGGTGAAAATGGATCCTCGCGTGAAGACTTCCCAGGAAGGACTAGCGTTGGAATTTCAAAAGCAGCAGCTCCTGGCGAAAATGATGACGGAAAACACGGAGGCGCTCACGCAGGCCCGGGCGTTACGGGAGCAGATCCAAAAGCTGACCGGTAAGGCGCCCGCCGCTTCTGCAACGGCCGCCGCTGGTTCCTCCTCGGAAAAACTGTCTGGGCCGCTGGCTGAGGCGGTTTCAGCGTTTGACAAGAAGTTGGGGGCCATTCTGGGCGGCGGTGGCCGTGGGGGTTTCGGAGGAGCCGCTTCAGCTTCGCCGACACTGGGGAGCAGCGGGGGCGCGATCGCAGGATTGTACGGCGAACTCGATCGTTCTGACGCGGCCCCAACCGCCGCACAGCTCGCGGCGATCGAGTCGACGGAAAAGGATTTTTCCGCAGTCCTGAAACTTTGGCAGGAGTTCCAAGCCACGGACGTCCCGGCTCTCAATCGCCAACTCAAATCAGCGGGGATGACGGAGCTCCATCTCGAGGCCGCGGTGCCAACAAGTGCTGGAGACGGTGGCAACGACGAATAAGGCGATTAGGGCCAACCCTTACAGAAGTCGGAAACTTTCTGAGCTTTTAAGACAAATTCTTCAGTGTTTTCTCTATGAGGCCAAGAGTTCCCGCATAAGGATCGCCGGGACTGTCCCACTCCATCGAAAAGTATCCTTTGTATCCGTGTTTTTTGGCGATGGCAAAAGTCCTGGGTAAGTCCACGTGGGCAATTTTGTCTTTTCCGTCGCCAACTTCAGTTTCCTTCACATGGGAAATGTTGTAGGCGCGGCCGAACATGGCGTCGATCCCTTTGTACGCGTAGTTTTCGTCGAAAGCCGCCAGCGTGTTTGCAAAGTCCGGCAGCGCGTGCAGCCAGGGACTGTTCACCTGCTCGATGACCTTCACCAGGAAGAATGGATCTTCGCTCGCGGGATTGTCGTTTTCCAGGTTCACGACGACGTTTTTGGTGGCGCCGTACTCTGCAACAAGCTTCAAGCTTTGGGCGGTCCGGTCGACGTCCGGCTTCGAGTCTTTGGCGGGAGGGATGTTCGTTCGAACGCTAGGCGACCCGGCGATTGCTGCTACGTCAATCCATTGTTTGCTGAACGCTACGGCTTTTTCGCGCTCTGCGCGATCCGTTGCGTAAGGGCTGTGCTCGCCGTCCACGGCGATGTTTACAATCGCTCCGTGAGCCTGCGCTACAGCCGCGCGAAGCTCTTCCAGGTAAGGCTTCTCCAGCGAGCGAAAATGCGCGCTCCACGGCTCGATTTTTCTGACGTTGAACTTGGCGCTGACGTGCGCGGCGAAATCCTTCAATTCCATCTTCCTGCTTTCGGACGGGTCTTCATGCCCAGCGATAAAATCCCGGAAAGGATAGGACGCGATGGCTATTCGCTCTCGCGCGGCTGACGGGAATTGCATGCGAGGCGCGTTCTGGGAGGCGAGCACTGTGGTCATCTCCGGAGAGAAAAACACCGTTGCCGCCGCGCCCGCGGCTTCCGCCAGAAACCGTCTGCGAGTGTTGTATCGCAAAGCCGCGCCAGTCTAGCAAAATCAAAGTGCGGCGACCAGAATCTATTGGGCACTCAGGCTGCGATTTTAGGAGCGCGTCCCTACAACTGCGCCGGCTTCGCGAGACGGGAAGTTTCTGTTGCGCGGCTGGGGCAGGCGGGATAAGCAAGCACGACAAATCGCAGTGGTGAACGCGGGCTGTGGCCAAACGGGTAGCAAGTGATGAGTGTCAGGGAATCGTCGGAAGCCAGCGCGAGCGAAGTTACTTCTTCGGGTGTCACAATGCGGATGTCGTCCACCGTGTATGTTCGCTCACGGAGTTGTCGTTTGCGGGCGTCGAACCACTGAACCTGAATGTCGTCTCGGGCTTCCAAGCCTTCCAAAGGCCGGAACCAGCTTGTGCGGTGCCCGGCCAGCTCGACGTTTCCGGGCTCGCCCAAATCGGCTCCGCTGAAAAGGCGCGCTGGCCCGAAGGCAAGCGTGCGCGGAGTCGCGCCCTCCAACACGACTTCGTCGTAACCCAGGCGCGGGATACGCAGGCGGGCGACCGGATACGTGTCCGCCCAGGGCCATGGGGGATGCGGCTTTCCATCGGCGACAGTTTTGTCCCATGCGCGGCGAATTAGCACGCTTGCGACATCTGCCTTGGCGTGCAGATACATAGCGCGGGCTGTAAGAGAAACTCCAGAAAACAAAACCAACGTTACGAAGATTCGCAAGGGTTTCATGACGCCACCTCCGCTTTGCGAGCGAGCTGCCGCAGAGCGAAGCTCATGACGAGGCCAAACAACAAGAGGATCATTCCCAGCATTTCGAGAAATGCGTCGGCAGTGCCAGTAGCCGGCGCCCCAAAGACCTTTTCCAATTCCATGCCGGTGGGCAGTTCTGTGGGCACGGGGACGGTCCGAGATTCACCACCGATATTCGCGACGACTTCTTCGACAGCCACGAGCGAAGTAAACCGCGTCACCAGGTGGTAGCGAATCGCGTGTGCTATCAGGGTCGTGCGAATGTTTGCCCGAGCGTCCTCATCCGCTTCGCGCCAGCGATCCATCAAGTCTTCCACGCGCTGTCTTGCCCAAAGAGTCGTAATCCCCGGATGGAACGACGCCGTCGAAGCGTCGAAAGGAATGCTCGTTTCAAATGGCTCATCCCCCGCGCGTGCCGTGAGGTGCAGCGAGCCCTTTCGCCCTTGCGAGATGCGCCCGAAAATGAGCAGTGGTTGCCGCAAGAAAAGGTCGGGCAAGCGCTGCGGATAAACCTCCGCCAGTTCGACGCCTTCGAATGACAGCCTCACATCGGTCAGCACGGGACTCTCGATGGTTTCGAGCAGCTTTTCCATTTGTTCACGGATCTCGCTGATGTCTGCGATGTGCGTGAAGCTGCCGCGGCCAAACTGCGCCATCTTGGTGGCGAGGAAAAAGTTCGGAGCACTGCCAATCGCCACGGTATAGAGCCGCGCGCCTCCCAGGTCACGCCGCAGCGCCGCGAAAATTTGTTCTTCGTTGCCAAGGTCGCCATCGGTCAACAAAACGATGTGGCGCAGATAGCCGGCGGTCTCGGGCTTTTGCATGACGTGGAGCAGCGCAGGCAACATTTCCGTGCCGCCGCTGGCCTCGAGTCCTTGGACGTAGCGCCGCGCCGCAGCCACATTTTCAGGATTTGCGGCCAATGGCTGGGCAGCGAACTCGTAATAGCTGTGGTTGAACGCCACGATGCCAAAGCGGTCAGCAGGCGTGAGCCGGTCCAGCGCTTGGAGCAGCGCTTCGCGCGCCTGCTGAATGGATGTGCCCGACATGGAGCCGGAAATGTCGATCAGGTAGAGCATTTCCAGTGGCACGCGCTTCGTTGGTTGCACTGTTGGCGGAAACGCGGTCAAGAGAAAAAAGGTTTCGCCGGACTCTTTTTCGGGAGAAAGGAAGAGTGATGTCCTGGGCTGCTTGCTTTCGGCTTGCTGCACTTCGAGGACAAAATCCTTGTTCGGAATGGTGGCGCCGCTTGCGAGTTCGATGTGTTGGCGTCCGTCAGCGAGACGCTTCACGCTGATTTCGTGCGACACACTTTTGATGGAAGCGAATTCGAAACCCGCGTCGAGATCCACGGCCAGCGAAATGTCGTGGCCCGGGCGAGTCTCTGGATTTCGCACCGGCGGAGTGATGCGCGAAGCGTCCGGTACAGCGTCGCTGTCCGCGGCCCATCCGGTTCCGTCATGGCCAACGGCCTGCGTTCCCGTGATGTAACGCGGCCCCACAACCATTGGAAAAACCAGGCGCAGCCGGGATTCCTCCCAGCGAAGTGCCTCGACATAGCGCAGGCGAACGTCAACGTGGTCGCCCGGCATCAGATTTGCCACGGACGCCGTGAAAATGTTGGGGCGCTCCTCCTCGACAAGCGCCGCGCGCTTGCCTTCAGACTTTGCCGCCTCGTAGGTGCGTTTTGCTTCCTCGCGTTCTTTGATCACGCTGCGAATCACGCGGTTGCCGATGCGGATTTCCATGTCGTACACGGCGGAATCGTGAGGCAACGGGAACACGTACACCGCCTCAATCGGCTCGTTCGTGTTGTTGACGTACTGCTGCGTGACCGTTGCCGCAGCAACCAATCCCCGCACGTCCAGTGCTACGTCTGTGTGCACCAGCGGCACGGTTTCGTATCGGCCGGAGAGCGGTAAGCGGTACAATAAACATCCTTCGCCAGCGCGAGAAGGTGTCAATGCTCCGTCATCGCTCTGAGCGGACGTCCATCCCGCAAAAATCGTAATAAACGCCAGTAGCCCTAAAACCAATCGCGCAGACACTCTCGGATAGACCTGGTCTTTCGTGAACGTTCGCATGGACTCCTCCCCACTCGTGGTGACGCCGCGAGGAGGTGGGTGCAAGACGCGCGCCAGCGGAGTGCTGGCTCAATGTAAAGGCCTAAGTCTCAGCACTTCAATTATTTGTACAGAACAGAGGGCTTGAGCGGCGGAGAGGCAGTCGTGGGGACAGCCCCACGACTGTGTGCGGTTAGCAACGGTGGGGATGCAGGAGCTATAAGGTTAGAGCGTACTCAAGAACGCCACTAGGTCCGATTCTTCCTGTGGAGTCAGGACCAAGCCGAACCTGTGCTCATAGAAGCGAACGGCGTCCCTCAGTGTCTGCGCAGACCCGTTATGAAAGTAAGGGGCACGAGCTGCGAGACCGCGCAGGATGGGTCCCTTGATCTTGCCTACATGATCGAATTTGCCATCGATCAGAGCCTGCCCCAAATCGGTGGTCGTCTTGCAATTGCTCGTAGGCGACGGCGGATTCGTCGTCAAATCCAATTTGCATACCGTGATGCTGGGAAGGTAGCTGATATCCAAGCCTCCCTCGTTGACATTCGAGCTGGAAATGTCGGGGTCGCCGGTGCCGATGTCCAACGGTGTTGGGAAGGAATGGTTGCCCACGTTCGGTGTGTCGTGACAAGTGCCGCAAGTCCCCTGTAGCGGCGGATTATCACCAACACCTAGACCGCCCGCTGCTACCGGGTCGTTAATGCCGGCCACTCCAGTGATGTTGATTGTCTTCGAATTGAAAATGGCCTGTCCCCGCGCTACTGCCGCGCGCGGTGAAGCAGCAGGCATCGATGCCCAAGGGTCAAAAGGATTGAAAATCGCGGAGCTAAAATGTCCATCACCTGGCGTTACCCGTCCGCCCGGCTGTTCCAGCGTCGGGACCAGCGGGTTGACGCTGGAGTTGATGCTGATGAAGAACGGCTGAGTGGTAAGTGCCACAGGCCCACCCGTTGCACCGTGGGAATCCAACCGGCCAGCGTTATTGTGGATGATTTGAGCTGAAGAGAGCGCCATCTCAAAATTAACAATTTGGGCAAGCCTGGGGTCTGAAAGACTGACCGGAGGAGAGGCCTGCGCATGACCGTTGGTGGCGTCCATGGCCTGGTGGTTGAGATCGCTAACGAGGGCGCCGAGCGGATTATTCGCGTCGTAGAGGATCTTGGTGGTGCCGGTCAGGGGTGACGACTCCCTGCCATCATGCATGACGGTGCTCAGGAAGCGGAGGTTCGTGGCTGGAAGCGGCCGCCGGTACTGCGAAATTACATCAGATTCGTTGCAACCGTAGGGATTGTTCACGCTGACGACTTGGTAGTCGGCGTTAGCGGGCACGTTGATTGCGACACGAATCAATCCGCGCGTACGCAGCAGGCTGTACGCAGCGGATCTCCCGGCCAGCGTCGACACGTCGATGCTGTGGTTGCAGTTCGAGCCATCGTTGGTACGGAAAATTGGGTCCGTACCCTGCGTGGCAACAAATCGCTGCTGGATATTCGCTGCAGCCACGGACATGCCGTCGCTGGGCTGGTGGCAGGTAACGCAAGCGCGGCCATTAGTGCCCAGGCTTTGAAAGAACGGGCCGGTGAGAGCAATCCCGCCGCCGGTGGTGCTGTAAGTTTCGGAGGCCCCGCTGGGATTTACGAAAAACGTACCATTAGGAATGAGCGTAAGTTGCTGCCCGCTTACGCCGACAATGACCACGAGCACGGCAACAGCTACGAGAACACCGAGTAGGATGCCGCGCTTGGACTGGCGTAGCAGCATGGCTCCTTTATCAGAGAATGGGAACAAGCTACGGGCAAAGCAGGACAGCTGGGCTGGGAAAATTTGCATCGAAACACCCCTTATGGCGCCATAGGCGCAAGTTCTAGCCACTGGTCTTCAGGAAAAGTGGGAACCGCGGTGGGTTCAAGTTACGAGGGACAGTGACGCAGACGCAATGCACGCTGCATTATCTATTGATGACCAGCCAAGTCTCGGATAGGATTCAACTTAGGTCTTTTGGTAACCAATCCCTAGTGACGGCGGTCTTAGCCCTTTGGAGTAGTGGGACTTGTGGCGGAAAATAGACAACTATCGCCCGGTGGTGTCCTCCGCTTCGGGGTCTTCCAAGTCAATCTAGCCGCACGTGAATTGCGCAAACATGGTGTGCGAGTCCGTCTGCCGGGTCAGCCTTTTTTCATCCTGTCCATGCTTCTCGAAAAGCCGGGAGAAATCGTTACCCGGGAAGAAATGTGCCAGCGGCTGTGGGCTTCGGATACATTCGTCGATTTTGAACACAGCCTGAACAGCGCCATCAAGAAACTACGTGGGGCTCTGGGCGATTCGCCGGAAAATTCGCGGTATATAGAAACGGTTCCTCGCGTTGGCTACCGCTTTATTGCTCCCATACAGCAGGTTTCAGAACCAGCGTCTACCGCCAACGTTTCCGTTGGCACGGATCGTTCCGCTGCATCGGCCAATACTCAACAACTCGGCAAACCCAACTCGAAGAGGCTGCTGGCGATTCCTGCCCTGGTGATCGCCTTATCAGGCGCCTATGTCTCATGGTCACACTTTCGCGTTCACAGGTCACAATCCAAGTCTGCAAGCGAAACTAACACCGGCGTCAAAGGCCACGAGCCAATCATTTCCGCCGGCCAGCCAGGTTCATCCCAGAAATCGGCAGAGGCCCACGATTTGTATCTAAAAGGAATGTATTTTTGGAACAAGAGGACGGTGGCGGGATTTCAGCAAGCGATCGAGTGTTTTCAGCAAGCGACATCCCTCGATCCGAATTACGCCTTGGCTTATGCCGGCCTGGCGGATTCCTATACGTTGCTGACTGCCTATTCCTCTTCTTCCGCAACCCTCTACACTTCACAAGCCCGCGCCGCCGCCTCCCGCGCCATTCAACTTGATGAAGGACTTGCGGAAGGACACACGGCCCTGGCTTTGATTGTGCAAAATCAGGATTGGGACTGGCAGAAATCAGAAAAAGAATATCAGCGAGCTATAGAACTGAACCACGACTACGCTACGGCGCACCAGTGGTACGGCGAACATCTTATGTGGCTGGGGCGTTTCGAAGAAGCCTTGAGGGAAAGTGACCGAGCGCGCCAACTGGATCCACTTTCACTTATTATCGCAGCCGATGCCTGCGCGATTCAGTACTACTCCAGGCAGTATGACCGCGCCATCCAACAATGTCGTTCGGTGCTTCAGAAGGATCCGAACTTTGAGCGAGCTGGAGACATCGTCGCGGCGGCATATGTAGAAAAGGGCATGTTTGCGCAAGCGGTTTCCCATACGCAGATCCTGCGCCGCTTTTATGGCGAGGGGCCGTGGTACTGGTCGAGGCTGGCATATATTTATGGGCGCGCCGGTCGGCTGGAGTTATCGCGACTTGAGTTGGAAAAAGTGGAAAAGCTGAGCCACCATCAGCAGGTAGATCCGGTAACGATGCTTTGGGCACATTTGGGTGTGGGGGACAAGGAAGAGGCTTTGGCCGATCTGGAAAAAGCCTACTCAGAGCATTTCGGCAATCTGACGACGCTCAAGGTCGAACCCGCCTTCGACCCACTGCGCGGCGATCCGCGCTTCCAGGATTTGTTGCGCCGAGTAGGCCTGGCCGATAGCGCCGCATCCAGCGTAAATACCCCAAGGCCTTGATGCCGCATCCATCTAAGATTGAAAATACCGGGGTCTGGCAGGGGCAGACTTTTCCTTATTTGCGAAATCTATTGTTGAAGGATCGCTAATGCTTCGATTCGTTGGAGCTTTACTGGCCGTGTTTTTAGTTGTGCCGTTGCCAAAGGCAGCAGCGCAGGAGCCCAAACCGTTGCCTCAGTCGGACGAACGCTACAAGGTAGACATTCTGGCCGTGGTGGCGCATCCGGACGACGAAGCGGCCGTGACCCCGTATTTGGCGCGAGCGCTCGATGAACACAGGCGCGCTGCCGTGGTCTTCACCACTCGGGGCAACAGTGGAGAGAATCAGGCGGGATCCGAACAGGCTGCGGCGCTCGGCGCGGTACGCGAAATTGAAGCGCGGAACGCCTTGACCTCGCTTGGCATAAACAACGCGTGGTTTCTCAGCGGAAAAGATACCGCTTCCCAAAACGTGTTGTTGTCGCTGGCGCATTGGGATCACGCGGAAACTTTGGAGGAACTGGTGCGGCTGGTGCGCCTGACGCGCCCGGAGGTTATCCTCACTTTCCTGCCGGGTACGTTCATCGGGGAAGACCACGGCGACCATCAGGCTTGTGGAGTGCTGGCGACAGAAGCGTTCGATCTGGCGGGTGATCCGGTTGTCTTTCCCGAGCAAGTCGCGGCGCCGATAAAACGCTCTCCACTGGAAAACCTCCGGCCGTGGCAGGTGAAAAAGATCTACTTCTTTCCCGATGCGGATCGTGAAGACATTTTTCGCGGCAAGGGTCCGAGCTACTCCGTGAAAGAAATCTCCAAGTTGAGCGGCAAGCCTTACTGGCGCATGGCGCTGGACGCTTTTCGCGCGCACCAGACGCAAGCCAAGTCTTACCTGGACCGCATCGCCCAGATGGACGAAGCGCAAATTGAAAAGATGGCAACGTCGGACGACGGTTGGGGCGAAGACCAGCATTACGTTCTTGGCAAGTCCTTGGTGGCCGGCAGTATGACTGGAGACATTTTCGAGGGCATCACTGCCGGCGCGATTCCGCTCGTGCGGCCGGAGATTACGCCCGAGCCTGTAAGGCCGGATTTATCGGCTGAGCTTGGCGGCCCTTGGAGCTTCTATGCCGAATTCCGCCGCGCTCACGGTCTTACGAATCTCCCGCATCCCGAGCCCCCGGAGATTGCTTTGCAGGGGCCGGGAACTCTGGTGATTCCGTTATGGATTCGCAACCGAACGGCAAAAGCGCAGGAAATCACAATCTCAACTGCGCTGCCCGCGGGGTGGACTGCGGAAAATGGCACAGGGAAGTTCATCGTGGCCGCGAGGCAAACGGCTGCTCCTCGCGTTGAGGTAAGTTTGCCCGCCCCGGCCGAAAAGCCGGCGGATAAGACGGTAAAGAAGGCCGAACCTCAAGAAGTCACGGTTCGTGTAGAGGTCAACGGGCAATCTATTGGAGAAGTGAAGTTGCGCGTGGAATTGAGGAAGCGCGCGCTCCCCCTATAGAACGGTTCAGGATTTTTTCTGCCGCGCCGCTTCCATGGTTTCCCAGGCGCCCTCAGGTAGAAGCATCAGATCGTTAAACTCGCCGGCTCCGCGCAGCCATTGACCGCCGTCGATCACCACGCATTCTCCGTTGATGTACTCCGCCATGTCGCTAAGCAAGAAAGCGGCGAGGTTGGCCAGCTCTTCGTGCCGGCCAAAACGCTTCATGGGGTGTTTTTCCTTGCTGTGCTCTTCGAATTGTTTTGAGGGCATCAGGCGGGACCAGGCCCCTTCCGTTGGAAAAGGTCCGGGGGCTATGGCGTTGATCCGGATGTGATACTTGGCCCACTCCACTGCAAGAGAGGTGGTCATGGCCAGCACACCAGCCTTGGCGCACGCGGAAGGAACAACGAACCCGGAGCCGCAGTTGGCCGCCGCGTAGGTGGTCACGATATTCAAAATATTCCCGCCGCGTTTCTGAGCGATCCAACGCTTGCCGATGGCTTGCGTGCAATGGAAGGAGCCATTCAGCACAATGCCCACCACGGCGTTAAAGGCGTTTGGCGTGAGTTTTTCCGTGCGCGCGATGAAATTGCCAGCGGCGTTGTTCACTAGCGCATTGACATCGCCGAACTCCTGTTCGGCTTGGGCCATGGCTGCTTCGACAGCGCCGTAATCTCGAACATCACAGGTGGTGCAGGCCGCAGTGCCACCAAGCTTGCGAATCTCTTCACAGGTTTCGCGAAGCGGCCCCTCGCGCCTGCCAACCAAAAATAGGCGCGCGCCCAGTTCGGAAAACCGCAGAGCCATGGAACGTCCGAGTCCGGTACCACCACCGGTGATAAAGATGGCTCGGCCTCTAAGCAAGTCGTGCTGGAACACAATTCACCGCCTCATTTAGAGATTGACGCGCCCCTCACCCCGTTGGAAGCGAGATTCTAGACTAATAGGCTATTGGATTGCACCTGGCAGCACACAAAGCACCTCACCTGTGTATGGACGGAGTGAGCTGCTTGCCCATCGCTTTGGCGTACTCGATTGCATACTGTGGGGTTTCGGGAAATTCCTCGCTTAGCTCATGAAAAAGCGTTTGCGCCAACTTGTTTTGCTTTTCGCGGCGAGCGGCGAGCGCCAGCATGATTTTAGCGAACGGCTTCAAATATCGGCCGTTCTGCGCTGTTTTTTCTACCTGGTCCATCCCCAGTTTCTTGTCGCCATGAATTCCCCCGAACCATAGCATCGCCCGGAAACCCGCGGAGAGGCTCCCGATGATGTAATTGGCGGAGCCCAGGGCCACATACGCGTCATAGGCATCCCGCCGCTCGGCAAGCAACGCCTTTGCGTGCGTGTTCCCTTCCCTCAGGCGCTTCAAAGCCTCCATATTGTGTTTCTTCAGAATCATGTCGGCGTCGGCTTCCATCCCTGCGCAAAGTGTCAAGTCATAAAGCGCTTCGGGGTCGTTCGGTGTCTTAGCCAGCCGCTGCGCCGCAAGTTTTCGCGCGCTTCGAATGGCATCGTCAAACCACTTCATACGCTCCGGATCAGGTTCGCCCTCGATTCCGTGCAGGAATCTCTTATCGTTCAAGAAGAAGTCGCTGGTGAGCACGCCTTGGTGATAAAACTCTTCGAAAAGATAGCTGGCAGCCACAGAGACCGCACCAAACGGTTCTTCCGGATGCCCAGATTCCCATTTCGTGAAGGCGTCACGGGCCTCGGGGAACTTCTGAGTGTAGAGGAGGTGAAAGCCGGCCATGAGCTCCGGAACGCTGGTAAAAGCGGGTGTCGGCGGGTCGTCACTGGGCCGCGCGTTCACGGCGGAGGCTGCCGATAACAGGAACACCACAACTCTGAGAGTCTTAGAGCCCATGGGTACAATCTTCTTTAGAAAAGACCCGGAAGGAACCGTGGTTTATTCCCCATTGCCGCACGGTATTCCGGGTTGGCCATAAGCACTTTCTCTTCCGCAGGCACGCGGCGCGACAAGGCGTAGCAATAACCCACCGCAGCCGCAACGGCGGTCATCCACGCGGTATGTATCAACGGCAGGGAAATCACTTCTAGTACCACTCCTGAATAATTGGGATGGCGCACGAAGCGAAAGGGTCCCGTGGTCACAATACCGATTTGACCGGAATCCATCACGTTCACACTCCATAGCCTGCCCAGTGCTAAGACGACCCAGAGGCGCAATAGATTAGACGCGATGAACAGGACAAACATAATGGCTGCAAGCCAGGGGATGAACGGACGCTTCAGAAAGATGACTTCCAAAGCCGCGCCGATAAGCACGCCCGTGTGAATGAGGACGATCCATTTGAAGTGCGGCTCAGGTACCGGAACAGCGCCGGCGGAGAGCATCCGGCGGAAGTTGCGCCTGGAAACACGGAGCTCCACCAAACGCAACACGCCCACGGCGGCCAGCAAGCATAAAAAAAGGTAGACACTCAGGCCCATTGCAATAGAAGGAATTCCGCACTGAAGCCGGGGCCGAACGCGGCCGCCACCGCATAATCGCCGGTCTTAAGCGGGCGCTTTTCCAGCCATTCCTGGAGGATAAAAAGAATCGTGGCGCTGGAAAGATTGCCGACGTTTCCGAGGATGTCCCAGGACGGCTGCGTATCGCACTTGCACAAACCCAGTTCGGTTTCGACGTTTCCCAGCAGTCGCGCGCCGCCGGGATGCAGGATCCAACCCTTGATGTCTTCCTTTTTCCGGCCGTTGCGCTCGAGAAACCCTTCAACCAGCCCGCGAATCTTTCCGCCAATCATTTCCGGGACTTCTTTATCCAGAATGATGTGGAAGCCGGAATCGCGCAGGTCGAATCCCATTGCGAAGAGCGAGTCTTCAAAAGTGTACGTTTCCGAAACCAGAATTTTCGGCCCGGGCGAGGGATTTCCCCGCACAATCACCGCCGCGGCCCCATCGCCGAACAAAATCGAAGAAATCAGGTTGGCTTGAGAAATATCCTTGCGTTGGAACGTAAGCGATGGAAGCTCTACGGAAATGATGAGAACGTTTCCGCCGGGATGCGCCTTTAAATAATCAGCCGCGCGGCCCAAAGCCATCGCCCCGGCGGCACAGCCCAATTCCGTAAAAGGCATGCGCCGTACATTCGAGCGAAAGCCCATCAAGTGGATAAGATGCGCGTCTAGCGAAGGAATCATGAAGCCCGTGCAGGACACCGTGATGATGAGATCAATGTCTTCCGGCCTGAGCCCGGCGCGTTCCAGACATTTCTCCGCAGCTTCGCGGCCCAGCTTCACCGCGTGCTCGATGTACTCGTTGTTTGTTTTGGAAAGCGCGCGCGGTTCGATGGTGTAATCGATGGGGAAAATGGCGTGCCGGTTGTGCACCTGCGCGTTATCCACGATGCTCATCATGGCTTCCACGCGCCGCTCAGGGATGTCAAAGACGCGGCCCATGTAATATTTCACATCGTCGCGCGTAATGGTATACGGCGGCAGGGCTGTGGCCGTCGCCGCAATCGTGGGATATGCCGCGTCACCGTTTGTTCCTGGAACGTGAGTCACGAGTTCCGTCCTCTCCTTTGGATCACTATGGAAGTTCTGCGGCTTGCCCCGTTTCACCGACTGGATGCAGCCGTCTGAATGCGTGCTGCTTCTGAAGCCCTGACTCTACCTCATTCTCTCCCTATAACCCAATAGCTTGCAATCCTTTGCGCCGTTTTGCCAGTCTTTAGCTAACGCAGCCCGACAAGCCCCCGGACCGATTCGATGAGTTTCGCCGAATCGTAGCCCACTCCATCCTTGAACACCGTTTCTACTTTTTCGATGTCCTTAATACTACCGGAGGGATCGCCGTCAAGCACTACAAGGTCCGCCTGTTTACCGGTGGCTAGCGTGCCGGTTTTGTCCAGTTCGCCAAGAAATTCCGCGCCGTTCGAAGTGGCAATGTGAATCGCCTCCACAGGCGTGAAACCCGCCTCGACGAGAAGCTCGACCTCGCGCTGGTCGCCGAACCCCGCGATCACTCCGCCGTAGCCTGTGGGATCGAGTCCGGCCAGCAACATGCCGCCTTGCTTCACGAACTCGCGTTCGAATTCGAGTTCTTTCTTGAAGAGCGCGGGGTAATCGGACTTCGCCGCGCCGTCGGAGATGAGCGCGCGCCTTCTCAGGTAATAAATGCGCTCGTCCGGAAGCATGGTGTCCAGAACGCGCGCATCAAGCGGCGCACGGTTCGGCACCGAGATTTCGAACACCGGCAACGTGGACGTCACCGCAACGTGATGCTTCACCAGGTCGCGGATCATGTCGTGGATTGGGCCACTCGTGACTTCCAGTGTAAGCAGCGCCTTTCTTGCGGTGCCAGAGGCCGGACATTCCCCAGGCTTTTTGTCCGGCGCAAATTCCGTGTCCACGATTAAACCATGCTCCAGGTCGTCAATGCCCAAAGCGGCCGCCTCACGAAAACCGATGGAACAAAGATGCCCGGTAATTTTAAGGCCATGTGCATGCGCCGCCTTCGCTGCAGCGGCGAGTTCTTCCGGCGTGATGTTCATGTACGCCTTGAACGATGTAGCGCCTTGCGCAACCCAAAATTCCACCATGCGGCTCGCATCCTCGGCATCTTTGAGCTGATGCATTTGCAGTGTGAACGCGCCCTGTCCTTCGAGATACGGTCCCGTGACATGGATCTTGGGCCCAGCCATTTTTCCGTCATCGATGGCGCGCTTGAGTTCGAGGTCTGCGTAGGGATCCACGCTTCCCGTCGTTCGAATCGATGTCACGCCTCCCGCTAGATACAGCCGGGGAAAACTTGCTGCGTGTTCCGGGTAAAGGGGTGGCGCTCCGCCCGGGGCGGGGTAAAACATGTGGTCGTGCATGCCGACAAGGCCCGGAATTATCGTGCGGCCGGAGAGGTCGAGCACTTTCGCGCCCTCAGGAATCTTTGTGCTTGCGGCGTCGCCGAGCGCAGCGATCTTTCCCTCGCGAATGACCAGGGTTTGGTCCGCGCGGGGAGCGGCGCCGGTGCCGTCAATCATTCGAACGTGCGTCAGCGCAATCACGGGCGCGTCTTCCTTCACGAACGCACGCACTTCAAGTGCCAGCTTGGATGCGGCTTGCGCCAGGCAAAAGGCAGGCGATGCTAACAAACAGAGAATAAGTAGCGGTAGTTTTCGCATTGGCAACCCGGAGGCCTGCATGTCATCCGGCGTGCGGGAGGCAGTTTAAGCAGAGGAGGTCGGCGAAAGCAAGAAATGTTCCACGTGGAACCTTATTTGCTCTTGGGCCGTCCCGTTCGCCCCCACGCCACCCGGACCCGTTTATGATAGATTCCTGCCCTTTGATGTAAGTCTTTTTGAGGTGAAGCATGTCTCGATTCTTCTTACGCTTTCTTCTTTGCGCCTTTACTCTCATTTCCTTCGGGGAAGGGGACGCCGCTGCACAGCAGGCTTCCACTTCCCCTGGGACCGAGGGCGATTTCGTCGTGAAGAATTTCCAGTTTCGCGCCGGCGAATCGCTGCCGGAGCTGCGGCTTCATTACACGACGCTAGGAAAGCCCGCAAGGAACGCGCAGGGCCGCGTCACGAACGCCGTTTTGATTCTGCACGGCACAGGCGGCACCGGCCATCAATTCCTTTCGCCTGTTTTTGCCGGCGAGCTTTTTGGCCCAGGTCAACTACTTGACGCCACGCGCTACTACGTCATTCTTCCCGACGGCATCGGCCACGGAAAGTCCTCGAAGCCCAGCGATGGCCTGCGCGCGCATTTTCCGCAATACGACTACGACGACATGATCGCCGCACATCATCGCTTGCTCACCGAAGGCCTCGGCGTAAATCATCTGCGCCTCGTCATGGGCACTTCGATGGGCTGCATGCATTCGTTCGTGTGGGGAGAAACGTATCCCGACTTTATGGACGCGCTGATGCCGCTCGCGTGCCTCCCCGTGCAAATCGCCGGGCGCAATCGCATCTGGCGCAAAATGTTGATGGACGCCATTCGAAACGATCCTGAATGGAAGGGCGGCGAATATCCCACGGAGCCACAACAGGGGCTGCGCACCGCGCTGGACCTGCTGATGCTTGCGGGTAGCGCGCCTCTGTACTGGCAGAAGATCTACCCCACTCGCGACGCCGCGGACAAAGAGGTCGACGAGTATTTCAAGTCGCGCCTGGCCCCGCTCGACGCGAACGATCTCTTGTACCAGGTGAATGCTTCTCGCAATTACGATCCTTCGCTACAGCTTGAGAAGATTACGGCGCCCGTGATGTACATCAATTCCGCGGACGACTTCATTAACCCGCCGGAACTCGGCATCGCCGAGCGCGAAATCAAAAAAGTGAAAAACGGCCGCTTCATCGAGTTACCCATCTCGGACGAAACCCGCGGCCACGGCACCCACACCCGCGCCGCCGTCTGGAAGCAATACCTCGCCGAACTGCTCGAAGAATCAGCCCACTGAAGGACGCGTGGCTCAAACAGTGTTCAGAAATCTGCAAATAAGGTGGTGGCTCTTTCGCGGCAAACGGAAGAGACAAAAAAAGCTACCTGCAGAAGCTATCAGATATTTCGAGAAAGTACTCGCTCTTGATCCCAAGCGCGTTATTGCCTTGGCCCACATCGGGGCCTGCCGTTACGACCTCAATGAATACCAAACCGCTATCGAAGTGCTCGAGCGAGCTCTGCAAATAGCTCCCCATTACTCGGAAGTACATGCACACCTCGCACAAGTCTATATGATGTTGGGGCTCTACCAGGAAGCTTACGACTCGGCGCACCGAGCGTTTCGGATGCTGCCCAAGTTCAAAAGGAATTTGCATTGGCTGGATGTTCTCGGATATTGCTGTTCGGAAACGAACCGCTGGGAAGAAGCTGCCGAAACATATCAAATCATGACAAATTTGAACGCTAGGTACGCGCGCGCATGGCACGGTCTTGGATGGGCATATTCGCACTTGGGCCGTGACCTTGATGCCGTTGCCGCCTACGAGCGTGCAATTGAACTCCCGCCAGACAATCCAGCATCGTATTGTGAATTGGGGTCAACATACTTCAACCTAAAGAGATTCAGGGAGGCGGCAGAACGGTTTAAGGCTTGCTGCAGGTTGAGCCCGGATAATGCGGGCGCACATTACAGCCTCGGCCAGACCTTCCGGGAGCTTCGTGAATTCAGCTCTGCGGTCGAGCCTATTCTGCAAGCGCTTAAAATCGGTCCAAGGTTTGCGGAAGTTTATCTTACTCTTGGCGCGACTTATGCCGAGCTGGGGCGGCACGAAGAAGCGCGAAACGCCTTTGAAGAGGCAGTGAAGCTAGAGCCACATACCACGATTGACTATTGTTCGCTTGCTACCTGCTGCATGCGATTGGGAAAGGGAACTGAAGCAAGAGAGGCTATTGAACAAGCCTTGCGACTCGATCCTAATTCAGCGGACGCCTATGCCTGTCTTGGCAATTTGCTACACGAACCAGGGACATTCGATAAGGCCGCCAAAGCGTATGTAAAATCGTTGGAGTTGGATCCGGATCGGTTTGAGACCTTAGCGAATCTAGGAGATGCCTACCTGGAATTGGGAAGAGTCAAGGATTCTAAGGACGTTTTGACTCAAGCAGAAAAGATCAGATCAAATGATCCTAGGCTGCATCTGTTGCTTGGCGCAGTCTATCTAAAACTGGGCGATCGAGACAGCGCGTTGCGCGAATACGAAATCGTGAAACAACAGGATCGGTCAAAGGCCGAAGAACTCGGGAAGCTGATTAACCCGAGTACATGAGTGGCGTCGGCTACCCGGCGGCTTCTTGGCTGGCGCGGATTTCCTGCCAGCGGCGCGGGCGTTTGTTGGATTGCAGAACCTTCTTGCGCAAACGAATCGTCTTTGGCGTGATTTCCACGTATTCATCGTCGGCGATGAATTCGATGGCTTGCTCGAGGCTGAGCTCGCGATGCGGGATCAGACGGATCGCCTCGTCCGCTGTGGACGAGCGCATGTTCGTCAGCTTTTTTTCCTTGGTGACGTTCACGTCCATGTCCTGCTCGCGTGAATTTTCGCCAACAATCATGCCTTCGTAGACGGCGACGGTGGGGCCTACAAATAGTTCGCCGCGCTCCTGCAAATTCCATAGAGCGAACGCGGTCGAAACTCCCGCGCGGTCTGCAACGAGCGCGCCTGTCGGACGCAACGCCATCTCGCCGCCGTATTCCGTCCAGCCGTCGAAAATTGAGTGAATCAGCGCGGTGCCGCGCGTGTCGGTCAGCAACTGGCTGCGCAGGCCGATCAAGCCTCGCGAAGGAATCTTGAAGTCCAGCCGCACTCGCCCCGAGCCGTGATTGCTCATCTTGGTCATCTCGCCACGGCGGCCGCCGATGGTTTCCATGATGATGCCGATGAAATTTTCGGGAATATCAATCACCAGCCGCTCGACTGGCTCTAGTTTCTTCCCATTCTCAGTGCGAGTCACGATTTCCGGCTTGCCCACCATCAATTCGAAGCCTTCTCGGCGCATCGTCTCAATCAAAATCGCCAGTTGCAGTTCGCCGCGCCCCAGCACGCGAAACGATTCCGGCGTGTCCGTATCTTCCACGCGAATCGAGACATTGGTTAGCAACTCTTTTTGCAGGCGGTCGCGCAGGTCACGTGAAGTCAGATACTCGCCATCCTTGCCGGAAAGCGGACCGCTGTTGACTGTGAAAATCATCGCTAGCGTCGGCTCGTCAATCAGCAAAGGCTCGAGCGGAGCGGGCGCAGCCAAATCCGTGATGCTCTCGCCAATTTGAATGTCTTCGACGCCGGCAATGGCCACGATATCCCCGGCGGGGACTTCTTCCGCCTCATCGCGCTGCAAACCGCGGAACGTAAACAGTTTTGTGATTCTTGTCGGCTCGAGTTTTCCGCTCAGCTTGCTGACACCCACCTCTTCCCCGCGCCGCAGCGTTCCATTGAACACGCGCGCAATCGCGATCCGTCCCAGAAATTCACTGTAATCCAGGTTCATCACCTGAATCTGCAGCACGCCCGCGGGGTCGCCCGGCGGCGCGGGAATGTGCTTCACGATGGCCTCAAACAACGGCAGCAAATCTTTCGAATTGTCGCCAATCTTGGCGTGAGCGACGCCGTCGCGCGCGTTGGTGTAAATGATGGGAAAATCGAGCTGGTCTTCCGTCGCGTCCAGGTCGATGAAGAGGTCGTAGATTTCGTCCAATACTTCTTTGGCGCGAGCATCCGCGCGGTCAATCTTGTTCAGCACAATCACCGGTGGCAGCTTAGCCCCCAGCGCTTTTTGGAGCACGTAGCGCGTCTGCGGCAACGGCCCTTCGCTGGCATCCACGAGAACGACCACGCCATCCACCAGCCGCAGCGCGCGCTCGACTTCTCCGCCGAAGTCGCTGTGACCAGGAGTGTCCACGATGTTGATTTTCGTTCCGCGGAAAAAGAGCGCAGTGTTCTTTGCCAGGATGGTGATGCCGCGCTCGCGTTCCAATTCGTTCGAATCCATCACGCGCTCGACCACGGCTTCGTTGGCGCGGAAAATCCCGCTTTGCTTCAGCATGGCGTCCACCAGCGTGGTTTTGCCGTGGTCCACGTGCGCGATGATGGCGATGTTGCGAATTTCTTGACTCATGATTCTTTTCTTTGTGGCGCTCTGGCGCCAACTCCCCTAAACACAAAAATAGCCCCGACGCTGCCGGGGCCTGCACGAATCCTGTTCTTCGTACATCGAAACCCGATACGTTCTGGTCAGCTTCTCAAGTGCGGTCGAGCAACTTCCAGTGTAACAGAGCCAGCCCGCTTTCGTGTACTATCCTGCCGCGACAGTAACGGGCTAGGGCAAGGAGGATAACGTTTGTGAACTCTCTTCGTTTTAACCGGAAGCACCTCTATCTTCCTTTGGCCATCCTTGTTCTGGGTTTACCCATTGCCGCGCAACAGCAAGAACGCCCGGACTACTCAAAACTCTTTGATAAAACCGAGGCGATGATTGCCGCGCGCGACGGCGTGAAGCTGCATACCGAGATCTACTTGCCGAAAGACGTCACGCAGACGTTGCCCATCATTTTCGAGCGTACCCCATATGGCCTCAGCGACGACGAGAAAGGCTATAGCCGCAAGCTCGGTCGCTACGCCGAGATGATTCCCGAAGGCTACATTTTCGTGTTTCAGGACATTCGCGGGCGCTACGGCTCCGAAGGCAAATTCGTCATGCAGCGGCCGGTGCGCGACCCGAAAAATCCCAAAGCCATCGACGAGGGCACCGACACCTACGACACCATTGATTGGCTGGTGAAAAACGTTCCACACAACAATGGCCGCGTCGGCTTGCTAGGAATCTCCTATGGCGGCTGGCTCACGGTGATGGGCATGCTCGAACCGCATCCCGCGCTCAAAGCCGTTTCCGAGCAGGCTTCCCCGGCCGACATGTTTCTCGGCGACGATTTTCATCACAATGGCGCATTCCGTCTGAGCTATGGTTTCGAATACTCCACTATGATGGAGACCGACAAGACCAACTTCTCTTTTCAGTTCGACCGCTTCGACACCTACGAATGGTATTTGCAGCTCGGCGCGCTTTCTAACGCCAACAAGAAATACATTCACGGAACGCTTCCCACTTGGAACGATTTCGCCGCGCATCCCAACTACGACGCCTTCTGGAAACAGCAGGCCATGCCCTACATTCTCACGCGGCCCAAAGTGCCGAATCTAAATGTCGCGGGCTGGTGGGATCAGGAAGATTTCTACGGCCCGATGAAGATTTACGAAATCCTCGAAAAGCAAGATTCAGCTCACCTGAATTATCTCGTCGCGGGTCCGTGGAACCACGGCGTCTGGGCCCACGGCGGAGGCAGTTCGCTCGGCCTCATCCCTTTCACCAGTGACACGGCTCTGTACTTCCGGCAAAAAATCGAAGCGCCGTGGTTTGCATATTGGTTGAAAGACAAAGGAACCTTGCCCTTGAAAGAAGCTCTGCTCTTTCAAACCGGCAGCGACACCTGGACGAAATTCGACTCCTGGCCGCCGCGCGAAGCAAAAACTCAGAACCTCTATTTTCACGAAAACGGAAAGCTGTCCTTCGACGCCCCGAGCGCCGATTCCGAGCAAGCATTCGACAGTTACGTCAGCGATCCCGCGCATCCCGTGCCCTATCGCCAGCGGCCCATCGACATGACCTATCCCGAGGACCATCCCGGCGGTTGGTATACCTGGCTGGTGCAGGACCAGCGCTTTGTAGACAATCGTCCGGACGTTCTGACGTGGCAGACCGATGAGTTGAAGGAGGATGTCACGCTCGCAGGGCAGGTCACCGCCAAACTCTTCGCCTCCACAACCGGCAGCGACGCGGACTGGATCGTCAAACTGATCGACGTCTACCCGGAAAAATATCCCGAGAAATGGCAGCTTTCCGGCTACGAGCTGATGATTGCCGATGAAGTTTTCCGCGGGCGCTTCCGCAACTCGTTCGAAAAGCCGGAGCCGATTCAACCCGGCGTCGTCACGCCGTTCAAGATCGACTTGCACACCGCAAACCACGTCTTCAAGAAAGGCCATCGCATCATGGTCCAGGTCCAGAGCACCTGGTTTCCCATCATTGACCGCAACCCTCAGAAATTCGTTCCCAACATCTTCGAAGCGCAGGAGACGGACTACCAGAAAGCCACGCAACGCATCTACCGTTCGAAACGCTTCCCCTCGAGCGTCGAGATTTCCGTGCTGCCCACCGCCTCGTCTGGAAACTGAGGGTTTCTTCGCCTGGAAACAACGCCTATGGTTTGGCGGCTGTTGCACCGGTAATCTTTTCGAGCCGGCCGCTCAAATGCGCTACGCACGCTGCCGCGGTGAAACGCACCACGTCGTTTTTATCATCCAATGCGGAAGGAATTTTGGAAATTAAGGATGCGTCTTCGCGAAGGGCAATCGCATCCAGAGCGGCCGCGCGCACTCTCCAGTCTTTGTCCGCGGCAGCTTTTACCAGGGCTTTGGCTGCATCGGGCTCAGGATCATGCGCTAGTTTCTTTGCCGCTGCGGCGCGCACTGGTGCCGAGTCATTTTTGGTTACCGTCTTGAAAATCTCGTAGCCCATTCCGCCAAAAGGAATGAACCCGATTCCCTCCTCAAAGCCCATCTGTGCCATCTTCTTCTTGTCTTTAAGCGTGTCCAATTGCTCTCTAATCAGTCCCTTACTCGCGCGCTCCTCTCCGGTCAGCACCTCGTAGTACGTGTCATAGCCCACATCGTCGTGCAGCAGCAACAACGAATTCGCTGCCGCCAGGACCACGCTTGGCACGGTGTCTCCCAACGCTTCTTCGAGATTGCCCCTTGCGTTGCCGCGCGCATCGCTCCGAGCGCATGGGCTGCCGCCTGGCGCACATTTGCTTTCTCGTCTTTGAGCGCGAGAACCGCCGCTTTCTCCGCCTCCGCGTTTCCCGTGAGCAACCCAAGCGCTCTCACAGCTTTGCTCCGTATATCGGGGTTGGAATCCTTAAGACCTTCATGAAGAATGTTCCACGCCTTTTCCTTCGGGGGCTCGGCGGGATTCGCAGATGGATTGCTGACCGTTTGCTTCGTTTGCGTCGCAGGAGAAGCGGCGGTCTGGCCCGGGATCATAATCACCACACCCATCGGCACAAGCAGTCCGAGCGTTCGCAATCGGACACCTGCCCGCTTTTGGGGCACTCTTCGCCATCTACTCATGACTCGTGTTCCTCCCAATCTCGGTCACTATATCCAAATGCAGGCGAGTCATCCGGAAGATTTCGGAATGACAAAAACTGTCCTACGCGAAAATGGATCGGAATTGAAGACTTCCGTTATTTCATATAAATCGCAACCAAAAATGGACGCTTAACACCGGTGTAACCTTGCCGGCAGGCGCGATTAGGTGCGTATCCAGGTGGGCAAAAAGGTTCCGTCTTGAGAGTGACAATAAATTGACAAATGAGGTGTATGCAGTTTGGAACTAATGTGCGAAATCATTCGTAATCCAGGAAAACACTCTTGGGGATCATGCGTCTATACACTTAAAGGGCTAAGGGTGACCGTCAATGCAATCGGAAGTGATGTCGATGCAAGAACCGGATAATCCTGTGATTCCCGGGCCAGGCTTGCTTTCTTCAGGTCGGTATGTCCACTTTGGGCCATTCCGGATTGATCAGCAGAGGCAGGAAGTCACGCGGAATGGCATCCGGCTGAAGCTTCAGGGGAAGGTTTACCAGACGCTTCTCACGCTGCTCGAAAAGCCCGGTGAAGTCGTGACGCGCGAGGAGTTGCGCACGCGCCTGTGGCCCGCGGATACGCACGTCAATTACGACGCGAACGTAAATACCACCGTCAACAAGCTCCGCATAGCCTTGGGGGATTCTACTGACAAGCCTCTCTACGTGGAAACCATTCCGCGAAAGGGGTACTCCCTTCTGGTGCAGCCTGAGATTTCCAATAGGGTTGGAAACTCTCTGGTACCGCAAAACGGGAAACGTCAAGAAGGCAAAGAAACCTTTTCCCCGCCTACGGGCGTTTTCAAGTTCTCCAAGTCCGACCTATGGGTTGTTCTGGGTGCCATCGGCTTGATTCTTACAGGGATGCTCCTGGGTGCGGGGATCATGCGCTTCTGGATGAGCCTCCCGTCGACGGGCTCGCCCCACTCCCTGGCGCTGTTTATCCTGCGGATTTTGGAGAACGCGCTTCTCTAAACCAGAGCGAGGGGCCCTGAAAATTGCACGATGCCCTCTTTAGGCATTTGTCTTCCGTTTTCTGCAGTGCTCCAAAAGCTGTCCGGGCCGTTGAACTCATTCGTCGCGTTCTTCGTGTACACTGCTTGCCTGCTCATGCTAACCGCCGTCACTCGAGCCGTCAGTCCAGCCATCGTTCGTTGTGAGCTGTCCTTCGTTGATCGTAAACCGATTGATTTGGTGCGGGCGCGCGAGCAACATCAGGCTTACGAACTGCTCTTGGCAAAATTGGGTGCGCGTGTCGTCTCTCTCCCGCCTGAACCCGATCTTCCCGACTCCATGTTTGTGGAGGATCCCGCGATCGTGCTGGACGAACTTGCAGTGATATTTCCGCTCGGTACAGAAAGCCGTCGCCGCGAAGCCTCTTCGCTCGCCCAAGAACTGGCGAGGTACCGCAAGCTCGCCTATGTCCAGCTGCCTGGCACGCTTGAAGGCGGCGACGTTCTTCGCATCGGACGAAAGCTTTTTGTAGGACTAACAAAACGCAGCAACGCCGAAGGAATCCGGCAGTTGGGGGAGATCCTCGCGCCGTACCGCTACGAGGTAATCCCCGTACCGGTCACAGGATGCTTGCATTTGAAGTCGGCTACTACCTGGATTGGAAATAACACGCTGCTGGCGAACCGCGCTTGGTTTGATACCAAGCCGTTCGCCGGCTTCGACTGGATTGATGTGGATCCCTCGGAACCTCACGCAGCCAACGCACTGGCCCTGGGTGGCACCATCATTTTCCCGGCGTCGTTTCCCAAGACGCGCGGCCGGATCGGCTCTCTGGACTTTCGCGTCACAACGCTCGATATCTCCGAGCTCCAGAAAGCTGAATCCGGCCTCACGTGTTCAAGCTTGATCTTTGAGAGTTCAGCTTCTTAACGCAGCAAGCTGTTTTGTAGTGGTGGGTCTTCAGACCCGTTGCTTCTTGGTTTGTGCAACCTGGCGTAATCTTACGGATGAAAATTAAATACCAGTGTTGCTGAGGTTTCGCTGCTCGCGGGCGCGTACTTCCAGTTTTTCAGCGTGTCCTGAACGGCGCTTACCAACACCGGATGCCCGCCAACGACCTTGACGTCCTTGATCTGGCCGTCCGGCGCAATTAGCACTTGCACCTTCACGACTCCGGTAAGGCGAAACTGCCGTGCGGTTTCGGGATAGACCGGCGTGGGGTTATTCAGCGCCTTGCGGCTTTCTTGCGCCTGAAGGCTCGCCCCCGCAAAGCTCAATCCCATCGCCAGCAAAACTTGCGCTACTTTCCTTTTCGTGTTCATC
>DATEGP010000039.1:0-18157 GCA_035280045.1 Candidatus Acidiferrum sp.
TTGGAAGAATGTACGGAAAATGGAAGGAGAGGTGGAAATGAGAAAGCAGAAGGCAGAAAGCCGAAAAGAAGGAGAAGGCACAGGGGATAGAGAGGTGGCAGGAGAGTGCCACAGGCGGGTTCGGCGAGAATAGAGTCGAGAATTCACGACCTATGATATGCACATCGTAGCTATTTTGTCAAGTCCTTTCTTAGTACTAGGACAATTTGCCCACGGGGCGTCATTCGAACAGGTCTTGCGTAAGAAGAAGAAAACAAAGAGGTAGAGTTCTCAGGGGAAAGGCAGAAAAGAAGCTGACAGCCGACAGCTTACAGTCTACAGAGAAGAGGCAGAGCAGAATGCGCGGTTTAGCAGTCCTGAGGGGGAAAGGCACAGCTGAGAGGGGAGAGGAACGAAGAGAAAACCCGCACCATCAAAATCGAAGCGTGCGGCATCCTCGAGCTTCCCGCCGAGATCAGCCGTGAAGTCTGAAAGGGAGAAGAAAAATCATGACGCATCACACGACAGTCGATTCGCAGAATAAAAAGGCGCTCGCCATTCGATACGAGGGCGAACTCACAGCGATTGACGCTGCAAACGCAATACGAGCAGCGAGACTTAATGCTATCGACCTCTTCGACACAGCCGAGATTCTGTTCACCCTGAAACGTTTCCCACATTCTATGGCTTTCTCTACATTGGCGATCGAAGAGTCTTCCAAACCGACCGTGCTCTTATCGATTTTTTGCGCCGAAGATGATCAGCAACGCATCAAAGGATGGAAATCCTACCGCAGCCACCTCGCCAAAACAGCGGACTTAAACAAAGCGATAGAATCGCGAATTCGCGTTACTTTTCCTCAAATACCACGCGAAGAGGCAAAAAGGATCGGTGAGGCGGGCCCGACACCCAAAGAGCTCGAATACAATAAACAGCTCGCAGTCTATTCGGACTGTGTCACTGAGTCGGCCGGCTTTGTCTGTCATTGCCCAGGGGTATCTGAGTGGCGCCAACTTGCCTGGGAGCGGCTCTGCGAAGCGCAGGCGCTTGTCCACGCCCTCAGAGACCGTCCTCCAGGAGAACTAGAAATCATTAGAAAACACATTCGGCAACGACCGCCAAACGGTGATCCGGTCCTGACGCTCAAAGAACTTCACAGAGAACTGCTAGAACGTGGTTTCGTAAAGGAAGGCTGGTGGGACACGCTCCTCGAAGACATGCAGCAGGGACTAGAATGAGGCTGCGGGTGTCGTCCGGCAATTCAAGCTTTCTATTTTCACTTTCCCGTCTTCAGTATAGGTGAAAATAGCCGTCGTGGTGGCCGAGGCGGACTTTGGCCTGGAACAGCTTGGACAGGTTTTCTTCGGTGAGGATGGCGGGTTTGGGGCCGTCGGCGAGGATGCGGCCTTTGCGGAGGAGCACGACGCGCTCGATTTCGGGGATGATTTCGGGGACGTGGTGCGTGACGAGCAGGATGCCGAGGCCGGACTGGGCCAACTGGCGCATGGTTTCTCGCAATTGCAATTGCGCACCGATGTCGAGGGCGTTGCTTGGCTCGTCGAAGAGGAGCGTTTGGGGTTCGTGGACCAGCGCGCGGGCAATCAGGGTGCGCTTGGCTTCGCCGGAGGACATTTGCGAAACGGGACGTTCGGCGAGGTGGGCGATGCCGAGCCGGTCGAGCGCGGCCTGCGTACGCGCGAGATGTTCCTGGCCGGGATGGTGGTGCGGGAAAATGCGCGTGCTGCTGAAGAATCCGGAGAGGACCACGTCGCGCCCGGTTGCGTCTGTGGTGCAGGAAGCGAGCAAATCCGGGGACACGATGCCCAGGAGCGAGCGCAACTCGAAAATGTTCCAGCGCTCGCGCCCGAGGATCGCAATGGCGCAGCCGTTCTCCCCGGCGGACGTTGGGGCCAGCGGGTAGCATTCGCGCGTAATCGTTTTGATGAGCGTGGATTTGCCGCAGCCGTTCGGACCCAGGATGCAGACGTGCTCTCCCGCGGCGATCTCGAGATTCACTTCGCGGAGCGCGGCGGTGTCGCCGCGCATTACGGTGACGTTTTTTAGGAGCAAAAGCGGAGGAGCCACAGAGTTCCTTTACCTCGTGGGAAGCCATGCCATCGCAGGCCCATCTTAACTGAGAGTTACCAATCTGTGTGGCAATGCGGGAGAAAACCCATAGCAGCCAGACGCCCGCTTCAGAAAGCGGCCGCTACAAAAGGCGGTACAAAAAAAGGAGGTGAAACAACCGCGGTTTCACCTCCCGGGGTGGGTGGGGTATTGCATGTCGAAGCTCCGGCGGCTCAGCAGGCCTGCCCTGCCAGGCAGGTCCTGCGGCCTCACTCGCGGGTTGCGTTTAGCAATTCGATAGGAGACTCACCACCAAAGAGCTTCTCTTTCAGCGGTTTGTAGCACCGCAAATCGCAGGTGTCAACGTCAAAAATCGCCCAATTTCGCGCGGGATTCCAGATTTCCAGCAGAGTTTGCCACGAGCGCCGCTCAAGACACGCTTTGAAGTTTTTGAACGATGGAAGTTGCGCAAAAAACAGGTGCTCATGGACATGAGACTCACTGAAACGAACTCACTTCGACGGTTTTCCGCCTTTAAGCTGGTCCAGGATTTCCCGCACCTGGCGTCCCAGCGCCATGGGGCTGTATGGTTTTTGCAGGTAGTGCGCGTTGGTGGCCGCGGTGCCAACGCTTTCCGAATCCTGCGAATACCCGCTGGTAAAGATGACGGGAAGCCCTCGAAAGTTTGCGGCGAGCTTCTGCGCCGTAGCCACGCCGCCGAGCTTGGGCATGATGACGTCCAGAATGGCGATCGCAGGAGTATCTTCCGCGCACAGGCGAAGCGCTTCTTCGCCGTCAGCGGCAGAAAGGACGCGATAACCGAGGCTTACCAGGGTCTGGCGCGCCATCTCGCGGACCGACTCATGATCTTCGGCGATGAGAATGGTTTCCGTTCCCCGCAACTCGCCCACGGACGAGGCGGGCACTCTTGGCGGGGAGCCCTCGGCCACTCCGCCTTCCAGGGCAGGCAGGTACACGCGAAAGAGGCTTCCCTGGCCGGGCTCGCTATAAACATGAATGAATCCGCCATGCTGCTTCACGATGCCGTAAACCGTTGCCAGCCCCATCCCGGTGCCTTTGCCTTTTTCCTTGGTGGTGAAGAACGGCTCGAAAATCCGCTCGCGGGTTTCCACGTCCATGCCCATGCCCGTGTCCGAAACGGATAGCACCGCGTAGCGGCCCATGGTCACGCCGGGATAAAAACGGGCGTAGGCTTCGTCGAGTTCCACCATTTCAGTTTCGACGACCATGCGTCCGCCGTTGAGCATGGCGTCCCGCGCGTTGAGGCACAGATTCATCAGCACCTGCTCGATTTGCGTGGGATCGGCCTTCACCGGTTCCAGCGGAGCGGTCACGACCTTGAGTTCGATGTTCTTGCTGATCACCTTATCGAGAAAACTGATCAGTCCGCTGGTAACGGTGTTGAGGTCGATGGCCTGGCGCTGCAACACCTGGCGGCGCGAAAAGGCCAGCAGTTCGCGCGTGAGCGCGGCGGCCCGCTCCGCCTGTTCCTTGATGCGCGTAAACCTTTCGCTGGCTTTCGTTCTTCCCTGATTTTCGTCGAGGCCCAGCTCCGCCCATCCGAGGATCGCGCCGACCACGTTGTTGAAATCGTGCGCCACGCCGCCCGCGAGCTGGCCGATAGCCTCAAATTTCTGCGCCTGGCGCAACTGCCGCTCCATTGCGTGCAGTTCCGTGACGTCTTCGGTGATGAATTCCATGGTGTCGGCCTCGCCCGGAGCGGAAAGGCGACGAAGATGCAGGCGAACCGTTACGAAGCCGCCGTCCCGCCTTCTCCATTCCGTTTCCGCGCCGTGCACCAAGCCGCGTGAACGGCAGTCGGCCACATGCTGGAGAAATTGTTCGGGAAACCGGTAGACGTCGCGGAGGAGGTTGAGCGCGTGGAGATCTTCGAGTTGATTGCAGCCCAGAATCGAAAGCAGCGCCGGATTAGCATCCAGGAATGTGCCGTCGGCGGCGGCGTGAAAGATTCCGTAAACGGCGTGTTCTACCAGGTCGCGGTTGCGCGTTTCGGAGAGGCGCGCTGCCTTCTCCGCCCTTCTGTACTCGCTGACTTCCTGCACCAGGGAACAGACGGCGGTGATAGCTCCACCTTCGCCGAGCAGCGGATAATAACTGGCCAGGAATTCACGTTCGGCTGAAGGATTCCCCGGGACAGGCAGGCGTTTCTCCATGTTTAAGACAGATTCTCCCGAGGAAAAGACCCGTTGCAGACATTCTGCGATTTCTTTCCCGAATGAAGGATTGATTTCTTCAACCCTGCGGCCGAGATGCTCCGCAGCCGAGAGATTATGAAATTTCGCAAGCGTGTGATTGACGCGCACAAAACGCAGATTGCGGTCATAGACCGCCAAGCCAATGGGCGCATGCCGGTAAAAGACTTCCCATTCCGCGGACTGGATCCGCGCGGTTTCGCCACTCTCGACAACGGTTTGCACGACGGTTTTCATGACGCACCAGCCTGGATTGCCTTGTTCATGGCCTCAGCCTCGGTTCAGCGAACCGCGCAGTTTTTTGCACTTCCTGGCCGGCAGCCGGGTTGCGCAAGGCGGCCTCAACCTCGTCGAGGAATTCGGCAAAGGTACGCGCTCCCTTGCCTGCCCAGAAGCGTGCCACCATTCGCAGTTCGAGCGGACCCCAACGGCTGTTGCCGCTGTTGAACGCCTCCACGCGCTTTCGCAGGCGCTGCAGCAATACGGGCGCGCTCGGTTCGATGGCGTCCACGGCCAGAGCGGCAAATTGAGATTCTCCGATGCGGGCCAGCAAGTCAGTGCGGCGGAAGCTCCGCGTCAGCAGCATTCCGATTTCACGCAAGGAAGATTCGGCAGCATGCTCGCCGACCTTCTTTCGAATGCGCTCGAGATTCTCGAAGCGCGCGCATAGCAGCACCAAGGTGCCCCGGCGATCCCGCGCCGCTTCCATGATGTGCGAGCCGAGGGTCAGGAAGCCGTCGCGGATGTGCAGCCCGGTGATGGGATCACGAAGCAAGTCGGCGAGCCCTTTTAAGGTGTTGCGTTCGAGCGCGCTTCGCAGAACACGGTCAAGCGTTTGTGGGTCGAGATGACTCTTCAGGAGATAGTCCAAAGCCCCTTCGCGGAGGCTGGCCACGGCAATTTCTTTTTTAGCCGGATCGCCGATCACGATCAGCGGAATTTCCGGCTTGCTTCTGTGGACCATCCGCACGGTCCCCAATACGTCTGGATTGCCGAGGGTGAGGTCCAGCAGAATCACTTGGGGACTTACACGTTGGAGAGAGGCCATCAACGTGGAGACGCCGGAAACTTCTGTCAATTGCATTCCGCCTTCGTCTCCAGAAAAAAGCCGGCGCAATACCGAAGCGGTTTGCCCGGAAGGTCCTTCCGCTACGAGGACGCGTAGTTTCTCCGTCATAGGCATGCCCTGCTTTCAGCGGGAAAATGCGGGAAGGGGGAGGTTCGTAGATTTAGCAGACAGGACAACCCGATTGCTGTGACGGCCATCACATCGAATACAGTCCACTCCTGGCGCCTCCACATCGCAGGCTTACTCTCGTTGCGAGACTGGAGAGGGCAGTCCTCTAGAACTGTATGGTCTGGAAGGGTTCACCTATTCTCGCGCATTGGCCGTGAGTGTCAAGAGTGAGGCAAGAGATGTTTCAGAAATGGCAAGGGCCCGGCAGAAGAGGCCCTGCCAGGCGCAAGCGGATTGCGCTCCGAAACGTTGCCCTGCTGTTTGTTTCGCGCAGGGGCGTTTCAATCGCCAAAGATTTCGTTGATCTTTTCCGCCAGCTTGAAATCGTAATCGCTGATGCCTTTGACACTGTGGGTGGTCAGGTCAATGACCACTTTGTTCCACACGTTGAACCATTCTGGGTGATGGTCCATTTTCTCGGCCACCAGCGCGACGCGGGTCATGTTGCCGAAAGCGGTGACGAAATCCTTGCACGCGAATTCGCGGTGCAGCTTGGCGTTGACTACGCTCCAGCCTTTCACGTTTGGGAGCAGAGAGGTGATTTCCGCTTCGCTCAGTTTTTTTGCAGGCATGATCGTTTCCTCCGAGCGTTGAATGGCCTCCGCAATTATGCGGTGCAGCGCCGCAGCAACTCAGCTTCCTGTGGTCATTTTGTCCAAACCAAGCTATCCACTGTAGTTTGCAGGTCGTGTGAGTTCCATGCTGCCACCCACTGATGGGCAAATCCCTTAGCTTCCGGCTCCCCGAGCATGCAAGTCATTATACAGATCGAGGTGGCAGGCGCGGGCAAGACGCAACGCTGAACGTGTGCGGTTCCGGAGAGTGACCGGTGATAAGAACTTTTAATACGATGCTTCTCCGTTGAATGCGCGCGCGAAATCCACTACTCTAGGGGTTTCTTTAGAAGCCAAAGAAGGCGGCAGACGGTCGCGCCGCAATAATACGGAGACATTTGTGAAAAAGAAGATTCGCGCCATCCAATATGGTGTCGGCCCCATCGGTGCATCCATTGCGAAATTGATGAGGGAAAAGCAGGCGATTGAGATTATCGGCGGGATCGACATGGATCCCGCCAAGGCTGGACGGGACTTGGGTGAAGTTGTCGGAGCGCAGGATGCTCCCTGGGGAGTCAAAGTTTTTGCGGAGGCGAAAGAGGCGCTGGACCTGAACGCGGACGTAGTGATTCATTCCACTTCTTCGTCGCTCGAGAAAGTGATGGACCAGTTGACGGCGTGCCTGGAAGCGCAGTCGTGCATTGTTTCAACGTGCGAGGAATTGTCCTATCCGTTTCGCACGCATCCGGAACTGGCGGCGAAGCTGGATGCCGCGGCCAAGGAATGGGGCGTGGCGCTAGTGGGAACGGGAGTGAATCCGGGGTTTGTGATGGACAAGCTGGTGGTGACGCTGGCGGCGGTTTCCCAGCGCATTGAACATGCCAAGGCGCTGCGCATCGTGGACGCTTCCAAGCGGCGGTTGCCGCTTCAGAAGAAAATCGGCGCGGGCATGACGGTGGAGGAATTCCGGGAGCAGGTGAAAGCTGGCGTGATCAAGCACGTGGGCTTGCCGGAGTCCGTGGCGATGGTCGCGGACAGCCTAAGTCTTCCCGTCGAGTCGATTACCGAGACAATTGAACCGAAGGTGGCTACCGAGCGAGTACAAACCGAATATCTGACCGTCGAATCGGGCCAAGCCGCCGGCGTCCACCAAATCGGGCGCGGCCTTTCGAAAGAGGGCAAGGAACTTGTTTACCTGGAATTGCAAATGTACGTTGGCGCGAAAGATCCCGCTGATACGGTCACGTTGACTGGACATCCGACCATTAGCTTTACGATTCCGGGCGGGTCGCACGGCGATATCGCCACGGCTTCTGTGGTTGTGAATTCGATTCCCGTGATTCTCGATGCGCCAGCCGGCTTGCGAACGTCGCGTGATCTGCCGATAGGCTTTTTCTCCCCAAACGCCAAACCCTAGTTGGATATTGGAAATTCGAAGCTAAGAACTGAAATGTGAAAGGCCGGGCTGAAGCCCGGCCTCTACATTTTGTTCGCTGAAATTCTGGCGACTGAGAGCATGAGTCAGTTGTGCTTGAGGAATTCGCCTTTGTGTCCGGTCAGCGAGTTGTAGAGCGTTTCGATGAACGCATCGGTATTCACGAATTGGCCTGAGAATTTGCTCCACGGATCGAGGATTTTGGCCTGCTTCATCTGGTCCAGAGTTTTGTGTTCGTCGAGGGCCTTTTGTACAACGGCGGACGTTTCTTTCAGCATTTTTGTGAACGCTTTCACGTCCTCCATATTCGAAAGCGCGCCGTGACCGGGAATTACTTTCACATCGGCGGGCAATTCCGCCGCGACCTTCTCGCAAGAGGCGATGATGCCTTGCACGCTGCCGCCGGCGGTCACGTCAATGAATGGAAAGCCGTAGCGAACGAAATCGTCGCCCATGTGCACGACGTTGTTTTTCGAGAAGAAGATGATGGAATCGCCGTCGGTGTGGCCCGAGGGGAAATGCATGGCGTGAATGTCTTCTCCGTTCAAGTGAATGGACACGTCGTGCTGGAAGGTGATAATCGGCAGGGCTGCTTTTGTGGCGGGCTTGTTGTCCATTTTGATCGAGCCGCCGTTGCCAGCCGGACCGCCGCTTTCCAGGCGCTTGCGCACGTTGTCGTGGGCGATCAGCGTGGAGCCGGCGTTGTTGAAAGCTTCGTTTCCGCCGGTGTGGTCGCCGTGATAGTGCGTATTGATGACGAAGCGGACGGGCTTGTCGGTGACGCCGATGCTTTTTAGAGCGGCCTGGATTTTTTCGGCGAGGGGAGCGAACTGGTCGTCAATGACCACGATGCCGTCTTCGCCAACTGAGGCGGCAATGTTTCCGCCCGCTCCCTCGAGCATGTAAATGTTTCCGGAAACCTTGGTGACTTTGATTTCTACCTTGGAAAAATCCTGCTGGGCGGATGCCGTCCGGCCAAGAAGCAGCGCCAGCGCACCTGCTGCAAAAAGCCTTACCAGCCGCATTGCTATCGCAAGCCGCAGTATCCCATTCATGTGCGCCTCCTCAGTTGAGCGGCGCGCATTGTAGCACTGGCGGGGCAAAATGCGAGGTAAAGAATGAAAGTTCAGGGGAAGGCCTGGGCGTGTTGCTTTCCAAGCTTGGACAAGGGCGAAGACTCAATAAACAGTCCATGTGCCTGGCGTCGCGAGTTCGAGCAAGTGCCGGTCCGGATCTCGGAAGTAGAGACTGGTGCCACCGAGTTCCCACGCGCGTTTTTCTTCCACGGCAATTCCCTTTTTCTCCAGCCATGATTCCCAATTCGCCAATTCGGCGGCGGAGATGGCGAAAGCGAGATGGAGTTCGCCGTCACCATCGTGAGGGGAGGTAATTTCGCGCGAGGCTCCTTTTTTGAAGAGCAGCAGGACCTGACGGGGGCCGGCTTTCATAGCGCAGCCGCGCGCGCCAAAATCACTGATCACGGAAAACCCGAAAGTCTCCTGATAAAACTGAACGGAGCGAGCTAGATCACTCACGTATAAGGCGGATTCGAGGATGCCCTCAGTATTTGGGCGCATCGCGGCCTCCCGAGGATGAGGTTGAAGCGAATAACAGATTCCTGTGCACGACAATATTAAGACCAAGACGGCAGCGAGCGAGTGCCGAGTAGCGCTTCGGCGGCCCATTGGCCGAGATAGACGGAGAGCGCGACGCCGTGGCCGTTGTATCCGGCAAGGACCTTCACGCTTTCGCTGCGGGGATGGCGTCGGAAAATAGGGCGCATGCCTTCGGTGAAGAGAATCGGGCCGGCCCAGCGGTGCGTGATACGAACGGACTTCAAAACCGGATGCAATTGGTGGACGCGGCTTTCGAGCCAACGAAAACTCTCCGCGGCTTCTCCTTTGCGCACATCGAAGCGGTACAAATCCGGCGCAGCGAATGGTTGTGGGTGCCCGGCGGGTTTGGTGAAGAGTGAGGCAATGGAAGCTGGCATGGGAACGAGCCCAGCGCCGAAAACCACGCCGTTCGATGCGAGAAGCCGGCCCCATAGATACGGGAGATCAATGGTATAGAAAGGATGGCGGGAAGCGAGGCCGATGGCCTTGAGTTGCTCGGCGGTGAGTGGAGCTGTGGCAAGCGCCAAGGTTAGCGTTGCTTGAGTCGCGCCCTGAAGCTCGGAAAGTTCGAGCGAAAAGGCGTTGGTGGCAAGAAGAACCTGGCCGGCGATGATTTCTTTTTGCTGGATGCGCGCGCGAATTTTCTGACGAACGTGCAGGCGCGGCGGATTAGAGTAGTCGATAGCGTGCACTTCGGCGTGTTCAACGATTTGGGCTCCGGCGTTTTGCGCGGCGCGCGCCAAACCGGAAACCACTTTGCCGGGATCGACGGCGCCGCCGGGTACGGTGCGAACAACTTGCAAGTTGCCGGAATCGTTCCAGGAGATGGGCGAGCCCTTTGCCGGATTCGAACGGCTTAGTTCCCAGACGCCGGGAAGCTCGAGGCCGGCACTGATGCGGAGCGCGCGAAGAATCTTTTTGTAGCCGGCAAGCACGTCGCCGAGCCCAGGCATGGGCCCTGCGGCGGTATCAGCAAGCGCAAGGCCGCCAGTGCGGCCGCTCGCGCCTTCTCCGAGTGAAGATGTTTCCAGGACGAGCACTGATTTTTTTGGAGCCAGCCTGCGCAGCCACGCCGCCGCTGAAAGCCCGGTGAAACCGCCGCCAACAATGGCGAAGTCAACCTGATCGGGAAGCGGATGCGCCGTGGGGCGAAAATCGACGGTCCAGGGCGGCGTGCCCCAGGGATGCGTTTTGGGGGACATTGCTTATCTTTGATGCTTCGGGCGCCTGTAGGGCGCATAAGGCGCACTTCCGCGGTTCAAAACTTTCTGGGAGTTCCCGTCCTTCGGCGCTCGCAGCTTTAGCCGAGCTTTGGCGGAGTCGCGCGCGCGAGGAGAACGGCGAGAATCGCCAGAGCACTGACCAAGAGCGGGAACCATACTGGAGAAATCCATGGCCGGGGTATCAGAAACAAGACGTCGGCATCCCGCAGAGACATCGGCCAGCGCACCGTGGCCCATAGCACAGCGTAATAGGTAATGTCCCAGATGGCGAAAGTCCAGAGGAAAACGGCCGCGCGTGAACTCGCCTTCGCCGCAGTGAGAAAGGCGACGCTCAGCAGCATGAGAATGGTGGCAGCCTCGCGGAGCACTTCGAGGGTGAGGAGGCTTTGCGGAAATTGCGTGAGTGCCTGCGATTGCTGGTAGAACTCGCCGGAATGACGAACGACATCTGAGAGTGTGCCCTGGTAACCGGGGAGTAAGCCGGTGGCGGCTCGAAGGTAAACGACCACGACTGCTTCGACGAAGCCGAAGGCGGCGGCAAATACGCCGCTGGCCGCCAATTGCTGCGGAGCGAGGGCGACGCCGCTGCCGCGCTTCCAGAAAAAGTAGCCGAGCGGCGGAGCGAGGACTAGCAGGTTGACCCACCACGGCTGCGCAATCAGGCTCATGCTCATTCCATGATTCTACTTGGAACTGAGGAGAAACGCGCCTGCCGCCGCAGCGCCGATTCGCCTTGCGCATTCACTTCTTCGCGCTGGCATAGGCGTCCGCGCCGAGAAAATGCAATGACACGTACGGTTCGCTTCCCACGACCCAACTGTCGTGTCCAGGAGCAATATAAAATAGATCTCCCGCCTTAATTTCTATCACTCTTCCATCGTCCATCGCCGCCGTGGCGCATCCGGAGAGCACTATTCCCACATGCTCCACCCCGCAGCTCCTGGCCCCGGTAGCCCGGCCTACATGCACCGACCATTTCCATCCCGGCTCGTAAGTGGCTCGCCCGATGGTCATTCCGCCCAGCCGTACTACTTCAAATTTTCCCTTCTCAAACGTCCGCACCTCGTCAGGCTTTTCGAACCGCTTCAGGATCACCTCCAGCATCAGTCTCTCCTTTCCATCGAGGTATGGGAGAATTCGTCGGAAGGTCCATTAGAAGACATTCGGTGTCGCAGCGTAACATCCAAATTGGAATTGGCTCTCGCAATCTCTGCTCAAGCTTGCAAAACATCGCATTCTTGGTGATGCCGCGCAATACCCTGAAGGGCGAAACAATCCAGGCACATTTTGCGTAGAATGAGCAGGGAGAGTGTGCCTGGATGAATCGGGGCGTGTTGAAGCGCGGAGTGTTGTTTCGCGAGCCGGTGGGCATGGCGCTGGACACCATGCGCCAGCACAAGATGCGCTCCTTTTTGATGCTGCTCGGCATCATCCTTTCGGTCTCCACTCTGATTGTTGTGATTTCGCTGATTTCCGGCGTGAACAAGTACATCGCCGACCGAGTGGCGAATCTCGGCTCCAACGTGTTTCTGCTGACGCGCTTCCCGCTCATCACGGACGTGGAAGAGTATGTGAAAGCCAACCGGCGTAACAAAAAGGTGACCTGGGACGATTATGAATCGCTGCGCGACGGCCTGAAGCTGCCGCTGCGCGTGGGCGTGGAGCTGCGTGCCAATGGCAAAGTGCGCCGCGGCTCGGAAAGCATCAACGATGTGAACGTTCGCGGGGTTACCGCCAACATGGGAGACATCGATCCGGTGACTCCGCGCGAAGGGCGCTATGTTTCCGAGGGCGATGATCAGAGCCGCGCGCTGGTCACCATGATCGGCAACGACCTGGCCACCAAGCTTTTCCCCAACGTGGATCCCATCGGCAGAGAAATCCTGATTGATGGCCGGCCGTTTCAGGTCATCGGAATTGCCAAAATCATCGGCACCGCGTTCGGGCAGTCGCAGGACAATTTCGCGTATATTCCGATTCAGACGTACTTCAAGATGTATGGAACGCAAGAAACCATCTGGCTCAATATCCAGGCTCGCGGACCCGAGTGGATGGACCGTACACAAGACGAAGCGCGCGCCATGATGCGAGCGCGCCGCCATTTGGCGCCGAACGAACAGGATAATTTCGGCATTTTCGATCAGGCAACGCTGATGGAATTGTGGAAGAACCTAACCGGAGTGATTGCCACGGCGATGGTGGGCATCGTTTCCGTTTTCCTGGTGATTGGCGGCGTGGTGATCATGAACGTGATGCTGGCGACGGTGACCGAGAGGACGCGGGAAGTCGGCATTCGCAAGGCGCTGGGAGCGCGGCGCGGAGACATCCTGCTGCAGTTCTTGATTGAATCCGCGGTGATGGCCGCGATTGGGGGCGCAATCGGCGTAGTATTAGCCTATCTGATTGCAGAACTAGCAAAGGCCGTGATGCCAATGAACGTGCCGTTTGTCGCCGTGGTGATCGCTGAGTTCATTTCTGCGGCTGTGGGAATTTTTTTCGGAGTGTATCCGGCAAAGAAGGCAGCAGGCTTGCAACCTATTGAAGCGCTGCGGCAAGAGGTTTAGTGAACTTGAAGATTGGCGTGCACATTCACCTGGGAGAGAACGCGCAGATGGCGCTGACCACGCTGCGGGAAAACAAGATGCGTTCTTTCCTAACCGTGCTGGGCGTGGTCATCGGAATCACCGCGCTGCTTTCCGTCGTGTCCATTTTGATGGGGGTATACGCGGACGTGAATTCGTATCTCTCGGACTACGGTGCGGAGACGTTTTTTATTTTCCGCTTCGATCCTGGGATTCATGCGGGAAGGCTCAGTCCTGAAGAGCGAGCGCGGAAGCCGCTGGCGCTGGAGGATGCCGAAGCCATCCAAGAGTTCTGTCCCGCAGTGCAGGCCGTGACGGCCAGCGTGTATCCGCGATGGGAGGACGAAGGGCCACAACGCGGTCCGGTCACCGCGCGGTACCTGAGCAAGGAAGTTTCGGGAATTGATTACAACGGAACGCTGCCCGCAACCGAAGAAGTGTTCAATTCACACCCGGCGCGAGGAAGATTCTTCAGCGAGGCGGAAAACCAGCATCGCGCGGAGGTGGCGGTGATCGGACCGGACATTGCCAAGACGCTTTACCCGGACCTGGATCCGCTCGGGAAACCCATCCTGATTGACGGGGTCTCGTACGAGGTCATCGGCGTGCTTGAACCGCGCAAGGGCGGGTTGATGAAGGACCAGTCCGCGGACAAGACGGTGATGGTTCCGTACCGCACTTACAAAAAGCATTTGCCGATGGATGACGAAAACATGATTGGAGCTGTGGCGTATCCGGGACACATGCCGGAAGCGGAGGACCAGATTCGCGCAGTGCTGCGGCGGCGGCGAAACGTGCCGTACGATAAGCCGGACAGTTTCGGAATCTCCACGGCGCAGCAAATTGCGGACCAGTTCAAGCAAATCACTGGCTCCGTTGCAAAGCTGATTGTCGCGATCAGCGGGGTCGGGCTGCTGGTGGGCGGCGTGGGCGTGATGAACATCATGCTGATGGCCGTGACGCAGCGCACGCGCGAAATCGGCGTACGCAAAGCGATTGGCGCGCGCCGCAGCGACGTGATCTGGCAGTTCCTGACGGAAGCCATTGTGCTGACGGGATCGGGCGGCGTCATCGGCGTGCTGGCGGGCGTAGGGATCAGCCTGCTCATCAATCTGGCGGTTCCGTCGCTGCCTTCGTATATTCCGCTATGGGCCGTCGTAACGGCCGTGGCTGTTTCCATGAGCGTCGGCTTGTTCTTTGGGATGTACCCCGCCATTAAAGCCGCACGGTTGGATCCCGTCGAAGCTCTACGCTACGAATAAATCATGGTTCTGCGAACCACAAGCCAACCATGAAAGTGGCCGCATCAACCGTGACTGAAAATAAGGGGTTTGTGGCTACTTTCTGAGGAATAGCAAATCACAAAATAAGGCTGGAACGCGCATCTGCGGGTTGTACATCCCGGATCCCCCGCTCCTCTTGGGCAAACCGGGCTTTCAACAACTACGCCGGTTCTCTTTTGTTATTTGCTGGAAGGCTAGCGGTCTGTCTTGGGTGTTGCGATTTGTTGCTTGTCGTCCACGGCAAACAGAAGGTAGTTGCTGAAGCTGATGCGCCGGTGAATGTGTTTCCCCTTCAACCCCATATACACCTCGGCCGCTTGGGGAAGCCACATGTCCAGACCTCGGCTTCTGAAATTAACGGGACCATATTCGATAGCGGTGTGCTCGGTGGCGAGCCGAATGTCAGGAACGGGAGCGATTAGATCCGTCTGGAGGCTCAGGATTTGATAGCTGTCTGCAATTATCCAAGCCCTGCCTTTCAGGTCGATTGGATAAGACCTGTTCGAGCCCGCTCGGTAAGCCCGGATTTGGTTCGGTTTGTCTTTCCTCTGCTGAAAGTAGAGCTGCCAGGCTCGTTTACCATCCAAGGTTGCGAGTCCTTCGCAGCGCATGGAAAAGGTACCCGAGTAATATGGATGGAAGATAAGAGCGAGCGCCGACAATCCTTTGGTTACCATCCCTCCGGGCGGATCCACAGGGACGGAACCTTTCCCCTCATATTCCTCCAAATCGAGAATCCCAGGCCGGATTTCCTCGATCGAAACTACGTAATCGTATTGTCGTTTCTCTGTCCTTGAAACACTTCCCGACCTGGAGAGTGTTTCGTGCACCAATGACTCTGTAGCTGTGAAACGATCCACATTCCCTACGAACTCCTGGATTCTCTTACCTGTTTTTTCAAGCACTTCCGCAACATTACATGCGGTGCCGGCCTCCACCGGTGGAACATTCTCGTCCACGTCGGGAGGCGACCAGCGGGCATCGCCTGATCGCATCGGTTTGGATGCCGTTGTAGCGGTGCTCCGCTCTTTAAGATCGCCACTCGGTGGTTCAGACACGTGCGCCTCTGAGGGCGCGTTCAAGCTTTCCAACTGTTTCCTCGCGGCAACGTCTTGAGGGTGGTCTTTCAAATAGTTGAGCAATACTTCGTTGGCTCTTGCGACCAAGGCCCGCGCTAAAAGCGGCGAGACGCTAGAGGCTTCCTGATGACCTAATTCCATGGCGCGCTCTGCATGAAGCACGGCTTCGCCTGCCGAGCCCGCGCGGAGGGCGACCTCAGCGAGTAAGGCTTGCGTACGCCAATAAGCAGGATCCAGCCTTTCGGCTCGAACAAGATACTCCGTGGCATCCAAAGCTTTGTTCTCGCTGAGTAGGGCCTCGCTCATCGCAACCATTGCAGGAACATAATTGGGAAGAAGCTGGAGACAATTTACCAGATATAATTTGGCTTGCTGCCAATCGCCCAAGCGCGAAGCGTACAAGCCAAGAACATAGTTAACCTCGGCATCAGAAGACACCGCCGGGTAATATTTCTCACCGCCCGTTTGAGGCTGGAGGTGGACATTTACGGTCAGCTCGCCCGTGCCGCTGGCATCGGCGGGTTGAACCGCGCGCTCGTAGCCCGGAGCAAACACCTGGATTTCGTATTTTGCGGGGACTATTTCACTGGCTAGCCAGTGGCCCTTCTTAGTGATTCCCTGGCGGAAGAGCTGGCCCTCGGCGGTGAATACCATAACAGCAGCGGTGACTTCGGCATTGGTGTTTTCCGGCGCCTGGACGTAAACGTCGAGAACCAGTGAAGAACCTTCGCCTGGCCGGTTCGACTCGGTTGCCTGCGGAGCGGGCGCCGGGTTACCCGGCTGCGCTTGTTGCGCAAAAGAAGGTTCGCAGAGAAAGACCGTACATAGAAGAAGCCGGACAATCGAGAGAGGGGCTTGGGCGCTCACGAACGTGTTCCTGGCTGCAGTTTAAGCAAGATCTGATAACCGAAATCATACACTTATCGAGACTTACGCATACAGAATAGTGCTTCAATACCCTGTTGCGTATCGAGGCAGCATTTCGTATGTTTCTCCCATGAAAAAGACAAAAACTTCGATCGTCCTTGTTGGTGTTGCATTCCTTAACTTAGTGGCTCTTGTGCATGCCCAGCAGGCAGTACCGGCGGGCGTGGCGACGGGATTCAATAACATTCGCGAAGAGACGCTGCGGGCGGACTTGACGTTTTTGGCTTCGGATGCGCTGCAGGGGCGCATGTCGTTGCAAACCGGCGATGAGGTGGCGATTCAGTGGATTGCCTCGGAATTTGCCAAGGCGGGATTGAAGCCTGCCGCGAGTGGCAGCTATTTGCAGCCGGTTGAGCTGATCGAATACCGCGGCGACCGGGCACAAAGTTACGTGGCGCTCAAGCGCGGCGACAGTGAGAAGCAGTGGAAGTTTCCCGATGCGTTTGGCGGATACCGCGCCGATGTGGACGTGACGGCGGACGTAGTGTTCGCGGGCTTCGGTATCACCGCACCGGAGTTGCACTACGACGATTACCAGGGAATTGACGCGCACGGAAAAATCGTGCTGATTTTCGACCACGAGCCGCAGGAAACTGATCCCAACTCCATCTTCAACGGCACGGGGAACACGCGCTACGCCACAGGACGCGTAAAAATTCTGAATGCGCAAGCACATGGTGCAGTTGGCGTGCTGATCGTCGCGGAGCCCAACCGCAAGCATCCTTCCAATCAAGAGCGCGTCGCGCGAATCGGCGGCTCTATTACGCGCGCCGTGCCGCTGCCTTCTCAGGCGCTGGCCGAGGACGAACTCCACACGCCCGCGGCAATCATTTCCGATGCTGTTGGGAAAGAGCTTTTCGTCACTGCGGGAGTTGAACCTTCAGAGTTGCAAGCGGCGATTGACCGCGACCTGAAGCCGCAATCGCGCGTGCTGCCGGATACGCAGGTCACGCTGCATTACCGCAACACATCGGTCACGACGGGCAGAACGTACAACGTTGCCGGTTTGCTTGAAGGCAGCGACTCGAAGCTCAAGGCGGAAACGATCCTATTCTCCGGGCATCACGATCACGACGGCATTAGCGGCGACCAAGTCTGGCACGGTGCGGATGACAACGGCTCCGGCACGGTGGGCGTCGTTGCGCTGGCGCATGCCTTTGCCTCCAACGCGGCGCACGGCGAAAAGCCGAAGTGCTCCCTGCTCTTCGTGGTGTTTGCCGCGGAAGAACGCGGCCTGCTTGGTTCGTTTTATATGGCGGCGCATCCGCTGCGCCCGCTCGAGACGACGCGTGCGGTCATTAACTTCGATATGATTGGCCGCAACGAGACGGAGAGCGATCAGACCAAGGGCCTCATCGAAATTCCCGCCAACACCACGAACCGGCTGAACCTTATTGGAGCTTCCTACAGCCCGGACTACAACCGCGCGGTAGTGGCTGAGAACAAGTATGTTGGTTTGGATTTGGACTACCGCTTCGACCGCGACTATGCGCTGAACATTTTCTTCCGCAGCGACCAGTTCCCGTTCGTGCTACACAACATTCCGTCTTTCTGGTGGTTCACGGGCTTCCATCCCGATTATCACCACACCACGGACACGGCCGACAAAATCAATTACGCGAAGATGGGCAAGATTCTGCGGCTCGCGTACCTGACGGGCTATCAATTCGCGAACGAGGCTACAACTCCCAAGTTCATAGCCAACCCCGGCGGAAAAGCCACGAACTAAGCTAGAGCCTATTTCAAAACCCTCCGTAAGACGATCATGAAGCAGGCGATATGAAAGAAAGCTTCATAAACGTGGATCGAGCGGTCGTAGCGAACGACCAGGCGGCGAAAGTTACCGAGCCAGGCCAGGGTGCGTTCCACGATCCAGCGGCGCCGGTAGCGACGCAGGGCTCGGCCGTCTTGGGTCGGTGGTTTGCGGCGATTGCAGCGATG
>DATEGP010000040.1:0-12279 GCA_035280045.1 Candidatus Acidiferrum sp.
GACAGCCCGGCTTGACTTCGAACTCCCAGAGGGCTACAAACATAGAGGTCCCATCTCCTGCTCTCGGACGTACGTCACTCTGCAAAGCAAATTCAGGAAGGCATAGCGCAGTCCGGCCGAGTGTAGCAATCCAATTGGAAACAAGCCAAGTTGGCACACTGCTGCGTGCAAAGTCTAAGTTGTAGCCGTTACAGTCCGCTAGGGCTGGCGGACGGAGGCGTTTGTGGATCGCAAGTATGGTCATCGCGGTTACCGCGATTCTGAGAAAGGTGAGAAGCGCGAGCGCTCTCACGAAAAGAAACCGCCATCGGGCGGCCCGCGCGGCGCCGATCAGTTCGGCCCTCGCACCCCGCGCATGGTGGGAACCGTCACCCGCGCCCGTTGTTCCAATTGCGGCGCCGTCCTCGCCCCGGGTTTCGATCCCAACGGCAAGTGCCCCAAGTGTCAGTTCGAATTGCATTGCTGCAAGCAGTGCCGTTTCTTTGACACCGGCGCGCAATTTGAGTGCACGCAACCGATTAAAGAACGCGTTTCCCCCAAGGACGCCAAGAACCATTGCAAGTTCTACGAATTTCGCATGACCGTCGAAAAGGACACGGCCCCCACCACTTACGCGCAAGCCGCTGGCTCCAGCGCTCCGGCCCCTCCGCGCTCCAACGACGCCCGCCAGGCCTTCGAAGATCTCTTCAAAAAGTAACGCCCGCCTTTGACTCTGTAAGCGGCCGCCTTCTGAGGCGGGCGCATTTGCGCATCGACTCGCAGTCGTTCTGGGCAAGCGTTCTAATCGGCTTGTGTCTTCTCCCTGATCTCCGATCCCTGTTCTCTGATCTTCTCATTCTGCTATCCTCGTGCCGTCAGGAGTGTCAGGCAATGAAGCACTCGCGTCGCGCCTTTCTCGAAGCTGGTCTTGTCCTGCCTGCCGTTCTCCATTCAAATCTGGATCTCAACGAGGCGCCTCTGCCGGAATCCGCCCCTGCGCAGGATTCTTCCTTCGATCCCTGGGTCGAAATCCATCGCGAAAATCTCCGCCACAACGTTGCCGAAATCTCCCGTCGTGTTTCCGCTCGCCCGATTCTTGCTGTCATCAAAAACAACGGTTACGGCACCGGCGTCGCCAACATCGCCCAGCTTCTTGAGCCTCAGCCCGAAATCTTCGGCTTCGCCGTCGTCAAACTTCACGAAGCCTTTTCCCTCCGCGACGCGGGCATTCGCAAACCCATCCTTCTTCTCGGCCCCTTCGACGAACAAAACTTCGCAGACGCCGTCGCCCGCGACATCCTACCGATGGTCTATACGCCAGTCGGCCCCGCGACAGAAAAGATCGCCGCCAAAACGCAGAAGCAGGTCTCCCTTCACATCTGCATTGACACCGGCATTGGCCGCGTCGGCGTCCCCTATCATCAAGCAGCTCCACTCGTGCGCGATCTCGCCTCGCGAAAGTCCGTCCACATTCAGGGCACCATGATGACCTTCACGGAGGACCCCGACTTCGACAAAGAGCAGTTCCGCCGCTTCAACGAAACGTGCGCCTCGTTCGAAAAAGAGGGCATCGTCCTCGGCAGAAAGCACGCCGCCTCCAGCTTCAGCCTTTTTCAGCACCCGGATGCATTTCTCGACATGGTTCGTCCCGGTATGGCCATCTACGGCATCTATTCCGAAAACGAATTTCGTCACACCAACATTCTCGACCTTCGCCCGGCTATCAGCCTAAAAGCCCGCGTCATTTACGCGAAAAAACTCCGCAAGGGCGACAGCGCCGGCTACAACCGCGCCTACATGGCGAAGGACGACGTTTGGGTCGCCACGCTTCCTGTGGGCCATGCCGACGGCTGGCCGCGCGCTGCCGCCCACGGTGCTAAAGTCCGCATCAACGGCGATCTTTATCCCGTCATCGCTTCCGTTTCCGCCAGCCACTGCATCGTCGAAATCGGCTCCGAAGAAAAAGTCAAAATCGGCGACGTCGCGACCTTCTTTGACGCCCAACCCGGCTCTCGCCCCGAAGACGTCTCCGAATCCTGCGGCGCCTCCGTCTACGACCTCACCATGCACCTCAACCCGCTCCTCCCCCGCCGCATCGTTTAACTTGCATGGGTCAACTCATTTCCTGTCTCGGCTTGACGCCCGTTACGTTACGCATTACACTTTGGTATGATCCGATCCTTCCGCCACAAAGGCCTCAAACGCCTTTATGAGGAGGACGATCAGCGCGGTGTCTCGGCGCAGCACCTCGAAAGGATCCGTGACATCCTTGCCCGCCTGGACGCCTCGGCCACCATCTCGGACTTGGATTTGCCCGGTCTCCGCTTGCACCCCTTAAAGGGCGACCGTAAGGGCTTTTGGGCGGTCACCGTCCGAGCTAATTGGCGTGTCACCTTCCGTTTTGAAGGTGGCGACGCCTTTGAAGTGGATTACATCGATTACCACTGAGGAGCTTTTGCTATGCCTATGAAAAATCCTCCGCATCCCGGAGGCGTCGTACTTCGCCAGTGCATTGAACCCCTCGGCCTCACCATCACCGACGCCGCGGCCGCCCTCGGTGTCACCCGCACGACCTTGTCCGAGTTGGTCAACGGCAAACGCGGCATCTCTCCGGAAATGGCCGTTCGCCTTTCCAAAGTCTTCGGCGGCAGTGCCGCTAGCTGGCTCACCCAACAAGCCCATTACGATCTCGCCCAGGTGCCCTCTCACCGCATCCACGTCAAGCGCCTGCAATTCGCCTAGGCGACCCGCTGCTCGGTTTCCCGCCAGTTGCGAATGTGTTCCTTATCTCCGTGCGTTTGGCACCCTCCGTGTTAGAATCCCGTCGCAACTTCAAGGAACACACGCCATGACACGCCCAATCATCGCTGTATCCATGATTCTCGCGTGCGGAATCTTGACGCACGCCCAATCCAAACCGCCCGTCCCTCCCGTCGACTACGGCCAGTGGGAATCCCTCGCCGCTTTCCGCGAATACGGCGGCCTCTCTCCCGACGGCAAATGGCTCGCCTACGGCATCAATCGTTCCAATCGCAACAACGAATTGCGCGTCACTAATACGTCCGACGGCACGACCAAGACCGTTGCCTTCGGTGGGCAGGCTGCCTTTTCTTCCGACTCCCGCTGGGTCGCGTATTCCATCGGCATTTCTGAATCGCAGGAAGAAAAACTGAAAAAGGACAAAAAGCCCGTCCCCAAGAAAATCGGCCTTCTCAATCTCTCCACTGGCGAACTGTCAACCGTCGACGGCGTCGAATCTTTCGCTTTCAGTCCTGATGGCGCGTGGCTCGCCATGCGCCGCACGCCGCCCGAGAAAAAGGACTCTGAGAAGAAAGACTCGTCTGACGCATCCGCTTCAGATGCTGACGATATTCCCGTTGGCGCCACGCTCCTTCTCCGCCAGCTTTCCACCGGCCGTGACACTTCGTTCGGCAACGTCTCCGAATACGCTTGGCAGAACCTCCCCAAAACCGGCACGCTCCTCGCGATGACCATCAGCACCGAAGACAAAACCGGCAATGGCGTCCAAGTCTTTGACGTGCACGTTGCTTCTGTCCGCGTTCTCGACAGTTCCGCTTCCACCTATTCCGGTCTCTCCTGGCGCAAGAAGAGCGCCGACCTCGCCGTTCTCCGCTCCAAATCCAATGACCACCGCGACGGCCCAACGCAAGTTGCTCTCGCATGGACCAATCTCGGCCAATCTTCCGAGTCAGCTCATCTTTATGACCCCACCGCTGACTCGAAATTTCCCCCAGCCACTCGCACCGTTTCCTTCCGTAAACCCGACTGGGCTCTCGACGGCGGAATTGTTTTCCTTGGTCTCGCCAAATGGGAAGAAAAAATCGCGGAGCCCGCTAAGCCCGCTGTGCCCGCACCAGAGGCCACAAAATCCGGTGAAAACTCCAAATCCGCCGACGCCACAGCCAAAGACGCTGATACCGCAAAAAATAAAGAAAAAGAAGACGACGATCCGCCTACTGTGGATGTTTGGAATTGGCACGACACCGAAGTCATGCCCAGGCAAAAACTCAACGCCAAGAACGACCGCCAGAAAAATATGCTCGCCGCCTGGCACCTCGAAAAGAACTCTCTGACTCCTCTCGGCAAGGACCTGGACGAGCGAGTCACGCCTCTAAAACATCAGTCTTCCGCAGTTGCCGCCAATTGGTCCGCTTACGCCATGGAGCGCTCCATCGGCCGCCCGGCCGCGGACATCTCGCTCGTTGACGTCTCCACAGGGGCCCGCACAAAGATTCAAGACCGCCTTAGCGACGATTACTATCTCGAAGAAAGCCCCGCTGGCCACTACCTTCTCCATTTCCACGACGACAACTTTTGGACCGTTAACACCGGCACGCACGCCGTCGTCAACATCACCAAAGGCGCCCAGACTTCCTTCGTCGATCGCGAATCGGACTTCACCATCAAACAAAAGCCTGCCTTCGGAGTCGCCGGTTGGACCAAGGACGACGCCGCGGTCATCCTCTACGACAAGTTCGATCTCTGGCAGGTTGCTCCGGACGGATCGCGCGCCGTTCGCCTTACCGATGGCGCCACCGACCAGGTCCGCCATCGCTACGAAAAGCTCGATCCCGAAGAAGAATGGATTGACACCAGCAAGCCCGTCTATCTCAGCCTGTTCGGCATCTGGACCAAAAAGTCCGGCTTCGCCCGCCTCAAACCAAGTCTCTCCGGCGCGCTCACCGAGGAGCATCTCCTCTGGCTCGATAAGAGCCTCGACCACCTCGCCAAAGCTAAGGACGCCGACGTCTTCGCCTACGTCCAGCAAGCTTTTGTCGAATCACCCAACGCGTTCATCGCCAACGCTGATCTGAAAGACGCCAAAGCCGTCACCAAAACAAATCCGTTCCAAAGCAACTATGCCTGGGGTCGTGAAGAACTCATCGAGTACAAGAACAGCCACAACGAACGCCTCCAAGGCGCGCTCTTTTATCCCGCGGGCTACAACCCGGCAAAAAGATATCCCATGATCGTCTACATGTACGAGAAGCTTTCCGATAATCTCCATCGTTACAGCGCGCCCTCCGAGCGCAATTATTACAACGTCAGCGCCATGAACGCCCACGGCTACTTCGTCCTCGAGCCGGACATTCTCTTTAAGCCGCGTGACCCCGGAGTCTCGGTCGCCGATTGCGTCACTGCCGCCGCAAAGCGCGTCATCCAAATGGGTATCATCGATCCGAAGCGCATTGGCATCATGGGCCATTCCTGGGGCGGCTTTGACACGACCTATCTCGCCACACACGTAACCAATTTCTTCGCCGCTGCCGTTGCAGGCGCCCCAATCACAGATCTCGTCAGTAATTATGGCAATCATCACTGGAGCATCGGTATTGCCGAGACCGATCACATCGAAACCGGGCAGCAGCGCATGGAAGTCCCTCTTTACGAGGACCTTCAAGCCTACATTCGCAACTCGGCTATCTTCGGTGTTTCAGGCATGACCACGCCGCTGCTCATCGAAGTCGGCGACAGCGACGGCACAGTTTTCTTCCACCAGGGCGTCGAGCTGTACAACGTTGCCCGCCGTGCCAAAAAAGAAGTCGTCCTGATCGAATACGCCGGCGAGGATCACGGCCTGCGCAAAAAGGCGAACCAAATCGATTACCAGCGCCGCATTTTTCAGTGGTTTGGCCACTACTTGAAAGATGAGCCCGCGGCCGACTGGATCACCAAGGGCGAGACGTATCTCGCGCACGAAAGGGAGCTACGCAAACTCAAAGCCGCCTCGGCAAAGAACTAGATGCAATCTCCGTTTTTGTTTTCCACCCCAAGCGCCAGAGGCGCGCCACAATGTAGCCCAACGCGTGACCGTTGGGCTCTGAAACTCTCACTCCTGGGAAAAATTCAACCGCGCCATCTTGTTATCCTTCGTCAACGCCACCGAAATCATCAGCGCCAAATTCGCATACCTCGCCAGGTACCGGTAATTCCTCCTCTCGCCCTCCTCCGTCCGTTCCATCAACTCCAGCCCTTTCAATTCTCCAAACTCCTTCAGGGCCGGCCCCAGCTCTTGCATCTCATCCGGGAAAAGCCGCTTCCGTGCCTCCTCCGTGAACCGTTCCGGCTTGGCCTTTCCATCCACAATCTCCCGCAATAAATCCCTCACCATTTGCGTCACTTGCGGCTCTTTATCCTCAATTGGCTTTTCTTCCATTGGTTTCAGTGCCGGATTGTAAATCGCCGCCACTCCCGAAGTAATCTTCTTCGGATTTGCATGCCCCGAATCCAAATTCGTCAGCGCCACCACCGTCAATCGGTCGTCCACATAACGCGCAATGTAAGTGGTAAATCCCTGCCAAGCCCCGCCATGTTCAATCACGCGATGTCCGTTAACATTGTTGATTTCCCAGGCGAATCCGTAATTCGCTTTGTTCGGTTTCCCACTATTCAGTTTCTCAACCGTCCACATGCGGTCCAGACTTGCTTTCTTTAGCAGTCTTTCCGTGTACAGTGCCGCGTCCCACTTCTGCAAATCCACGACCGTGAAATACAACGCCCCGTCTGCCGTCGAATTCAGCGACGGCGATACCCAGTCCTGATTCTTCAGTTCGCCTTTCACAAGCTGGTATCCCGCCGATCGCCTTGGGATAAGGTCTGCTTCGCTGATAATGCGCGTTCGGCTCATCCCAAGCGGCCTGAAGATCCGCTCCTGCAAAAAGTCGCCGTAAAATTTTCCCGTCACCCTGTGAATCAAAATCCCCAGCAGAACATAGTTCGTATTCCGGTAGGCCCAGTCTTCACCCGGCTTGAAGTCCATCGGCATCTCGGTGATCCGTTTGTATAGCTCCTCTTCTGTATAATCCATCCGTATATAAAACGGCCCGCCAACTTTCGTTCGCGCTCCCGTTTCGTATTCGCCTAATCCGGAAGTGTGGCTCAACAGGTTGTGCACTTTGATGTCGTTCCACGCTTCGGGCGCGTCCGGAAGATATTTCCTAATCGGATCATCCAGCCCGACTTTCCCCTCTTCTACCAACATCATCACCGCCGTCGCCGCGAACTGCTTTCCCACCGATCCCGACTGAAATATGGTGTCTGGCGTCACCGCAGCATCCCACTCCACATTCGCCAGCCCGTAGCCCTGCGCCCGCGTCAGCTTCCCGTCGCGATACACGCCCAGCGCTACCCCGGGAATGCGTTGTCTCTGCAGCTCGCTCTGCACGAACGCATCCACCTTCCCGTCCAAATCGTCCGCAGCTGCCAATCTGTTTCCCGGGAAGGCCGCGATCGCGCTCAAGACGCAAGCCACAATCATCACAGTCTTCTGCACGTCCCCTCCAAAGCGGTAGGTATCCTCGCTGCTACGGCAGTGCAAAGTGCCAAAGGAACACAGCCCAGCACTATGACCGTCGCTCTTCTTGCTGTCAATATCTCCGGATTCTTGGAGCTGTTTGAATTGCTTTGGGCGAGACGGAGGCCGGAGAAGAAAACTGAGGGCGAAGCACTTTGCGGTATACAAGGTCGAGACGATCGGCCTATTCCTTCTGCGGCGTGCCCTGCGTGACCGAGGTCTCAAGGTCAACCGTGTCAGGAAAACCAGACTTGAGTTGAGGCGCTCAGTTGATTCGCAATGAAAACGCAGGGCGATCCGTTTGGTCCGGCGGCTTTCCTTGAAGCGCGTCCTGAATGTACCGCAGCAGCGCATCGCGCGAGTATGGTTTCTGTAGAAAATACGCTCCTTGCAGAAGATTCGGCGCTTCGCTGAATTCTTCGGTATATCCCGACATGTAAACGACTTTCAAGGCGGGCAGCAGCTCCCTCAGCCGTTTCGCCAGTTCCGGTCCGCGCAGGCGCGGCATCACCACGTCGGTCACCAGGACATCAATCTGGTCTCCAAATCTCTTCCCGGTTTCGAGGCCTTCCTCGCCGTCCGCCGCCGTCAGCACTTGATAACCGGCCGTTTTCAGAAACTCGCAGGTGAGCGTTCTGACGTCGGCTTCATCTTCCACGAGCAGCACCGTTTCACGCCCGCGGCCCAGCTTGGCGGCGCGCTCTTCTTCAAAAACCGCCTGTGCCTGTTCCCGCGCTTGCGGCAGATAAATCTCAAATCGCGCTCCCGCCCCGGGCTCTGAGTCGACAAAAATGTAGCCTGAACTCTGTTTCACCACCCCGTATACCGTCGCCAACCCGAGCCCCGTACCTTTCCCCGGCTCCTTCGTCGTAAAAAACGGCTCAAAAATCCGCGCCTTGGTGTTGGCTTCCATGCCGAAGCCTGTATCGCTCACCGCCAGCATCACGTAATCCCCGGTTGCCAGCGGCGTTCGCGACTGCGCGAATCTTTCATCCACCCGAACGTTTGCCGTCTCAATCGTCAGCGTCCCGCCCTTCGGCATCGCGTCCGAAGCGTTCACAATCAAGTTCAGCAGCACTTGCTCCATCTGCCCTGGGTCCGCCTGTACGCGCCCGAGTGGCTCGCCAAGTTGCGTCTTGTATTCAATGTCCTCGCGCAGGAGCCGCTGCAAAAGCCTTCCCATTTCCACGATTAACTCATTCAAGTCCAGAATTTTCGGCTGCAGCATTTGCCTGCGGCTAAACGCCAGCAGTTGCCGCGTTAAAAGCGCCGCGCGGTCCGCCACGCGCCGGATCTGCTCGCAATTTGCGCGCACCGTGTCCGTCGGCTTCATCCGTTCGAGCGCCAGGTCGCTGTTTCCTTTGATCACCGTGAGCAAATTGTTGAAGTCGTGCGCCACGCCGCCGGCCAACCGCCCCAACGCGTCCATTTTCTGCGCTTGCCGAAGCTGGTCCTCAAGCTGGGTCCGCTGCTCTTCGTTTCGCTCCAGGGTGTGCCGCATGCTTTCAAACGCGCGCGTTACACGCGCCACTTCGTCGTCGCCATCCGCGCGCAGCGGATAGCCGAAGTTGCCATCTTCCAGCGCCCGCACGCCCTCCACCAGCGATCCAAGCGGCTTCGTGAACGTATCCGAAATCACATAAACCAGCATCACGCCCGCTAACACAACGATTATCCCCAACCCAACCAGTAAATGGTTCAGCCGGTCGACGGACGCCAAAGCCTCATCATCCGATTTCAGCACCACAAAGCTCAGGCTTGGCCGCGCACCTGGCATGAGCTCCAGGGAACTCGCAAAGAAGTGTCTCTTGCCAAGTTGCGGTTCAATCGGCCTGGCGCCGCTCTTGATGAGCTGCGCCACTTCCTGCTCGTCCACGGCCATCAGGGAGCTCACTGTAATGTTATCGCCGTACTGGAAAACCAGCTCGCTCGAAAGAATCCGCCCCAACTCCTTTGCGCGTGCCGCATCAATTTCCCGGCCGACAATCACTTCGCCCATCGGCATACTGTTAATCGGCGGGTCCTTATAGAACCGCCTCACCACCACCTGATAAATCCGCTTCCCGTTCACCCACCAATCCTGGTTACTCGAGCCGCGCACCAGCGCCTTGATGCTTTCGTTCGACACATCCGCCGGAAAATCCGAGATCCTGCTCTGCAAAGCCGTGATTTTGCCCTTGCTGTCCACCAGCGCAAACAGGTCGCACTCTTCCGACTGCCATGGGTCCTGGCTCACGTCGCGGATCACCGTCGGATCGCCGTTCCGCATGTATGCCAGCGTGGCCAGCAATTCCGCCTTGCGGCTCAACACCAGCCGCCGCTGCTGCTCCATCACTTGATATGTAAGTACGGAATTTCGCGCGTCTTCTTCCACCTGCCGCTGAGCCTGCCCTTGCATGGATTGGCGCACCGCCAGCAGCGTGCCGCCGGTCATCGTGGCGATGACCAGCACCAGCGAGAGCAAGAACTTACTTCGCAGTTTCATGTGTCCCGCGAACTCCTGGAGTCGTTCGTAGGCCGCCCGAAACAGTCTCGGTCTTGCTTGCTTTCCCTCGCACCTGAGGACTTGGCGCTCGGTAACATACGTTCCGCCGCAGAGGAGCCGTCGTGTTCCACGGGGTGCGCATGAGAGGGCTAGGAGATACAGAAATAAGGCCTGCCCTTTTTTGTGGAAATAGGCTGCCGGTACCATGTTCTTTGGTACGCAGGGACAGCCGTCCTTTCTCCAGGTCTTAATGTAGCGCCGGGCTTCAGCCCGACATCTTCTCGTGCCTCCTTAAAGGGCGGCGGTACATTTACTTCCATGCTTGCAACCGCGGGACCCATCGCCGCACGTTCCGGCAATACTCCTCATACTCCGCGCCAAACATTCTCCTCAGAGTAGGCTCCTCGTAACCAATCACAAACAAATGCACGCCCAGCACGACCAAACACGCCGCCGCAGCGACTACGAGATTCCACGTACCAAAAACCAACCAAAGCCCGGTCCACCCTGTGAGGAATCCTACGTACATGGGATTACGTACGTAGCGGTAGAAGCCAACGACCACAAGCTGCTTCGGCGGAGCCACCGGAGCCGGCGTGCCGTGCCCCTTCCGCCCAAAGTCCCACACGCACCGCAGTGCCACCGCGAATCCCAGCACCGACGGCACTGCCGCGATCCATCGCCAAGGCGCCGCGCTCGGAAGATCCGCGCGAAATCCCAGCCACCCCGGCAGCAACCAGAACCACAACGCAAAGAATCCCGCCCCGACCAGCAGCGCCGCCCCCGTCACCGCCCAATTCGCGTCATTCCCCGCATGCCCCGTCGTTCCCGCCATCGCCCTTTTCATAACCACCTTCCCCTCTTCCTACCCGAGAAAACGACTCCTCGTCATCTTCGGTTACAGTCGCGATAGGGAATCATGCTAATGCCAGTCCCAACGGGCAGTTAACCCCTCTGTTCTCCCGCGCAGTTATCTCGATTCGCACAAGCAGGAATTCCCTGGCTTTCGGCCTCCCGTTCCTCAGCACAATAAAAGTATCGGGAACCATTCCCGGGAGGGCCACGTCGATGCGAATCCCCCGATTCGCAGTGAAAGCCGCAACGGTTGCGCTGATCTTGCCAGTCCTCTGTTTAGTGTCTTTGGCACAATCGCAACCTGAAACCGCCGCAGTCTCCGCTACAGGTCTTGTTCTCCACGCCGCGGATGGCCACGCGATTCGCCATGCCCGCGTTCGAGTTTCTGAATCCTGGGACTGCTTGGGCCAGCTCGACGCTCACGGACAAAGAAGGGAAGTTCCAGTTCGCGAGCCTCTCACCGGCTGAGTATCACGTGACCGTCACCGCTCCCGCCTGTGAGCGTCTCGAAATCACCATCAGGGTGGACGACAGTGCCACGCCCTTCGTTCTTCGCCTGCATCCCGCCGCGCAGCCGCCCGTTCCCATCAATGACGGCGCGGTCTCCATCCCGGAGCTTCGCATGAACGGCAAAGCCGACTCAGCCTTTGCAAAAGGCGTCCGGCTGCTTCAGAAAGGCGACCTAAATGGAAGCCTCGCCTATTTCCAGCGCGCACTCACCAAGGACCCCAGCTACTACCGCGCCTATCACGATTTGGGTCTGGCTTACCTCCAGCTGGGCGAGACCGCGCGCGCCGAAGAGGATTTCCAGAAGTCCATCGACCTCACAAACGGCGGGTTTGCTCCCTCCGACTTCGCCATGGCCATGATTCTTTGCCAGCGGCAGCAATTTCAACAAGCCGAGCGGCTGATTCAGAACGGCCTAGCCATGGATCCCGGCTCGGCCCTGGGAAAATACTTCCTCGCTCTGGTACAACTCGCCCTGAATCAGCCTGCCGAAGCTGAGAAAAGCGCGCGCGAAGCGCTCTGGCGTAGCGCCAATCAACCCGATGCGCACATTCTCTTGGCCAAGATTCTTGAAGTCCGTCACAACCCGCGCGCGGCCATGGCCGAAGTGTCCGCCTACCTCAAGCTCGAGCCCCACGGCCCCCTGGAAAGCGAAGCCACCGAACTTCGCAATCGCGCCCAACAAGAACTCGACCAGCCACGCTCCGCCAACCCCTGACGTCATCTCCTCTAGCAGGTCATTTCGTAGGGGCAGGACACTGTCGTGCCCTTCATTTGTAGCCCCACCATTTGCCGGCGCATCCCCCATTTCGGTAGCGCTGGCATCCTGCCGGCTCCGCGTCCCACAGAGTGTCGCACTCAGATTCTTGCGGTTGGCTTGACCGTCAGGTGTGAATTGACTGGCAATTCGCGTGAGTTCCTTAGAATGCGCAATTTACGAAAAAAGGTGCGGAGGCCTCCGCGGATAGACGATGTTGGGCGTGAGCCGCTCCAGCGCGGGAGCAGCCAGAGTGGCTCGGTCCAAAACGCGAAGAGGGCGAACAGCGCGGAGGCGCCAAGCACCAGAAGCGATGCATAGACCAGAGTCACGATTCACTCGCGAACGAGAGCTCAAGTTAAGGGTACGCGTTCTGAAGGC
>DATEGP010000041.1:0-65947 GCA_035280045.1 Candidatus Acidiferrum sp.
TAAAGAAGCGTCACAAAAATCAGAAACTCCATGTAGTCACCTCCTCAGCCCACTTTGGCCAAGGCACACCAGTGGCCGTTCTGTTCTTCTCTCTATCTGCATACGCATCGGAAAGCCCGTTTGTTCCAACCGGCAGCATACGCAGATTGCGCGGCACCAGTTTCTCCAGCGACAGGGTCAACCAAAAAAACCCAAGACTCCCAAGAACCGTAGCTCCTAAGACTGCTTCTTCACCAGCTTCTCCGAAGGCAACCGGGACAGGCGCTTTTCGTCCGTTTATTGTCAACAGGACGGTGGTGACGTGGCGTTCTAGTCGGCGGCCATCGGCCAGCTCAAATGGCAATCGACAAAATACTTTTGCTCCCAAGGCCTCAAGAGCGTGCCGCGGAATCCAAGACCAGGTCGCTCCAGTGTCAGGAAGTGGCCAGATTCGCCACCTTTAGATTCACTTCAAACATTCCCATAGCAAGTGCCCTTGATCGTGCTTAAGCGCTCTGGACCTTGGCGAGGAGCTCCACGAATTTTTGTTTGCGTTCTGCCTGGTCCTGGCCGGATTCGGCTTCGGCCATTTGCGTGATGTTCATGGAGCAGAATTTCGGGCCGCACATGGAGCAGAACTTGGCGTCTTTGTAGAAGTCGTCCGGCAAATTCTCGTCGTGCATGGCACGCGCAGTCTCCGGGTCCAGCGACAACTCGAACTGCTTGTTCCAGTCGAACAGGAAGCGCGCATAAGAGAGCGCATCGTCGCGGTCGCGCGCGCCGGGGCGATGACGAGCCACGTCGGCAGCGTGCGCGGCGATTTTATAAGCGATGACGCCCTGCTTCACGTCGTCGGGGTTTGGCAGCCCGAGGTGCTCCTTCGGCGTGACGTAACAGAGCATCGAAGCGCCGTGCCAGCCAATCATTGCCGCGCCAATCGCGCTGGTAATGTGGTCGTAGCCGGGAGCGATGTCAATGACCAACGGGCCCAGTGTATAGAACGGCGCTTCGTGACACCATTCCATCTCCAGGTCCACCTGCTCTTTGATTTTGTCCATGGGAATGTGGCCGGGGCCTTCGATCATGACTTGAACATCGTGCTCCCAGGCTTTTTTCGTTAGTTCGCCGAGGACTTTCAGTTCGGCGAATTGCGCTTCATCGCTGGCGTCGGCGATGCAACCGGGGCGCAAGCCATCTCCAAGCGAAAAACTCACGTCGTGTTTCTTGAACACTTTGCAGATTTCCTCGAAATTTTCATAAAGAAAATTCTGCTTCTTATGATGCTCCATCCAGTGCGCCATCAGCGAGCCGCCGCGGCTCACGATGCCGGTGATGCGCTTCCGCACGAACGGCACGTGCTCACGCATCACGCCGGCGTGAATAGTCATGTAGTCCACGCCTTGTTCGGCCTGCTCTTCGATGACTTCGAGCATCAAATCGAAGCTCAAGTCTTCCGGGCGGCGCACGCGCGAAATCGCTTCATACACTGGCACGGTGCCAACCGGAACCGGGGATGCATCAATGATGGCTTTGCGAATTTCGGGGATGTTGCCGCCAGTGGAAAGATCCATCACCGTGTCCGCACCGTAGTGGACGGCGTGGTGGAGCTTTTTCAGTTCTTCGTCAATGTTGGAGCTGGTGGCAGAATTGCCGATGTTGGCGTTGATTTTGCATCTGCTGGCGATGCCGATGGCCATTGGCTCGAGGCCGCGGTGATTGATGTTCGCTGGAATGATCATCCGCCCGCGGGCAACTTCGCTGCGGACTAGTTCCGGCTCAAGTTTCTCGCGCTTGGCGACGTACTGCATTTCTTCCGTGATGACGCCCTGCCGCGCCTGCCCGCCATGGCGTGCAAAATGCATCTGCGAGACGTTGCTTGTTCGGTTTGCACCCGCGGCTGCTGCTACTCGTTTTTCGATCCAGCTATCCCTCAGTGCCATAAGGCCTCTCCGACCGTAAGACGTGCTTCGTGACTGGTAACTCGTGACTCGTGCCACGGAGGTTCCGCGCCTCACGTAAGGAAGAATTATGTCACTGGGCATGGGAGGCAGCAACCGCAGCGGGGGAAAGACAATGTGAAACAAGGTCCTTCATCGGTGCGGCGAAAAGGCTTAGCGCGTTTCGCGGAAGACCATGAACCTGGGCTCGATGAGAGCGCGAAACAAGTCTCTGCGTGCGATGATCCCGACGAGTTTGCCCTCCGCGGTCACGGGCACGCGCACGATCTTGTGCTCGATGAGGCAATTCATAACCTCTTCGCGCGGGGCCTTTGCGTCGACGGTGAGCGCGGGGCCGTTCATGACCTGGCCTGCCGTCAGGTTCTCGAGGCGCTTGCCATCGAGGAGCGCGCGGATTATGTCGGCTTCGGTGATGACGCCGACGACTCTACCATCGGGATCCGCAACGGGCATGCCGCTGATTTCGTTGGTGACCAAACGAGCCGCCAAGTCGCCCCAGAGAAGCGCGCGGTGTCGCCGCAATCACGGGAGATTGCATAAGTTCCTCGGCAGTGACGGGAACCGGCTTGAGTGCATGCGCGAGTTTCGCTGCTGTCGCTTTGCTTGGCATAGTGTCACTTCTTTCCCGGAAAGTTGTGCGGGGATGCGGTGGTGGTCTGCTGTAACTCTGCGTAGCGAAAGGCGCGCAAACGCCGCAATCCCGAAGCAGTGAACGCTAGTCCGCCGCAACACTCTTTGCAGTGTTCCCGCTTACCGGGGGCAGTGCCGTGGGTCACACTATTTTTCGAGTTCGATGACGCGGTCGCGGTAGTTGATGCGGATGGAGCGGAACTGACGAAGGATGTCCTGCCCCAAAAGGCCGTCAAAGTCGGCACCGAGGCTCTTCGGTAGATCGCCCAGATTCATGACGGAGACGGGCTGAGAAAACAAGAAATGGCGGGCAATCTCCAGGTCTACGCGTAAGCGCAGCGTGTTGCCCACGATGCCGGGACCCTTGCCGGTCGGCTCGATGCGCGGCGCCTGGGCATTTCCGCAGAGGGCGGCGTTGATGATGGTGTTGTTCGCGCCAGTATCGAGCAGAAGCGTGGCCGAGCGGCCGTTCACCTTGGCGTCAACGAGGATCAGCGATCGCACAGAGTGAAAGGGGAGAAGAACTGGCTCCGCGGTCCCAAAGCTGGCGGGCGTGAGAAGTCCGGGGGCCGCAAGAATTGCAGCCAGAGCATGAAAACGAAAGCGGAAGGAAGTTTTCAAAACACCCACCAGCTGGAGCCAATTACTTCTTCCGTCGGAGCGACGCTAGGAAAGCCGCAGGAAAGAAGCTATCCGACACGCGCATTCAAACTTGCCGGGCAGGCTTTCGCGCCGAGCGCTGCTTTCGCACGGTAGAACGTAACTCGCTGGGCAGCAACTGTTCGCTCTGTCTACCCTCCTGGCTCTGGAGTAAGGGCAGAAGAAGTCAGGCCAAACGGCGCGTACCAAACAACCAATTGAGATTAGAACCGTCAGAATCATGAGACAAATGGAATGATTTCATCATCTATATGAGCAACATTCATTTCGCGAGATGAAAAGATTTCACGTGAGAGTGATTCGCGAAGATGGGGGCCGTATGAACCTGGAAATCCGGCATTTAAAGCTCGTAGCGGCGATTGCGGAAACGGGAAGCGTGACGCGCGCGGGCAACCGGCTGCACCTGACGCAATCGGCGCTGAGCCATCAGTTGCGCGACGCGGAGGAACAATTAGGCACAGCACTTTTTGAGCGCAAGCGCGGGAAGATGATTTTGACAACGGCGGGAGAGCGGCTCCTCGAAACCGCGCGAACCGTGCTGTGCGAGCTGGAACGAGCAGAGACGGAGATTCAGCAAAACGGGACAGTGGCGAAGGGCCGGATCCGCATCTCCACGCAATGCCACACCGTGTATCACTGGCTGCCGCCGCGTCTGAGCTTTTTTCAGAGGCAATTTCCCGACGTGGAGGTGCAACTGGTAATCGAGGCGACAAACAATCCTTTTGAAGCCCTGCTTGAAGGCAAGCTAGACCTGGCCATTGTGAACGAGCCGATCCGCAACCGGAAGATCCGCTACCTGCCGCTCTTCGAAGACGAGACGCTGATTGCCGTTCCCCCGGAGCACCCGCTGGCGAGGAAAAGCTGCGCGGCGCCGCAGGACTTTGCGACAGAGACCATCCTGCTCTACCCGCCGAAAGAAGACAGCACATTGCTCATGAAGATTCTGGAACCCGCGGGGATTCGCCCGAGGAAGGTGCTCGAGGTGACGCTGACCGAAGCCATCATTGAGATGGTGATCGGCGGACTGGGGATTGCCGCGCTTCCGAAATGGACGGTAGCACCTCAGCTGGCTTCTGGCGCGCTGATTGGAGTGCCCTTGAAGCCGCCGGGATGCCGGTGGACCTGGTCCATCGCGCAGTTGCGCGAGAATCGCGCGCCCGCCTACGTGCAGGAATTCATAAGCATCCTGGCGAAGCGGCCGCTGTACGCAGAATTTTCGCCGCGAATGCGCGGAAAGAAAAACCGTTCGGCGAGGAGAGCAGAGGCGGCAGCTTAACCTGAGGCCAGGGGACGGCGCTTTACGGCGTGCCAACGCTGCGGAATGGAGCGCCTCAAACCGATCAAAGAAGCGCTTCCGTTGTTGTGGCGGAACTGCGGCGTACGGCTCCGGCCTTGTGCGGATCAACGAATAGGGTGAATACCTGATTGTCTGTAGCCAGATTACCCTTAGATTGGGGGCGCTGGCCACCTGAACGGCGACTGAAGCCTTCACGTCCCCGCCGTCCTGGCAAGAGCAAACCCGGCTCCGGCTCGAACGAGTGTGACCTGCCAATCTGAAGCACGATCCACGCAAGAAAGCAAAGCGAACTGGGAGGATCGACCTATGTCCTACGATCCAAGAGTATTGTTTGAGCAGATATCGGCAAGTCTGAATGAGAATCCACGAGAGACGCTGGAACAACTGTCGCAGAGCTTGTGCGTAAGCAAGCGAACCATCAAGAAAACCGTGCGGCTGGCGACTGGAGGAAATTTCAGGCGGTATCGGGAAGGGGTCCTGATGGATCGCGTAAAGGGCTTTTTCGCGATGCAGCCTGGAGTGGCGATCAAGGTCCTGTCGATTGAGCTGGGCTTCAAATCGCCGAGCTCGTTTGCGAGAGCCGTGCGGCGTGCTTCGGGCTCGTGCCCCGCCGAATTGCGGACTGTGGTGACTGGGGAGTTGCCAAGAGCGGAAAAGCACGCGACATTCTACTGAGTTGGTTAAGATGGAGTTGGAACGAGACGGCCGCTTCGCGTTCTGGGCGTCTACACCCTGCTGGCCCTTGCGCTGAAAGGACCATTCATTATTCGAACAAGTCGGGGTGCGACCGGGAGACGCGCTGCCAGAGAGGCTGGAACTGGAACCAACCCGCCAGGTGTGTGCCGACCAGGGCGTAAGTATTCTTCGCGGTTTCGTGAGGGATTCTGTGCGGCTGGCCCGCGGCTTCGGCAAGAAGTTGCGCCTGGCAAGAGCGGTCCATCGTAATGAACCACCAGGCGGCCTCGTCCACAGTGTGGCCAACGGTAAGGAGGCCGTGATTCCTAAGGATGGCCGACTTTCTTGTGCCCAGAGCACGAGCGATGCGGTCGCCTTCGGACGTTTCCTCAACGATGCCTGTGTAATCGTCGAAGACGACGTGATCTTCGTAAAACGCACAAGCATCCTGCGTGAGCGGATCCAGACGGCGGCCGAGCGAAGACCACGACTTGCCGTAAAGCGAATGCGCATGCGCGGCTGCGACGACGTCAGGACGGACGGCGTGAACGCGCGAGTGAATGGCAAACGCGGCGAGATTGACTTCCGCGTGGCCTTCGACAACCTTGCCGGAGTGATCCACCAAAATCAGATCGGAAACGCGAATCCGGCCGAAGTGCAAGCCGAACGGGTTCACCCAGAAACAGTCGAGGCGCTCGGGATCGCGCGCGGTGATGTGGCCGGCGACGCCTTCGTCAAAACCAAATTCCGCGAAGAGCCGAAATGCGGCGGCGAGGCGTTCCTTGCGATGGCGGCGCTCCTCGGCGGGAGAAGTGAAAACGGGCGGGCGAGGAACGCGATCCATAAAAGCGCTTGGAGATTCAGGCGCGGGTGACGGTTGGGGCATAGGACCTCCGGGAACTGGGGAAGAACACTATAGCGTGAGGGAAGCCGGCAGTCGACAGCTAACAAGCGGCGGCAATTGGAAAGCTGTTGAAAAGTTGAAAGTTGAAGGTTAAAAGGTTCAGGCCGAATCTCGTTGAGGTTGGGATGCTTCGCTACGCTCAGCATGACAGGATTTTCTATTTTGTTGTTCCCACAGAAACGCTCGCGCTTTTTTTCCGGAACAAAAAAAGGCCCGCGTGAACGCGGAGCGCTTGGGAAGAACTGGCAAGCCGAACGGAAATTCTACCCTAGAAAATGCGAAGCCCCCGGAATTGACCGAGGGCTTCACAGGAAATTTACGCAAGCAAACGGATTTAGCTTTAGGGCTTGGTTGGAGTAGTGCTGGGCGCGGGCTTGGCGGCCGGCTTCTGCGCGGGCGCAGCGCCAGCTTTCACCGGGTAAGCCGCGTCGTAGAGGCGCACGATGTCCTGAGTGACGTCAACCTGCGTGGAGGCGTAAAGAATTGGGGTGTTCTGGGCAGAAGAATCCAGCACCAAGGTGAAACCGTTCTCACGCGAGTAGCGGTCGAGGACGTCTACCATCTTTCGCCCGATGCGATCGATGACTTCGCCCTGAGCGGATTGCACGTCCTCGTTAAGCTCGGTGTTGAGGCGATCGAACTTCTGCGTGGCTTTTTGTCCCTGCTGCGTCAAACGTCCTATTTCGTCCTGGCTGCACTTGCCTTCGCAGGCGCCGAGGCGCTGACGCAGGTCGTTAATCTGCTTGTTCAGATTTTCCAGCTCAGTCTGGCGCGGAGCGAACTGGGACTGGAGTTCGGCGGAAGCCTGTTTGCCTTCCGCGGTATTTCCGATGGCGCCACGAATGTTGATGACGCCAACTTTGCCCGGAGCGGCCGAGGCAGGAGCGGCGGAAGAGGACGAGGACTGTCCGCGGACCGCAGCGACAATCAAAAGACCGGCGGCGGCAAGGGCAGCCGTATACTTCATGATTCTGGAATTCACTTTATTCTCCTTATTCATTGGTACGATTCGGAAAGCTGGAACAAACAGATTGGTGCCAGCTCAACCTGAAAACTTTTGACCGCTCCCCCAGCGGGTAAAACGAGGCCATTCCAAACCTGAGAGTATACCCGACGCGCTTCCTTTCCTGCAATTGGAAACGGGAGCCGCGCTCGCCCGGTTTTTGACCGCACGCGAGCAGGCACCTGAACCCGTGCTTCTTTAGTTCGGCATGGGGAACAGCAAAACGCGCATATTGGCCTGGTCCACAATGACCGCCAAATTCGTAAACTGATCAATAGCTACGCCAAACGTGGGCGAGCCGGGAATCCCCAGAGTCTGATGCGTCTTAAGGGGACTCGAAACGGTGTCAACAATAGAAATGGTGTTGCTCGCGGAGTTGGCCGTGAGCATCGCGCCCGTCTGCGGATTAATCGCCAAAGAAGTTGGATTGATGCCCACGCCAACGGACGCGCCCCCGCCGCCGGGATCCGGGTTGAATTGCGTAATGGCGTTCGTGCCGCTCGAGTTGGCGAAGAACACGCCGGGGTTTGTGGTGTTCGTTGCCACCGCGGGATCAAACACGATCCCCGTAGGGATGCTTGAGACGAAACCGGACGAACTTGTGGTGCTGAGAACCGGGGTAGGCGTTCCAATCTCGACCACCGACAGAGCACCCGTGGGAGCAAAGCCACCGCTTATCTGAATCGAAGTGACTACCGCAATGCCTTGATTGCTTACCCCACGGTCAGGATCTATGGCCACGGCGGTAGGCTGCTGGATTCCGCCGATGCTGACAGGCGTAAGACTTGTGGGGAGAGGCGTGGGCGGTGTGGTGGGCTGTGGAAACAACAAACCAAGATTGATCATGGTGACGGTGTTCGAGCCCGTGTTTGTAACGATAGCTGCGCCAGTAGCGTCGTTAATGGCTACGCCGGTAGGGTTTGTTCCCGTAGAAACGTCGGCGCACGGAACCGTTGTAGTGCTGGAAGTGCTGGAAAGGCAAAGCGGGGGAGCTGGAGGGCTCTGCGTCAAGTCAATGACGGAAGCGGTACCCGCGCCGTTGTTGGCTACGACAGCCAAGCCGTGATGTTGCCAAATCGCAATGCCCTCGGGATTGGTTCCAACGGGGATGGGTGTGCCGATTTGCTGGCCGAACGTCACGCTGGCGGGATTGAGGTCAATCTGGACGACGCTATTGCAGCCGGTAACGCTCACCAAGGCAAAGGGCGAGAAAGGACCGTTGGCGATCTGGTCGGCGATCGCCACAGAACTCGGCATGGTGTTTACGGCGGCGCCGGAGTTATTACAAACAGTGGACAAGTCCACTTGCTGCACAACGATGAAGTCCACGGTGTTGGATTGAAAGTTGCTGCTAACGACATCGAGGGCGAAGTGGTGCGGCACCTTGAGTTCGGAGGCAGGAATGGTAACGTCGACTTCGCGGCCGCCGTTGATGGGCGTAGCGACGGCGCCGCCGATCGTTGTAATGTCAGTTCCATCCAGACGCACGCTCATGCCGGAAGCAAAGCCCGAACCGAGGATTCTCACGTTGGGCAAGTCGCAGCTCGTTGCCGGCGGTACAGGAACGGTACACGTCAGCGTGGCTTGGGGAACCAAGGCGTGCGGGATGCCGCCGACCGAGCCTTGTCCGGCATTCGGCGGAGTGGGAACAATCACTTCGGATATATGAGTAGGCTTGATGGGAGTGGCCCCTCGTAAATCGATAAGATCGATGGTGCCGCTGCCGGATTTGAGTACGAAAGCCTGGTTGGTTGCAGGGTCAACCGCCAAGCCGCCAAAAAGAGCGAGAGAGCTGTTCGGAGTGCCATTCTGAACGGTCAGCGTGGCCATACCCGCCCCTATCCCCCCGCTTAGCGTGACCTGGCTAGGTATGATCGGATTCACCTGGCATGCCGACGAACTGGCGCAGGCGAGGGCGTAGCGCCTGTGACTGACGGGATCGGAGATAGAAACCTGATTTAAGTTCGGGTTGTAGGAGAGGAGTGAGTTGGTGAAAGGCTGCCAAGCCACGGCGGCCGTGGGCAAAAACTCGGGCGAGCCGAACGTACAAGAGGTTGTAAAAGCAGTGCAGTTCGCGGAGAAGCCAATTACGGAAGGGGACTGGTCGAGGCCGTTGAGAAGGTTGATCTGAGGAAAGCCTCCTGTGGCATTGGCATCGGTAATGGCGGCGGTGCTGGTGATGGGATTAATGGCGACGCCCTGGGATGTACCAGGCAGGCCGAAGACCTGGTCCGGTTCGCCGTAGAAGACTTCACCCTTGCAAAGGTTGGTTGTCGGGTCGGGTTTGCAGGAGTCAGTAGCTGTGGGGTTCGGGACGGAATAAATGAAAGAGTTGCTGCTGGTGACGCTGACAGTGAAAACGCCATTGAAAAAGGCGGTATTCGCGGGCGTAGTGGCCGCCGTCAGCCCCGTAATGAGCACCGAACCGGCGGCGCCAGGCAATAAAGTAAGCGGACAGGGATTCTTGGTATCGGTGGAAGTCGGGGGGACGCCCGGGGGGCATTGAGTCGAAACGACCACGGTGACAATCCCGGCCGAGAGCGAGGCGGTGGTAATGAGATTGGCGGTTGAGGGTTTGGTGACGTCAACCTCCCTAACGTTGCCGGAACCTCCGGGGGTTACGAGCGCGGAATGGCCGTGAGGGGTCACTGCGACCTGCGGATAATTTCCGGTGTTCAGTGTGACCTGCGAGAAGAGGCATTGGCCTACGGGAGCTGTACTGGAAGTGGGATCCTGCCCGGTTAGAGCATCCGTGAGCAAACAGCCGTAATTGTTGGTTCCCGAGTTCGGGTTGAGGTTAACAATGAAACCAAGGTTTGCGGCAGTGGTGGGAACGACGGAGGAGTAGGCGACAAGAGCAAGATTGGAATCCGGGTCCACACCAATGGAATAAGGCATCGGCGCAGGGCAAGTGGCGAAACCCTGGAGCGTCCCTGGCGGGACAACCGAGGGATCGAACGGAAGGGGAACGGTAAAAGGCGTGATGGAGGAACTGCCCGGGACGTTTAAGACGGTGACGCTTTGATTCTTGGGCGAAGCCTGTGTGCAAGAATTGTTCGTAGTATTCGTAGTGATGGTTTGCGTGCCGTAGTTGACGACGGCCACAGTGTGATTGGTGCGATTGACGGAGACTGCGGTTGGGGTGTTAAAGGCAACTCCGGGGAAAGTCTGACTTATGATGGGACAGCCGACAGCGCAGGTAGCACCGTTCTGGTCAATGGGCGTGAGCGTTCCCTGACCAATCTTGTAAAACTGCACGCCACCTGGCAAAGCGGGTGTGGTCGTGGTGGCAGGAATTACCGCCTCAGCAACCACCAAGACACCTAGACCGGTGTCGACATCCACGGCATCAGGATTAGTGCCGGCGGGAATGTCTTTGGCTGAAACCGCGGGAGGAGTGGTCGAATAGTCAGGGAAAATGGCCATGTTAGTGACGGAGGGATTCTTGGGGTTGGGCTGAGACGGAGCATTGCTCTTTACATAGAGCGGATAGAGCCCAGGATTACCTGGATTGATGATACCGGGATCCAAGGAGGTGACCAATTGACGCGCCGTAGAGCGAGTCGGATTCACAGAGAGAGTGTTGTTGGAAAGGGACTGAAAATAGACGCTCGTGAAGTTAGTCGGGGCAGGGACAGCGGGATTGGGATTGAAAAAACCGAAATAGCCGCCGTCAACAATCAATTGAAATGGCGTGGTCTGCGACCCCTGCACGATGTCGTCAGGCGTTGTGGCAGTGCTGGTCGGCCGCACGGGAACGACGTTGAATGTGCCGTTACCGCTTGCGGGGCATGGCGTGCCCGCCACAAAGGTAGTGTTACACGGCTGAGCGGGGTCCGAGACTGAAACGGTGATGGGCCCAGCCGAGGCAAGATTCAGGGTGTTCAGACGAAGGCGGGCACCGGTGGAACAAGGAGTCGACGAGGAACAAGTGGTCGCCGGCGTAGTCGATGTAGAAGAAGAGGAAGTGGGAACGGGGAAGAGGATTTTGATTTGCCCGGAATCCGAGGTGACGGGAGTCGTCTTGCTGGAGGAGTCGGTCAGGTAAATCGTGGAAGCAGAAGAGAGGTTGGGAGCGTCCAGGTAGATGTCCCACAAGGTGGCGCCCTGGGGGGCAATCGTGGGCGAGATGCCATTGTAAGTAATGGGGCCACCGGGAATGATGGTGATAATTCCGATGACAACGCGCGTAGGATCCGCCTTGGACACAGCGACAATGGTGACGTTCGCCGGAGAACTTGTATTATTTTTCTGCGCGGGCGTAATTGCGGTCGGGACAGCGGCGGGGGCGTGGTAAACAGCCAGGTTGGGATTATTGGCGTCCGGTGTGATTGAGCCGCAGCCGGTCTGGTCCCCCGACACAGTGCAAGTCGGCAGAGGAGTATAAGGGTTGGGAGTGGAACCAAAAGTTGAACTTGGAATGTTCTGAGTGAGCGACCAGGTTACGCCTGTGGTCTTTCCAATATCGTTGTTCAAGAATGCGGTGAAGGTTTGCTTTTCGCCAACGGGAACGCTGGCAGTGCCGGGTGTGAAGGAGATACCGATGCCGGAATTGAGGGTGAGGTTGAAGGTCCCGGTTTTAGAAGTGTTCTGCTGCGATTGCGCGGTAGCGATAATGATCAGGCCCGGGTACGTCTTGGGGTCTGGCAGATTGCTGGTGGCGGTAAATACTTCCGTTCCCGTAGCCTGCTGGTTGCTAAAGACGCCGAAAAGCGTGTGATTGGGGTCCGCTGGCGTGACCGAAGGGTCTGGCGGGCAGGTGGCAGGTTTCGTTGTGTTGACCTTTCCGGTGGAGTCGGTGGTTGTGGTGGTGAACTGGCAGACGGGAGTCCAATTGACGTTGGTGTTGGTAGCGCCGCTCACGGTGGCGGTCAGCGTGGTCGATTGGCCGAGGATGAGCTGGGGACCGGAGGAGGAAGAGATGGTAACGGTGACGACGTTTGCCGTGCTTCCGCCGCCGCAGCCGACGGACCCAAATACACACAGGGCAGCGAGGGCCGCGCCAAAAATTTTCAAGACTTCTCGATGTTTCACACCCACGATTTCCCCCACACTTTAGCGTTCCCCGGGTCCTCCCAGGGACTCACGCTGGTTCTGTAGTTTTGAGACTTCGCAAACTCGATCATCGCCGTGCCCATCGCCATTTCAAAAAGTACGACTTACCGTGAATCGGAACGTCGTTTTGGGTTCGAAATAGTTGAGCGAGCCTGGATTGTGCAGCACATGCTCATTAAGGAACTGCCTCCATGAGTCCCAAACAACTCCTTTGAACTCGGAAGGCAAGGTCCCCACTTGCCCGGGATTGGGGCACGTCACTAATGCACCCGGCGTGCCGGCTGGCTCGCAAATCTCGGTGTAGTCGATGTAAGGAGGCTTGGCAGTCACCTCCTGGTAAAGCCGGTGAACGTTATAGGCGTAATAGACGCGGAAGGGCGCCTGAATAATAGGAAGCTGCACGACAAATTCGATTCCGGTTGAGCCGCGCAAGCGGAAATTGGTGTTCGGAGCAATCGCCAATTGGCGAGTTAGACCTGACCCCAAAGGCGGAGGAAGAATAGCATTGGGTAATGCTGGAGAAGTGGGAAGAGCCTTTGTCGGGTCAATCAAGCTTTGAAATCCGGCTTCATTCAGCTGCAAGGCGCTGCGGTTGAGTATGCCGACCGTTCCGGTATCCAGGAAAAGGCTAGCCTGGACGATGTTGCCGACGATCGGAATGCGGTATTCGATATTGCTGTAACCCTGGAGGTCACCGCCGGGAAGAGTGGCGACATAAAGGAGTGTGGGAACGTTAAAATTGCAGACGCCACCGAGGCAGGAAGGGCTGTGATAGCTGAGGGTGGTGTTGACTGACTGGGGGATAAAAGTGACTGGGGAAATCGCGCGGATGTCGTAGCCGCGAATGTCGCTTTCGCCGCCCATGTAGAAACGGCTGAAGGGCGGGACCTCCTCGCCCGCGTAGCCGGTGGTGTGCGCGGCGCTGAAGTGCAATCCGATGGTATTGCGGTGTTTGTTGATCGGATGAAAATACTTCATGTCAATGACGTTGGTGATGGTCTTGACGTTGCCGCCGAGTCCCGAAAAGCCCACGGAATAGTAAAAGCTCTTGCCATGGGTGGAATTGATGGGATTGTCCACCGTGTTGTAGGAAATGGAAGGAGTAATGGTGCTCGAGATGATGCCGTTCAGCGCACTGGGCCCGGTCAGGCTGCGGAACTGCAAGGACTCAAACAACAAGGAAGACGCGGTATTGAACGACTTGATGTTCGTGCGCGTGAGGCCGTAATTCAATCCGAAGCGCGCGAAAGAGAGCTTGCGAAGCGGGTACTGCGCGAAGAACGTGAACCCAGTGCTGTTTTGGACGTAGTTCTGGACGTATTGTGGGTTGATGCTGACGGACTGCTGGAAGAGGATGGCTTCCTGGCGGGCCTGGTCAAAGTTGTAGCGGCTCGAGAAAACCGTGAAACCGGTCGATATGGGCCGGTCAAAGAGATAGGGCTCGGTAAAACCAAACATAAAGGTACGGGTCAGGCTGCCAAACTGCGCGGAGAACGTAAGCGTTTCGCCCAGGCCGAGAAAGTTGTTGGTCTGGTAGGTGAGTCCGATGAAACTGCCGGCCAGGCCGCTGACCCCGCCTTGCAGGCCGATGGACTGCTTGCCCTTCTCCTTGAGCTTCAGAGTGATGTCAACGGTGCCAGCTTTATTGTTGCGCTTGATTTCGGCGTCCTTGTCCGCTTCGATCTTGTTGAAATAATCGAGCTGATTGAGGCGCAGGATGCTCATTTCCCACAACCGCTTGTTGAAGAGCTGGCCTTCATCAATCATCATTTCGCGGCGAATGACTTTGTCGCGGGTGGTAGTGTTGCCGCCGAAATCGATGCGGCGAACGTAATACTGTTTTTGTTCGTCGAAGCGGAGCGTCAGGTTGATGATCTTGTTGGCGTCGTCGACGTCGGTGTCCGGCTCGGGGGTGAAATCAATGAAGCCATACTCGCCGTAGATTTTGCCGTAGGTTTCGAGGGCTTTACGGACTTTTTCCGTGGAGAAGATGTCGCCTTGCTTGAGAGGAAAAGCGGTTTTCAACGCATCCACTTTCAAGGACAAGGCTTTGTCCGGATCGGAGCTGACGATTTTGAGCGTGCCCATGCGGAAGCGCTCGCCCTCTTCGATGGGAATGGTAATGTTGACGGCTTTGCCTTGGCCCTTACCGGTAACGAGGGGGACGCCGAGGCGCGGGTGGGTGGTCTCGACGTTTTCAAGAATCGGTTCGCCGACGGAAACCTTGTAATAGCCACTGGAGCGGTAAAGCTCGCGGACTCCAGCTTCGAGGTCCTCGCTCAGCTTTCCACGGTCGTAGGTCTTGGAAAGGACCGGGATGTACCAGAAATAAAGAGGGATCGAGTACGGCCGGTCGTGGCGCATGGCGCGCATCAGCTTGCGGTCGCTGAAAGCGTGATTGCCCTTGAACTTGATTTTGCCGACCTTGACCTTGGGGCCTTCGTCGATTTTGAACACAAGAATGACGGCGTTGCTGGAAGCGATGCGCTCGTATTGCGGCGTGACTTTGGCGAACTGGCGGCCGTGTTCGCCGAGAAGCTCTTTTATCACCACTTCGGCCTTTTTGATCTTGGTTGGATCAAACTGGCTTTCCACACTCAACGGGACTTTGCGTTCCTTAAAGCGATCCAGAATGTCCGATTCTGAAATGGAATGCATACCCTCGTAGCGGATGCGCCGGATCTGCGGACGTTCCCTGACTTCAAAAACGATAATCTTCCCGTCGGGGCGCTTTGGTGAATCCTCGACGCGCAGCTTGACGTCTTCGAAGAACTGCGTGTTCCACAACGCCTGGAAATCGCGGCGCAGCGTTTCTTCGTTGTAGGGGTCGCCTTCGCGGCTGAAGATGCGCGCCTTCAGCGTGTCTGTGCGGATACGGCGGTTGCCGATGAATTCAATGCGCTCGATGATGAACTGCCGCTGGCCGGCTGGCGGTTGTTGCGCAGGGGCAGCCTGAGAAGCGGATTGCGCATGGTCTTCGACGGCTTCCTGGCCGGTGACCAAATTCAAAGAAGCGGAGAATAAGACCTTATTGGAAGACGAGTCATTAGAGGATGAAGCGGCGGATGGTGAAGCAACACACAGGTTGCCCCGTGCAAAAGCCCCGGACGCGCTCGCAAACAGAAAAGCGAGCGCGACGACCTGTGCCACGCGAACCGGCCATCCCCCGAGCGACAAACAGACTCTCCTTGGAGCGGCCATTGGGCCTACCTATGGCCGCACCCCCAAACACAAAATGTGATTCTCCCGCCAAGCCCGGTGTGGGCCGGCTGTGCGATGTTTCAGATTCGCTAGTGGATGACCGGGGTTGCCTCGCCGACCGGACGGAACGACAGGCCCTCCCCTGCGACGTAAATCTGGAGTGTCGCGGGCCTTTGAATTCCACCCTGGATCAGCGCCTCGGAGAGCGGGTCTTCAACGTACTTCTGTAAAGCCCTGCGCAACGGCCGCGCACCATAGCTGCGGTCCGCGCACGTCTTCTCGAGAATCCACTGACGAGCCTCCGGCGTGAGGACAACCTGCACTTGCCGGTGGATTAGAGTATCGTTCATCTGGCCCACGAGCAAGTCAATGATGCGTAGCAGGTCTTCGTCGCCGAGCGGGTTGAAGATGATCACTTCGTCTAGCCGGTTGAGGAACTCCGGATTGAACGCCCGCTTTACTTCGTTCATCACCATTTCTTCCATCGACTTTTGCCCGGCTTCGTCAGTGCCGGCCTGGAAACCCAGACTTGTGCGCTTCTGCAAATGCCGGGCGCCCAGGTTCGAGGTCATAATGATGATGGTGTTACGGAAATCCACGGTATTGCCGAGGCCGTCGGTCAACTGCCCGTCTTCAAACACCTGCAACAAAATATTGAAAACGTCCGGATGCGCCTTCTCGATCTCATCCAGCAGGATGACGGAGTAAGGCGTCCGGCGGACGCGCTCGGTCAATTGACCGCCTTCTTCGTAGCCCACATACCCTGGAGGCGCGCCGATGAGCTTCGATACGGAGTGTTTTTCCATGAACTCCGACATATCGAAGCGAACCAGCGACTTCTCCGACCCAAACAAAAACTCGGCCAAGCGGCGGGCGACCTCGGTTTTGCCTACGCCAGTGGGGCCAAGGAAAAAGAAGCAGCCCACGGGGCGCATAGGCGACTTGAGGCCGGCGCGGCTGCGGCGAATGGCGCGAGCCAGCGCAGTGATGGCTTTGTCCTGGCTGATGACGCGCTTGTGCAGTTCCGGTTCGATGCGCAGCAGCTTCTGCTGCTCGTCTTCCTTAATAGAGGTTACGGCGATCCCGGTCCAGCGGGCGACAACTTCTTCGATGTCTTCCCGGGTTACGACGCCGGTGGAAGCGTCATCGAGTTTGTAGCGCTCGCGCAGGCCGCGAAGGTTTTCCTTTTCCTTGCGCTCTTCCTCAGAATAGAAGCGGGCTTTTTCAAATTCGTGATTGGCAATCGCCGTTTCCATGCGGTGCGTGATGAATTTCACGCGTTTCTGGACTTCGCCGACTTCTTCGGGAACGGTCGCCTGGCGCAGCTTGACGCGCGCACCGGCTTCGTCAATCAGGTCGATGGCTTTGTCTGGAAGGAAGCGGTCGGGAATGTAGCGGTTCGAAAGGTAGACCGAGTAGCGCAGGGCTTCGTCGGTGTAGCTGACGGCGTGAAACTTTTCGTAGCGCTCGCGCACGCCCTGAATCACTTGAATGGCTTCTTCCTCGCCAGGGGCGGGCACTTTCACCGCCTGGAAGCGCCGCTCGAGCGAGCGATCTTTTTCCACGGACTTGCGATATTCGCTGGGAGTCGTGGCGCCGATGCACTGAATCTCGCCGCGGGAAAGGGCGGGCTTCAAAATGTTGGCGGCATCGAGCGAGCCTTCGGCGGAACCGGCGCCGACCAGAGTGTGCAATTCATCAATGAACACGATGGCGTTCTGGCTCTCCATCAATTCTTTCATGATGGTTTTGAGGCGCTCTTCAAACTGGCCGCGATACTTGGTTCCGGCAACAATCAGGGAGAGATCGAGAGAGAGGATGCGCTTGTCGGCAAGAAACGGCGGAACGTCGCCGTCGGCGATGCGTTGCGCGAGGCCTTCGACGATGGCGGTTTTGCCGACGCCGGGTTCGCCAATCAGCACAGGGTTGTTCTTGGTGCGGCGGCAGAGAATCTGAATCACGCGCTCGACTTCATTTTCGCGCCCAACCAGGGGATCGAGAGAACCTTCACCGGCGGATTGCGTCAGGTCGCGGCTGAATTCGGCAAGCAAAGACGTTTCTTTCGGCCGCGCCGCAGCTGCTTTCTCACCGGAAGTGCGCGCCAGTTCTTCGCGTAGCGTCGAGAGGCGCAGGCCGCGCTCCATCAGGATTTCCGAGCCAAAGCACTTCTCTTCGCGCAGAATGCCGAGCAGCAAATGCTCCGTGCCGACGTGTTTGTGGCCCAGGCGTTCAGCTTCTTCGGCGGCCATGTTCAGAATGCGCTTGCATTCGGCGCTGAGAGGCACTTCCACTGAAGTGGAAATGCGCTCGCGAATGGTGATGCGGGCTTCAATCTCTTTGCGAATGGATTCGATGGAGCCTTGCTGGCGGAGGAAACGGTTGGCCAGGGCTTTATCTTCGCGCATCAAGCCGAGCAGCAAATGCTCGGTCTCGATATAGGGGCTGCCATACTGGCTGGCCTCATACCTGGCAAAAAAGATTACACGACGCGCTTTTTCTGTATAACGTTCGAACACGTTAGCTCGCTTCTCCCCCGGGGACCCCGCCCGCTCCAGCCGTAGCTTCGCGGGTACGCAGAACGCCGTGTTCCAGCGCCAGGATGCGGTCGCAACGCGCGGCGAGCGGCAAATTGTGCGTAACGATCAGGGACGTCAATTTGTGCACGCGATGCAGCCGTTCCAGCAACTCGAACATGGCCCAAGCATTCTGCTCGTCCAAATCTCCGGTAGGTTCATCTGCCAGCAGCACGGACGGCCCGGTGACGAGCGCCCGTGCAATCGCCACGCGCTGCTGTTCCCCTCCTGAGAGTTCCCCCGCGCGGTGATCGGCCCGGTCTTCCAGTCCGACCTCCGCGAGCCACTCCCGCGCTTTTTCAAGCGCAGGGGTGAATTTCTCGCCGCGCAGTAGCAGCGGCATGGCTACGTTTTCCGCAGCCGTAAAATCCGGCAACAACTGGTGACGCTGCCACAAAAAACCCACGGCGCGATTCCGAAATTCCGCGAGCGCCGCGTCATCATTTGTTTCAAGGGCTTTCGAATCGAAGTATACTGTACCGCTCGTTGGCGTGTCTAGCGCGGCCAGCAGGTGCAGCAAGGTGCTTTTGCCCGCTCCGGACGGCGCAACCACCGCAACCATCTCGCCCTGCCGCAAGATCAGGTTGGCGTGCACCAAAACAGGAATGTTCTTCGCTCCGGTCCCGTATGTTTTTTTCAAACCGCGCGATTCCATCACAACCCGAGCGTCCCCCGGTGTGCGGCTTGCGGCTTGTGCGTCGGGGCTCATGGGTCAGCGCGTTTGTCCTTTTGTTGAATCGAGCTGCTAATAGTTAGATGCGTCTTGCATCGGCTACGTGCCGCCTTGACCTCGCGCAGAGGCGCGTCGGGTGACCCAAACAGTTTCCCTTTTTCGCCCGTCGCTTGCCTGCCGAAAAAAGGTCACTTTCCGTGCCAATTCGGGCCTCTCTAATCTTTCTATTTTCAACAGCTTGCGGCGGGCTCCCAAAACAGCCATGGGGGAGGGAAAATACCCAAGGCTCGCCCACCAGCCTCTCACATGGACTAGGAGCAAATCACGCGCCAAACTGTAGCCAAGGCGGAGGCTCCTTTTCAGCTCCTTTCGGCACCTTTTCGGACTCATTCAAACCGAAGAATCTCCACCGGAAGCAGTTTCACCGCAGCCCGTGCGGGCAAGATTGTGGCCGCAATCGAAATTCCCATCGCGGCCACGGTAATCCAGAGACCATCGAACACGCTCGGATGAAAAGGCACATAGGGAACCGCATAAACCTGAGGATCGAGCGGAATCAAATGATAGCTTCCAGAGATGAACGTGAACGAGTATCCGAGAATCAGTCCCGAAAGCGTGCCGACTGCTCCGATTGCAATGCCTTGACAGAGAAAAATCTTTCGAATCTGTTCGCGGCGCGCGCCCAGTGAACGGAGCACGGCAATGTCGCGGGCCTTGTCCGTGACTGTCATGGAAAGCACCACCAGAATGTTGAGCCCCGCGACGAAAGTGATCAGCCCAATGAAAATTGTGGTGACCAATTTTTCCAAACGCAGCGCCCGGAACAACGCGCGGTTTTCCTCCATCCAGGTGGCCGCCGAAAATCCTTGCCCCGCAGCGTGCTCAATCTCTGGAGCTATCTCCGCGGCTTGCTCCGGCTGGTTCAAGCGAAACTCCAGCACATTGACCAGATCCCCGGCACCGGCAAGGCCTTGCGCGGCTGCCAGGGTCATGAAGCACCAGTTTTCGTCGTAATCATAGAAGCCCGAATCGAAGACGCCGTTGATGCGAAAACGGCGAGTGCGAGGAATCAGCCCAAAAGGCGTAAGCCTTCCCTGCGGGCTCGTGATGGTCACGTAGTCGCCGGGAGAGATTTTCCATTCGTTTGCAAGCTGCTTACCGACGATCAGCCCCTCAATGCCGTCAGCGTCGGGAGAAAAGTCCAGTCTACCGGCGACAATGCGCTGGAGGGCTTCATCACTTTTTCGCTCGAGTTCAGGGTCAACGCCTTTGGTAACCACTCCGCGAGCATCACCGCCAAAGGAGAGCAACACGGTTTGATAAACCGCCGGCGTCACCGAGCGCACGCCGGGAATGGCCGTCAACTTCGCGGCCATTTCTTCATAGTTCTTAATCCCCCCGGTGCCGGGCCGCGTCAAGGAAATGTGCGCCGTGACGCCGAGAAGCCGATCCTGGAGCGTCTCGCGGAATCCCGTGTTCATGGATAGCGCAATCACCAGCGTGGCAACGCCTGCGCCCACGCCAATCACGGACATCAAGGTGACCAGGCGAAGAACTGCCGGGCGGTACGGCGACCGCAGGTAGCGCTGGGCCACAAACCATTCGAATCGCATTGTTGTTGGAAGGATACGTTACGCGCCGTGCGCTTCGGAAGCGGAAGTTGCTTCCCCGCGCGCCTCGGGCCGCAGCAGCGGGAACAGGATCACGTCTCGAATGGAAGGCGAATCTGTAAGCACCATCGTCATGCGGTCGATGCCAATTCCCTCGCCCGCCGTGGGAGGCATGCCGTGGCAAAGAGCGCGGATGTAATCCACGTCGAGCTGCTTGGGCATTTCTTCGCCGCCCTGGGCAATTTGCGCCAGGAAGCGACGCTCCTGCTCCTCGGGATCGTTCAATTCCGAGAAGCCGTTGGCCACTTCCATTCCGGCCACATAAATTTCGAACCTCTCGGTCAGCGTAGGATCCTCGGGCTTCTGCTTCGAAAGCGGCGAAATATCCGTGGGGAAATCGTATAGGATCGTGGGCTGAACCAACTTGTCTTCGGCAATGGTTTCGAAAAGCAAGCCGGTCCACTCGCCATCCTTCAAATCGCCTTTGGATGCGGCGTAAGGCGCTCCGCTCGTCTTTGCCCACGCGTTGTACCTGCCAACGGCTTCGCGCGCGCCACCTTTAGAAACGAGTGTTTCAAGCGAGGGCGCCTCACCTGCTTCCCGGGGCCAATATTTCACTATCGCCTCGCGCATGGAGAGCCGTTCCATTTTGGAAAAGTCCAATTCCACATCGCCGTACTTGACCGTGGTCGAGCCCGTGATGTTTCTTGCCAGCAAGGTGAAGAGTTGCTCATTCAAATCCATCAAGTCGCGGTAATTGCTGTAAGCCTCGTAAAACTCGAGCATCGTGAATTCCGGGTTGTGCTGCGTCGAGATGCCCTCGTTGCGGAAATTCCGGTTGATTTCGTAAACGCGGTCGAATCCGCCGACGGTTAGCCTCTTCAAATAGAGCTCCGGGGCAATGCGCAAATATAAATCTATGTCCAGAGTGTTGTGATGGGTAATAAAAGGACGCGCGGCGGCGCCGCCGGGAATCGGATGCATCATCGGCGTTTCCACTTCGACGTATCCGCGCGCATCGAAGAAGCGCCGCAGTTCCTGGATGATGCGCGCGCGCGCCACAAAGACAGCGCGGGATTTGTCGTTGGCAATCAAGTCGAGATAGCGCTGCCGGTAGCGCAATTCCACGTCCGTCAACCCGTGCCACTTTTCCGGCAAAGGCAGCAGCGCCTTCGCCAAGAAAAAAATCTCGTCCACCCAAATGCTCAATTCATTGGTCTTAGTGCGGAACAGGTGGCCGCGCACTCCGATGGAATCACCGAGGTCCAGCAAATGGAAAAGCTCGAATCCCTTTTCTCCTACCGCGTCTTTCTTGACGTAAATCTGAATGCGCTTCCCCACCCCTTGCAAATGCGCGAATCCGGCTTTTCCCATCAGCCGGAGAGAAACGATGCGGCCGGCGACGCGGATTTCGCTCTTGTTCGCTTCCAAATCGGCCGCTGATGCGGCGCCGAATTTGTCCACAAGCGCGGCAGGGGTATCCGTCCAGCGGAATTCGCGCGGATAAGGATCGTGGCCCAGCGCCCGGATCGCTTCGATCTTTTTTTGGCGCTGCTCAAACTGGTCGCGTGGCTCGAATTCCAAGGGAAATATCCTCTCCATTAAGGCGGAAACCGAGTATAGCGGCGCTGACGCTGTGGGAGCAAGAAACGGGCTACTGTCAATCCAGTGAATACGATGGAAGCCACCTGCCCGATACAACACCGTGTTGCGCACGGGGGCTTGGAATGCCTAAAGTATTGAGTAAGAAGAGTTGTGAGGCGTTGTGATGATGCATCACCGGCTACTGTCCAGCCATCACAAACCTGTAGTGGTAACAGGAATGCTTTTGCTATACTCCTGCGCCTGTGCCCTGGGAGGCCCCTCTTGAAAGGCCAAAGCCGCCCCCTCATATCCCGCGGCAGGTGCGTCCAACAGGATTGGCGCGCTTGCTTGCCGGAAGAAAAAGCACAAGTGTTCCAGGAACACGAGCGCCATCTCGAATCCCTTTATAACATGTTCAGCGTTTCGCTGAACGAGGCCATTGAACTCAAGCTCATGGGACTGCGGGCCAATGCTTTGTCCGCTGTCAGCATGACTTCGCAACTCTGCGAACTGCTGACGCGCCCGCTTGCCGGAACACTGCGGGCGCTGCACGATCATGCCAAACACTATGGAACTGTACCCAACGCAGCTCCGCTGGATCCTGAGAATTATCAGGGGCCAAGGGACCAGCGCACGGCGCGCATGAGCGGGCTGCTGGACCGTGTCCTGTTTTCCCACAGGCTTCAGTTTCTTCACAAGGTCAGTACGCTGCAGGAAATGGTGGAGGATCTGGACCGGGACTTTCGGAACACTGCCGACGACATCGCCGGCGGCCTGTGCATGGATGCTGAGAGCGGATGGCAAGAAATGGACGCGGGCCACTATGATCTGAACACCTGTCTACGGGAAACCATAGTTTTGTTCAAGTCCTTCCTGGTCGTCCTTCCTGCCGGGCAACTTGGCGATTTTGAGAAGACGGTCCACGACCAGTCTTACTTTTTAAGCGAGGACGTGCTCGCACTGCAGCGTAGACGGCTGAACGCATTCGCGGGACAATAAACCTACCTGATCGCCCACGGGTGCTTGAACACCAGCTTGTGGAGAACGAGGCTTTTTTCAGGGGTGTCTGTTTAGCTCCGTCGGACGAACGTCAGGACAACTCAAGGGGGGACTCGGCGCATCCGAACGGGTTGGATGCGCCGCAATTGGACCGTTGGCTCGAAACCGACCAAGCGCTCCGAATGCGTCGACTTCCCGGCAGGCCACCAAACCGGTGACTGAAGCGGAAGCGATACGGCTGGCCCAGGCGGGTGACGCCGCTGCATTTGAATTGTTGTATCAACTGCACAGCCGCCGCGTTTACGCCCTATGTCTTCGGATGGTGAATAACCCCGCGGATGCGGAGGACCTGATGCAGGAAGCTTTCCTGCAGCTCTTCCGCAAAATCGGGACGTTCCGGGGAGAGTCGGCGTTTTCAACCTGGCTGCATCGCATGACTGTCAATGTCGTGTTGATGCGGCTGAGGAAAAAGTCGCTTCCAGTGGCCTCGCTCGAAGAAACGACGGAGCCCGACGAAGAAACAGGCGGCCCAAGAAAAGATATTGGCGCACCGGATTTGCGCTTAAGCGGCGCGGTAGACCGGGTGAATCTGGAGCGCTCGGTGGAGAAATTGCCGCCGGGCTACCGGACGGTGTTTGTGCTCCATGATGTCCAGGGATACGAGCACAACGAAATTGCGGAGATTATGGGATGCTCCGTGGGAAATTCGAAATCGCAATTGCACAAAGCGCGGACGCGTCTGCGGGATTTGTTGCAGGAGGAATTGCGCTCCCAGGCGCGGCAGGAACGCCACGCGGCAAGAACGCAGACGGCGACTGACGATTGAGTTACAATGAGCGCACTGAAGGGGTGCGCGCAATTCCGTAATGAATGTTGCAAGCTGTTGGGGCCCAAAGAATAGGAAAGAAGCAGAGCGAAACGGCCAGCCAGGTGCAGTCTGCCCGAAGTGAGGCACGATGCAGTGCAGGGACGTGGAAGAGGTTCTCGAGCAGGAAGGTTTGGCGCCATTGCCGCAAGCCGTGCGGGGCCACGTAGCGAGTTGCCGCCAATGCCAGGGTTATATCGCCGATCTTGAAACAATCGTTTCAGCGGCACAAGAACTGCCCGCCGAAGTCGAACCACCGTCGCGCGTTTGGGTCGCCCTTCGTACGCAGCTGGAACTGGAAGGCATCATTAAGGAGCCCGCAGCTGCACCGAAGGCAGAACCCATTTCGTGGTGGAGCGGCTTCGGTCAATTGTTCCGAGGCCGCGCGCTGGCTACCTTAACGGTGGGCGCGGTTCTGGCCGCAGCCGCCGTTCTTCAGGTCCGGCGGAGTGCGCCTATTGTTGAGCCTCCCTCGCCCCCGGGCATCGAAGCGATTGCAAAGCAGGTGAATCAGCAGGAAGTGGATCTCAGGAACATGCACCCTGCAAGTACTGCAAGCACCTCGCCGGTCGATGCGGCCCTCGAGCAAAACCTGAAACAAATCGATAGTTTTATTGCTGACTGCGAGCGCCATCTGAAAGAGGCGCCGGGCGACGAATTGGCGCAGGAATATCTCGCCGACGCCTATCAGCAAAAAGCGGAATTACTTGCCGCGATGATGGATCGCGGAAGGAGCGTTAACTAACATGCGGACCAGATCGACAGGGCGGGGTTTCAGGCTGATTCTCACGACAGCAGTTGCGCTTGGCTCGACCGGAACAGTAATCGCCGCCACTCAGCGCACGGAAAAACATTACCCTGTGAATGGCCGGCCGGTGGTAGTGATTCAAAACGTGGCCAACGGGCGCATCGAAGTAAAATCCGCCAAGACCCAGGAAGTCACCGTAATCGCCAGTCAGAATTCCGACAAAATCAGCTTTGTTATGGAAAAAGCAGGCGACCGCATCGACGTCACCGCAAACACCCTGGATCCCTCCGCGCAGCCGATCGACTTGGAAACCAGCCTGCAATTGACGGTTCCTGAGGAAACCGAACTTCAGCTCAAAACAGAAAACGGTCTGATTTACGTCGAACAGGTTACCGGGGACATGACCCTTGAGAGCGTTGCGGGGGACGTCCACCTGAAGGAAGTTTCCGGCTACATCATTGTCAAGACCACCGCCGGCTCGCTGGTTTGCACGCAATGCGCCGGCAAGGTGGATTTCAAGTCCATCAGCGGAGGCGCCCAATTCCTCCAGCCTGCTCTCAACCACGTGGAAGCAAGCACCAGTTTCGGCAACATTCTTTTCGACGGTGACTTTATCCGCACGGGACTTTACTCCATGAAAAGCAGCAAAGGCCTTGTGGAAGTGCGTTTCTCGGGCAATGATTCCTTCGACTTGAAGGCGCAAACCACCATGGGCACCGTGGACAATCAGGCTGCCGCGTTTCTTAAGCCCGACTCGCATGGCGCAATCAGGCGCGGCATGAGATCTTTTCGTTCTTTGTTCGGCACCGTCGGCGCCGGCCTCGCCAAGGTCGAACTCTCCACCTACAGTGGTACAATTCGAATCTTGAAGCGCGATTAAAACGTTCTTAGCTTTTGCCTTCGCGCCTCTTTCGCGTGACCACTACACCTCTTTCGCGCGGCCTCCCGCGTGTCTCGATTCTTTGCCTTGCCGGTTTCATGGGTTCCGGCAAGACCACTATTGGTACGCTCCTCGCGCGGCAGCTTGCCTGGCGTTTTGTGGACCTGGACGACCGCATCGAGGAAGCCGCCGGCCTCCCCATCCCTCAAATCTTCGAGCGCCTGGGCGAAACCTATTTCCGGCAGCTCGAAGCCGACCAACTCCGCGCCGCTCTCGGCCGCGCATCCGAACTCAAGGAGGGCACCGTACTCGCGCTGGGTGGCGGAACCTACGCGCAGCCTGGCTGCCCTGAGTTTCTTCGGTCCGCCGGCGTTCCCGTTCTCTGGCTTGATTCCCCCATCGAAGTCCTGCTTTCCCGCTGCATGACCATGACCGGCCGCCCGCTTTTCCGCGATGAAGCCAGCTTCCGCGCCCTTCACGCGCAACGCCTGCCCTCTTACCAGCTTTCCGACCACCGCGTCGACAGCTCCGGCGAACCGTCGGAGATCGTCGCCCAAATCCTCCGCCTCGGCATTGTTGCCGCTGGGGGAAACCAGACACATCTCGTCGTTGAGAAACCTCTCCCCTGAGAGAAAATAGCCACGGGGGTACGACACACCGTGAATTACAAAACCATCCGTATCGGATTAACTTTGGCAGCTTTTGCCTGCGCCACGCTCTCTTTCGCCTCTCAGAAAAAGGAAAAAGCCGCGCCAGGTCTTCTCGTCCAGGACAAAGGGAAATTCACCATTAAGCTCGCTGGTCAGACCGTTGGCCATGAAGAGTTCGACATTGCTCCTGCCGAGGGAGGCTGGCTCGCCAAGGGTACCTCCGATATCAAGCCGCCGCAGGGCGCTCCCAGCAAGGTTACGGGCTCGCTCACCTTACAAGCCGACGGCGCCCCGATCAGCTATGAGTGGTCCGCCCAATCTGATAAGACCAACGGCGCGCACATCATCTTCGCCAACGGCATCGCCCGCATCACTCTTGAGATGCAAGGCGCCCGCCCCTTTCAACAGGACCTCTCTTTCAACAATCCTTTGATCGTCGTGCTGGACAATAATCTTTACTACCAATACGCCGTTCTCGCGCGCATCTACGATTGGGCCAAGGGCGGCGATCAGACTTTTCCCGTACTCATCCCGCAGGACTTGACCCCCGGTACGGTGAAGGTCGTCTCGACCGGTTCGGCCAGCGCGGACGGCAAAACCTATGAGGGCCTCACGGTAAACTCTTCCGACCTGGAAATCCATCTCCTGCTCGACAACAACCACCGCCTGATTCGCCTGGAAGTTCCCGACGCAAAAGTTTCCGTCATCCGCGAGTAGCCGTTTTTCTGGATTCTTTCAGCAAAACAAAAACGCGGCGCAACCCTAAGGTCACGCCGCGCTAATATTGTTATGCAAAACCGAACTAACGAGCCAGTGGCCTCAGAAACGCAGGCTTGCTCTGTGTCCCAAACGGCTTCGCTTGCGCCACGAACTGTGAGGCCGGTTGCCGCAGCCCGAAGCCCTGCGAAGGCATGTGCGCATGTCCAACGCCATTCGAATGGCCGTTCCCGATATGCCCGGTCACGTGGCCATTCGCGGGCGCGCTTTGCGGTAGCCGAGCCGGGTTACCGATAGGGCGGAGGTTCACCGGTGCCGCGTGAACGTGATCGCTGATCGCCTGCAGCCTCTTCAGGATGGACTGCCATTGCTCCCAATCCAGTTGCCGCAGGAACGGTCGCAATCCCTGGATGAACGGATCCTCCAGCAGCGCCTCGCCATCCGATTCGGGAATGAAGAACCGGTTCAGCCCCACGTTCAGGGCTTCCGAGATCTTCTCGAGCGTGCCGAGACTGGGCGTCATTTGCCCGCTTTCAATTCGCGAGAGATAGGAGCGCGAGACTTTCGAGCGCGATTGCAGTTGGCTCTGGGTCATCGAGCGCGATTCGCGCAATTGGCGGATCCGCTGCCCGATGTTCTCCACGGTCTGCTGGTTAACGAGCTTCTCTGAAGCTGGCTCAGCCGCCACTTCCTCCGCCGGGGGCGATGGAGGAATCATGAATTCCAGGCGCTGAGGCAATGCGCGCACGCAACGCCGGCAATTTCCCGTGCGCGTCCTGTACTGTACCAGTCCACACGTCTTGCAGCGGATGACTTCCCGGTCCATCTCGAGCGTGCTCATATCGTCTTTATTCAGTTGTGCCGACACCGGTGCTCCTTGCTGACGCTTATTTTCCGGCGTGCGGATAGGAGAGGAACGTCGGAACGTTCTCACAGGGGGAAGACAGTTACTGGCGCGACGAGAGTATCGTGCGAATGGCATTTTCCTGTCAAGAGTATTTTTGTACTTTTTTTCAACTTGCTCCTCTTTTCTTCCCCTTTTACGCCCTCTTTTCGCTGTCCCTTCGTCCAGTCTTCCGCTCCGCTTTTTCCCTTTTCCGCCAACCCTAGTGCGCCCGCCACCGCCCTCCCATACAGCTTGTGGTTACTTTTTTGTGTTCCTTCTTTCGGTTGCTGAGGTCTTCCTAAAGGCCTGATCCTCGGCCCTTGCTTCACAAAGCCTCTGGCCTGATGTTGGTCAGCCCGTGGAAGGCTTGCCGGCTCTTTCTTACATGAGTCATCAGTCGCTAGTCACCAGTCACCTTCTCTGCGCTACACTATCTGTTCTTTATCGGGAGACGACCGCATGCCGACGCGCGACGAAGCCTGGAAACTGCTCTGCGAATACACACAATCCGAATCCCTCCGCAAGCACATGCTCGCCGTCGAAGCCTGCGTCCGCGCTTACGCACGCAAAACCGGCGCTGACGAAGAAACCTGGTCCCTCGCCGCCCTTCTCCACGACTTCGACTACGAACGCTGGCCCAATCAGGAGCACTCCCCCGACCAGGGCCATCCCTCCGAAGGCGCAAAAATTCTTCGCCAGCAGGGCTATCCTGAGGAAATTGTCCGCGCCATCCTTTCGCACGCCGACTATTGCAATGTGCCCCGCCAATCCGCCCTCGAGCACACCCTTTTCGCCTGCGACGAACTGGCTGGTTTCCTCACCGCCTGCGCTTACGTCCGCCCCGCCAAAAGCATCCTCGACCTCGAAGTGGATTCGGTGAAACGCCGCATGAAAGACAAGCTCTTCGCCAAAGGCGTCTCCCGCGAAGATGTTCGCAAAGGCGCCGAAGAGCTCGCAATCCCACTCGAAGAACACATCGCCTTCTGCATCAAGGCCATGCGCGAACAAGCCGACGCCCTCGGCCTCCGCGGCAATTTCGGCAGTCAGTCGCAATCCACCCAGTCCGGAGGCTGACCGCTGGCTTTGATTATTTTTTGGGAGCGCGGCGGCTTGCCGCCGCTTCTCCGTCTGGCAAGTACTGACCTAGAGTGGTGAAATTATGACAGCACTCGCTGCGGAGTCGCATTTCGCGTCGAGACAAAATCACGCTAGAATTGAAAGAGATGCTCACCCAAATTGCAGGCTTTGACGCAGCGGCCACCGGACATCCGCGCCGTAGGACCTACGGCGTGAAGGTCGGCCACGTCCAGGTTGGCGGCAACGCCCCGATTGTTGTCCAGTCCATGACCAACACGGACACCGCCGACATTCAATCCACGTTTAAGCAAACTGTGGAATTGGCCGAAGCCGGCTCCGAAATCGTGCGCTGGACGGTGAACGTCCCTGAAGCCGCCGCCGCCGTGCCCGAAATCAAGAAGCGCATGCTCGACGCCGGCTGCCGCGCGCCCATCATCGGCGATTTCCATTACAACGGACACGTCCTGCTCACAAAATACCCCGAATGCGCCAGGCAGCTCGACAAATACCGCATCAATCCCGGAAACGTCGGCGCCGGCCAGCGCCGCGATGAACAGTTTTCCACCATTTGTAAGGTCGCGCGCGACAATGGAAAACCCGTGCGCATCGGCGTGAATGGCGGCTCGCTCAATCAAGAGCTGGTCATGCGCAAGATGCAGGAGAACACCGACAAGAATCTCGGCAAAGATTCCGAAGAAATCATTAACGAGTGCATGGTGATTTCCGCGCTCGAATCCACCGAACTCGCGCTCGAGTCCGGCCTCCGCCACGACCAAATTATTATTTCCTGCAAGACTTCGCGCCCGCGCGATCTGATCACTGTCTATCGCGATCTCTCCTCAAAAACCGAGCAGCCTCTGCACCTCGGCCTCACCGAAGCTGGCATGGGCATGAAAGGCCAAATCTGGTCAGCAGCGTCTCTGGGAGTTCTGCTTTACGAAGGCATTGGCGACACGATTCGCATTTCGCTCACGCCGCGCCCCGGCGGCGACCGCCGCGAAGAAGTTTACGCCGCCTGCGAACTGCTCCAGGCGCTCGGCCTGCGTTCCTTTGCGCCCAGCGTCACCGCATGCCCCGGCTGCGGCCGCACCACCAGCACCACGTTCCAGGAATTGGCGGAAGCGATTCAGGGCTACATTCGCGACAGCATGCCCATCTGGAAAACGCAATATGAAGGCGTCGAAAGCATGACCCTCGCCGTGATGGGCTGCATCGTCAACGGCCCCGGCGAATCCAAAGCCGCCAACATCGGCATCAGCCTGCCCGGCACCGGCGAAGCCCCGCGCTGCCCTGTCTACATCGACGGCCACAAGGATGTCACCCTCGAAGGCACGTACGACGAACTCGCCGCCGCCTTTCAATCCCTAGTCGACAACTACATCGCCAAAAAGTACCCCCGCAAACCCGCACAAGTCTCGTCTTGAGTCGCTGGTAAACGATGCAAGGCTCACCGTCTAATTGTGCTTATTGTCAGCAGCAGATCGCTCCAGAAACCATTCTTTTCTGGCGCCCGTTTGGTTGTCCCCATTGCCACCAACTGATAGCCGTGAGACACCGGTATGGTTGGTTCCAAGGGATTGGATGCTTGACGATTCTCCTTGCTAGTTCAGCAAGTTTAGTCCTCGCGCTTAATCTATCCTGGTTGCTGAATGTAATGGCCGGCCTGATTCTGGGAGTGGTACTGAGTGCGCTGGCGAGAAAATTGTTATTGCGCTATTGGCCAGGGACTCCCAGTTTCAGCGCATATGTTGTGAGAGACGAACCAGAAGCACTTAAGTCTGTCCTAGCGCTCGCGCAGAGCGTTGCTGAAGTCGAAGTTTGGACCGAGGAACATAACTCGCAATTGAAGCACGTTCGGAGCCAGATTTCTCTAGACGACGCGTTGGAAAACTCAGCTCTCAAATTAATAGCCTATTTGAAATCCACGCTGCAAGGAGGGCCGTTTCGCGGGATCAAAGGCCTGCCCCGTGATCTCACTCCCGACGCTTTGCGTCGAGAACTTAGGTTAATTTCACTGGACCTTCGACAAGCAATTGGCGAATGATCCTGCGCCGTTAGTAACTGAGGAACTGGGCCCGCGGTTGGCGCGGCGAATGAGTGGTCGCCACTCGTGCTAGAATTTTGATTTCACTCTTAGTACAGGACGTCATCGGGGAACGTACGCGTGAAAATTTCGCGGGAAGATGTGTTGCGCGTGCCTACGGCAGTCGCGGCGACTGGGGCGTCGCGACGCTGCGGAGTTTCTCCAGCAACGTGGTACGCGCGCGCGAATAGGCCTGGCGGTCGTCCAACAATTGGTACGCCCAGTGCGCGCCCAGGGCAATGGCATGCACTTCAAACGCGAGGCGCGTGGGATCCACTTTGGGGTCCACGTGGCCGGCTTTCTGCGCTTCGTAAATCGCGCGCGTAATCACTCCAATCCATTCGTGCATGATGGCGGCGATCCGGTCGTGCACGACGCCGCGCCGGCTGTCAAATTCGAACGACGCGGCGCTGAAAAAACAGCCGCCCTTAAAAACGTTTCGTTCCACCAGCGCCAGCCAGAGGTCAATGATCTTCCAAAGCCGCGGCATGCCCTTGCGCGCTGTGAGCGCCGGCCGCGTCACCTGCTCGATGAACATCTGGCGGGCCTTCTCCACCGTCGCCAGTTGCAGCTCTTCCTTCGAGCCGAAATGCGCGAAGAGCCCGCTCTTGCTCATGCGCAGTTGCTCCGCTAGCGAGCCTACGGTGAGCCCTTCGAGGCCCTGCACTGAAGCGATATCCACGGCGCGCGCAAGGATAGCCTCCCGCGTGCGCAGGCCCCGGGGTTGGCGCCGGGGAACTATTTTCTTGCGAGCACTGGCAGGTACAGTCTTAAGCACGGCGGCAACTATAACACATAGAAATAAATAGCACGAACGTTCGTTTTAATGTTATGCTCCCTCCCCTGACACCCTGGGCCATGCGCTATCCTTCTCATCGCCGCTCGTTTTTCTTTCCCCCGCTATTGCTCGCCTTGGCTATTCCCTCGTTTGCCCTCGCTCAAGAAATTCCCCTTGAGCACTGCGACGCCTTGCCCCTGATCGAAGTGAAGGTTGCAGGAAACGCGCGCTGGTTTCTCGTCGACACTGCCGCCACCTCCATGCTGAACCTCGAGTCCTTTGCCGAAGGCTCCTCCCGCGACATTCGCGTAACGTCCTGGAGCGGCACGCTCGCCACTAGCGCCAAGGAAGTCAGCATCGAAGGGCTGGAAGTTGGCCGCACCAAAGTCGTCAAAATAACCCTGCCGGCCATCGACCTTTCCGCCATTGGCAAAGCATGCGGGCGCAAGATAGACGGCATTCTCGGCGCCGATCTCCTCGGCAAGATTGGTGCAACTGTGGATTTGAAGCGCCAGTTGCTCCACGTCACTACCGCCGACGAAATCCGCGAAGCCGCGCTCGTCTCCGAGATGCAACGGGACACCGCGCGCTGCACCAGGGCGTTCAACGAATCCGACGAAAAGACGTTTGGCGATTGCCTGGATCCGAAGATCGTTATGTTCACGACGAAAGAGGAACTGTACGGACGCGAAAAAGTGGCAAACTATTTCCGCGACCGCTATTTTCATCAGGCTTCTCCGGCCCGGCTGGAAATTCGCGAGAGCGCGTTTCACACCGTTGGTGAGGCGGTCTGGTACCAATATCAATTCACGATCGATATGGAGACTGGCCGGCTAAGCGGCCGCGGCGTGGCCATGTGCAAGAAAACCGACGGCCATTGGCGCATGGCAAGCATGCACCATTCCGATGCGCAGTTCGAGCCGGCGGCGGAGTCGGGAGCCAATCGCTGAGGCTGGCTCACAAATGCTCGTTGGGGGTCGGAGCTTTAACTCCGACCTCTCGGTGCAAACAAGCTGGCGTTTTAGCCCTGAGGAATTGTTTCTACCCACCAATTGGAAACCGGCGAGAGAAGGGCAGCCTCATGCTAAAATTTTGGATTCGCTACTTAAACGCGGTTTGATCGGGGAAGCCTGGAATGAAAATCAGCCGAGAAGATGTGTTGCGCGTAGCCGAGCTGGCTTACTTGGACTTGAGCGAAGCTGAGCTGGAAACCTATCGCGCACAAATTGATGAAATCCTGGAATACATCGGCAAGCTCAACGAACTGGACACCGCGAAAGTCGAGCCCATGGCCCAGGTTTTGGCCGAAGACCAGTCCGCCGACGCCACCCTGCGCGAGGATTTAACCGTGCCCTGCGCCGTGGCCGAAGACGTTCTGGCCCACGCGCCCGATCCCGAGCCGCCCTATTTCCGCGTTCCCAAGGTGATCGAGCGATGAGCGTCACCCATAGCACCCATCTGTCATTTCGAACGGACCAAGCCAACGCCTTTTCTTCCCGATTCGCTCCTGCGAATCGGTTGGCTTGGGGAGTGAGACCTCTGCGCCATTGCGCGCGATGTTCGCGCAATGAACTCTCTCTTCGATTTAAGAACCCTCGACAATGACCACCACCTGGACCATCGACACCGTCAAAGAATCCCTCGCAGCGAAGAAAATCTCCGCCCGCGAACTCCTCGTCGACTTCTACAAACGCATCGAAGCCAAGAATCCCGACCTGAACGCTTACCTTGCTCTCACTCCCGAGCGCGCCCGCCGTCAAGCCGACCGCATCGACTCTCTCATCGCCGCTGGCCAAACGCTCCCGCCCCTCGCCGGCGTCCCCGTCGCCATCAAAGACGTCATCAGCACCCGCGGCGCGAAAACCACCTGCGGCTCGAAGATTCTCGAAAACTACGTCCCTCCCTACGACGCCACTGCCGTCGAACGCCTAGAAGCCGCCGGCGCGGTCATCCTCGGCAAAACGAATTGCGACGAATTCGCCATGGGCAGCTCCAACGAAAATTCCGCCTACGGCCCCGTCAAAAATCCTGTCGCGGCCGATTGTGTCCCCGGCGGTTCCAGCGGTGGCTCGGCCGCTGTCGTCGCGGCAGGTCTGGCCGTCGCCTCTCTCGGCACCGACACCGGCGGCTCCATCCGCCAACCGGGTTCCTTCTGCGGCATTCCCGCGATGATGGGCAGCTACGGCCGCGTCTCCCGATACGGTCTGATCGCTTTCGCTTCTTCCCTCGACCGTATCGGCCCTTTCGCCACCAAAGTGCGCGATGTCGCTGCCATCTTACAAACCATCGCCGGTCGCGACCCCCACGATTCCACTTCCACCACAGCGCCGGTTCCGGATTACGCCGCCGAACTCGCTAAACCTCTCAAACGTCCGCGCCTCGCCATCCCCAAGGAATACTTCGGCGAAGGTATGGACCCCGGAGTCCGCCAAAAAATCGAAGCGGGCATAGCTGTTTTCCGCAAGCTCGGCTGCGAACTCGTCGAAATCCGAATGCCCCACACTGATTACGCCATCGCCGCCTACTACATCATCGCCACCGCCGAAGCCAGCTCCAACCTCGCGCGCTACGACGGCGTGCGCTTCGGCCTCCGTGTCCCTGACGATTCCCTTCTCGCCATGTACCGCAAAACGCGTGGCGCCGGCTTCGGCCCTGAAGTGAAACGCCGCATCGTCCTCGGCACCTACGTCCTCTCCGCCGGCTACTACGACGCCTACTATTTGAAGGGCCAAAAAGTCCGCGCGCTCATCGCCCAGGATTTCCGCGACGCCTTCACCAAAGTGGACGCGATTCTCACGCCAACGTCACCAGTTCCGCCCTTCAAACTCGGCGAACGCACCAGCGACCCGCTCCAAATGTATCTCGCCGACATCTACACCGTGACCGGCTCCCTCGCCGGCGTCCCCGGCATTTCCGTCCCCTGCGGCAAGATTGACTCCCTGCCCGACTCGCCACCCACGCCCTCCGCCCCAGGTGTAGGGGAGCGCTTCAGCGCGTCCTCCTCCGGACCCGGCGCTTCCGCCAAGCTTCCCGTTGGCCTCCAAATCTTCGGCCCGCCCTTCGGCGAAGCCCGCGTCCTCCAACTCGCCCACGCCTTCGAACAAGCGGGTCTGCCCTGAGCCCACAAAGAGCTGCCCTTACCTTAATACTTCGAGCCCGTGTCACGCCGATCGCGACAGGTTGATGGCGGAATTAATCGCGGGTTGTCTATTCAATCTGCGGCCGGTGCCTCGAAGCGGTCAGTGGGCCGCGCCGCAAAGCGCGCTCCTTCATGAAGGCGAAGAACACTGGGACGAGTATCAGGACGTGAACCGTCGATGTGATCATGCCACCGACAATAGGTGCGGCGATGGGCTTCATAACGTCGGAGCCGATTCCCCTTTCCCACAAGATCGGAATGAGGCTAGCCAGAACTGCCGTCACTGTCATGAGTTTCGGGCGCAAGCGTTGCACGGCGCCCTCAATCGTGGCAGCTTCGATGTCCTCATGTTTAAGGGGAAGGCCGGAGGCAAGACGCTTATCAAGTGATTCGTGAAGATAGACCACCATCACAACTCCGGTTTCGACTGCAATTCCAAACAGCGCGATATACCCCACCCAAACGGCCACGCTGAAGTTGTAGCCAAGCCACCATTGCAAGATCAAACCTCCGGTCATCGCATAGAACGTCGGAAAAATCAGAACAGCGGCTTCCGTGGCGGAATGAAAGATCATGTACAGCAGCACAAAGATGACGAAGAAAACCACAGGGAGGATCAGCTTCAGCCGCTCTTTTGCTCGGAGTTCAAACTCGTACTCGCCGGACCACTTGTATGTGTAGCCTGGGGACAGTTTTAGTTTCTCACGCAAGAGGCGGTCGGCCTTTGCGACGAACCCGCCGTAGTCCTTTGTAGCGAGGTCGAGATACACGTATCCGGTGAGCAAGCCCTCCTCGTCGCGAATCATGGCTGGGCCACGGCTGAAATAGATCTTCGCCACTTCTGAAATAGGAACCTGCGCTCCTGCAGGTGTAGCAATTAGAACGCGGCGCAGTTGTTCAATGTCGTCGCGAAAGTCCCGGCTATAGCGCACGTTGATGGGATAGCGCTGGCGTCCTTCAACATTCTCCGCGATGTTCTGCCCTCCAATTCCTGATGTGACTGAGCGCTGCACGTCAGCTACCGTAAGCCCATAACGCGCAGCTTCGGGGCGGTTGACTTCAACGTTTATGTAGAAGCCTTCGGCAACGCGCTCGGCAAAGATCGAGCGCAGTTCGGGAATGCCGCCTAGAATCTGCTGCACTCGGGCTCCCGCGTCTTGAATGCCTTCGACAGCGGGACCTTGAATCTTGAGTCCGACGGGTGTCTTGATCCCGGTCAGCTCCATGTCAAGCCTGTTTTGAACGGGCATCGTCCAAGTATTCGTCAGGCCGGGAAACTGAAGTTTCTCATCCATCTCGCGAATCAGCTTTTCGTAGGTCATGCCGGCACGCCACTGCTCGCGGGGCTTCAGCATGATTGTCGTGTCGTACATGTCAAGCGGAGCATTGTCGGTAGGACTATCCGATCGGCCTACCGATCCGAATACAGTCTCCACTTCCGGGAAGGACTTGATAATGCGGTCCTGTTTTTGGAGCAACGTGGATGCCTGAGTTATGGAGATGCCTGGAAGAGCGGTCGGCATGTAGAGTGAAGAACCTTCGTACAGTGGAGGCATAAACTGACTGCCGATGCGCCATGCGAGCGGGACTGTCACGGCGAGGAAGACCAGATTGAGAACCAGCGTTGTCTTTCGATAGCGCAGGCAGAATTTCAGGATGGGGAGGTACAGAGCTTGTGTCCATCTGGAGAAAGGGTTGGTAGCTTCAGGCCTCAGACGTCCCCGAATAAAAATGACCATCAAAACGGGAACGAGGGTGATGGCAAGAATGGAGGAGAACGCGACAGAGAGTGTCTTAGTCCAGGCAAGCGGCCGGAACATACGTCCTTCTTGGGCTTCCAAAAGGAACACGGGCAAGAACGAAACGAGAATGATGAGTAAGGAAAAGAAAATCGCTGGGCCGACTTGCTTGGCTGCGCCCGTCAGAATGCGCCGCCTTTCTGATTCCGGCAGCGTAGCGGCCCCCTGACCGTTGGCGGCAATGTGCTCCGAGAGGTGACGGTAACCGTTCTCGACCATGACAATGGCGGCATCGATGAGCACACCTATCGCAAGCGCCAGTCCACCAAGCGACATAATGTTCGAGCTGACGTGAAGGAAATACATGGGAATGAATGACGCGATTACCGAAATCGGCAGAGTGAGGATTGGAATCAGCGCCGAACGAAAGTGAAAAAGGAAAACAATCGTCACGAAGCTGACAAATAATGACTTCTTCGAGCAAGTCGCGCTGCAAGGTCGCGATGGACGCCTGAATCAAGCTGGACCGGTCATAACCGGAAACGATCTCCACGCCAGCCGGCAGCGAAGGTTTGATTTCAGCGAGCTTTTTATTGACTCCGTCAATCACCCTAAGGGCGTTCATGCCATAACGCATAACTATGATGCCGCCCGCGGTCTCGCCTTCTCCATTCCATTCCACGACGCCCCGGCGAATATCGGGGCCGAAAGTCACGGATCCGAGGTCCCGCAGAAGGACGGGCGTCCCGTTCTTTGCCGTGACAGGCGCATTCTCGAGGTCTTCAGTTGAACGCAGATAGCCGAGACCGCGAACCATATACTCGGCGCCGCTGATTTCGAGCAGGCGGCCGCCAACTTCGTTGCTGCTGTCGCGTACGCGATCAATGACCGTCGAAAGCGGAATGTTGTAGGCACGCAGTTTGTCCGGGTCCAGATTCACCTGGTATTGCCGGACGAATCCTCCGATGGAAGCAATTTCTGCGACGCCCGGAACAGTTTCTAATTGATAGCGGAGATACCAGTCTTGAAGGCTACGCAAATCGGCGAGGCTATGTTGGTGGGAACGATCGATGATCGCGTATTCGTAAACCCAACCCGCTCCTGTGGCGTCCGGCCCAATCATAGGCGAAACGTCTTTGGGCAGCGTTCCCTGAAGTTGTTGAATGTATTCGAGCACGCGCGAGCGAGCCCAATAGAGGTCTGTGCCATCTTCGAAGACAACAAACACATAGGAGTCGCCGAACATCGTCTGCCCTCTCACAGCCTTCACGTGCGGGGCAGCGAGCAGAGTCGAGACGATGGGATAAGTAACCTGGTCTTCAATGATATTCGGAGGCTCACCTTCCCACGGAATGTGCACGATCACCTGTACATCGGAAATGTCCGGTAGGGCATCCAGCGGGATATTTCTGAGCGACCAGATTCCTGCAAGAACAAGCAAAACACTTCCCGTGAAGACGAGAAAACGGTTTTTCGCACACCAATCGATGACTCGGGAGATCATGGCTACATCCCCCCTTCCGCCAGGAAGCTGAGCTGTTTCGTTCCGATGGCTGCGCCGTTCTTCGTCGCTGTCACTGTAATTTGCCACTTGCCTCCGCTTTCCAACTTCGCCTGGCCCTCGTAAACGCCGCTCGCCTTTTCGGTGAGCTGTGTTACGACATTCATGGCGGCCATACCCATCTCTGGCATTCCGGGCATGTAGCTCCGAACGCTGACGGTTCCACCGCTCAGGGGGGAACCGTCCGGTGCCTTGAGCTGCACGCGATATAGGTTCGTACCCTTGCGCGCTGGAGAAGGCTCCGTGGTGAATTCGATTTGAGCCACAGTTTGCGTTACAGGCGCATTCATCGCTGCGGCCGAGCCAGCTCCCGGCGGCGGTGGAACGAAAGAGCCGATTGCAGCCTGCAATTGACTTTCGGAATCAACCAGGAAATTGGCCGAAGTGACGATTCGTTCGCCCGCTTTCAAACCTCTCTGAACGATATATTCGTCTCCCACTTGTGAGCCTACCTGGACCTCGCGTGGTTCCAGATACCCACCACTGCGGTCTACGAACACAATCTGTTTCGTCCCCGTTTGCAGGACGCCGTCTACCGGGATCACCAACTGATTTCCGAGTGGCACTTGCAGAGCAACATTCACAAACATTCCTGGCGTGAGCGTGAGATTGGGATTCGGGAAGATAAGGCGAACCCGCGCAGTCCGTGTTGTCATATCGATGTCGGGATATATGAAATCGACTCTTCCGCGAAATGCTCTCCCGGGATAAGAGTCCACCGTTAAGGAAGCAGGCTCTCCTGCTCTCAGGCGACCGAGGTCGTTTTGAAAAACCTGTGCGAAAGCCCAGACTGTTGAGAGGTCTGCAATCGTATAGAGCCGCGTCTCCGGCTGGACATTCAGATTAGGCAGCGCGTTTCGTTCGGTGATGTAGCCGGACACGGGCGAGTCAATCTCCAGGGCCTCTGCGACCTGACCGGTAGACTCGAGGCGCGCGACCTCCTCGTCGGGCACGTTCCACTGCATAAAGCGCTCCTTCGACGACGCAAGCAGTGATGCGGCACCTGCCGCGACGCCTGGAACCGCGCTGTTCGAGAATTGCTTCGCATTCTGCTTCGCGACCAGATATTCGCGTTCCGCTGCGAGCAGTTCAGGGCTGTGTATCGTAAAAAGAGGCTGGCCCTTGCGGACATATTGATAGGTTGCATCTGCAAAAACTTGCTCTATGTGTCCGGAAAATCGCATCTGGACGTAGGAAAGCCTTCGCTCATCTATGGCAACGGTGCCAGTCGCACGGATTTCATCCTGCACCGGCTTCCGTTGCACTTCACCGAACTTCACTCCAATCGACTGAAGCCGCTCGACTGATAGCTGGACCGGCGCGAGCGCAGTCTCCGCCGGTGGCGTAGGTGCTTCAACGGCAGCGCCGCTCTGAACGATTTGCGTGGGCGCACTGGGGGCACCGGCTCCGGAACGAGTGCGCGTGGAGTGGTGGTAATACCACCATGTTCCGCCTAGCAAGCAGATTAGGGTCAGATTCCCGATGACTGCGAGGAAGAATGCCTTTCGATAGTTCTCCATGATCGATCTCCCTTGCTGCAAGCTCAGCGCAAAGAAAGTCCAGTTATTCCCTCAATCTGAGAGAATGCGGTTTCGTGTTGTGAAAGGGTCTGCCAGTACTCCTCATCCAATTTCAAAACGTCGAGAAAAGAATTCAGCAAGGCCTGGAAATCAAGTCTGTTTGACTGATATGCAGCCAGCCCGGCCTGAAGTCCCGCACGAGCCTGCGGAATCAATCCATCGCGGTAAATCCTGAGGAGTTCCCCGGATTTCTCAGCGTCGAGGTATTGTTGGCGAAGCTCGAATTCAATGTGCTGCGATTGCATTTCGTATTCGCTTCGCGCGCGATTCTGGTCGGCCTCCGCCTGCGCGAGTTCAGGCTGTTGCTTCCGCTTGCGATAGATCGGGACCCGCACTCCGAATGTGACCATGTAGTAGGCGCGAAACTGCGTCGGATCCGTGCGCTGCCACATGTACTGAAGATTGAAATCGGGATAGAAATCTTTCTTGGCAAGGTCAATTTGCAATCCCTGCTTCTCGACCATTTTTTGTGCCCCCGCAATTTCGGGGTTGTTGGTTTGTGCGGCGGAAAGAAGCTGGTCGTAGCTGTAGGTCGCAGCAGTTTCCGATAATTCGAACGTTTCAATATCCGCCGAAGATTGCGGGCGATTGAGAAGTTGCTTGAGCTCCGCTTGGCCTTTTCCCCACTCCAATTCGTTTTCCGTGATCTCTCGGAGGAGTTTCGTTTGTTGGAGCTGGGCTTGGATGATCTCCTGTTGGTTTCCCATTCCACTTCGGTAGCGCGCATCCGCCGCCTGCTCGACCTGTTGGAGCAACTCTCGGTCGCCTTCGAGGATCGCGTGCCGCTTCGATAGATAGGCCAATTGGAAGTAGACTGCTTTCAAATCGGTCAGCACAACCCGGCGAACCGATTCATACTGCTGCTGCGAAACCTCGGCGTCTTTCTTCACCACTTCACCACGCAGCCGAAGCTTCCCCGGATAAGGAATGTCCTGCGAAAAGCCCAGACCCACATAGGCGAAGTCGCTGTTGGTGTAGCCAGCAAACGGGCGCGGACTGCCGACGCTCAAGTGCTGCAGAACAAACTGCGGATCGGGCAATGTTGAAACTTGTGAGGACATCTGCTGCGCTGCCCGCCAGCCGTGACGTGCCGCCTGAATCTGCGGGTTGCTGCGCTCGGCTTCCGCAAGAAGGTCGGCAAGCATCACGGGCTGAGCGGATGGAGGCGTTTCTTGAGCTCCCAGGCCACCGCCGAATGACAGAAACAACAGACTGCGAAGAACTATTGCAAGACTGAACTTCATAAGCCGTCCTTTCTTACTCGGTGCCGATAGCCGTGCTGTAACGGGAAGGCCCTGTCAGGACCTTTGCAAGGCGCGCCACAAGCACACGCGTGCGTGGATTCAGCCGCTTAGGAGGGTTTTAGATTAGGAATGTGCAGAGAAGCGATTGGAGCGGGGGAGGTGCGAGGGCCTGTTCAACTTGCTCCGGCTGCTGCTCCGGAGCGCCGGGAACCTTCCTCACTATGTCCAAAACAACGACGGGAGCCGCCGCCACAGAAAGCTCAAACGCCTTCTCCTGCGTTGCGGGGGTCGGGACGTCAGACAGCGAGCAGCATGAACCATTTGGCGCTGCGGCGACTTTGGCGGCGCCCTCGTCCATGTTCATCTGGTGATCGCACTGGGACTGCGTCTGTGGTGTGGCGCATTCTGCCATTTTGGACGACAAAATGGCGCAAGCGGACAGAGGCACCGACGCCAATCCAGCCATGCTCAACGCCAACACGAAAGTGAGTGTTCGTCGCACGCTAGCTCAGTTTAGCAAAACATGATTTCCAAATATCCTACAGCGAGTCTTCTCCTTCAATCCCCAAACCGCCGTGAGGCTCGTCACGGCTCAGTGTGACCGCGCTCACCCTGACTGATACCTGCCGGGCGGCAACTTGTTAGACGTGCGAGGTTCTTTTTTCGCGTGCCCCCACGGTAAACCGTCGGCAAACCTCACACCTGCTATAAAATGGGAACCGTGGCCTCTCTCCAATCCATCCTCGAAAATCTCGCTCATGCCGAAGCTGAATTTCTAGCCGCCGCCGACGCCATTCCCGCTGATCAGTGGAAGTGCTGCCCCGCGGAAGGCCGCTGGTCCGCCGGCGAACTGGTCTGCCACGTTATCCAAGTCGAGCACGCCATCATTAAGAACGCAGGCAGAATCCTGCAACGTCCACCACAGCCTCGTCCCTTTTCGAAACGCTTCCACGTCCCTATGGCGCTTGTCGAATCCCGCCTCATTCCTCGCAAAACGCCCATTCCTCTCGACCCCGCTCAGGTCGGCGAAAAGGACGAAATGCTCGCGCAACTTCGCGAGGTGCGCAAACAGACTAGGGTTTTCATGGAAGAAGCGTCAGGAAAGCCTCTACGAAAATATCACATGCCGCATCCCTTTCTTGGCACCTTCAACCTCTTCGAGTGGTTCCAGGTCATCGCTTCGCATCAGGTAAGGCACTCAAAGCAGATGAGGGAAATTGCTGCTGCCCTACCGAAAACCGTAGCAACTCCGCAAAAGTAGACTTTCTTTCCGTTCGCTCGTATTTCGAACATGTTTTGCTTCCCTTTCGTACTAGCTGTTAGGCCCTCGAAATAGGCCCAAAAAGGCCCATTTTGGGTGTGCTTGGAGACAAAGTACTAGGTGAAAGGTTTTTTGCCTTCGGAACGGAACTACTATTGCTCTTAAGTGTGTGCAACAAATAGGATGCTCTCAGCGTCTAATGAGGTGAGAGCGCAAGTGGGCCCAAATCCGAGGAGTAAGGTCATGGTCACGGTCAAGTCCAGTCAAAAGATTTTCACGGATTCAGAGATTTCCACTCTGACGGGTATCTGCGTCGAGCACGTACATAATTTTGCGAAGACCCGTCACCTTGGTTTCATCGCTCGCGCCGCGGAAGCGGCAGGCATCAAGGCGGATCAGTGGCTTTTTACCCTGTCCGACCTGATGGTTCTGGTCACTCTGTTTCCCAAGTGCACGCACTAACCGCTCTAACGCCCCGGCGTTAGGCGGGGCGGGACAACTATCGTATTCTTGGCGGCTCTCCGGCGTTTTTGGAGAGCCATTCGTATTTTTGGCCCCCTTTTTGGAGTGCAGGAGCCTTGCTCCCGCTCTCTTCCGGCCGACCTTGCCCCCCAGCTACAAGCGATCCCGTCACGAAGTCGCTTTCTATGGTGGTCGGAGCTTTGGCTCCAACATTAGCGGCATGGCAAGAATGGCTTTAGCCCCCTCAGGAATTGGCTTTTCCCATAACTGTGACCTGTCCCATTGCGTCCGCGAAAGCCCTGGGCGTATGCTGGCCTTTCGAGGGCAAACCGGGCTGATTCTCATGCATCCCATTTCCAAGAGAACCATGAACTCCAGGCCAATGGCCGTAACCGCATGCCTTCCAGTGTTCCTTCTCGTCACAGGTGTCGCCGGATTGGCACAGTCCGCCGCTCTTAACCTCATAACCCTCAAACCTGCCAACCTTCAAGGCATGGCGGCCGGTGCAGAGCAGTCTACCCAAAGCGCAACCTCGACCCAATCTCAGTCCGCCGCCTCGTCCCAGAATCGGGACCAGGTGTCCCAGAAAGACAACGCCAAATACGCCCTCCCGCGCGGCAAGAAGCTCATCCTGAAGGATGGCACGTTCCAACTCGCTCGCAGCTATGAGCGCAACGGCGACCGCGTCCGCTATTACAGCGTCGAGCGCAGCCAGTGGGAAGAGATTCCCGCCGCGCTGGTCGACTGGGACGCTACCGCAAAATCCGAAGCCTCCGAAAAGTCCGACGCCGAAGCCTTCGCCAAGAAGGTCCACACCCAAGAAGAAGCGCAGCGCATGGACACCGTCATGGACGTAGACGCTAGCCTCCAAGTGGCTCCGGGTGTCTTTCTGCCGCCGGGCGAGGGCATGTTTGTCATTGACGGCAAGCACGTCTCGCAGATCGAGCAGGCCGGAGCCGAAATCCGCACCGACAAGAAGAATTTTCTAACGCAAGTGTTGGTCCCGGTCCCCATCGTTCCCGGCAAACGCAACATTGATATCCCCGGGCCACGCGCCAAACTGCGGGTGTCCAGCACCAACGTCGAGTTTTACCTGCGCGAAGCACCTCCCGACCCCGACCGCAACAGCACCATCGAGAGAACCGGCCGCGCGGGCGAGTCGGGGCCGGAAGTCGAGCTGGTGCGCGCCACCGTCAAGGGCGGCAAGCGCCAGTTGGAGTCCATCAAGAGCTACTTTGGCCAGCAAGTCGCGGAGGAGCGCAAGAGCATGTCCTTGCAGCGCTGGGAGGTAGCTCCCACCGTGTTCCGCTTCACCCTGGGCGAGCCGCTTCCTCCCGGCGAATACGCCCTCGCCGAAATCCTCCCCGACGGCATGAACCTCTTCGTCTGGGACTTCGGCGTGGACCCCGCAACAGGCGCCGCCAACGCCAAGCCCCCCGCAAAGAAGTAACCGCACTGGTTGACAGTTGACAGTTCACAGTTGACAGTTCCGGAAGAACCAGAGAGATCCTTCGCTGCGTTCAGGATGACCACGCTTCGTCGGATGGTCACTTCAAGTAACACTTTCACTCCCGTACCTCTGTGCCCCCTACCACCCCCACCCACTGTTGCAACGTTATCAAAAGAAAGGGGTTGCAAATTGCCACTGTTGGAAGTTGTTGAAAATAAAAGTGCGCGGCTAGGGGTGAACTTTGAGTTGCCTGTGAGTTCCAAAATGGGAAGAAAAGGGGTACACCCCGGCAGTTTTGTGAAGAGTGTGAAAACAAGAGACTTAGAGCATACGGAACTTGGAAGAGTATACGGAACTTTGTAGGCCGCGGATCTTCGCGGATGCAGGCGGATAGGGCGGGAGTTAGGGAGTCTGAAGAGAAGGTGTGGGGGTCCCGGCAAGGGCGGGATGCAAAAGGCACACATGGTGGCGAACTTGTCTTATTTGGCAAGATAATATAGCATAAAGTAAAATTTTTGTCCAGCGAAAAACGAAGATTTTTGTGAAAAAATTAAATTGAATGGATTCTGTGAGATAGCCCCTCGAAAACTCGAGGTAAACACGACTCCTCGGGTTGTCTCTGTTCCTATGGCACTTGAGGCGACGCGCTTTGCGGCGCCTTGATATAGCTTGTTCGATGTCGAGAGTCGACGAAGTGTCGCTTCTCGAGGTAGTCGTCGAAGCTTTCGATGACATGATCCACAACTTTGGTAATCGCGTCCAACCGTTCGCTAGGGTCGGTGGCCGTGGTACGACGTCCTACCTCGTGAGCGCTTTGGCGACCGTGTGCAATTGCATTCCGGTTCTCAACGATTTCGTCGATGTACCCTCGCATCCGGTCTTCAGGTACCGCATCCCGGGGCACACATAGAAACTCGAAGATGCTGTTCAGTGTGCGATACCAAAGGTTTTGTAACTGATCATGGAAAACAGTGTCGTTCAGGGCGCATGACTCTGATGAGATCTGTTTGTCGAGGAGCTCCTTGCGTTTTTGCCATTTTGGCTTAAGTCCGGGCTCCGCCAAACTTCGAAATTAGGGATGCCCAAGAACACAGATTCGATAAATTCTGACTGCCGCGTTTCTTCCCAAACGAATTTCCGCTGATATTCTGGGGCAACGTTTATGTCATTGCTCCCGATCATGTCCAGAATCTGGCGAACAGCAAGATCATAGGTGTCGAATGAGACGGTACGGCGTTCTCTTTCCAGCTCCAAAGTTGGGTTCTGCACTTCGGCTCTTAATTCTTCTGGAGGAGTAGATCTCGCTGGCATGGGAGGGCTCCTTAAACTGACCTAAGGTTCGCTGTTCACAGCCAATAAATGAACTTATCGGTTTACCTTGTCAATGAAGGCTAGCTCATCAAGTACGAACAATCAACGCCCAACGATCATGCGTCTGCCGCTGATGGTGCATTTTTGGTTTTAGCGGGCGCCGTAGCGCGAGCGAGAAGAGAGGCCATGAACTTTTCGAAAGAGAGTTCGGCGACTGGTTCGCGGTAATCGCCCTTCGTTCCGCTGCTGGCGTTTGAAAGTAGGAAGCAGGCGGAATCGTAGAGACGCTCTCGGACCAACTTGGTGAGCAGGATCTCGTATCGTTTGGCGTAAGAAGCGTCCTTAAATTCGGGGAAGACCTCAAAGTGAGGCTCCTGCGCTTTGACCGGATGTAAGGAGCCGGGTGCTTCCTCGAGGAGCATCATGTAGCCGAGCCAGGGTCGGGCAGATGGCTTAAAAGCCCCTTCGCGGTAGGCGGCCCAGATATCGGTTGCGCTCCCAATGGCTTCCTCGGTGCGATTGTTGTAGTTGTTGCCGAAGGAACCCACTTGGGATTTGAATTCGATTCCAGCTATCAATTCGCCATTCGCAATAATCAGCAAGTCCCATTGTTTTTCCGGGCGATACCATCCAGGCAATTCCACTTCTTTGCGGCAGAAGACTTGCGCTTTGGAGACGCCATTTGCGGCCAGAAAATCGCGGACCAAATTGATAAAGCCATCCATTTGGCGCCCGCCGGTGACCGCGGTTCTGTCGCCGGCGTCACGAGAACCAGACTTGGCCCCTTGTTTCCTGGCTTGCTTTTTGCGCGTGAGCCAGAAGTGTTTAATGGCCCGGCGCAGTTCCTTGTCGAGGTCGGGATGCAGGGCCATGAGAGCGGTTAGTCGGAGTGAAATGAGTGGATCGTTGCCGTGCTGAATAGAGAGGACGTTTCTTCGGAGATTCGTTTATGGGCAAGCTTGAAATAGTGACGGTCCACTTCGTAGCCGATGCTATTCCTGCCCCACTTCGCTGCCGCAACGGTGGTCGTGCCCGTGCCCATGAATGGATCAAGGACGGTATCGCCGACGAAGCTGAACATGCGAACTAACCTTTCAGCGAGGTCGAGAGGATAAGGCGCCGGGTGATGTTTTGTCGATGCCCCTGTGACTCCTGTCCAAATCTGCTGGAACCATTTCTTGTGATTCTCGACGGAAATAACACTCAGGATCTTGGTGGAAATATCTGGAGTACGATAGCCGCCCGGCTTCCGTTCCATCAGAATAAACTCGATATCGTTCTTTATGACCGAGTTCGGTTCGTAGGGCTTCCCGAGAAACGTGGAGCCACCCTCGACTTCGTAAGCTGCGTTGGAAATCTTGTACCAGATGATGGGGGCTAGATTGTCGAACCCGAGCTTGCGGCAGTGCTCTTGGATCGAGGAATGAAGGGGAACGACTGTATGCCGCCCTCCATTTTCCCTCCTCGAAAGGCAGACATCCCCCACAACGCAGATTAACCGGCCGCCTGGAACCAAGGCCTCATAGCACTGGCTCCAAACTTTATCCAGCTCCTCCAGAAACTGGTCGTAATCTTCGACGTGGCCGAGCTGGCCGTCTGAATCTCTGTATTCCTTTAGTGTCCAGTAGGGCGGAGAGGTGAGCACTAGGTGCACGCTTTCGGGCTTGAGACTAGACATGTCGCGGGCGTCACCAAGATATAGAGAATGCGAAGTAGGGACGTGCTGGATGGCAGTTTCAATAAGTCGGATGCACCGCGAGTCTTTTGCAATGCCAGGAATTGCGGTTTGGGGATCTTCTATCCGAGCGAGCTCTTTCGGGACGTACCGCGAGAGGTCGCCGTTTTCTCCCACAAGTTGGTACTGCCGGATCTTTGCGGGCGCGGCCATTTTGCTTGGCTTATTATCCACGAATCGTTGACAGCGTGGAAGTACCTTTACAACGAAGGGACGCGGTTGAGATGAAGTTTCTCGGTCCGCCGCCGCCGCAATCCACTGGTTCAAAGACATTCCATCTTCTTTCGCCACCCGCTTGCGCCGCCTTCTTGATCGAATCCTGCCTTCTGCTTTCTGCCTCTCCCTCCTCCCCTCCAACTTGCTTCAGCGCAACGACGACCTGCGGGACGCGATGTAGGGTGTCCTCGAAAACAGAACCGCCGCCATCGTGCGCGTCCTGGCCGAGGCAAGCCGCTCGCTGGACCGCGAACTACTGGGCCGGCGCTGATGACGAAAGGAGCCTAGGACTAAAGGACAAATTCCTACAACCTGTGCTGAGTGAGCGAAGTGACCCCCAAGGTCACAGCGGTCCGGGCCGCATCGTGCAAAGGACGCCAAATCCGAAAGCGCGCTGCGGCCCGTCGCGTTTTGCCTTCCCTCAACAGCCGACCAGTGCGCAGGCCGACCGCTTCACAGGGGTGAAGTGGGAAGAAAAAGTCGGCGTGCTGCGCTCGAAATGGCGGGCGGGGGAGTGTGTCTAGGAGGCCCAGAGGATGGCGATTTTCTTTTCGACGTGGGAGAAGTCGGAGTCGGAGGCGAGCAGAGGGGCTTTGTGGCAGGCGGCGAGGGCGGCGGCAAAGCAATCGGTATAGTGAAGCTTGTAGTTGGCGCGCATTTCAGCGGCACTACGCGTTAAAGCCAGATCGGCTTCCACGATTTGGATGGGGAGCTGGGCAATGTCTTCGATGACCTTGCGCCCGACCCCAGGGCCACGCGTGCGCCAAGTGGAGTAATACACTTCGCCCCAACTGATGACGGACATCAGCAATTGACGTTTGCCATCAACGGCCAGGCGAATGACCTCGTCCACCTTATCCGCGCCGGGGCGGCCTTCGAAAAACGTCATTAGGGCGCTGGCGTCAAGAACCAGGCGTTTCATGGCTGGGGCGCCTCCATGCGCGGAAGGGAAAGTGGGGCCCGAGTCACAATTTGCGCTCGCGTTTGCGCTCTTCGAGGAGGAATTCCAGAGGAGAAGGATCGCCTTTCAGCCACCCCCGCAGGCTACTGATGAATTCAGGCGTGATGGGCTGAAGGATGAGGCGGTTTTCCTCCTCGATGAAGGCAACGCGTGTACCTTTGCGGATGGAATATTTGCGGCGGAGCTTGGAAGGGATGACGAGCTGGCCCTTCGTGGTGACAGTAGAGACTTCGCTTTTCATACAGAGTCCTCACAGGTTGGACAGGCTAGGGGCAAGTATACAAAGGACAATGAAGTAAGTCAATGGCATGTATGGCTTACATTTGGCGAGGCGCACGCGGCTACGAAGATGCCACCCTAAAGGGATGGCGCTACATTGGAACCTAAAAGGCACAAGAACGAAGAAAAAGCAGATCCCTCACCTCACACCCGCGACAATTTTTTGGGATCGCTTACCGCGGGCGACGCGAGACTGAGTTCGGGATGACAGGCAGGTGGAGCGAGCGCAGCGGTGCTGCGCCCCTACAAAAGCGCGGGCACGATGTATCGCGCCCCTACTTGGGTTGCGGTTCGGCGAGGGCGAGAACAATAACTACAAAGCAGAAGTTAGAAGGCAGAAAGCAGAATGGAAAACGCGGAAAGCAGAGATTACTTCGGCTGAGGCTCGGGAGAGAGAACATCCCTGAAGAGAGAAAGAACCTCAGAAATCCGGAAGGGCTTTTGGAGGAAGGAGGGTTCGCCGCGGGCGGGAGTTTCCGGGGCGGGATCGGTGAGGTCGCCGGTCATGTAGACGACGGCGGGCTTGGGCAAGCCGGCGGCGGCTGCGGCTTCGAGCAGGCGCGCGGTGGCTTCGCGGCCGTCCACGAAGAAGCCGCCGGCGGAAAGATGCAGGTCGCACAGAAGAATGTCGTAGCCCCCGGGCGAACCATGCACCACGGAGTGCGGAACATCTTCGAGAGCGTGGCCGCCGTTTGCAGAAGAAACCGAAACGGCATCGGAGCCGATCTGGCGATCGGCGGTCCCGGAGTGAGGAGCCTTGGAGGAGCGAGCGCCACCGGCCCAATTGTCATTTTTCAGGGATTCCGGGCCGCTTTCCCAGAAGCGGCGAATGAGCGCGAGCGCTTCTTCGGCGGTGGCGGCGCAGTCCACGCGGAGGCCCTGGGCGGAGAGGCCTTCCTGCAAAAGCTGGCGCAAGCTTTCTTCGTCGTCGAGGACGAGGACGCTGCGGCCCTTGAGAATTTCGGCGGACGAAGACACGGCCGCTTCTTCCCGCGCTTGTAAACCCGAAGGGGGGGCCGCGGATTGCGCGGAGGCGGAAGGCGCATTCGCAGAATCCACAGATCCGTGCCCCAGTGCGGCGAGGACGGAAGCAAAGCTGGATTCCGCAGGCGCAGGCACTCCTTGCCCCTGCCCGGGGGAAGCCGCCGGTGAAGCGGAGGCCGGCGAGGCAGAGCCCGGTGAGGCGGCTACCGGCTCCGCAGAAGCGGAAGGCGGGTCAGGTTTCTCATTTGGCGCAATGGGCAGCGTAACGGTGAACGCGCTGCCGCCCGCGGGAAGCGATTCGGCTTCGATGAGCCCGCCGTGCTCGCGCACGATGGACATGCAGATGCTCAGGCCGAGGCCGGTGCCGCCGCCGGGGCGCTTGGTGGTGTAGAAGGGATCGAAGATGCGCGGCAACGCTTCGGGACGGATGCCGACGCCATCGTCCTGAAACGTGATGCTGACGCGGTCGCCGCTGAGGCCCGGGCGAATTTGGAGGCGGCCCGATTCGCGGACTTCGCGAATGGCTTGCTCGGCGTTGGTGACCAGGTTCAGGAAGACCTGGATCAGCTGGTTGGCGTCGCCGATGACGCCGGGAAGATTGGTGTCGGGGCGGAAATCCACTTCGACGTTGTTGCGGCGGAGCGAGTGTTCGTGCAACTGGAGCGTGCGCTCGAGGAGATTGTTGACGTCGAGCAGCTTCTTTTGCGACGAAGCAGGGCGCGAAAATTCGAGGAGGTTCTGCACGATGCGCGCGGCGCGGCGGGCCTGGCGATGCGTCAGATCGAGCTGGCGCTTGAAGGATTCGTCATCCGGGGCGCGTTCGCGAAGGAGTTCGGTGACGCCAAGAACCGCGGTAAGCGGATTATTCAATTCGTGCGCGACTCCCGCGAGCATCTGGCCCATGGCGGCGAGCTTTTCCGCCTGGATAAGCTGCTCTTCGAGGCGCTTCAGATCGGTGACGTCGCGGCCGGAAAGCACCACGCCTTCGATGTTGCCCGATTCGTCGGAGAGCGGGCTGAAATTGAAAAGGACGCGGCGCCAGTCACCCTGTTTGCGGCGAACGCGAACTTCGAGCGTTTCAAACGTGCGCCGGCCGTTGACGATGTCGTCGTAAAGCATGCGGACAGTGGGCATGTCCTCGGGATGGGCGCAATGACCAAAACCGAGTGCGGCAAGCTCCGCGGGTTCGTAGTTGAGGATTTCGCGGCAGCGGGGGCTGACGAAGGTGTACTGCTTGTTGGTGTCCAACACGAGAATCATGTCGGGGAAATTGTCCACGAGGCGGCGGGCGAACTCCTGCTGCTGGCGGAGGCGGCGCTCGATTTCGCGGCGCTCGGTGACGTCCATGACCGCGCCCTGGTAGCGCACGACTTTGCCGGCATTGTCGCGAACGGCGGCGGCGGTGTTCAGGCAAACGATGGAACCGCCGTCCTTACGCAGAAGAGTGACTTCGCGGCCGGAGACCATCGGCTGCGTTTCAGCCTGCTCCATGAGGGCTTTGCGTTCACTGGGGTCGACGAGGATTTCGGCGACCTGGCGCTTGAGCAGGTCCTCTTTGGACCCGTAACCGAGCATGCGCACGAGCGCGGGGTTGGCGTCGAGGATGCGGCCGTCCGGCGTGGTGATGTAGATGCCTTCCTGAAGCGTTTCGAAAAGTTCGGTGAAGCGCGTTTCGTTGCGTCGGAGGGCGGAAACGTCGCGCGCGAGAACCGTGATGCCGTGAATGTTTTCGCCGCGCATCATGGCGTGCACGACACAATCGAAGTAGAAAGGCGAAGTCTGATTTTTCAGGCGGACCTGGAGCACGCCGGTCCAGTGACGGCGTTCCATGAACCGCGGCATCGAGCGCTTGAGGAGTTCTTCCTCCTGTCCGCTGCCCTCTTGAACGAACTCGCTGATCGGCTTGCCGATGATTTCTGAAAAGGGAGTTTCGACAAGGTCGGAGAAGCTGCGGTTGACGGCGCGAATCTTGCCGTCCAGAGTGACGGCGAGCAGCAGGTCGTCGAAGGAGTCGATCAGGTCGCGGTAACCCTGCTGCGACTTGGAAATCATTTCAAAGAGCTGGTCCATCTGGCGATCGCTGGGAGGCGCAGCGTCGCGCTCTTCAATGCCGCGCAAAAGGCCGCGCAGCTCGGAGATTTCGCGCGTCTTCTTCCACATGTACGCGCTGAAAAGCAGCACCAGCACGACGAGGCCGATGGGCAGCGCCTCGAAATGATGGGTCAAATTGCGAATGGAGCCCCAGGAAGTCCAGGCGTAGGCGAGGACCAGCAAAAAGAGAACCAGAAAGGTGAGGCGCCAAAGCTCACTCTGTCGTTTTTCAAATCGTTCGAAGCTTGAGGAGATAGCCGAGCGGCGGGCGCCCTCAGACGCCGAGGCAGCTTTACCGCGTGGCGTGTTTTGGCTTTTGTCGTTCATCGAAATGGACGGAAGGCGCTCGCCTCAGCCCACACCCGTTCCTGATGCGTGTCTTTCATTGTAGGAACTTCAGCAGCAATTCCGCAATGAAAGCGGCCGGTCAGAGTTCCTGGGAGCAACATATGCTTCTCGCCCGGAAATAGAAACGGGGTCCTGACCCTTCGGCTGGACCCCGTTGGTTTAGTTTGAACTTAGTTCGCTGACCTTGGGCCTGAAAGCAGATCCCTCTGCCTCAGGCCGCGGATGACCTGCCTACCGCAGGCAGGCCGCGACCTGAGGGTCGGGATGACAAGTTTTGGACAGGTCGTGGCCGGCGAGGTTATCCCTCGGTGGCGGCGTCCGCTTCGGTGTCTTTTTGGAGGAAGTCGAGCGCAGCAGCCTCTTCGGCGGTGAGCTCGGCGGCTTCCGGAATTTCCTCGATCGGAGCGGGAGCGGGCATTTCCGTCAGCAACTGAATGTTGCGGTAATGCTCCAGGCCCGTGCCAGCGGGGATCAGGCGGCCCATGATGACGTTTTCCTTGAGGCCGCGGAGATAGTCCACCTTGCCGGCAACGGCGGCTTCCGTGAGTACGCGCGTGGTCTCCTGGAAGCTGGCGGCGGAGATGAACGAATCGGTCGAGAGCGACGCCTTGGTGATGCCCAGGAGCAGCGGACGGCCCGTAGCGGGACGGCCACCGCGCTTGATGGCTTCATCGTTTTCCTCGCGGAAGCGGAACTTGTCCACCTGCTCTTCGAGGAGGAAGTTAGTGTCGCCGACGTCTTCGACTTTGACCCAGCGCATCATCTGGCGTGAGATGGTCTCGATGTGCTTGTCGTTGATGTTCACGCCCTGGAGGCGGTAAACCTCTTGAATGGCGTTGACGAGATAAGCCTGCGTGAACTTCTCGCCGAGCACGGCGAGAAGGTCGTGCAAGTTAAGCGGGCCGTCGATCAGAGCTTCACCCGCTTTGACGTGGTCGCCTTCCTGAACGTTGATGTGTACGCCGCGCGGGATGGAGTATTCCTTGGTGGTCTTGCCATCTTCGCTTTCGACGTAGATTTTGCGCATGCCCTTGGCGATTTCGCCGTAGCGAACCGCGCCGTCGATTTCGCTGATGACGGCGGGATCCTTGGGCTTGCGGGTCTCGAAAAGTTCGACAACGCGCGGGAGACCGCCGGTGATGTCCTTGGTCTTGGTGGTTTCGCGCGGGATCTTCGCGAGCACGTCGCCCGCGGAAACATCGTCGCCGTCCCGGACCATCAAGTGCGCGCGGGAAGGCATGAGATATTTCTTGCGGACCTTGCCGGAAGAATCGCGAACGAGAATCGCGGGCTGATGCTTTTCATCGCCCGGCGGCAACGTCACAACGTCTTGCGAAAGGCCGGTGACTTCGTCGACCTGCTCTTCGATGGTGATGCCGGTTTTCAGGTCGTCGAATTTCACCGTGCCGGCGGTCTCCGTGAGAATCGAGAAGGTGAACGGATCCCACTCTGCGAGGGTCTGCCCGTGCGTGACGTGTTCGCCGTCCTGCACGCGGAGGCGCGCGCCGTAAACGACGTGGTAGCGCTCCTTTTCACGGTTCTTTTCGTCCACGATGGCGATGAGGCCGGCGCGGTTCATGGCGATGAGTGTGCCGCCGCGTCCCTCGACGTTCTTAAGGTCCACGAACTTGACGATGCCGTTGTTGCGGGCTTCGAGCGTGGAACGCTCGGAAACGCGCGTGGCGGTTCCGCCGATGTGGAAAGTACGCATGGTGAGCTGCGTGCCGGGCTCGCCGATGGACTGCGCGGCGATGACGCCGACGGCTTCGCCAAGCTCGACCATACGGCCGGTGGCGAGGTTGCGGCCGTAGCACAGCGCGCAAACTCCGCGGCGTGATTCGCAAGTGAGCACGGAACGGATGCGGACGCGGTCAATACCCGCACCCTGGATGGCGTTGGCCAGCTCTTCGTTGATTTCCTGGTTCACGTCAACGATGACGTTGCCCTCGAAATCCTTGATCTTGTCGAGGGAAACGCGGCCGACGACGCGGTCGCGGAGCGGCTCGACTTCGACGCCGGCTTCGATGATGGGTTCGACGTAAATGCCGTCGTTGGTGCCGCAGTCGATCTCGTTGATGATGACGTCCTGCGCCACATCGACGAGGCGGCGAGTGAGGTAGCCGGAGTCGGCGGTTTTCAGCGCCGTGTCGGCGAGACCCTTACGCGCGCCGTGCGTGGAGATGAAGTATTCCAGCACGGTGAGGCCTTCGCGGAAGTTGGAAGTGATGGGCGTCTCGATGACTTCACCGGAGGGCTTGGCCATCAGACCGCGCATACCGGAAAGCTGGCGGATCTGCTGTTTGGAGCCGCGCGCGCCGGAGTCGGCCATGACGTAAACCGGGTTGATGTTGCCTTCCTTGTCCTGACCTTCGAGGGCCTTGAACATTTCGTCGGCAACTTTTTCGGTGACGTCGCCCCAAATCGCAATGACTTTGTTGTAGCGCTCGCCGTTGGTGATAGCGCCGTCCAGGTACTGCTGCTGGACCTTGACGCCTTCTTTTTCGGCGTTGTCCACGAGCTTGTACTTGTCGCCGGGAATGAACATGTCGTCGATGCCGATGGAAATGCCCGACTTGGTGGCGTAGGTGAAGCCCAGCGCCTTGAGGTGGTCGAGCAGAACCACGGTGTCAGTGAGACCGAAACGCAAGTAGGCGTAATAGACGAGCTGTTGAACGCCCTTTTTCTTGAGCAACCCGTTTACGTACGGGAATTTCTCCGGCAAGTGCGAATTGAAGATGACGCGGCCAACAGTGGTCTGGATGAACTGGCGCTCCATCTTCACCGGCTCGGTGTGCGTCACGTCCTGGTTGTCGTAAGCGGTGATGAGGTCGATGACTTCACCGGTGTAGCGCAAGCGAATCGGAGTGAGCAGCTCGACTTCGCCAGCTTCCAGAGCAAGGACGACGTCTTCAGTCGAGCCGAAAACGCGTCCTTCGCCCTTGGCGCCGGGTTTGTTCTTGGTGAGGTAATAGATGCCCAGAACCATGTCTTGCGACGGCACCGCGAGAGGCAAGCCGTGCGCGGGCGAGAGAATGTTGCGCGAACTGAGCATCAACACGGACGCTTCGACCTGCGATTCCGGCGAAAGTGGAATGTGCACAGCCATCTGGTCGCCGTCAAAGTCCGCGTTGAACGCGGTGCAGACGAGCGGATGAATGCGGATGGCCTTGCCTTCGACGAGCGTCGGCTCGAAGGCCTGAATGCCGAGGCGGTGCAGGGTCGGAGCGCGGTTCAGAAGAACCGGATGTTCGCGGATGACGTCTTCCAGGATGTCCCAAACGACGGATTCCTGCTGCTCCACCATTTCCTTGGCTTGCTTGATGGTGGTGCAGTGGCCCTGGGCTTCGAGCTTGTGATAGATGAAGGGTTTGAAAAGCTCGAGCGCCATTTTCTTCGGCAGACCGCACTGATTGAGCTTGAGTTCCGGACCGACGACGATGACGGAGCGGCCGGAATAGTCCACGCGCTTGCCGAGGAGGTTCTGGCGGAAGCGGCCCTGCTTGCCCTTGAGCGTGTCGGACAAGGATTTGAGCGGGCGGTTGTTCGTTCCGCGCAGCACGCGGCCACGGCGGCCATTGTCAAACAGCGCGTCAACGGCCTCCTGCAACATGCGCTTTTCGTTGCGCACGATGACATCGGGCGCATGCAATTCCATCAGCTTCTTCAAGCGGTTGTTGCGGTTGATGACGCGCCGATAGAGATCGTTCAGATCGGAAGTGGCGAAGCGTCCGCCATCCAGAGGCACGAGCGGGCGCAGCTCCGGCGGAAGAACCGGAATCACGTCGAGAATCATCCACTCCGGCTTGTTGCCGCTCTTGCGGAAGGCTTCCAGGACTTTCAGGCGCTTGGCGTACTTGATGCGCTTCTGCAAGGAGGGGTCAGCCTTCATCTTGTCGCGGAGTTCATCGGCAAGCTTGTCCACTTCGACGCGGCGCAGCAATTCCTTGATGGCTTCCGCGCCCATCTTGGCGGTGAACTGGCCGGGATATTCCTTCTGGAGTTCGCGATATTTTTCTTCGGGCAACACTTCGCGGTCGCGAATAACGGCGACTTCACCGGTATCCACGACCACGAACGCCTCAAAGTAGAGAATGCGCTCGAGGTCGCGCATGGAAATGTCCAGCAAGTAGCCGATGCGGCTGGGCAGGCCCTTGAAGAACCACACATGCGAGCAGGGCGAAGCCAGCTCGATGTGGCCGAGGCGCTCGCGGCGGACTTTGCTGAGCGTCACTTCGACGCCGCACTTGTCGCAAATGACTCCGCGGTGCTTCATGCGCTTGTACTTGCCGCACAGACACTCCCAGTCGGTGACGGGGCCGAAAATCTTCGCGCAGAACAGGCCGTCCCGCTCGGGCTTGAAGGTACGGTAGTTGATGGTCTCCGGCTTGGTGACTTCGCCGTGAGACCACGAGCGAATTTTTTCCGGACTTGCCAAACTGATGCGGATGGAATCGAAATCAGCAATCAGGCTGGCGCGATCATACGGGCTGCTGCGATACAAGGTTGTTTCCTCCCTCCCCGGCTTTCGCCGGGGCTGCGATCGGACGTTTTCTGGAACATCCGACCGGCTGAGAACCCGACTACGGAAAACTGCAAACTGTAAAATCCAAATTTGCTTGCCAAGCTGCGGCGCAGCATGCTGCGCCCAACAAGACAAATTTTCTAATCCGCGGCTTTTTCCGCGGGCGGCTTCTGTCGCTTCATCAACTCGACGTCGAGGCAGAGCGACTGCAACTCGCGCACGAGCACGTTGAACGACTCCGGCACGCCCGGCTCGATGCCCGGCTCGCCCTTGACGATGGCCTCGTAAATCTTGGCGCGGCCGTAAACGTCGTCGGACTTTGCCGTGAGCAGTTCCTGCAGGATGTGCGCAGCGCCATAAGCTTCGAGCGCCCAGACTTCCATTTCGCCGAAGCGCTGACCGCCGAATTGCGCCTTGCCGCCGAGCGGTTGCTGCGTAATCAGCGAATACGGACCGATGGAACGCGCGTGAATCTTGTCGTCCACCAAGTGCGAGAGTTTGAGCATGTAGATGAAGCCGACGGTAACCGGCTGGTCGAACTGGTCGCCGGTCATGCCGTCGAAAAGGTTGATCTTGCCCATGCTAGGCAGGCCCGCGACTTCGAGCAGGTGGCGGATTTCCGGCTCGCGGGCGCCGTCAAACACCGGCGTAGCGAAAGGAATGCCGTCCTTGAAGCCTTCGGCGTATTCAATCAAATCATCGTCTTCGAGTTTCGCGAGCGACTTCCAGATCGCAGTATCGCTGAACACTTCCTTGAACCAGCGGCGCAACGCTTCGGCCTTGACTTCCTTGCTGAACAGGCGCTTCAGGCTGTTGCCCAGCTCTTTGGAAGCCCAGCCGAGGTGCGTCTCGAGAATCTGGCCGACGTTCATACGCGAAGGAACGCCGAGCGGGTTGAGAACGATTTCCACGGGAGTGCCATCGGGCAGGTACGGCATATCTTCCTGCGGCACGATGCGCGCGATGACGCCCTTATTGCCGTGACGGCCGGCCATCTTGTCGCCAATGGAGAGCTTGCGCTTCATGGCGATGTAAACCTTGACCAGCTTGATGACGCCCGGAGGCAGTTCGTCGCCCTTTTTGAGCTTTTCCTTGCGCTCCTCGGTGATTTTGCGGAGCACGTCAATCTGGCGCGAGGTCATCTCCTCGATTTCCTCGATTTTCTCGATGAGGAGAGGATCTTTTTCGTTGAGCTTCAGGCGCTTGAGGTTGCGCGTAGAGATTTTTTCAATCAGGTCGCGCGTCAGCTCGGTGCCCTTGGTCAACAGGCGCTTGTTGGTTTTTTCGTCGTGCAAGTCGGCCTGCAAAATCTTGCCGCCAAGCAGATCACCCAAGCGCTTGAGGCGCTCATCGGTAAGGATGCGAATTTCGTCTGCCAGGTTCTTTTCGAGTTTGAAGACCTGAGTGGCTTCGATGGCCTTATGGCGCTCGTCCTTTTCTCCGCCCTTGCGGGTGAAGATCTTGACGTCCACGATGGTGCCCTCAATGCCCGGAGGGCAGTAGAGCGAAGCGTCGCGCACGTCGCCGGCTTTTTCGCCGAAGATAGCGCGCAGCAGTTTTTCTTCCGGCGTGAGCGTGGTTTCGCCCTTGGGCGTGACCTTGCCGACCAGAATGTCGCCCGGCTTGATGACCGCGCCGATGCGGATGACGCCGCTTTCGTCGAGGTTGCGCAGGAACGACTCGCCGATGTTGGGAATATCGCGCGTGACTTCTTCGGGGCCGAGCTTCGTGTCGCGCGCCTCGATTTCGTACTCTTCGATGTGGATCGAAGTGTAGTAGTCGTCCTTCACCAGCTTTTCGCTGACGAGGATGGCGTCTTCGAAGTTGTACCCGCGCCACGGCAGGAAGGCCACCAGGACGTTGCGGCCGAGAGCCAGTTCGCCGCGTTCAGTGCAAGGGCCGTCCGCGAGAACCTGACTTTTCTTTACGCGATCGCCGACGCGAACGAGCGGCTTCTGGTTGATGCAAGTGTTCTGGTTGGAGCGCTTGAATTTGATGAGCTGATAGATGTCCGCGCCCACTTCGCGGCTGAGCACGCCGGAATGGTCGGACTCGACGCGGACGATGATGCGCTCGGAGTCCACCTGGTCGACGATGCCTTCGCGGCGGCAGAGCACGACCGCACCGGAATCGCGCGCGGTGACGCGCTCCATACCGGTACCGACGAGCGGCGCTTCGCCCTTGATGAGAGGAACGGCCTGGCGCTGCATGTTGGAACCCATAAGGGCGCGGTTGGCGTCGTCATTCTCGAGGAACGGAATCAAGCTGGCAGCCACGGAGACGAGCTGCTTGGGCGAAACGTCCACGTAGTCCACTTCTTCGCGCTGCTTCAGGACGAAGTTGCCGGCCTGGCGGCAGTTGACAAGTTCGGTGGTGATGCGCTGCTTTTCATCGAGCGCCACGTTGGCCTGGGCGATGACGTACTTGTCTTCTTCCCAAGCGGAGAGATAGAAGCAATACGGCTCGTAGACGACTTTGCGGCGCTTCAACTCTTCGTTGAGCTCTTCGACTTTGTCGCGCTCGACGATTTCGCCGGCTTTGAATTCGCTGTCGCCGGCGTTGACGATCTGCACGTAGTCAATGATGCGGCCGCCCTTCACCTTGCGGTAGGGCGATTCGATGAAGCCGTAGTCGTTGATGCGCGCGAAGCAGCTCAGCGAGCTGATGAGGCCGATGTTCGGGCCTTCCGGCGTTTCAATCGGGCAGATGCGCCCGTAGTGCGTCGGATGGACGTCGCGGACTTCGAACCCGGCGCGCTCGCGCGAAAGGCCGCCCGGGCCGAGGGCCGAAAGGCGGCGCTTGTGCGTGATTTCGCTGAGCGGGTTGGTCTGATCCATGAACTGGCTGAGCTGCGAAGAGCCGAAGAATTCGCGAATCGCAGCCATGACGGGCTTGGCGTTGACCAGGTCGTGCGGCATGGCCGTGGACATTTCCTGGTACACGCTCATCTTTTCCTTGATGGCGCGCTCCATGCGGACGAGGCCGATGCGGAACTGGTTTTCGAGCAGTTCGCCAACCGCGCGGACGCGCCGGTTGCCGAGGTGGTCGATGTCGTCAACGAGGCCGATGTTCTTGCGCAGCTTGAAGAGGTACTTGATGGCTGCGACGAAATCGGGTGTGTCCAGCGTGCGATTGTCGAGCGGCGTGTCGAGCCCCATCTTGATGTTGAATTTCAGGCGGCCGACGCGGCTGAAATCGTATTTGCGCGGGTCGAAGAACATGCCACGGAAAAGATTCGTAGCGGTTTCGAGCGTCGGAGGGTCGCCGGGACGCAGTTTGCGGTAGATTTCGATGAGCGCTTCTTTCGAGGAGCGGATGGCGTCCTTGTCGAGAGTGCGCGAGAGCACCATGCCGATGTCGTCGCGCTCGGCGAAGAAGATGTCAACTTCGGTGATGCCAGCTTCGGCGAAGGCTTGCCAGAGTTCCGCGGTGAGCGGCTTATTGGCTTCGAGCATGATTTCGCCGGTCTGGCGGTTGATGACGTCGGCGACGGAATAGGCGCCTTCGAGGTCCTGCAGCGAGGCGCGGACCTGGGAAATTTTCGCTTTAATGAGTTCCTTGAAAAGGGTTTCGGTAATGCGCTTGTGCGCGCCGACAATAACTTCTTCGGACTTGGGATTGCGGATTTCGTGGGTCATTTTGCGGTCCACGATGCCCGGCGAAACGTTCCAGAAAAGCTCCTTGTCGCGCAGCGAAATGCGCTCCACTTGATAGAAGGTGCGGAGGATTTCTTCGTTGGTCTTCATCCCCAGCGCGCGCAGGAAAATGGAGCCGAGGAATTTGCGCTTACGGTCGATGCGCACGTAAAGAATGTTCTTGGTGTCGTACTCGAACTCGACCCACGAGCCGCGGTACGGAATGATTTTTCCGAGGAAGTAGGTGCGATTGTTGGCGCTCTCGAAGAAGACGCCCGGCGAGCGGTGCAACTGCGAAACGATGACGCGCTCGGTGCCGTTGATGATGAACGTGCCGTTCTCGGTCATCAGCGGAATGTCGCCGTAGAAAACTTCCTGTTCCTTGATGTCGCGGATGGTTTTCGCGCCGGAGTCGGGATCCTTGTCGTAAATGGTCAGGCGGATGGTGACGCGCAGAGGCGCGGAGTAGGTCATGCCGCGCTCCTGGCATTCATTCACGTCGTATTTCAACTGCATGGCCACCGGGTCGCCGCACTTGTTGCAAAACGTGGGCGTGTTTTTGTTGAACGTGCCGCACTTGTGACAGATGACGTCGCCGGTCTGATACGGATTGGTGACGACGGACGCACCGCAATTGCGGCAGGTGGCGCGCAAGTGATGCAGGCCCTTCAGGTTGCCGCACTTGCACTCCCAGTTGCCGATCGAGTAGTCCACGAATTCGAGCTGCGACATTTCGCGGAAATCCTTGATCGGAAACACCGACGTAAACACTGACTGAAGGCCGCCGTCCTCGCGCTCGCTTGGCAGCAGATCCATCTGCAGGAAGCGCTGATAGGACTTCATCTGGACTTCAATCAGGTTGGGAATCTGGATCGAGCCCTGGATTTTCGCGAAATCCAGACGCTGATGTTCCCTGGCGTGCTGATTGCTATTCGGCATGCGTGATCTACCTCATCCCTTTCGGGCAACGTGCGGAAATACTCAAAGGGGACACGTAGCCGCTGCGTTGGCAGACTTGCCCGAAGCCTGCGCGCAGACAGCTAACGGCGCTCCTTGCGGAGCGCTTGGAGTTGTTGAAATACCCAGCTTCAACTTGCGTAGTTGATGCCCTCTGGCCCGGCCTCTCGCCCGAAAGACCGCGCCGGTCCGGAAACCTGGTACGAAGGCGAAAACTACTTGATCTCCACCTTGGCGCCCGCTTCCTCGAACTTCTTCTTGATCGCCGCGGCTTCGTCCTTGTTGACGCCTTCCTTGACGGTCTTGGGCGCGCCGTCCACCAGGTCCTTGGCTTCTTTCAAGCCCAGGCTGGTGACTTCGCGGACCGCCTTGATGACGTTGATTTTGTTGCCGCCGACATCGGTGAGCACGACGGTGAATTCCGTCTTCTCTTCCGCTGGTGCAGCCCCGCCACCTGCCGCCGCTCCGCCGCCCGCAGCCACGACCGTTGCGGCCGCTGCTGACACACCGAAAGCTTCTTCCATCTTCTTGACGAGATCAGAAGCTTCGAGCAACGTCAGCCCCTTGATTTCCTCCAGGATCGTATCGACTTTCGCCATGATTCCTTCTTCTCCTCTCAAGACTAAAATTTTTAGAAACCAAAAATTAAACTCACTGGGCCGCTTCGGGAGCAGGTGCAGCGCTGCCCTCGCCGGACCCAAACTTGTTGGCCTTGATGGCCTCGTTCACAGTCACCGCCAGGTTGCGCGGCAGCGCGTTCAGAGCGACGGCAATGCGCTGCGCCGGAGCATTCAGCAGGAACATGATCTTGCTGATGAGTTCTTCCTTCGACGGCAGGTTCGCGAGCTGCTTGATGTCTGCGATGGAAACCACGCGGCCTTCCACGACGCCGGACTTGAATTGAAATGCCGGAACGTCTTTGGCAATTTTGGTGATGGCTTTCGCCAGCGCCACCGGGTCGGTTTCGGTGTAGGCGATGGAATTCGTGCCGGTCAGATTCTTGAGCAGGTTCTCGGCGGGCGTGCCGGCGCCGGCGCGCTCCGCGAGCGTGTTCTTTACGACCTTGTACTTGCCGCCGGCAGCTTGCACGGCGCGACGGAGTTTGGTGTCTTCATCGACCTTGATGCCCTGAAACGTGGTGAGAATCACGGTCGAGACTTTGGCAAGCTCGGATTTCAGCTTGTCGAGGTCTGCCTGTTTTTCGCTGCGTTTCTTCATGGATTCTTTCCGCTCCGCTTCAGCGCCGGTTAGGCAGCTGCAGCCAGCGCCTCCGCTTCAGCCAGGTCGATGGTGATGCCCGGACCCATCGTCGAGGTCAATGTGATTTTCTTGACGTACTTGCCTTTCGCGGCCGCGGGCTTAGCTTTCACCACAGCTTCGAGAACCGCATGAGCGTTCGCCACCAGCTTGGGCGCGTCAAACTGAATCTTGCCAATCGCGCAATGGACAATTCCGGCTTTATCAACGCGAAATTCTACTTTGCCGGCTTTCACTTCCTTGATGGCCTTGGCCACTTCAAAGGTGACCGTGCCGGTTTTCGGATTGGGCATGAGGCCGCGAGGGCCGAGCACCTTACCGAGTTTGCCGGCGGAGCGCATCATGTCCGGCGTGGCGATGACCGCGTCATAATCGGTCCAGCCTTCCATGATTTTCTGCACGATGTCTTCGCCGCCGACGAACTCCGCGCGCGCTTCCTGCGCTTCGCGAACTTTTTCGCCGCTTGCAATCACCAGCACGCGGACGGTCTTGCCAAGACCATTGGGCAAGCCGACGGTTCCTCGCACCACCTGGTCGGAGTGCTTGGGATCCACGCCCAGGTTGATCGCCAGTTCGACGGTTTCGTTGAACTTCGTGTGATGCAGCTTCTTCAAAAGCTCGGCGGCGTCGCCGAGCTTGTACGGGCGCGCTTCGACTTTCTTGCGCGCATTCTCCACATGTTTACCTGACTTCTTCATTCGCTACCTCGTTCGGCCCCGAGCGCCTGAACTTCTAGGCTTCCACGACTTCCAGGCCCATGTTGCGCGCCGTGCCCATCACAGTGCGCATCGCGGACTCCAGATTGGTGGTGTTGAGGTCGACAAGCTTGATCTTCGCAATCTCTTCCACTTGCTTCTTGGTGACTTTGCCGACCTTGTTGCGGTTCGGCTCAGCGGAACCCTTGGCAATGTTGGCCGCGCGCTTGAGTAGCACGGACGCCGGCGGCGTTTTCAGGATGAAGCTGAAGGTGCGGTCGCTGTACACGGTGACCAGCACCGGGAAAATCATTCCGTCCGGCTCTTTCGCAGTCTTGGCGTTGAACTGCTTGCAGAAATCCATGATGTTCAGGCCGTGCGGGCCGAGCGCCGTGCCTACCGGCGGTGCAGGCGTGGCCTTGCCTGCGGGCAATTGCAATTTGATGGTTGTCTGTATTTTCTTTGCCATGTCCCCGCCTCAATCTTTCTGTTCTTCGTTCTCCTACAGGCGCTTCGCTTAGCCCAGCTTTTCGACGCTGGCGAAATCCAGTTCCACCGGGGTCGAACGGCCAAAAATCGTGACCGAAACTTTCAGGCGGCTGTGGTCGTTGTCGATTTCCTCGACGCTGCCGTTGAAATTCGCGAACGGCCCATCCACGATCCGCACCTGCTCATTGCGCTCGAAGACTACTTTCGGCTTCGGGCGGTCGGTCGGGACATGCACGCGATTGATGATGGCGTCCACTTCCGAATCGCTCAGCGGCGAAGGCGAAGTTGCCGAGCCGACAAAACCCGTAACCCGCGGCGTCGAACGCACGATGTGCCAGGTGTTTTCGTCCAAGTCCATCTCCACCAGCACATAGCCGGGGTAGGACATGCGCGGCGAAACCACTTTCTTGCCGCCGCGGACTTCCACCACTTCTTCCATGGGGATCATCACGCGGCCGATTTTGTCCTGAAGACTAAACGCGGCCACGCGGCTCTCCAGGCTCTCTTTGACTTTTCGCTCAAAGCCCGAGTAGGTATGGATGATGTACCACTGCATTCCCATCGGTCGCTCTTTCCCTTACAAACCAAACTTCTTGAAAATCGCCTGCACCACGCGTTGCACGCCCAAATCCACCAGCCAGAGAAAAACTCCGAAAAACGCGACGGTTACAACAACAATCCATGTGGTCGACGCCACCTCTTCGCGGCCCGGCCAGGTGACCTGTTTCATTTCCACGCGGGTGTCGTGGATGAATTCCTTCATGTCCGCAAGCGAGCCCGTGACTTTGCCCGTTATCTCCGAGCCCATCCCGCCTTGCGATTCATCGTTTTTCACTTTTACCGCCTGCGTAGCCATAAACCCTCTTCACTTCCCCGGAGCGGGCTTACCTCCCGCTCGATTCCACGCGCCGGCCGGGCCCGGCGCTCTCCCTGCGCCCTTATAGGGCGCTCAACTCTGGCAGGGGAGGAGGGATTCGAACCCCCATACCCGGTTTTGGAGACCGGAGTCCTAACCGTTGGACGACTCCCCTAAATTCAATTCCGGTCTGTCCCGCAACCCTCCCAAGCAAAAAGACTATTTCACTTCTTTATGCGCCGTTTGCTTGCGGCAAGTGTTGCAAAACTTCTTCGTTTCCAGACGTTCGGTGTGCTTCTTCTTGTTCTTCGTCGTGGTGTAATTGCGGTTCTTGCATTCACCGCACTGCAATGTAATGGTCTCGCGCATCCGTCTGCTCCACTAGTGTATCGGCCCTTCGGGCCTTACTTCGCCTCTCGGAATGTCCAGGGCTTGGATATGTTCCCAGCGAATCAGCACTGCATGGTCTCCGTCTTCCCGCTGGTGTAGAATCCAAATTCCATTTTCGTCCTTTCCCAGAGCATGAAACAAAACTGACGAAGATTCCGTGTCAATTCCGAGGTCTCTCAGCGCTCCCCTTCCCGCGTGACTGAGTACAACAACGAGATCTTGATTCTCGATTTCCATGTTTGGCTATGCCACTCGAGCTGGTAATGCATAGTCCAAAATTCGCTCCAGGTTTTGCTCCAGCCCCTGCGAACCGCTCTGGAATAAATCGTCAATCAAGTCTTCTTTGACAAAAAACGAAAATTGCCTCTCTCCTTCCGACGCGAGGACTTCGTATTGATGACGTAAGACATCCAACCTAATCCGCCGCAGTTCTACGCCTTGTCTCCCTTCCAACTTTCGCTGCAGGAGTCTCTCAAATTTCTTGGTTTTCTCGATCAGTCGATCCTGATTTTGCCTTCCCGCATAGGTACTTCTAGCGTAATCTTCCTCAGAAATACCCATCCTCTTAGCAACTTTCTTTTGCTCTTCCGTAAGCGCTGGCAAGTCTTTGACAGGTACACGTGCAGCTTCCTTTCGCTCTTCGTCGCCAGCGCGCCACCCGTCAATGATAATTTCCATAAGGCTGTGCAAGGCTCCTAAGCACTTGCCGACCTGGCCTGATCACTCAGCTTCAGCAACCGGCGCACTACCGATTCCGTAAAGGGCCAGACCTGCGTTTCTTCCCAGCGCCGGCTTGCACTGTCGTAACGGCACCATCCGCCGGGCCAACGTCCAAGCCGCTCTTCGTCATTCGTGAGCGCTTCCTGGATTTTGACTCCCCAAACCAGATCGCGCTCGGTATCCGGACCCATTTCCTTCGGGCTGCAGATCGTAAACCGGAGAAACTGATGGCCTTTCCAAACTTGCAGGCCTTCTCCGTGCAACCCATCAGGCGTACTCTTCACTTTCAGCCGCCACGCCTGTCCCCAGCTTTTCAACTGCCCGCCCAACGCTTTCAAATCGTCCCGCAACAACGAATAGTTGTGTTGCTCCTGCTTGTTCATTGCGACTGCTCCCCCGCGACGCTCCCCGGGCTGGGGCAGGGACGAGCCGCTGAACTCCTACTCGATGATTTCGGTTACGGCGCCGGCGCCGACGGTGTGGCCGCCTTCGCGGATGGCGAAGCGCAAGCCCTTCTCCAACGCTACTGGAGTGATCAGGCTGACTTCGCAGCTCACGTTGTCGCCCGGCATCACCATTT
>DATEGP010000042.1:0-4012 GCA_035280045.1 Candidatus Acidiferrum sp.
ATTCCGAGCGCAGCGAGGAATCTCTCTTCCAACAATCTCCCAAGGGCCTCGACGTTCAAACAGTCGCCGATCTTCGAAAAGTGGACTTGGCAACGCTCGAAATCCGTTTCGGCCGCTACGGCGTGCGTCTTTACGAGTTGGCACGGGGCATCGACGAGAGTGAAGTGATATCCGACCGGCCCACACAATCCATTTCAGTCGAGGACACCTTTGAACGCGACGTGCTCTTGACCGAGATGGAACCGATGATCCGCAAACTTGCAGAACACACCTGGGCTGCATCGCGCAAGGAATCACGAATCGCGCGCACGGTCGTGCTCAAACTCAAGACCGCCGATTTCAAGATCATCACTCGCAGCCACACACCCCTTTCTCCTCCCACTTCTTGCGAAGAATTGACGAGCATCGCACTATCGCTCCGGGACCGCGTTGGCCGAAGCCCAGCGCAACGTTTTCGCCTCGTCGGCGTGGGCCTGAGCAACTTCAGCGACCCCGAGGATGCATCAACCCAGCCGCTTCTCTTTACATAGCCAGAAAGACTAGAAGCTATTTCAAAACCCTCCGTAAGACGATCATGAAGCAGGCGATATGAAAAAAACCGCGATAGATCGTCAGCGAACGATCGTAGCGCACGGTCAAGCGCCGGTAGTTGCCAAGCCACGCGAAGGTGCGCTCGATGATCCAGCGCCGCTTGTAGCGACGCAAGGCGCGCCCATCCTGCGTGGGCGGCTTGCGGCGACCCTTCCGGTGCGGGACGATCGGTTCAATACCGCGGCGACACAATTGTTTGCGCAGTCTATCGCTATCGTAGCCACGATCCATGATCATGCGCTCGGGTTTCTGTCGTGGTCGCCCGGCACGATGTCGCCGCCTCACGCGGATCGCCGCGAGCGTTTTCTCGACGAGCGTGACTTCCGCCGGGGATGCAGAGTGAAGGTAGCCTCCCAAAGGAATACCCTGGCCGTCGACCACCACCATCCACTTCGTCCCCTTACCCCGCTTGGTTTTTCCGACTCCGCAGCCCCCTTTTTCGTCGGAGCGAAACTGCCGTCCATAAACGATTCGCTCCATTTCAGTTGCTGGCGTTCGTTCAACTCGCTCAGGAACGCGCGCCAGATTTCCAGCCAGACCTCTTGCTCCTCCCAGTCCCGCAGTCGCCGCCAGCAGGTCGAAGGCGAAGGAAACTCCTCCGGCAAATCACACCAGCGAGCTCCGCTGCGCAGAATCCACAAGATGCCTTCCAGCACTTGGCGATCGTCGGCAGGCGGTCGTCCGCCGTGTGGGCGTTTCCGTCGTTTCGGGAGCAAGGGCCGGATCTTTTCCCACTGGGCGTCGGTCAACAACCGACCGTATCGCGCCATCGGCCCTCCCTCGGCGCTGCTGCTTGGAGTTATCACCCATTCTCGGGAAAGTAACTATCGCTGTTTTAGTGGGTTGTACCCAGTTTTGAAATAGGCTCTAGTCAGTTTCGTTGCATCAGAGCGCCACAGGTTTTTCTGAAAATGAATTTGTTCCTTCGACACCGGCCGTATTTGCAGGCTTGAGACCTTGCTATCCTGAATTCATGCGAACCGTTAGGCTCGCGCTGCTTTTTTGCTTGGTGTGGACTTGGTCCCCGAACGAGCAACGAAAAGGCGTCATTCAACTTCTTTCATCCGCTCAGCTCCTCTTCATGCGCTGGGCAAATCGGTTTGTAGGCGCAGCTTCGGCAAACCGAAGGCATCGGCTTGGGCGGAAATTGTCCCGCGCGAATGTCCGCCGCTGCTTCCTGGACCATGTTTTGCGCTTCCTTGAGCTGTTTGGAATCGCGCGTGGTCACCTGGACCGCGTTGTCTTGCAAATAGTGGAAGACGAGCCGTACAGGATTCCATTCAAAAATCTCTTTTGCGGCCAAAGCGTACAAGCTGAGTTGCAAATCTCTTTTCGCGAGCGACTCCTTCTTGGGGCGTCCGGTCTTGTAATCCACAATCTCCACGTCGTTGCGCCCGAGCGAGTTCACCTGATCCATGCGGCCCGCGATGATAACGTTGTTCTCCAGTGGCAATTCGAACCGCTTTTCCTGCTCAAGGACCTGTGGCGGCGCTGACATCACGGCCGCGTGAAAGGCCCGCAATTGCTCGATTCCGTCTTTCTTGTACTCCGCTTCCTGATATTCATCTTCGAAGCCCACCGAACGCCATTCCAAATCGAAAATCCGCTGCACGTCTTCAAACGGCAGCTTGTTGCCTTTGCGCAGCTCGCCGAGAATCCGTTTCACGGTGTTGTGCATGATACTGCCGAAGCTGAGCGAAGCCTTCGGCCCTTCTTTCAGCGACCACAGATACCCGAACAAATACTGTTGCGGGCATGTCCGATAGCCGTTCACCGCCGAAGGGCTCAGCGTCAGCGGTTCCGGCGACGGCGGACGAAACGTCTCCGCCCAATCGGCGATGCGCGAGAAAATTCTCGCTGGGCCTTCCGAGGCGGGAAAAAGCTCCAGGCTGCCCGATGAGAGGCCTTTCGCCGCGGTTTTCTCCGGAATCGCCGGTAGCTTCGGAATCGACTGGCGGACGTCCCGCCGGCGCACCGCAGGCTCCATCAATATGTCTTCGATGAATACCGGCACTTTGCCTTTGGGTTCCGTCAGTGTGGTCAGCGTCAGCCGCTCTTGCGCGCGCGTGAGCGCAACATAAAAAAGCCGCCGCTCTTCTTGAACGTGGAACTGCTCTGCAGGTTCGCCTTCCTTCATTAAGCGTGCGGGAAATTCGAAAACGCGTGGTCGTTCCGCCACGGGAAATTTCTTGTTGTTCACGCGCAAAAGAAAAACCTGCGGAAACTCCAAACCTTTGGCCCCGTGCACGGTCATCAGCTTGACGGCGTCCGCTGGCGCGTCATCTTCGAGCGCGATGACGCCTCCAGCCTGTTCGAAGTAGTCGACGTACTCGATGAACTCCGGCAGGCCGCGCGTGTCGCTCTTCGGCTCCCACTCCTTCGCAAACTCTCCGAGCCGCGACACATACTTGTAGTCCTGCGCGCTTGCACGCTGCGTCACATCCAACCATTCGAGCAAGGCGGCCAAAATCTCTCGCGCTGTTCGCCGCCGCATGGTTTTGCGGTGCTGAGAGAGGAAGCTGAGCAGCGGCGCAAGCCGCGCTTTCGATCCATCAAAGGGCAATTCCGATTGTGGGGCTTGCAGGGCGTCGTAAAACGCAGTGCCGCGTTTCTTCGCGGCGCGTTCCGCCAATCGCACCAAGTCTTTCGCTTGCAAATTCCACGCGGGCGCGGAAAGCACTCGTGCGCAGGCGATATCGTCATACGGCCGGGCAATCAGCCGCAGATACGCCAGCACATCTTTCACCAGCGGATGGTCCAGGATGGAAAGCCGGCTGATGACAAAGGGAATTTTTCGCGCGGAGAGCTCGCCCACCAGCTCGTCCCGGTGCGCGTGCTGCCGATACAACACGGCGCAGTCCATCCAGCGGCGGCCTGCCCCATGGATGCGCTGCAACTCGCCCGCAACCCATCGCGCCTCTTCTTCTTCGGCGGCAAGTTCGACGATTCGAATCTTCTCGCCTTCGGCGCGAGTCGCTAAAAGAAACTTCTTCGGGAAGTCCGCGCTCACCGTGTTCTGCGCGATTACCTGGGTCGCCACACGCAGAATGTTCGGCGTCGAGCGGTAATTCTCCGTCAGGCTGACGCGGAATTTGTGCGAATCGTCACCGACCTTCCATCCGGCAAATTTCTCGAGGAAAAGTTGAAAGCTCGCAAACGAAGCGCCACGGAAACGGTAAATGGCTTGGTCGTTGTCGCCGACGGCGAAAACATTCCGCGAGTCGCCTGCCAGCAGCTCCAGCAGCCGCAGTTGTGCGATGTTGGTGTCCTGAAATTCGTCCACCAGGATGTAGCGGTACTGTTGTTGTAGGGATTCGCGCAGCGTCGCGTCCCTCTCCAGCAGCGCCACCGCGCTCGGGATCAATGATCCAAGAGAAATGCGCTTCTTTTCGCGCAGCAGTTCCTCGCTGGCGCGATACGC
>DATEGP010000043.1:0-86490 GCA_035280045.1 Candidatus Acidiferrum sp.
CGAAGATCTTGTAACCGGTCTTGCGTGCAATCCCGAACTCTCTGCAGAGCTCGGCCATCGCCTCGCCAGCTAGCCGGCGAGCTACAAACTGCAGTCTTTCATCCATCACCGAACACTCCTTCCAAGGCATCGCTCCCTCCCCATCCAGAGAAGGAAGTGTTACCCATGTGTCCGGTACAAGGTGTCACCTATGTCTAAAGCCGCTCACTAACTCCCCACTTTTCATCAGTTTGCGCTTCCATTTTCTGTACCTGCTGAAAACTGGGGAACACTAGGGAACAATAAGCCTGCAACTTTGTCTACGGCACGTTTCTGCGACTCCGGGATCGCATGCGTGTAGACGTTAAGCGTTGTTTCAAGGTCCGAATGGCCCAGGAGAGCCTGAGCTGTGCGCAGCGATTCACCAACCTCTGCAAGCTGTGTTGCATGCGTATGCCGGAAGCTATGCCATGAAATGAGAGGCAGTCCCAGAGCCATGCATGTCCGCCGTAGGACGCGGCGGAGCAGGTTCTTTGAATTGATGGGGCAGCTTGCTCCGCCAAACTCCTGGCGAATGTCGTTCCGAGTTATGCGCCCAGCTTTCCATCCGCGATAGTGATGCTCGAACCGTTGGTCGACGAACAGGGACTTGGCTTCGTTGCGGAAAATGAGATCGGCATCGGTGACAGAGCTGTACCTGCGGAGGTCCCAAGCCTTGCGGATTTGGAAGTATCGGCACAGCTCCGCCGAAGCGTCAGAGCCCAGGGGAATGGGCACCACGGAATTGAAGAGTTCTTTGGCCTTTTCGAAGGGAACATCCACTCTCGCCAAATAGAGGAATCGGAACTCGGAAGCTGTCGAAAGAGGTAGGCTTTGAGATGGTGGACGAATTCTGTGAGCCTTACCTCGGACCCTTGAAGGTAAGTGAACGTCACCACAGGCGAGGAAGAAGAAGAGTCAGGGCCGAAAAACATGGAAAACTGTCGACGAAATAACGAAGGGTGGGCTGAGAGGTCTTCTGGCCGTAGTAAACCTTGGAGGGAAGAAAGTGAGTCGGGATCTTCAGTTAATCGCGGAAATAGCTCAGCCTCTCCGTCTCGGTTTCGAGGTATTGGCACTCCGGATGGGACAGGACAAAATCAAGGATTCCGATGCGCCGCTGAATGTATTCGAATTCATGTTCCCGCCTGTTTCGAAGGTTCTCTCTACCGATCTGGCGGTATAGCTTGCGTGAGTAAACGTGGTAGACCTTCCCATTCATTGGGAAGTATTCGGTGCGGGCGTGTTTCTTGGCGTGAAGTTTGCTCCAGAAGGTCGTCGTTCGTTTCCCCCAATGGCCACAGGTAAAAGCGAGGAATTGACGGGCCACAAAGTAGCCGGAATGCGTGGCTACGACATAGAGAAAGCGAGCTTCGGATTCGCTGTACCCCAACTTGCAGGGCTTCGAGGCGTGACAGTTTGACGCTTGCAAAAACAGGTTGTGGTTAGCAGAGATCGTGGCGCTTCGTGGTTGAGACGCGAATCCCTGCTGACCTCCGGGCAAACAGTTCGGTTTGGGCTCCAAGGGGTACTGCTATTGAATTCCTCATATTCGTGAGACTGAGATTGCGCTTTGATCTGACTCAGGGCACACGTTGAGCGTGCGCTCGAATAGTAGGGTTGTTACCTTCGCGATGAGTTCAGAACCATCGAGCGGCACGCTCGGTGGCTGACCGAAGTGGGACGGCTCCACCTAGCCCACGGAGAGATTCGAAAGAGCAAACTCCCCTATATACTCAGAGTACCGATTTTCGGAAAATGTGAGGAAAAATCTTGGTACCAGTACATTCTTCAGAGGTTTCCTCACTGGGCTTGGTTTAGTGGTCTTCTTGATCGGGCTGACCAGCAGGCGAGGCCAACATTAACGAATATTAAGTTGACAGGTCGCGGGGCCCGGGAATAACGTCGGCACCATCGATTCGAGTTTGGGGCACTCTCGCTGCATTCTTCTCGCAAGAAACAGCGAAAGTGAAAAGCTCGATAGTCCTTTTGGAAACAACTGAGAAGGTAGCGAGTTGGCCCAGGCCACCTCTCCTTGACCGTGTGGCCGGTTACCTCGCATACCGGAGGTAAGTCGTGCGCAAGTCCCTTTACACTCTCATTCTTTCGTCGGTTTCGCTGTGCATGTTTTTGCCCGCGCAGGCGGCAGCTCAGGGCAAAGGCACGATCACCGGTCAAGCCACCGACACAAATCACGATCCTTTAGTCGGTGCACGCGTTGAACTTCAACCCATCGGGCAAACTGCGGTCACTGACGCGCAGGGGCAATTCGCCATCGCAAATCTCGACCCCGGCAAATACACGCTCACGGTTTCTTATGTGGGCTTTAAGAATTTTTCGAAAGAGGTCAACATCACCGGTATCGGCACGGAGAATGTTGCCGCCGAACTGGAGATTGAGACCGTCAGCGAAGAGGTTATTGTTCGAGGCGAGCGCGAACATGGCGAGATTGAAGCCCTCAATCGCGAGATTACGGCCGACAATATTGTGCAGGTGCTTCCCGCGGAAGTGATCACCAGCCTGCCCAATACGAATATTGCGGATGCCGTTGGCCGGATGCCCAGTGTGTCGCTCGAACGCGACGAGGGCGAAGGAAAGTATGTCCAGATTCGCGGCACGGAGCCGCGCCTGAGCAACGTCACGATTGACGGCGTGCACGTGCCATCGCCGGAAGGGGTGAGGAACGTAAAGCTGGATGCCATTCCGGCCGATCTCGTGGATTCCGTGGAAATCAACAAGACTCTTTCCGCCAACCAGGAAGGTGACGCGATCGGCGGCTCTGTGAATCTGGTGACCAGGAAGCCCACCGAGCAGACTTACGTGAGCGTTTCCGCCATGGGAGGTTTCACACCAATTTCAGGTGGCCGAACGCTAGATCAGTTTAGCGGGACGTTTGGCAGGCGGTTCGGCGGGGAGAAAAAGCTTGGGTTTCTGCTAGGCGGGAGCTACGACCACAACAACCGCGCCATTCATGACGTTGAGCCTTTTCCAACTGTCGTTGATTTCGGCCCTGCGAATGGCGGCAATCAAGCCGTTTTTCAGACGGAAGACATTCGCCAGTATTGGTATGACCGTACGCGTTTTGGCTTCGCAGGCAGCACCGACTACAAGTTAGGTAAGGCATCCCTCGCTTACGTGCGGGGTCTGTTTTCGCAATTCTACGATTACGGCGAGAACTGGAACTATTCCCCGTCTATAGGATCGTTTCAATCGGCAACGACTTCCAACCCCGATGGCAGCATCGGGATGAACGATTTTCACCGCACGCCGCAGCAACAGATCTTCAGCATCACCGCAGGCGCCAACCACTCTTTTGGCCCCACGCTGATTACCTACGAATTCTCAGGCGCCCGTGCGCGGTACGACGGGGGATTCCAATTTGCCAGTTGGTCGGGGCCCAGCGGGATCCAATTCGGCGTGGACACGAGCAAGTCCGTTGTGCCCAGGTTTCCTGTTCTAAACGGCGTGAATATCTATGACCCGGCTCAGTATCAGCTTTCTTTCCTGCTCTATCCCTGGGATGACCATATCCACGAGCGGGATTTCATGGGATCCATCACGCTGTCCCGGCAATATCGCATTCACTCACGCTTTGGAGCATTTGAGATGGGCTTCAAAGCTCGTGACGCAGACAAAGTGCGCACTGGAGGAAGGTCGTTCCGTCCCTACACCGGTTCTGCGCCATTTCTAATGACTTCCGCCATTAAGACCGTACCTAACTACAGCTTCTATTTCGGACTTTTGAACACGGGTCCGCTCTCGGACTACAACAAGATCCTTCAATTCGTAAATTCCAACCTCAGCTCGTTTCCGGATGACCCAGTCTCGGACAATATTTCAAATGCCCCGAATCATTACGATACCAGCGAGCGCGTCCTGGCCGGTTATGTCATGAACACCATTACATTGGGGAAAGTCCGCTTGCAGGGCGGCCTGCGCTTCGAGGGAACTCAAGGATTCTTTCTTGGAAATCAGGTTATTACTGATCCCATCCAAGGCACTTTCGTAGCGCCCGCATCGGGAGAACAAACCTATGTAGATGTCCTGCCGAGCGTGCAATTCCAGTACGCGTTTGAAGCCAACACCAAGCTGCGTCTGTCCTATGGAAGGGGGATCGCCCGACCCAATTTCGCCGACTTGCCGCCTTCGGGCACCGTCGACTTTACGACTACGCCTAACACAGCTTCTGTAGGCAATCCCAACCTCATACCTACTCATGCGCACAACTACGACATTCTGCTCGAGCACTACCTGAAAACCGTGGGCATTATTCAAGCCGGATGGTTTTACAAGGCCTTGACCGATCCCATCTATCCTAATGTCATTACCAATCCCACCAGCGGTCCTTTCGCTGGCGACCGCGTGACAGGACCGATCAACGGCCCCAGCGCTCATATCCAAGGAATCGAGGTGTCCTGGGAAGAGCATCTGAGGTCCTTCCCGGGCCTGCTGAATGGGATGGGGGTTGCGGCGAATTACAGCTATACAACTTCGCAAGCGAGCTTCCCTGCCGGCTTCGGACGCACGGGCCACGCTGCGATGCTGCGCCAGGCGCCCAACAACTGGAACTTCGACGCTACTTACGACAAGGGTCCCGTGTCAGCTCGAATGGGATTGACGCACAATGACGCAAATATATGGGCGTATCAGTTCCTGGATGGGGCCCCCTTGGGTGTACGCGGCCCGCTCGGTGACCAATATCTTTACCCGCATACGCAGGTGGACGCGCAGGCCAGCTACCGCATTCCCCGCGGGCATGGAATTCAAGCGGTGGTCTCCTTGCTCAATTTGAACAACGAAGTGTTTGGATTCTATTTTGGCAGCGAGAAGTATCCGATCCAGCGCGAATACTACAGCCGGACGGTTTCCCTGGGCTTGCGGTGGACGAACTCGAGCGCTAAATGAATCGGCGCTTCGGCCGCATTCCGTACGGACTCCCATGAGGCGTCGCGGGAGTGAGTTTGGGGCTGTGTTTCTGTTCGCAGCCACCTTCGTTCTTGCGCTGCCTGCCGCCGTTTCGCTGGCGGGGACTGGCATTGAGGATGCGACCTGTGAGGTAGTCAGCCCTGGCGTCTACCGGATTGATTTTCAGGCTTCTCCAGGGGCGATGCCGGTGGAAGTGTTTGCCAGCTCGCGGCCCGATCACATGGACTCCGCGAAATCCATTTTCACGATTCGCGAAGCGCCAGCCGATGTTTCTGTCCCGGAGCCTTCCGGACGCGTTTACTTTCATCTGAAGCCAACGGCTGGACCCATTCGCGTTGTTTCCGTTCGCAGGCTTCCGCTGGAAGGTGCGAAAAACTTTCGAGACTTGGGAGGATACCGCACCACGGATGGAAGTTATGTACGCTGGGGCCTGGTGTACCGCTCAGGCCATCTGGTGCACCTGACTGCACGGGACTCCGAGTATCTCAGCAGCTTGGGGATTCGCTTGGTCTGCGATGTCCGCTCGGACGGCGAACGCGCGCGAGCGCCCGATCATTGGCCGGGAGATACGCCGTCGGGAAATGAGGGGGAGGTTTTTTATGTTCCGATTGGCTCGAATCTCAACAGCAGCCCAACCGTTGAGGACTTGAAGCGCAAGGTCGCGGCCATAAACGCCGAAACCAAAGGATCGGTTCGAGCCTATGATTACGCCATTCAATATGCAGGGCAGTACGGTAAAATCCTTCAGCGCATCGCTGCGGGCGACCTTCCTGTGGTTACGCACTGCACGGCGGGCAAAGACCGCACGGGCGTTTTCAGCGCCATTCTTCTGACGGCGCTCGGAGTTCCTCGCGGCACCGTGGTCCAAGACTACATGCTTTCCAACCAGTTTTTGCTCGCTCCCGACGCCATCGAGAACACCACTGCAGATTTGCAGCTAGCTTTCGGCCTCCTGGGGCGTCCTGATCTCCTCGCGGTGAAAACTATCATGACGTCGAAGCCTGAAACTCTGGAGGCGACGCTCGACAAGATTGACCAAGCTTACGGATCTTTTGCCAATTACCTGCGCGAAGCTGCAAGGCTCTCCGATTCCGACCTGGCGAAGATCCGGCAGCGCCTGCTCGAGCCGTAGTCCGGATAGATGAGACCCTCGAAAAGTTCAGGGCAGCATCTTCCAATTCCGCTTGCCTGATTTGCCATTTGCGTTCGTCAGCAAAAGCGCTAGGAGACGCACTTATCCAGTACTCCGGAATTCGGAAGGAATCCCAGTTCTTGGTAATCTTCTAGACGGAAGAATGATCCCAGTACGTAAGGGCGAGCGGGTCAGATTGTGGAAGAAAGGATCTGTCAGGTCACCAGATCAGTTTGAGAGCGAATTGAATCTGGCGCGATGGCGTCTGCGTTGAAGTTATGAGGCCCGCATTACCGATAGGATTTCCTCTCGAGTCGAAGACATTCCTGTTGTCAAGAGGCGGAGCGAAATTGGTGTGGTTCACGATGTTAAAGAACTCCGCGCGAAACTGAACATTGAAAGTGTCGGAAATACGCTTAATGTGATTGTTTTTCAGCAGAGAGAAATCAAGGTTCACAAGTCCAGGCCCTATCAAGGTATTACGCCCCAGGTTGCCGCGCAAATTAAAGCATCGCAGATCCCCGGGGGGAAGCTGCTGAGGCATGCCGTTCGGGCCGATAGGAGGCGCCGCGTCGCAGTTAGCATTGAAGAATATTTGGCTGGGCGCCGTTGGAACGGAAAAGCACTGCGTCTTGATGTAGTGATTCGGGTTTCCCGGATTCACAGCGAAAGGACATCCTGGAGCAGAAACGAGGTCCGGCACATCAATGCTGGGATCGACACTTTTTACACCGAGGGCGTCTCCTCCGATACCGGGCGTAAAAGGAACTCCGCTGCTGACTTCGAACACTCCTCCTAGTTGCCAGCCGCTCAACGTCCACGCCGCGACACGTCGTGCTCCCTTAGGTGCACGAACTTCCCACGTGTAGTTTATCTCCAGGTTGTGAGTAACGTTGAAGTCCGCCAGCCCTCGATTCAAACGTTGAGCAAACCAAAGCGGGCTGGAGATGGAATTGGAGTATTCATCTCCTACCAAGCTTCCTGAGGACGTGTCGATGGTTTTGCCCCAAGTGTATGAGCCTCCGAGTTCGCCTCCGCGGCCCACTTTGGCTTTCACTTTTGCTTGCAGCGCTTCGTAAAACGCATTCCCTTGCCACATGCCCGCGGTAATTCGGCCGGTCTTAAGATTCAACCGTGTGCCGCTTCCTATAGGAGAGGGCCACAAGTAGCCTTGCGATGTCAGGGCTGGCGGAACGATGTCTGCGTCCTCGACTCGGAACGGCTGGTGCACCGCACGCGAACCGACATAACCAACTCTGACGCCGATGTTTGAACCCAGGTCGCGCGCCAGAGTCAGATTCCACTGCATCACGTAGTTGCGCTTCGGATGAGGGTCAAAGTAGCCTTCCCGAAAAGTGTCGGGGGATGCGGCGGCGATTGCGAAGGCCCCCGTCGGAAAGGAGCCCGCAGGCAGACTTGTGACACTGGCATGTTGATCGAACGGGGCAGAAAAAAGTTCGTTGAATTGAATCAGATACGGCAGCGGCAGAACGTCAAATGCGCCAAAGCCTGAGCTCAACGTGGTCTTCCCATCGCGCAAGGGATCCCATGAAAAACCGATGCGAGGCTCGAAATTGCGAAGCGTCGGATTGGAAAATAACGGATCGCCCAGGTGCGGAGCAGCAGCCGTAAGATTTCGCAATACCGTGAGATGGCCGTGAACTTCCGTGGGCACCGTGGCCATTTCATAGCGCAAGCCCAGGTTAATGGTGAGGTTTGGGCGAAACTTCCAGTCGTCTTGAAGGTAGGCGCCAAAGATGCTCTGCCGAATTCCTCGCTCCGAGAGCAAGCCAGGAATAGTGGCACTCAGCGAGAACGGCGCATTCGTCAGAAAGTCAGAGAGCCCGTTAAAGGAAAACTCGCCACCGGGATCGGAGACAGCCAAGATGTTGTCTCGAATGCGCTCGAAAGCTGCGCCGAACTTGAAGGAATTTGCGCCTTTGGTTAGAGCAACATCGTCATAGACCTGCAAGGACGTCCAATGAAAACGGAAGGTGGAGCGAGTGCCCAGGCCTCCAGAAAAAAACGTGAGCCCCGGCACGATAATGGCGGCCGCGTTCTTCCCCGGTACAGTGCCGAAGGAAGTGTCGCTTACGGGAGCGTTGCCACTCGCAAAGTTGAGGCCCGTTACGGCAACCACGCGGTTCAGGCCAAAGCGAAAAGAATTGACTAACTTTGGTCCAAAAGTATGCGTTTCGTGCAGCGTGCCGAATTGCCGCTGCGAGTCGTATCCGGTGCGCTTGTCATCCAGTTCATCTGGCTGCCGCACGCTCCCTTTGTCAAACATGTACGTGCCGGAGAGCGAGTCCTGCTCTGAAATCTTGTGGTCCAGCTTCGCTGTAAAGTAATTCTCGGGCGTTACGGTCTGGCCGGCAAAAGTAAATATTCCCGTGTCGCCGGCGCCGAGAAGGGGTCCATTGGGCGGCGGATAGAAAGCGGTGATGAACTGTAGAACAAAGGGGTCGACGGTAACGTTGCCGGTGGAAAGATTCCCTGCGCGAGCGGCCGAGGAGGGAACCGTTGCCACCTGGGTCACACCTTGCGACTGTCGCAGACCTTCGTAATCGGCAAAGAAAAATGTGCGGTCCTTCAGGATTGGGCCGCCCGCTGTCACACCAAATTGATGTCGATGAAATGCAGGTTTTGCGTTATCAAAGAAATTGCGCGCATCGAAGGCGCTGTTGCGCAGATACTCGAATGCACTCCCGTGAAAACCAGGGGTCCCAGAGCGCGTAGAAGCCGCAATGATTCCCCCAGATGACCGGCCGTACTGGGCGGGATAGTTGCTGGTGAGAACAGAGAATTGTTCCACGGCATCCGCTCCCAGATTGACTCCCAAGGCGCTGGCCGGAGGCCCGTTCGAATAATCGTTCACGCTAATGCCATCGAGCCGGGAGTCGTTTTGCCTGGGGCGCCCGCCAGATATTGTCATCTGGTTCCCGAAGCCACGCTGCGCCTGTCCGCTCGATTGTGTACGCGCGCTGGCCACGCCGGGCTCCAACGTCGCCAAGTCAGAGGCAGAACGCCCATTGAGAGGCAGATCGGTGACGCTCTTGGAGCTGACAACCCCACTGACATCGGAAGTTCCTGCTTGTCCCTTATCGGTCGCACCAGTTTCCGCCTGGAGGGTAATTTTCACCGTCTGGTCTTGTCCCTCGAGGATCGTGATTTGTATCTTGGTTGCGGAGAATCCGGGGGCAGAAGCAGTGATCTCGTAGGGTCCCAGCGCCAGGTTGGTGAGGGCGAATGCCCCTTCTTGATTCGCGGTGTGCGCGCTTGTTTCGCCGCTGGAAAGGTTCTTGACGGAGACCTGCGCGTTCGGAATCGGAGAACCGGGAGCCGACTTGACCGTGCCGGAGAGAGTTCTTCCCTGCGGCTGCCCGAGAACGACAAGAGGAATCCATAGGGCAAAAGCGACCGTGATTCTCACCACAAGAATCGCCGTCGAAATCGAAACGAGCCGAGAACTTATTGTTGTTTTACGCAGAAGACGGTTCATTTTATCACCCAGATGAAAAGAAGCAGACGGCGCTGCTAGGAATTTCGACTCTCTGAAAGGTTTCCGAGCAGATGATACTGTAAAGCGCCTCGGTCCAGTTCGTTCTCCCAGCGAGCAATCACTAGCGTCGCAACGGCGTTGCCGGTCATGTTGACGACAGCGCGGCACATACTTAGGAAACGATCAATTCCCAAAATCAACGCCATTCCAGCAACCGGGATCGTAGGGATGACCATCATGGTAGCGACGAGCGCAATAAAAGCGGCCCCTTGCACACCGCTAGCGCCTTTGGAAGTGAGCACGGCGACTCCCAGGATCGTAAGCTGCTGAGTCAGAGTCACGTGCGTGTTGGTTGCCTGAGCTACGAATAACGCTGCAAGAGTCATGTAGAGACTGGTGCCATCGGCATTGAAGGTATAACCGGTGGGAACCACAAGTCCGACCAAAGTTTTCGAGCATCCGAGTTTTTCGAGTTTGGCCATCAGGGAAGGCAACACGGGTTCCGAGGAACTAGTAGCCAGCACGACGAGGATCTCCTCGCGGAGAAACCAGAGGAATCGGAAGATTCCGAAGCCTGCGAGGCGGGCGATGGCCCCCAGCAAGACCACCACAAACAGAATCGACGTGATGTAGAGCGTGGTGATCAGCTTGACGAGAGGGCCGAGGGAAGCCAGCCCATATTTGCCGATGGTGAAGGCCATTGCGCCAAAAGCGCCAATGGGGGCAAAGCGCATCAAGATAGCAACGACGCCGAAAACAATACGCGTGAGAGTGTCCAAGAAGTCGACCAGAGGTTTGCCACGCGAGCCGGCAAGAGACAACGCAAAGCCAAAAAGAAGAGAGACGAGAAGAACTTGAAGAATGTCACCCTTGGCGAAGGCATCGAAGACCGTGCTAGGAATAATGTGGATCAGGAATTCGGCAACACTCTGAGCTTTGGCTTGTCCCGCATACTCGGCCACGGCCTTGGGGTCGAGAGTGGCAGGATTGACATTAAAGCCGCTACCTGGATGCACTACATTACCGACAACGAGTCCGATCAGTAGCGCAAGCGTAGATACGACTTCGAAATACAAAAGGGCTTTGCCGCCGACACGGCCGACTTTTTTCATGTCTTCCATGCCGGCAATTCCTGTTACCAGGGTGCAGAAGATCACCAGCGTGATAATCATCGTGATCAAGCGAATGAAGGCGTCGCCGAGCGGCTTCATAGCGACGGCCGTTGTTGGACTGACATAGCCCAGAACGATAGCAATAGCCACACCGAGCAATACTTGGAAGGACAGGCCCGCGTAGAAAGGCTTTTTGCGTGGAGGCGCGACTCTCTCGGATGCGGCGGCAGGAATCTGCATGGCTCAGCCTTTTTGAAGCGCCTGACGGAGTTCGCGAATGTCGCGCAAAGTCTCCAGAGAGAGCAATTTGGCAATAAGCGCGGAGCAATTGGAGGCACCGAGGACGGGACTGATGAGGCCGCGAGCCTTGGCGAGCACTTCGTCGCGCGTCATGGGATTCTCCATAGTGCCGCGAACGTCGCGAATCCACTCGCTGAGTTGTGTGCCATCTGTAAGTGTGAGTTCGACAATGGCTTCGCGGCGCGGACGCCGGGCATCGATGCGCGGGTCGGCAACCACCTCTACTTTGGCGCGCTGGCGCAGAACGGCCGGATCTTGCATGCGTGCCTTGTCATGTGCGGAGGCAAAAGTGACTGTTCTGTCCAGGAGCATGATCGCGACCATGTGTTGCATGCAGATGTCGGGCATTTCGCGGTTACTGACAGTATTGGCTTCGTCGCTGGCGACGCGTACCACCACTTTCTGCACATCGTCCGCTGTGAAGGATCGCTTCCGGAGGAAGCCATCAAGCGCGTCAAGCGGGGCCTGGATCGGGGAGCCCACTGTCCACTTCTTGATGTTGGTGCGCGTGATTTCATAGCGCTCGCCGAGCCCGTTGATGAGCTGAGACGGGTCGGTCTTTAGCGCGCCATTTTCCTTAGGTGCGTAGGCGTCAAAAAAATTGTCGGACCCGGAGAAAACGTCGTCGACGCCCGTCCAGCCTGAGCGGATCAACATGGCAGTGGCCGCGCCGCCGGCGGCCGGCTTCCCTCCGAAGAGAAAGGCTTTTTCCATGTGTTCGGCGTCCCGCGCCCAGGCACCAATCCCCGAAGTTTGCTGCGCAGTATAGTCGAGAAGAAAACGGAACTGCTGCGCGTTCAAGCCCGCCGCGCAGCCGGCGGCCGCGCCAGCGGCAAACGCGGCAACCGTGCCGTGCGTGCTGCGATGTGTGGCCGCTTGATAAGCGGGGCCACCCATGCTCATGGTTACGCGCGGCCCGACATCATAGCCGAGAGTCACGGCGCGCAGGAAGTGGGCGCCGCTGATGCCGAACTGCTCGCCAGCAGCGAATGCGGCGGGAACGACGGACGCACCAGGGTGGGAGCGGGAAGGACCGTGGGAATCGTCGGTTTCATCGGAATGCGCCAGGACGCCATTGGCGAATGCGGCTTCGATGGGGCCGCACACGGTTTTTGAAGCGACTACAGTTGCGACCTCCTTTCCGCCGTACGCCTGCGCAAACTTCAAAGCGGAGCGGCCAGGCTGTAATTCGGAGCCTGAAATCATGGCCGCAAAGGTGTCCAGGATGTGATGTTTAGCTCTTTCGACAACTTCCTCGGGAATCGGCCGGGTCGCGGCCTCACTCATGTAACTGCTGAGTTTTTCCATAATCGGGCTGACCGCTGGAGAAGGGAGAGTCTGGTCCTGCTCGGAGGAAGGTTGGGCAAAAGCGGGACAGGATGAAAGAGCCGCGGATGCCATGGCCAGGCCGGCAAACTCGAACAAGCCTCGCCGCGTGAGAATCGCGCGAGCGTTGGTGGCCGGTTCTTGTCTTCGTCGATCAGGTCCCATTTGGTGGTTCTCCTTGCGGGCAGACAGCGCCGGAAAGAAATCGATTCATGAGTGCGGTACCCAGGAGGACGACTCCGCCGCGTACTGACGATATGTCATAGCGGAGTTTCGTACCTGAAAAAAGAATTAAGTTTTCTTTAGAAAGAAGAAGCACGTTCACCGACCTTCACTCTAGTAAAGCCGACTACCCGGCAAGTGCTTTCATGACGCGGTATAGCTCGTTCTTTGCTTCGAAACCGATACCGGGAATTTCCGGCAAACCCACGTAACTGTTCTCCACCGGAATATTGTCTGCGAATCCGCCGAATGGCTGAAAAATACCGGGATAGGATTCGTTGCCGCCAAGGCCAAGGCCGGCCGCAATGTTGAGCGACATCTGGTGCCCCCCATGAGGAATGCAGCGCGCCGGTGACCAACCATAATCCTTCAGCATTTCGAGAATGCGCAGATATTCCACCAATCCGTAACTCAGCGCGCAGTCGAATTGCAAGACATCGCGATCGGACCGCAAGTTCGCGTAACGGATCAGATTGCGCGCATCTTGCAAGGAGAACAAGTTCTCGCCGGTGGCCATGGGGCCGGAATAATGGCCCGCGAGCTTTGCCTGAAGTTCGAAATCGAGTGGATCGCCTGGTTCTTCGTACCAGCGAAGACCATACGGAGCTAGTGCCCGCGCATAGGCGAGGGCAGTGTCCAGGTCGAAGCGGCCGTTAGCGTCGACTGCCAATTGATCCGGAGCCTTCAAAATTGTGAGCACGGCTTCGATGCGCCGCAGATCTTCGGAGAGTGACGCTCCACCGATCTTCATTTTCACGACGGAGTAGCCAAGTGCAAGGTAGCCGCGCATTTCATCCTGCAGGGCGGACACGTTTTTGTCGGGATAGTAGTAGCCGCCCGCGGCATAAACGAACACCTTGGTGTCGAAGTGTCCTCCTCGATAGCGGTTCGCCAGGAGTTGATAAAGAGGGAGGCCTGCGATTTTTGCGGCCGCGTCCCAAACGGCCATATCCAGCACGCCGACAGCGACTGAGCGCTCGCCATGGCCTCCGGGCTTTTCGTTGCGCATGACGGTGGCCCAGACGCGCTGGGGATCGAAGTTACCGCCCCTCTCGTCCAGGAGCGAATCGGCGGAAGCGGCCTTGAGGCGGGGGATGAAGCGGTCTCGCAAGAGCCCGCACGGTGCGTAGCGGCCATTCGAATTGAAGCCGTAGCCGACAACCGGCCTGCCATCGCGCGCAATGTCGGTGACGAGCGCGAGAACACTTACGGTCATCTGGCTAAAGTCGATGTAGGCGTTACGGATGTCCGACTGGATAGGGACAACCGTCTCGCGTATATCGACAATTCGCACGGGCTTCTCTTTCTGTCCTGCAAGTCCTACAAGAAAACAAAATCAGCTAGTTGTGCTGCAACAAAGGCCTAAGTTCTCGAATATCGCTGACACTTTCGAGATGGAACACTCTGTCGATCAGACTCGAGCATTTCGCTGCACCAAGGACGGGCGTAATGAGTTCAGAAGCCTTTGCGATGACCTCGTCACGGGTCATTGGATTTTCGGGAGTGCCGCGAACATTGTCGACGCGCTGGGTGAGGTTTGAACCGTCAGCTAACGCCACGTCGACAATAGCGACACGCAACGGCATGAGGCGTTCCAACTCAGCATCTGGAATGAGATGCACTTTGGCCCGTTCGCGAAGAGTCGTGGCATCCTTCAAGCGCTCCTTGTCATGCGCCGAGGCAAAGGTGACAGTCTTGTCGAGGAGCATTACGGCGACCATGTGCTGCAGGCAGATATCAGGGATTTCGCGATTGTTGACGATAGCAGCTTCATCTGTGGCAATCCGCACGGACACTTGCCGTACTTGAGCGGAGTCAAAGGGATGCTGCTTTCGCAGAGTGACCAAGGCGTCGAGCGCGGCTTGGATGGGCGAGCCCACCGGCCATTTCTTAATATTGGTTTGCTTTACTTCATAGCGTTCGCCGAGTTTGTCGATCAGTCCTGCGGGGTCGGCGTGGGGATTATATGCGGCAAAGAAATTATCTTTTCCGGAGAGGATGTCATCCACGCCGGTCCAGCCGGCTTGCACTAGCAACGCGGAAGTGACGCCACTGCGCGCGGTCATGCCGCCAAAATGAAAGGCTTTCTGCACGTGTTCGGTGTCGCGATTCCATGCTCCAAGCCCAGAGGATTGGTGCGCGGTGTAGCCCAACATCCAGCGCATTTGCTGGGCGTTCAAGCTGGCGGCGCAACTTGCGGCCGCCGCGGCACCAAAGAGAGGAGAAATGCTATGTGTGCTCCAATGGCTCTCCGCTTCGAAACGCTGGCCGCCCAAAGTCATGGTAAAGCGCGGACCGATGTCGTAACCAAGCGCCACGGCGCGCAAAAAATGAGTTCCGCTGATACCAAACCTTTCCCCTGCGGCCAGAGCGGCAGGAACGACCGCGCAGCCGGGATGGGATTGCGAGGGAGAGTGTGAATCGTCGGTTTCGTCGGCGTGGGCGAGCACGCCATTTGTAAGCGCTGCTTCGATGGGGCCGCATAAGAAATTCGATGCCACCACCGTGGCTACCTCGCGGCCACCGTAGGAGCGAGCAAATTCCAGTGCAGCGCGTCCTGGAGGCAACTCGGAACCAGAGATCATTGCAGCGAGGGTGTCGAGGATATGATGTTTCGTTTCTTCGACGACTTCGTCGGGCAGCGCGCGGGAGCTTGCTTCATTCATGTAATTGCTAAGGCGTTCCATGACAGGGCTTTTCTCTTGTCCAGCGCCAGAGCGGGGCGGAGGCACGCAGGCGAATGCTATCTTCCGCGGAAGCGCAGAAGACGCGATGGCCAAACCAGCAATTTCGAAGAGACTGCGACGGGTCAATGAAAGACTGGCATGCGGTTCTTTGGAGTCGTCACCCGTATTGCGTTCCATGATCCGTATTCTCCTCTCCGCATAACGGCCGCACTCTGATGCTGCAGCGACTATCAAGAAGTTAAGCGATGCTTCTGGCCGCGTCCCTGAAAATAACATTAATCTATTGTCAGGCGCAGTCAGATAAACCTCGGCTTTAAGTCGTCTCGACGGGCGTGGGCTGAGACTTAGCGACGAGGGCGGCTACCAATCCACAGGCAGCCGCAAACGAAAGCCACAAACCGGGAACCGCGAGGTTTCCAGTGACATGAATGAAATAGGTGCTGATGGCCGGCGTAAAGCCGCCAAAGAGAGCGGTTGCCAGGCTATAGGCAAGCGAGAATCCAGAAGTTCTTACGTTAGCCGGCATGATCTCCGTTAGAAAAACCACCATCGCACCGTTGTAGCTGCCGAAAATACACGATAGCCAGAGTTCGACGGTCAGCAATCGCCCGAAAGAAGGCGCGCGAACCAGCCACAACATTGCTGGGTAAGCGGTGACGAGCATCAAGATTGTGAAGGCAAGGAGTAAGGGCTGGCGTCCCACCCTGTCCGAAAGCGCGCCCATCGCCGGAAGCCAAAAGAGGTTGGATGCACCGACACACATTGTCACGATCAAACTATCCTTGTTGCCAAGATGCAGCACGGAGTTGCCAAAGGTCGGTGTATAGGCAGTGATCATGTAGAAGGAAACGGTGGTCATGGTAACCAACATGGTTCCGATGGCAACAATCCTCCAGTTTCCCGAGAGGGACCCGAGGATCTCCGACGTGCTGGGATGATGCTTGCGGCCCACAAACTCGTTTGTTTCCTGAAGCGATCGCCGAAGACGGAACAGGAGCGGAATAATGGCGCAACCGAGGAGCAGCGGCACACGCCATCCCCAAGCGGTCATTGCTTCTGCAGGAAGAGTGGTGTTCAGCATGACACCAACAAGCGCCGCAAACATGACCGCGACCTGCTGGCTAGCTGATTGCCAGCTTACATAAAAGCCTTTGTGCCCTGGCGTGGCGATCTCTGACAAGTAGACCGAAACGCCTCCTAGTTCCATTCCTGCAGAAAAACCTTGGACCAGCCTGCCCACCAGGACCAGAAAAGGAGCCAGCAAGCCGATTGTGGCATATCCAGGCATAATCGCGATGGAGAAGATTCCTGCGGACATGAGGCTAAGCGTAAGCAGGAGGCCGGCGCGGCGGCCGTGTTTGTCGGTATGTGCGCCGAGCACGATGGCACCCAGGGGGCGCATCAGAAACCCCGCTCCGAAAGTCATCAGCGACAACATCAGCGACAAGAACGGGTTGCCAGCAGGGAAGAAGGTTGCGCCGATAGCAGAAGCGTAATAGCCAAGGACCATGAAGTCATACATCTCCAGAAGATTTCCGCTGGAGACGCGCACTACCGACCAGATTTTGGCTCGGCGATCAGAAGGGCTGAGCATGATATTTCATTGTGACGGGGACATGTTATTTTTCATCACGCGATGAAAGGCAAGCAGAATCGCGCGAGCGCAGAGTTTGATGGCCTCTTGCCGGCTAGAGTTGATTTGCGCACTTAGTCTACCCGGCTCACCTGCGCGGCAATGGCAGCGCCGAGCTCCTTGGTGGAAGCCTTACCTCCGATGTCCGGAGTCCGCACATTTTGTTGAGCCAAGACTGCCGCGATGGCCGTTTCCACGGCTTCGGCCGCCACTGATTCGCCCAGGTGCCGGAGCATCATGGCACCAGACCAAATCTGCCCGATGGGATTCGCGACTCCTTTTCCTGCGATGTCCGGCGCGGACCCGTGAACCGGCTCGAACATGGAGGGAAATTCCTTTTCGGGGTTCAAATTGGCAGAGGGTGCGATGCCAATCGAACCGACCACTGCCGGACCAAGGTCTGAAAGAATGTCCCCGAAAAGATTGGAGCCAACAACAACGTCGAACCAGTCAGGATGACGGACAAAATGAGCGGTCAAAATGTCGATATGAAATTGGTCCGTGCGGACGTCAGGATATTCAGAAGCCACAGCTCGAAAACACTCATCCCAGAATGGCATGGTGTGAATGATGCCATTCGATTTTGTGGCAGAAGTCAAATGCTTGTTTCGCTTCCGCGCTAAATCAAATGCGAAGCGCAACACGCGATATACGCCGCGCCTCGTGAAGACCGTTTGCTGCACTGCCATTTCCTCTTCGGTTCCTTCGTACAGGCGGCCGCCGATATTCGAGTATTCCCCTTCATTGTTCTCACGGACAATGCAGAATTCGATCTGACCAGGCTTCCAGTTCTTGAGAGGGCTCTCGATTCCTTCGAAGAGTCTTACTGGCCGAAGGTTCACGTACTGCCGAAAGCTGCGGCGAATTGGAATTAAGAGCCCCCACAAGGAAACATGATCGGGAACGTCGGGATGTCCCACAGCGCCGAGAAAAATGGCGTCAAAGGGACGGAGTTGCTGGATGCCGTCGACGGGCATCATCCTTCCGGCCTTGATGTAGGCCTCGCAACTCCAATCGAAGCATTGCCAGCTGAGGCCAAACCCAAAGCGCTTCGCTGCGGCGTCGAGCACTCGCATGCCTTCGGGAACAACTTCTTTGCCGATGCCGTCTCCAGGAATCACCGCGATGTTGAATGTCTGCGCCGGCAAGGTGCTCATCCGTTTTCCATCGAAAGTAAGGGCGATAACGTGGCTATATCTTGTATCGATTCCAAGGTCTTCACGTAATCAATGATCTTTTCTGTTTTGATTTTTGGCCACTCCGCGTATTCGGCGCAGCCTCGGAATTTCTCGGCCGCTTCTTCAAAGGTCATGGGGTCGGCAGGGCTGCCTCTTCCAAAATCAGCGCGGCCGGGAATTACTCGGCCGTCCTTGAGGTGGATTCTGAGGAGGGAAGTCATCTTGTCATAACCCGCTTTCTCTGCCTCCGGGTCGACATAAAAGTTGACTCTGCGAATCATGTCCTGCACATCCACTCTTTGTACGATTTCGTCCGTGAACTCGCTCAAGTCCGCGTTGCCGCGCAGAAGCAAAACCGCCAAGCAGAACTCCATGCTGAACTTGGCTTCGAGTCCGGTTTTGGGCTGGTGATGAAGCAGAGTCGTGGTCATGTTGTGATTGGCGCCGATGTCTACTTTTTCGACTTGGGCAGCCTGGATTTTGTTCGTGGCGATAAGCCGAGCCAACTCTGTCATGGCAGGATGTGTCAGAGAGCCTGACGGGTAAGGTTTCAGCGAGATTCCCGGCGAAGCAAACGTCCACGGTTTTCCCAGGCGATCCATGATTGCGCCAGGATCGAACGTTCCGCCAAACGCGTGGAAAAAGCCGCGTTCGGCTTCCAGAATTTGCTGCGCGGCGTCCCATCCCAGCGCCACCAGTTCGGCGGATACCACACCACTTTCCGCGGCGCGACCAGCCTGAAACGGCTTGGTCATCGTTCCAAAATTCTCCCGCAGGCCTCCGGATTGGCTAGCCGCCAGACCAAAGCAGTTCAACGTCTTCAAAAGATCGAATCGCAAGAGTTTGGAGCAGGCAGCCGCCGAGCCAAACGGCCCGCAAGTTCCCGTGGAATGAAATCCGTCTTGATAATGGCGCGGAGAAATGGCTTCGGCTATTTTGCATTCCACCTCGACGCCGAGATGATAGGCGAGTATGAATTCTTTTCCAGAGACGACTCGTCCTCCTTCGAACGCAAGGATGGCGGGAAGCACTGGAACCGTAGGATGCACCAGGAGGCCGTAGACCCGATCTCTTGCTGCCGAGAGTTGCGTGTCGTCAAAATCATCCGCATGAATCGAGATCCCGTTAGCCCAGGCGGCGAAGCGCGGAGAGGTTTTGAGCCCAGACCCAATGACGCAACTCTTGCCACCGCACACGGCAAGTTCCTGGAGATAGCGCCGGCAGATGGTACCGGTTTGGGCGCGAGAACCGGCGAGAGCCAGACCTAAGCCGTCAAGAATCGACTTTTTCCCCAGTTCAATGACTTCAGGAGGAATATCTTCATATCTAGTTTCAATGACAAACTTCCCCACATAGTTTGTGAGCCCGCGAACCTGCGGGAAATCGCCGTGCGGCGGAAGCGCGGCTTCAGTGGAAGAGAAGCAGAACGGGCTCGATGCGAATGCCCCGAGAGTTGCCTTGCCAAACTCACGCCTTTGCATGATCGGTAGGGAAGCCTCTCCTACGGCTGTATATCGTACACCCGCACTTCGGCGTCCTTGCCTTCGTGGTGAGGCACGGCCAAATAGTATCGATTCAGTTCTGGCACAAGAATGCCGGTCTTGGCGCGAAAGCTTCCTTGAACACGACCTAGAAGGGAATAATGATCGGCATCCTGCTGCTGAAAAACGTCGAGATAGCCATCTCCGGCGAGGTAAATGCGTTTGTTCCTTGCGTCGAACGCAGCATCGTCGATCATTCCGACGGCGGGAAGTTCGGAGACGACCCTGCCGGAATCTGAATTCAGTACGATCAGCTTTCCAGGATTTCGCGTGGCGACGAATAGACGGTGATTCTCCTCATCGAAAGCCATGGCTACATTGCTCTTATCGCCAGGGGGCAAGGGCCACGTAGCTAAAAAAGCGCCTTTGTTACGATCGAGAACGCCGACCGCGTTTTGCCCCGTGATGTTGCAAAACATCCGCGGACTCGATTTCTCCAACACGATAGCTTCTACATGGTTTGACTCGACTTTGATGTCGCGCAGTTTCGTGGAGGCATTTGTGTCAATGATGCTGATCAGGGAATAAGGAGTGTGCGCCTCCCTGCCGCCGTTGACGACATACAAATAGTGTGTCGCAGGATCGTAAGTGATGGAATCTGCATCGATTGACACTTTGATCTCGCCAAGCGCCTTATATGTGTCGCTATCATAGACTCTCACAGCAGAAGCATTACCCTCCACGACAAAGAGTTTTTTCAGGTCCTTTCGATAGAGAATCGCGTGGGGCGCCTTTGCATCTTCGATCGTGTGAATGCGAGTGTTCGTCGCAGTATCAAGGACGTCTACCTTGTCATTCTCTTCGTCGGTAAGAAAAAGCCTGTGGCCCTCAACGTCGGGGGCGAAATGATCAAAGTCGCCATCCTTGAGTCCCGGTAACGGAATTGTAACGACAAGCTTCAGCGGCTCTTTGGTTTGCGCGGTGACGTGAAGAGGAATTGGCAGAAACAACATGAAGAAAATAAAGCGCATATATTTCATCGAGTCCTCCGAGACCGCTTTGCCTCGCTAAGGGTTGCGTTCGTGGAATCCAATTGCTTTAGAAAGAGTAAGTCTGACGAAGACTCCAAGTGGATTCAAGCTTCTTTATCTTTCGTCGTCATATTCAGCGAGGTTCGATGGCCGAGTCAACTTCTGGTCCAGACAAGAGAGGATACCTTTGTCGCTCTGTCTGCGCTAAAGCTCTCGATTAATGACCGCAAAATTGCTTCGATCCGTTCCGGCCTAAACAGAAATTAATCTTGGTTTAAGTTGGTGTAGGGACGGCTGAACTATTCTTTGACTGGCCGCTCCGCGGTAAAATTCGCGCTGCGGGTGGAAAATCATCTCTTGCATTTCGAGTGGACCAAAAAATCCAAATTGTTTTGCCTTGGAGAGAAAATGAAGAAACGGTTGCTGATCCTGACGATGATTCTTGGAGTCCTCGGATTCGGGGCGAGAGCTCAAAATTCCGCACCTCTGAAATTGGTGCAAACCTTCAAACTGTCTCCCGATATTAAAGGGAATTTCGACCACTTCGCCATCGATGTGAAGACGAACCGGCTGTTTGCCACGCCTGAAGGTTACAAAGCGGTTCTCGTATTTGATTGGAAGAGTGGCAAGCTTGTCCACACCATCACAGGCATCGAGAAACCTCACGCAATCCTTTATCGAGAGGATTTGAATCGTTTGTATGTGACCGACGGGGAAGCCGGCGGACTGAAGATTTATGACGCTACCTCGTATAAGTTGCTCTCGACCGTGAAGCTGTTGCTCGATACGGACTCGATTGGATACGACCCGGAAACAAAACTTCTTTACATAGACAACGGCGGCGGCGACGTTCATGAAACGTACTCCATGATTAGCATTGTGGATACGACGGCCGGTAAGAAGGTTGCCGATATGAAAGTCGATGGCGATACGCTCGAAGCCTTGAGGCTTGAAGCCTCCAGCCCGAAAATGTACGTGAATAACAAAGCAAAGAACCAGGTTGAGGTCATCGACCGAAATAAGCGCGAGATTGTGGCGAGCTGGCCGGTTACCAAGAGCAAGACGAACGTCGCGATGGCGCTCGACGAAGCAAACCGCCGCTTGTTTATCGCTTGTCGCGCTGGAGACATTGTGGTGTTTGACACCACTTCGGGCAAGGAGTTAATGACCCTCCCCATAACCAAAGGCGTGGACGACCTCGTCTACGATGCAGACAGCCACCGTTTGTATGCGTCAGCTGACGGGAGTGCGGATGTTTACGAGCAAACTGACGCTGACCATTACAAAGAGCTCGGAAAGGTTCCAACCGGGCCGATGGGAAGGACAGCTCTATTAGCTCCCGGGCTAAAGCGCTATTTCGTGGCTGTCCCGCAGCACGGGAGCGAGAGCGCGTCAATCTTAGTATTTGAAGTTCTCTGAAAACGACTTCAAAGGATTGATTGACCCTCGAGAAAGCACCTCGGTCAGCTTGATTTTCATTTCAAGATGTTTTTCGAACGAAGAGAGAACTCTCCCAGGAGGAATGCTTTGAAACTGAGATGGGCGGAAGCCTTGCTGAAATTCTGCGGGATCAATGCGGTGACCATCCTACTGCTTGGCGCAATGGGACCATTGGCTCTGGCCCAGAGTTCACAACCGGTTGCGATTCGTGCGGGGCGTCTGTTTGACAGCAAGTCAGGCAGGATTCTCGAGAACCAGATTGTGATTGTGGATGGTGAAAAGATTTCGGCCGTCGGCCCAGCTGACCAGGTGCAGATTCCTTCCGGAGCGCAAGTTATTGATTTGAGCAAAGCGACAGTTCTACCGGGTCTAATTGATGGACACACGCATGTATTCGGTTTCGGTCTCGATGGGATCAAGCCCGGTGGCCTGCCGTTTGCCAGCCCCATTAACGATACTCGCGAGTACCGCACGCTTCTTGCACTTGATAACGCGCAAAAGGATCTTCGGGCTGGATTCACAACCCTCCGTGACTTAATGAGTCACGGCGGGGGCTATGCAGACGTCGACATCAAGAGAGTGATCAATCGAGGCTATTTCCAAGGCCCTCGCATGCAAGTTTCGACGATGGGGCTGGTAGCCACGGGCGAAGGTATTTTGGGTTCTCCGGAAGTCAGCCTGCCTGGAAATTACCAGGCCGTGGACAATCCCTGGGCCGCACGCCAGGCTGTTCGGGAACAAATCCACTATGGTGCTGACTGGATCAAGTTTCATTCGACATCCGACTACGAATTCGAACCGAACGGTGGGTTGTTCAGCAACCCCACGTTCACCAAGGAGGAAGTCGACGCCATCGTGGACGAGGCGCATCGTCATGGCAAAAAGGCTGCTTGCCACGCGTTCGGAGGCGAGGGCCTGCGCAATTGCGTTCAAGCAGGAGCCGACACGATCGAGCACGCCATCGAACTGGACGAGGCCACTGCCGACTTGATGAAGAAGAAGGGGCTCTATCTCGAGCTAACCGCTTATCATTATTCTCTTTCCGAGTACACTTTGCGTGACGCCAAATCGACTGGCGGCAAGTACAGTCTGGAAGCGATGCGTGAGAAAAGTGGCCGCTTAGCGATTTCGCGGGGCTTGAAGATTTCGTTTGGATCCGGCGTCGGGCCTTTTCCTCACGGAACACAGGCTGCCGAGTTCTCTTATCTTGTCAAATACGGGATGACTCCCTCGCAGGCCATCCAGACGGCGACCACGGTGGCTGCAGAAATGATGGGGTGGCAGGATCGCATCGGCTCCATCGAGAAAGGAAAGTTCGCCGACGTAATCGGGGTTAACGGTGATCCATTGAAGGACATTACGGAGCTTGAGCGCATAAAATTTGTGATGAAGGGGGGGCAGGTGATTCGGAACGATGTAAAGTGAGGTCAGGCGGCGGCAGGCGAGGCCTGCTTCGTACGCCAGTTATTCATACCCTCAAGAGCCTCCTTCATGGTAGTAAACAAGGTGTATGCGCATTTTATTGGTCGAAGACGAGCGTAAAGTGGCGAGCTTCATCGCACGAGCCCTCCGCGAGAACACTTATGCGGTCGACATTGTGGATTCTGGTGAAAAGGGACTTGAGCTAAGCACGGACGTGACTTACGACGCCATTCTGCTCGATGTCCGGCTGCCGGGCATAAGTGGTATAGAAGTCTGCCGGGAACTGAGGCAGCGTGGAATTGAAACCCCAGTCCTGATGCTGACTGCGCGTGGCCTTGTCGAGCAGAAGGTCGAGGGTCTTGATGCGGGGGCCGACGATTACCTGACGAAACCTTTTGTGTTGACGGAGCTTCTCGCGCGACTGCGAGCGCTCGTGCGGCGCGGGTTCCATAGCGGTAACGCCAGGCTCCGTTATGGAGACCTCGAACTCGACCGCCACCGCCGCCGCGCCAACCGCGGAAAAGAAGTGATCCCGCTAACGAGCAAAGAATTTGCGCTTCTCGAGCTTTTGCTGCTTCGTGCCCCAGAACTTGTTACCCGCAGCGAAATCGTGGAACACGTCTGGGACTGCCATTTCGACAGTGAGACGAATCTCGTCGAGGTTTACGTCAACCGTTTGCGCCAGAAGATTGATCACGAGCGGCCGGCGAAACTCATTCACACGATTCGTGGCGTAGGCTACCGGCTTGGAGCTTTGGAATCATGAGAGCTAAGACCCTTCGATCTCGAATGATGATGTTATTTTGTTCCGTGGTAGGGGTTCTTCTTGCCGCTTCTTATCTTGCCTTTTGGGCATTGCTTGCCCACGCTATTCCTGCACAACTCAACCGCCAATTGGTGGAGACTTCGCGGCCCATTATTGCGGACGTCGCGTCGGAGCCAAATGCCAGGGATGTGGAGCGCCTGGATATTCCCGGACAATTTTTTGAGCTGCTCGATGCAAGCGGGAAAGTGCTCCAGCGATCCAAAAACTTGGCCAATTCCATCGACTTAAAAGGCTTAAAGCTAAATGGTTCACAGGCGGTATTTGGCGTAGGTGCTGTTGGAGAATCCGAATCCGTTCGCGTTGCGCTCATTCCATTTGAGCAGGCGGCCGGGCGGCGATTCCTAGCAATTGCGATTCCCACGTTCGGGACCAATCGCCTACTGGACACATTTGGAGGCATCACACTGCTGCTCTTTCCGCTTAGTCTCCTGCTGACTGCCGCAATCTCCGCTTTCTACGTGGGAAAGAGTCTGACGCCTGTTAAAGCGCTCACACGCCATGCCGAGCTTATGGCAAAACGTGTGACGGATCACCAGGGCTTTTGGTCGCCCTTGCCCGTCGCTTCACCGGATGATGAGCTGGGCCGTCTGGCGGAGACCTTCAATCGGCTTCTGCAAAGCGTTGATTCAGCTGTTCACCAACTCCGTCAATTCGCCACAGATGCTTCTCACGAATTGCGCACTCCTCTCGCGATCCTCCACGGGGAAACGGAATTGATTCTTTCCAAGCCGCGCACGGCGGAAGAATACAGAAAGACCCTTGCGGCCATTGACGATGAATTGAAGAAACTGACCCGAATCGTGGAGGGGTTGTTCACGCTCTCGATGGCTGACGCGGGGCAGCTGCGCCTTGAGAGCGAACCCGTCTATGTAAACGAAATCCTGGAAGAGGCCTGCGCGCTGGTTGGCTCGCGCGCTCGCACCAAAAACATTTCCATCATGCGCGATCTTAATAGGGAAGTAGCTTATGTCGGCGACGAGGCATTTCTTCACGAATTGTTTTTGATTTTCTTGGACAATGCGATCAAGTATTCCTCGCCCGACACGCGAGTGCACGTCACTCTTGCGCAGACCGGCGGTATGATTCAAATTCGCTTTGAAGATCACGGGATCGGAATCGCAAAGGAACATCTGCCTTTTATTTTCGAGCGATTCTACCGGGCCGCGCGCCCCGGAAATGGCGAACTGCACAGCGGGGGACTCGGGTTGGCCATTGCGCAGGCAATCGCGCGTGCGCAAGGCGGGTCCATTACGTGCGAAAGCACACCCGGCGCTGGTTCCACGTTTACAATTCTCTTGCCTACACTCCAGTCCGCGGAAATGTGCCCAAAAGATTCACCTGAACAGAAATTAATCTTGCATTAAGGCACGATCGACAGCCATACAATAGGCTCCGCTGCAAGTGTGGGGGTGATCTTTGTCCACTCGAAGAATTTCTGTGCCTTATTCGTTTTCCTGCCTCTGCGTCCTTTTTTTGATGATTGGAATTGCTTTCTCAGATTCAGCGAAGGCCCAAGTTTCCGGGGGAACGATTTCCGGAACCATCACCGATCCTTCGGAAAAACTAATTCCTCAGGCCCAAGTTTCCATCACCAACGTGGCCACGGGGATTACTACCAGTGTCACGACGAACGCAGACGGTTTCTTCACTGCCCCGAACCTCTTGCCCGGAGAATATGAAATCACGGTCACCGCGAAGGGGTTCGCTACCGAAGCCCGGAAGGGGATTATCCTCACGGTTGGGGGGCAGCAAGTTTTTAACCTCCCACTGCGGGTGGGTGCCGCGGCCAAAACGGTTGTGGAGGTCACGACGGAGGCCCCCGCAGTTCAACTTGCAAGTTCGGACATCAGCGCCGTTGTCACTGCCAGCACCGTTCGCGAGCTTCCCTTGAACGGCCGGAGCTGGACAGATTTGGCCGCCTTGCAGCCTGGAGTTGACACGATTCAGACACAGCCGACTTTTGCTGTGGGTGCGGATCGAGGCAACCGTGGATTCGGACAGCAACTGACGATCTCCGGCGCGCGGCCTCAGCAAAATAACTATCGCTTGGATGGCGTTAGCCTCAATGACTACGCGAATGGAGCCCCCGGCAGCGTGCTCGGCGGAAACCTTGGCGTCGACGCCATCCAGGAATTTTCGGTGCTGACCAGTAACTATTCTGCGGAGTATGGGAAGACGTCCGGAGGGGTCGTCAACGCTATCACGCGATCGGGCACTAATGGATTTCACGGCAGCGCTTATGAGTTTCTGCGAAACAGCGCGCTGGATGCGCGCAATTTCTTTGAGGATCCGACGCAACCGAAAGCACCCTTCAAGCGCAACCAATTCGGCGGCGCGATCGGCGGACCGCTCATCAAAAACCGCACGTTCTTTTTTGCTGATTTTGAAGGAATACGCCAATCGAAAGGCATCGCCGTTGTCGACCCAGTGCCCTCGGCAGCAGCGCGCACAGGTCTGCTGTGTTCGAATCCCCAAGGTGCCGACCCTTCGAACCCGTGTACCACGACTCAGCTTCAGCCCGGGCCGAACACAGACGCGAATGGAGTAGACCTCAAGGCCAAGGCTTATCTCGCTCTTTACCCGATTCCCAACGGTCCTATTCTTGGAAACGGTGACACAGCGGAGTTCACTTTTGCTGGTCAACAGGTTGTCAACGAAAACTTCGTTACCACACGCGTGGACCATAAGTTCTCAGGCAAGGACAGCGTTTTCGGGACCTACGTTTTCGACAGAACTCCATATTCGTCCCCCGACGGCATGAACAACGTCGAACTTGGCAGTTTGAGCTCTAGACAGATCGCCGCTGTAGAGGAAACCCATAGCTACACTCCGACCTTCATAGATGCGGTACGATTTGGCTTCAACCATGAAGCCGTAAACAATGACCAAAGCCTGAGGGCCATAAACCCGGTTGCCGCCCAGGGCTCTCTAGGATCTTTCGCAGGTCGAGATGCCGCACAAGTACAAATTGCTGGCACAGCCCTGATGCCTGGCGGCGTTGGTGGGCTACCGACGTACCTCTACCGCTGGAATTCCTATCAGTTTTACGACGATGCATTTTTGAACAGAGGAACCCATAGTGTGAAATTTGGCGTGGCCGCTGAGCGCATGCTACTGCAAGCCACAGCGCTTACCGACCCTAACGGCATATGGCAATTCGCAGATGTAGGAAGCTTCCTCACGAATAATCCATCGAGATTCCAAGGAGGAATCGTCAGCACTCTTTCTCCGCGCGACCTTCGCCAGACCATTTTCGGCGCATATATTCAGGATGACTGGCGATGGAAACCAAACTTTACCGTGAACGTCGGCTTGCGTTATGAATTGGCAACTATTCCGACGGAAATCCACGGCAAACTAGCCAACTTGAGAAACCTGACAGATGCGGCGCCCCACCTTGGAGACCCATTCTTCAACAGCAACCCGACGACGAAGAATTTCGAGCCTCGCCTAGGATTTGCCTGGGATCCATTGCGCAACGGGAAAATGGCTATCCGTGGGGGGGCCGGATTGTTTGATGTTCTGCCGCTTCCTTATCAATTTATTCTTCTTGTGACTCAAGCGGCGCCTTTTTTTGAATACACCTCGATCAAGAACCCTGGGGCTGGAACGTTCTTTGACGGCGTTCTTCCGCCCTTCCCGGCGAACAAATTGCGACAGACCTATACGGATCCGAATCCCAAGCGCAACTACGTGACACAGTGGAATCTGAACCTTCAATACCAGCTCACACCAAGTGTGGCGACCATGGTTGCTTACGTGGGTTCGCGAGGCGTCCATCAGCCTTTCCGCGTCGATGACGCGGACATGGCCCTTCCGGCACGCACGTCTGCTGGTTATGTCTGGGATCCCAACGCCAGTAGGCTTAACGATAACTATGGCTCTATTCGCGGAATGTTCTACCAAGGTCGGTCATACTTCAATGCTCTCGAACTGCAATTGGCCAAGCGGATGAGCCACGGTTTTCAACTCCAGAGTACTTTTACCTGGGGCAAGAGCATCGATACAAGTTCCGCAACAGTTGCCGGCGATGCCTTCGGCAATTCGATCTCCAGCTTGAACTGGTTCGATATGCGGTTGACCCGCGGGCTCTCGGATTTCAACGTAGGACGAACACTGGTCGTGAACGGCACTTGGGACATCCCCACGGCCAAGTCCTTCTCTGGACCGGCTAGCTGGGTGACTGACGGATGGGAACTCGGCCTTATCTTTACGGTGAGCGACGGCGTTCCCTTCACTCCGACGTGGGGCACGGGAGATGATCCTGCTTTTACACAGAACAATGATGACTGGGCGTTCCCGAATAGGCTCGGCGGCCCTGGATGCAAGTCACTGACTAACCCCGGGAATCCCAACAACTACATCAAGACCCAGTGCTTCGCAATCCCTACTGCCCCAGACGCTGCCTTTTGGGCAGCAAATAATTGTCAAGGTGGCAATGGCACTACAAACCTGCAATGCTTCAATCTTCGAGGCAATGCAGGTCGGAATATCTTGATCGGGCCGGGTATCACAGGCTTAGACTTCTCCGTGTTTAAGAACAACCGCATTAAGCGAATCTCGGAGAATTTCAACATCCAGTTCCGCGCCGAGATGTTCAATATTCTTAACCACCCCAACTTTGCCCCGCCGACCGTACCCGACAATTCGGACATCTTTTTGTCAGATGGAACGTTGAGCGGGGGGGCAGGCCTGCTGACGAGGACTACGATCCCGGAGCGACAAATTCAATTCGCCATTAAGTTCATATTCTAGTCGTCGGCCCCGCGGCCATTCGAGAGCCTCTTCGACAGTGGCGAATTGCTCAAGCTGGATACTTGGGACGTGACTTGTTTGGAGTAGTCCCTCAAAGCCCGATCGGCAAGCCCCTGGGGTGGCGGTTAACCCATCATTTGTTTCAGCGGAGGATAGATGAGCGTATCTAAGCTTCTTTCGGCTATTTGTGGCGTGGCCGCGTTGTGCAGCTCTTTGCTCCTTGCCGGCCCTTCGGGTGGCGGTTATCACCTGCTTACCAAGTACGACTTGGGTGCCGCTCCCGGCGGAAAAGAGTATTGGGACGATATCAGCTTCGATTCTGCATCGCGGCGTTTGTACATTTCTCACAACACGGAGATCAAGGTCGTCGAAGCAGACACCGGCAAAACGGTCGGCAATATCACCGACCTAAAGCGCGTTCACGGAATTGCACTCGCACCGAATCTCGGGAAAGGGTTCATCAGCGATGGGGGTGGTGACGAAGGGGTCGTCTTCGATATCAAAGCGCTGAAGGTTACAGGCCACATCAAGACTGGCGGCAACCCGGACTGCATTATTTACGACTCCGCGTCGAAGCATGTCTTCACCATGAACGGGAAGACCAGCGATTCGTCTGTAATTGATCCGGCCACGGACACGGTCGTTGCGACGATTCCCATGGGCGGGCGCCCGGAATATGCCGTCGCCGACGGCAAGGGCATGATCTACGACAACATCGAAGACAAAAACGAAGTCGTCGCTCTCGACTCACGAACGAACACGATTAAGTCGCGTTGGCCCATCGCCCCAGCGGAAGAAGCCACGGCAATGGACATGGACGTCAAACACCACCGGCTTTTTGTGGGTGGCCGCAACAAACTTCTCGCGGTCATCGATGCGGAGACTGGCAAAGTGATCCAAACGTTTCCCATTGGCGCCGGCGTCGACACCAACATCTACGAGGCGGGAACAGGCTTGCTGTTTACCGCAACGCGTGAGGGAACGTTGCACATTTTTCACGAAGATTCCCCCGAAAAATTCAGCATCGTCGAAACTGTCAAGACAGAATTCGGCGCGCGAAATGCGGCCCTCGACCCCAAGACGCATCGGCTCTTCATCGACACGGCGGATTTCGGCCCGACTCCTGAGCCGACGACCGAGCAGCCGCACCCGCAGCCCACGCCGGTTTCCGGAACATTCCGCCTTCTCGTCTACGGGCGCTGACCTTTTTGCGCCGCAACTGCGCTAATATAAACCGTCAACGAACTGAGCGATATGCAAAATGGTGAATCCTCGAAAAGCCGGCCTCAGAGTGTTTGGGATTGCCGCTGCGGCCAGTTTTTTTTGTACCGTGAATGTGTTGCCCAGCGCCGGCACGGAGAACCAAACGCACCAGTCGCAGTCCCCCAATTCTCCCCAATCTCAGGAAACAAGTTCGGCTTCTTCTAAAGACGTCTTCGATTTCAGCTTTTTTAAGTCGAAAGTCGAACCGATTTTCCTGAAGGAGCGCCCCGGCCACGCTCGCTGTTCCGCTTGCCATTTGGATTCGAACAGGCTCTTTCACCTTGAGCGCTTGTCAGATGGAGCAGAGGAGTGGACCGAGGAACAGTCGCGACGGAATTTTCAGGTGGTAACCAGGCTTGTCACTCCCGGTGATCCGCGCTCCAGCTTGCTCTTGATACACCCGTTGGCCCCCGAGGCAGGTGGGGACGCATTTCACTCCGGTGGCAGGCAGTTCGCCACACAAAACGACCCCGACTGGCTCACTCTCGCCGATTGGGTCCGCGGTGCGGCTACTGTTTCCAACGCCAAAGTGAACAGCGGGTCGCTGATCTATGTCACCAACAGCGCCGGAGGCACAGTTGACGTGGTCGATCCGGCTACGAACAGCGTCCTCCAGGTGATCCGCGGCATCGAGCTGCCACATGGCGTAAACTTTTCGCCGGATGGTTCGCGCGTGTACATCAGCGATGAGTCGCAAAGCGCTCTCGACGTGATCAATCGCGAGCGCGGAGAAATCGTCAAAAAAATCCCGCTCAGCGGTCGCCCAAACAACCTCACCATCACCAAGGATGGCGCCTGGGTGCTGGTGGGCATTCGCACGCTCCCGGGGGCCGTCGACGTGATCGATACGTCTTCTCTTGCCCTCGCGAAGACCATCCCTATCAACAGAAGCATCCACAACATCTACGTGACCCCTGACGGCAAATTTGCCGTAGCTGGCTCCATCGAATCCAAGTCGGCAACGGTCATCGATCTTGCAAGCGAGCAAGTCGCATGGGAAGTCAAATTCGACAATGGCGTGCGCCCGATGGCGTTTGACACGAATCCCGACGGCTCCACAAAACGCATTTTCGTGCAACTTTCCAACCTCAATGGGTTCGCCGTCGTTGATTTCGCCAAGCACGTAGAAATCGCTCGTGTGAAATTCCCCGATCACCCCGGTGGCTATGGCGCTGCTGAAGTGCGCTTGAACACTCCTTCTCACGGAATCGGAGTCGCTCCCAATGGAAAATCTCTTTGGATAGCGAGTACCCTTGCCAATGCGGTATTTCAGTATTCGCTGCCCGACCTCAAGCTGGTCGGGTATTGCTCCTTGCCCAATGTCTATCCACCCAACCACGCCCCCACCGGCTCCGTGCCCGAGTGGATCACTTTCACTCCCGATAGCACGGTCGTCTACATTTCCAACTCGGGAGCTGCTTCCGTCTCCGCAATTGATGCCAGGACCAGGAAGCTTACAGCCGTGATACCCGTAGGAGAAGTTCCAAAGAGGATGAACACCCTGACTATTCCTTGAAGATCAATTCCAATCAACAAACCCCTAACGACACTGTGTCGGTAAGGAGTAAGAATTCTTCTGAACAACTTGTGAACAAAACGCGCCAAATACCGCCTAAAATCGTGACGTACGGTGAGGAATAAAGCGCATGAATCCAACAACATGGTATCGGTGGAGCAATCGGCAGGTCGCGGGTTCAAGTCCTGCCCTCGGCTCCAGAGTTCTTGATTTTCCTGCCGAGACTGCTGCGACGCCAAGCCCGCTCCAAGCGCGAGCTCAACAGAGAAGTGTAACAAATTGGTCCGCCAGCAAGACACGCTCGCCCTTCTTGTACAATTTGGGGTCACACGCGCCGTCTCAACTGGTCACAAAAAAAGGGGGAACCTCATGAGCCATCCTCTTTCGCGCAGGAAGCTTCTCAGCAGCGCAGGCGCCGCAGTGAGTTTTGCGGGCTGGTCCGGGCTTCTCCGCGGAGGGCAGCATAAAGAGGAGTCATCCGGCATTGCGACGTCTGATTCTCCAGGGGCGTCTCAGCGTATCGTGGACATGCACGTTCATTTCGACGAGAAGAATCCCAATTTCATTAGTGACCTTCTGAAACTCTCGGATCGCCTGAACCTCACGGCGTGTGTGCTCACGCCTTTTGCGAATCGTAAAGTGGTCCTCGACGCGGCGAAACAACATCCCGCGCAAATTATTCCGTTTGGTTTTGTGGACCTGGACGCTCCGGACGTGGTCAAGCAGGTCGAGGAACTTCACGGGCTGGGCTATCGAGGCTTGGGCGAGATGGAGTTTGTGAAGAAGCCTTACAACGATCCGTCGTACTTCCCAGTGTATGATCTGGCGAACCGCTACGGCTGGATTGTTCTCTTCCACACGGGCATCGTGCTGCGAAAGAAATTTGACGAGCCGGAAAACGTGGCCTCCGGGCGTATGCGGCCAATCTACCTGGAAGAAATTGCCCGGCGGTTTCCAAAAATAACCGTGCTGGGCGCGCATTGCGGCAATCCGGAATACGAGTGGGCCGCGGAAATTGGGCGGTGGAATCCCAATGTGTTTTGGGACCTGAGCGGTTCCACGCTCACAAAGATGCAGTCGCGGTTGGCGGACTTTCAGAAAATCTTTTGGTGGTCGAACACGGAATGGCAAAGTCCCGAATGGAAAGTAAAGACCCCGGATAGCGACGCCAGCGCATTCATAAAGATCGTCTTTGGCTCAGACAACGGTCTTGACGGGATCGAACCCGTTGTGAAGCAATACCACGCGCTCTTTGAAGCGTGCGGGGTTCCCGAACACACACGCAAGATGATCATGGGCGGAACATTGTCTAAAATGCTGGGGCTCTCCGATGGTCATTAAGATTTACGAAGACAAGACCTCATTGGGCCACGCTGCAGCCGAGCAGGCAGCAGTTTCTGTTCGCAAGGCAATCCACGAGCGCGGCAGGGCGCGAATCATCGCCGCGACCGGTGCCTCGCAATTCGCGTTTCTCGGCGCACTGACCGCCATGCCAGACATCGAATGGCCCCGCGTGGAGATGTTTCATCTGGATGAATACATCGGGATTCCGGTGGCGCATCCTGCCAGTTTTCGCAAATACTTGCGCGAGCGGCTGATCGACAAAACCGGAATCACGAAATACCACTTTCTCGATGGCGAAGGAGACGTCGCAAGCGTTATCCGCAAAGTCTCTACGGATTTAATCGCCGCTCCGATTGACGTCGCCTTTGTCGGAATCGGCGAGAACGGCCACCTTGCGTTCAACGACCCGCCGGCGGATTTTCAAACCGAAGAGCCGTACCTCATCGTTGACCTCGACGAGCCCTGCCGCCGCCAGCAGGTGGGGGAAGGCTGGTTCAAAGATCTCTCCGAGGTTCCCAAGCGCGCGATTTCCATGTCGGTGCGTCAGATTCTGAAAGCGAACGAGATCCTTTGCATCGTGCCTGATGCCCGAAAAGCACAAGCTGTCAAATCCTGCTTCGAAGGCCAAGTCAGCCCGATGGCGCCTGCATCGATTCTACGAACGCATGGCAACACAACCGTTTTTCTGGACAAAGATTCAGCTGCACTGCTTAGCCCGGAAAAACGAAAAGCCTTTGCCTGAAGCTGACAAGCGTGGTGCGTGGCATGAGCGTTGACACCATTTCAAAGCCGCGGCCCATTCCACACTTGCGCTGGTGGATTGGCGCATTGCTGTTTGCCTCCACGGTCATCAATTATATTGACCGCCAGACACTTTCTTGGCTCGCGCCCTACCTCAAACATGACTACCACTGGACCAACACGGATTACGCATACCTCGTGATCGGATTCCGCCTGGCATACGCAATCGGCCAGTTCGTTTGGGGGCGGTTGATTGATCGCGTTGGTACCAGGCGTGGTCTGACGTTTTCGGTTCTCTGGTACTCGCTCGTTTCGATATTTACGCCGCTGTCCAAAGGCTTTTATGATTTCGGAGTGTTTCGGTTTCTTTTGGGAACTGGAGAGGCTGGCAATTGGCCCGGGGCTACGAAAGCGGTTTCCGAATGGTTCCCGAAGCGCGAACGGGGCCTGGCAACCGCGCTGTTCGACAGTGGTTCCTCCATCGGCGGTGCTATTGCTCCCTATCTTGTTGTGCCTATCTACCTGCGATGGGGACGTGGGCCTGCTTTCATTATTCCCGGGTTGCTCGGGTTCTTCTGGCTGATGGTTTGGCGGAGAAGCTATCACCGGCCGCAGGAACATCCCCGCATTAGCGAATCTGAAAAGAAAATGATCCTTGCGGATACGCGGGATTTCTATCCCGAGAATGGCAGACCGCGAACGTCCTGGATCAGCCTGCTCAAACTGCCTCAGACCTGGGGAACTATCGTCGCCAAGGGCCTGACCGACCCGGTGTGGTTCTTTATCGCCGACTGGTTCCCGACTTACTTGGATGCGAAGGGCATTCCGCTGAGAAGCAGTTTGCTCGCTGTCTGGATTCCCTTCATCGCTACCGATTTAGGGAATTTTTTCGGCGGCGCCGCTTCCGGCTATCTCATCAAGCGCGGGTGGTCGCTAGGAGCAGCGCGAAAAGCTCCGGTTGTGTTCGGCGGCCTCGGCGTACTCCTACTCATTCTTACAGTTTTCACCGTCAATCTGTGGGCGATCATTGTCCTATTCGCGCTGGCTGCGTTTTCCTATGCTGCGTTCTCGACGATTGCCAATGTGCTGCCTTCCGACCTTTTTACAAGCGAGTCCGTCGCCTCGGTCAGCGGAATGAGCGGCACCGGCGCGGGCATCGGTACGATCATTGCATCGCTGCTAATCGGGCATTTTTCTGATGCGCGTCAGGCGGCAGGCGCGCATTCCTTTGACCCAATCGTGATTGTTGCCGGCGTAATTCCTTTCTTCGCCATGATTCTCGTTTTGCTTCTAGTCCGCAACACGCGGGCAACGGAGGAGGGGCTAGTTCGACGCATTTGAGTCCAATCATATTCGAAGGCCGAAGCGATCCTCGACGAAACCAAAATAGCGGTCGCACGCGGAAGCGGCGGATATATAATCCGTTCCGGTCAGAAATGAACCTGTGGAACCGGTGAAAGAAATGCTTTCCAAAAATTCGGTGGCTTACGCGCCGCGATTTACATTGGCTCTCGTCGCCCTGTTGCTCCTTCCTCTTGCAGGCTTGGCGCAGACTCAACCGATACGCGTCATCGCCTTCGGCGCGCATCCCGATGATTGCGATCTTGGCGCCGGCGGCCTTGCCGCCAAGTATGCTGCGCATGGCGATAAAGTGAAGTTTGTGTCGCTAACCAATGGAGATGCGGGACATCAGTCCATGCGCGGAGAGGAACTCGCGAAACGCAGGCGTGCGGAAGCGCAAGAGGCCGGGCGGCGCATCGGTATTGAGTACGAAGTCCTGGACAATCACGACGGCAAACTCTTACCGACCCTCGATGTACGCGAACAAGTCATTCGCGAGATTCGCCAGTGGAAAGCGGACATTGTCATTGCGCCACGCCCGAACGACTATCATCCAGATCATCGGTACACGGGAGTCTTGGTGCAAGATGCTTCGTACATGGTCATCGTGCCGGATTTGGTGACCGACACGCCTCCGTTGAAGCACAATCCTGTTTTCCTCTATTACAGCGACCGATTCACGCGGCCGCAGCCTTTTCGCGCGGACATTGTCGTGTCCATTGATGACGTGTTCGAGAAAAAGATCAATATGCTGGACGCCCACGTTTCGCAGTTCTACGAGTGGCTGCCATGGACCGAGGGGCAGTTCGAGCAAGTGCCCAAGGATCCCGCCGAACGGAAGAAATGGCTGGCTACGTCGTTGCGCGGAGAGAGGAAACTGCAGCCGGAATGGCGAGAGGCTTTGGAGAAACGCTATGGAGCACAGGCGGCTGGCATTGAGCACGCGGAGGCTTTCGAGATTACGGAATATGGGCGCCAGCCGAGCGAGGAAGAGATTCGCAAACTCTTTCCGTTTTTTCCATAGCGGTGATTGGCTGCTTGGGGCTGGCCACAGTTACGCAGAATCGGAGGACTTGTGGTGAAAAGATGGGGTGGGATACTCGCTTTGACATTATTGCTCGTGCTCGGCGCTTGGGCTGACGCTGCGCAGGAAAACGGCTGGGTTCCTCTGTTCAATGGAAAAGATCTCTCCGGCTGGAAGAAGAATGGCGATGAAAAATGGGTGGTGGAGCAGGGAACCATCCTTTGCGAAAGCACAGCCAACAAGTACGGGTATCTGACTACAGAAAAGACCTACCGGGATTTCACGCTGCGCCTGAAGTTCAAAGGGGAGGCGGCGGGCAACAGCGGCGTGTTTCTTCGCTCGAAGATTCTGGGCATTGACCCGCAGCACGGGCCGGACATTGAAGGAATGCAAGTGGAAGTCGACCCCACCGTAGGCAAGCACACCGGCGGTTTGTACGAGAGCGGTGGCCGGGGATGGGTGGCGCAGCCAACAGCAGAAGGTGAGCAGGCTCTAAAGCCGGGTGAATGGAATGACCTGGAAGTATCCGCGCACGGAGCGCATGTCGTGACCGAGCTCAACGGCACAAAGATTGTGGATTTCACCGATCCTTCCCCGAAATTCACCGATGGCGTCATTGGCTTGCAGATTCACACGGGCGGCGGCGTGAAGATGCGTTGGAAGGACATTTACTTGAAGCCAGAATAGAATGCTGTGCGATTCTCGGGTCATCGGGGTAGAATCCAACAGTGACGGGCGAGCATGAATAGACAGAATCGTCGTACGTTCTTGCAGACTTCCGCAGCTGCGGCGTTGGCCACTCCTTTCAGCAAAGCTGTTGCCGCAAAAAACCAGCCGGTTGTGGATGTTCCACTGGCGGAATCCCTCGCCGTTGGTCAGAGCGCCTCGCATGTAGCCGGCAACGACGGAAAAAAGCCGTTACGCTTGGGCTTGATCATCGGTATCGGCAAAGATCCCGACGCGGCGATGGCCAAAGTGCGCGACCTCGGCTTGCCCACCAGCCAAGTGTTTGTGGATGAGTTCGAGATGGAATTGGTCGGCAAGCTGCGCCAGGCGTTGGAGAAACACCAGATTGAGGCGACGTCACTGGTCGTCGGAGGGCCCGGCAAAGAAGTTTGGGACTTTTATCAAGGGCCGCTGACGATTGGACTGGTTCCGCGCGAGACGAGGGCGGCGCGAATCGCACACATCAAGAAAGCCTCGGATTTTGCCAAACAGTGCGGCATCCAGGCCGTACAGACGCATTGCGGATTCATTCCCGAAAATCCCAATGACCCGGTTTACAAGGAAACGCTCGCGGCGATGCGGGAAGTGGCAGGCTACTGCAAGAGCAACGGCCAGAATTTTCGTTATGAGACCGGCCAGGAGACGCCCATCACGCTGGTGCGCGCGATCGAGGACGTAGGCTTGGACAATCAAGGCGTCAATTTTGACCTCGCAAACCTGATTCTTTACGGGAAAGCCAATCCTGTGGACGCGATTGAGCTGCTCGGACCTTATGTTCAGGGAATCCACGCTAAAGACGGATTGTTTCCCACGAATCCGAAAGACCTAGGAAAGGAAGTTCCCATCGGCAAAGGGAAAGTGGATTTTTCGCGCATCATTGAGCGCTTGAAGCAGCTCAACTATCAAGGCGCGGTCACTATCGAACGCGAGATTTCCGGCCCGCAGCAAGTGGCGGATGTTCGGGAAGCGAAGGCTTACTTGGAAAGACTGATTGGATAGTTCGCAGTTTCGGGAGGACGTATGGCTGGCGATGGAAAGCAATCAAAATCTTCAAATGAACTGGACCGCCGGAAATTCATCGGCGTGGCGGCGGCTACGGCCGGAGCGATGTTGATTAAGCCGGAATTGGTGCGTGGCACGGCTGCAAATTCCGCCGTGCGCGTGGGGTTGCTCGGCTGCGGCGGGCGGGGAACAGAAGATGCGTCGAACCTCGTTGATACAGGAAACGCTCGCGTGGTTGCTCTGGCCGACATGTTCCAGGATCAACTGGATAACGCCAAAAAGCATTTCGACGATATGCAGCAGGGCAAAGGCTACGCGGCGATTGACGCTGCGCAGATTTTTGTCGGCCCGAAAGCCTATGAAAAAATGGCGGCTTCCAAAGAAGTAGACGCGGTGGTGATCGCGACGCCGCCTTTCTATCATCCTCATCATTTGGAAGCCATCGTCGCGGGCGGAAAGCATGTCTACCTTGAGAAGCCAGTGGCTGTGGACGTGCCCGGCGCCTTGAAAGTGATCGAGATCGGGAAACGCGCTGAAGGCAAACTCAGCTTGGATGTGGGCTTCCAGATTCGCGATTGTCCCCCGTTCGTGGAACTTGTAAAGCGCATCCATGGCGGAGCGCTCGGCAACATCGTCTGCGGTGAGGCGCATTATCTCGCCGGGTACATCGACAGGCCAGCCTGGCCGAACGCATCCCCTGTCGAAAAACGGTTGCGCAACTGGGTTTACGACCGCATGCTTTCCGGGGACATTATCGTCGAGCAGAACATTCACGTGATTGACATTTGCAATTGGGTTCTGAAAAACCATCCGTTGAAAGTTTCTGCGGCGGGCAGCCGGCTGGGCCGCCCGGCAAACGATGGCGACGTCTACGGAAATTACAATGTCGTCTTCCACTATCCCGACAACGTGGACGTGACCTTCAGCTCGACGCAATTCGCCAAGGGCTGGTGGGACGTGACTGAACGCTTCTTCGGCACAAAGGGAACTTCGCAGTCGCCGTACACCGGGCCGCTTGGCATTTGGGGCGACGAACCGTGGCAAGCGCCTTTGACGCAAAAACCCGGAACTGAACAGCAGGCATTTTCTGTCACGGGGAATTTCACGTCCAACCTCGAAAATGCCGACCGCGAGAAAAAGAAAGCGTTCGTGGAGAGCATCACCAGCGGAAATTTCCATAACCAGGCCGCGAAGGGCAGCGAGTCCGCGCTTTCGTGCATGATGGCGCGCACCGCGGCTTACACAGGACGCGAAGTCACTTGGGAAGAAACGATGAAATCCAAAGAGGCATGGGACTCGAAAATCGACTTGAATAAATTGAGCTGAGGTTGCCTATGCGTCCTCCAACACGCCGCGAGTTCTTGAAATCTTCGGTCACCGCCGCATGTGGGGCGAGCGTGTGCGGCAATGCGTTGCTCGACTCTTTGACAGCTAACGCAACTCCCGCGTCACTTTCTGCTCCGTTGGCGCCCGCGACGCTCTCTATCAAGAAAGGCGTGTGGTTTGGGATGCTGCCGGAGAAGCTCAGCATCGCGGACCGGTACAAGATGGCGCGAGACGTCGGCTTCGAGGTCGTGCAAGCCCCAACGGAGCCGGATGAACGCAAAGCCGAAGAAGTCAGGAAAGCGGCCGAAGCTGCAAACATCCGCATCGATTCCGTAATGAACATGGATCACTGGAAGTATCCCTTGTCCTCCAGTGACCCAGCAGTCGTGGAGAAGAGCCTTGCCGGAATGCGCGCGTCTTTGCATAACGCCAAAGTATGGGGGTGCGATACAGTATTGCTGGTGCCGGCTGTTGTAAATCCTCAGACTTCCTACCGTGATGCCTGGACGCGTTCGCAGAAAGAAATTCGCAAGTTGATTCCGCTCGCGGAAGAACTGAAGGTGATGATCGCCATCGAGGAAGTTTGGAACAAATTTCTCTTGAGCCCACTTGAGATGGCAAAGTACATCGGCGAATTTCAAAGCCCTTGGATCAAGGCTTGGTTCGACGTGGGCAACGTGCTGCTTTACGGCTACCCGCAGGATTGGATTCACACGCTGGGAAACAGCATCGTCCACGTCCATGTCAAGGATTTCAAACGCAAGGAAGATGGCTATGCCTGGGTTAACCTGGGCGACGGTGATGTAGACTGGGCGGCAGTGCGACAGGCCTTTGCCGACATCGGGTACTCGGGCAGCGCTGTCACGGAGCTTGAAGGAGGCGACGAAGCCTATCTTCGTGACGTGGTGAAGCGCTTTGATCGCTTAGTCCTCGGCCGTGGCTGAGCGAATGAGGAAAGCCTCGCGAAAATTTGGCCTGTTTGTTACCGCTGCGTTCGTTTTTGTTGCGGCCCTTGCGGCAACAGTAGAGGGACTCGCCCGCAGCTCGCAAACTGAGTCAAAAAACGAAATCTCACAAAATCACGACTGGCCTGTCTACGGCGGAGCGCCCGAGAACAATCATTATTCCAGCCTGGCTCAAGTCAATCGCCGCAATGTAAAACAGTTAGCGGTCGCTTGGAGCTTCGATACAGAGGAGGAAGGCGGTCTGCAAACAAGCCCTATCATTGTCAACGGTGTGCTGTATGGAATCACTCCGACACAGAAAGTGTTTGCGCTAGACGCCGCCACGGGCAAGCTCAATTGGAAATTCGATTCGGGAATCAAAGGAACGCAGCCGGATCGTGGGCTTTCCTTTTGGACTGACGGCAAGAATGGCAGGATTTTAGTTGGAGTTGTGAACTTTCTCTACGCTTTGGATTCTGCTACCGGAAAGCCAATCGCAACTTTTGGCAAACAGGGCCGCATTGATCTGCGTGAAAACCTGGGACGGCAACCGGCGAAGTCGCAATCCATTTACCTCACAAGCCCCGCAGTCGTTTACAGAAATCTTGTGATTGTTGGTGGGCGCAATCCTGAAACGCTGCCGGCACCGCCGGGAAACATTCGCGCGTATGACGTGCGAACCGGCAAGCTTCGCTGGTCGTTTCACACCATCCCGCACCCCGGAGAGTTCGGCTACGACACGTGGCCGAAGGAGGCTTGGAAGACCAGCGGTGCCGCAAACAATTGGGCGGGCATGGCGCTCGATTCCAAACCTGGGATTTTGTTCGTACCTACGGGTTCCGCGGCGTTTGATTTTTACGGCGCAGATCGCTTGGGAGACGACCTTTTCGCTAACTGCTTGATCGCTTTAAACGCGGCTACTGGAAAAAGGCTCTGGCACTTTCAGGGAGTTCGCCACGACGTTTGGGACCGCGATTTTCCTTCGCCGCCTGCCTTGCTTACAGTAAAGCGCGACGGAAAAGAAGTTGAAGCGGTCGCGCAAACCACGAAGCAAGGGTTTGTCTACCTGTTCGACCGCGCGACTGGCAAGCCGCTCTTCCCAATTGAATATAAGAAGTATCCGCCCAGCGACGTGTCCGGTGAAGTCACTGCTGCCGAACAGCCGTTGCCTTCGCGGCCAGCTCCTTTTGCGCGCCAAAATCTAACCGAAGATCTTCTGACCAACCGAACGCCCGAGGCCCATCAGTGGGCTCTGGAAAAACTTCACACGTTTCGTAGCGAGGGGCAGTTTGTTCCTTTCACGGTTGGAAAGGACACCATCATATTTCCCGGCTTCGATGGCGGCGCGGAATGGGGCGGGCCAGCCGTGGATCCAGAAACGGGGATCATCTATGTCAACGCAAACGAGATGGCGTGGACGGGAGCGCTCGGGGAAAACACCGGCGAGAAGGGACCCAAGGGTATCTACTTGAGTCAATGCGGAGTGTGTCACGGCGAAAAGATGGCGGGGTCGCCTCCTGGGATACCCAGCTTGATTGGTATCTCGAACCGCATGTCCTGGAAACAAATTGGGGTGACCATCAAAGACGGAAAGGGAAGGATGCCCGGGTTTCCGAATCTGACGGACGACCAGGTGCTTGCCCTGCTTGAGTACCTGACAAGCGGCGAAAGCAAAGAAGTTGAAGGTTCCGGCAAGCCTCTAGTTGCAATGAAGTATCGATTCACGGGATACAAAAAGTTTCTTGATCCGGAGGGCTATCCGGCGGTAGCTCCACCATGGGGCACGCTGAATGCCATCAACCTCAACACAGGGGAATATGTTTGGAAAATTCCGCTGGGAGAATATCCAGAACTCGCCGCAAAGGGAATGACGAACACGGGCAGCGAAAACTACGGCGGCCCAATTGTAACAGCCGGCGGACTTCTCTTTATTGGTGCAACGAACTACGACAAAAAGTTTCGCTCTTACGATAAATCCACAGGCGAACTTCTCTGGGAAACCACGTTGCCTTACGCGGGAAATGCTACTCCCGCCACCTACGAGGTGAATGGCCGCCAGTTTGTGGTCATCGCCGCCGGAGGAGGCAAGGACCCGAAATCAGGGTCCGGCGGTGTGTACGTCGCTTTCGCGCTGCCGAAGGAATAAACGTGCGCGAATGGCTAAGCAGCGACGTCCTTGTATCGCCGGATGGGACCGCTTAGGTAAATCCTTCGATTGAAAGCTGGTATGTGTCTCCGGCGCCTTCCGTGAGACCTCGCTAATCTACTCCTGGCGTAATGCATACATCGGGTCCACCCGGCTGGCGCGCCGCGCTGGCAACAGACTGGCAAGCATTGCGGCGACAACCAAAAATGGAATCGTGAAGATAAAAGTCGAAAGGGAAATGGGCTGCATTCCCTCGACCAGCCGTTCCATGACGCGCCCTGTTGCCAGGGCAAAAGCCGTCCCAATGCCAATTCCCAAAAGGATGATCCCAAGACTTTGCCGGAGGACCAGCCACATCACCGCCGTTGGACTCGCTCCAAGGGCCATGCGCAGGCCGATTTCCGGAACGCGCTGGCCGGTCAGGTAGGCCAGCACGCCATAAATTCCGATACACGCCAGGACTAACGCCAGCGTGGCGAAGATTCCGAACAAGAGCAGCAGGAAGCGTTGAAGCGCTAGCGAATTATGCGCGAGTTGCTCCATGGTCCGAACTTGATAAAGCACTTGGTCACCCGCAGCCCCACGCAATTCCTGGCGAAGCGGTTCGACGACCGTCAATGGCGGAACGCTCGTGCGCACGGCAATGGACATGAGCTGCGACCAGCGCCGCAAAAAAGGCTGCGCCACCTGTGCGAACGGGTAGTACATCTGCGCGCGGACTTGAGCTTGATCGTCGCCGGCCAGGCCCCAGTAGCGCACATGTCCTACGACGCCAATGATCTTGTACGGCGCAGAGCAGTCTACGAACGATTTGTCGTTTTGTTGTACGCACGGCATGTCGGGAATCCAAAGACTCTTTCCAAGGGCCTCTCTTCCGCCAAACGCACTCTTCGCTAGAGCGTCGTCAACGACAATCACAAGTTCGCTGCCCAGCCGGTCGTGGTCGTCGAAAAAGCGGCCTTCAAGCAGAGGAATTCTCATCACTTTGAGATAGTCCTGTGTCGCGCTGCTGGCCAGTACCATGGGCAGCTTTTCCTTCAATGCGACATCAGGAGTTGTTGAGTATCCGATTTGGTTGTTGCCTTGTCGCATGGGAACGATGTCGACCGCTGTCACCGCGTCCACACCCGGAACATGACGCCCCCGCTCGATTACTTCCTGCCAGCCCGCAGGAATCTTCGTGGGATCTTCCAGCGTGGCAGCAGAAAGACCTACGCGCATGACGAGCAGATTTCGGATGTCGAGGCCGGGATCAAGGGAGGAAGCATGCAGGAGTGTGCGTCCAAGCATTCCGGCGGCAATCAGCAAAACAATCGCCAGGGCCATTTCCGAAACAACAAATGCGAAGTGCGTCCTGCGAGAGCTTCCCACCATCGTTCGTGCTCCGGAGCGCAAAATCTGTTCCACTTCTCGAACAGGCGCGCGCCACGCCGGAGCCAAACCAAACAAAACGCCGCTAAGAACGGATATGCCAACCGCAAATACAAGTACGCGCCAATCGACTTGAACTTCTTCAACGCGCGGCAAATCTCCTGGCCAGAACGCCAGAAAGGGACGGAGTCCTACGCTCGCCAGCATGATTCCCAGCAGTCCGCCCGTAAGCCCGAGAAGCGCGCTCTCAGTAAGACACTGCCGCACCAATCGCCCACGGCTGGCGCCAAGCGCCACGCGCATCGCCAGCTCCCGTTCGCGAGAAACCGCGCGCGCCAGCATCAAGCTGGCCACATTCGCGCAGGCAATCAGCAGCACCAAACCGACAGCGCCCAGCAAGAGCCAAAGTGTAGATCCCGTATCACCAACGTCAGGGTGCAACAGCTTCACTTGGAGCGAGCGGCCTTTGTTCGTATCCGCGAAGGCCTGCGCCAAATGGTTTCCAGTCAGCGCAATTTCCGCCTGGGCTTGCGCCAGCGTTGCGCCGGGCCGCAAGCGGCCAAACACGTGAACCGGCTGCGCCGCACGATTGTGCAAGTAACCAGCAGGGTCTTGGCCCACCAACGTGTAGATTTCCGGTTCGTCTCCGTACAACCGGAACTCCGCGGGCGCCACGCCAACAATCGTGTACTGCTTCTGTTCGAGAACGATCGAGCTGCCGAGGACGTCCGTTCTTCCCTCAAAACGTTTCTGCCAGAAACTGTATCCAAGAATTGTTACAGGCGCCACGCCAATCCGGTCCTCTTCGGGTAGAAATGCTCGCCCCAATGCCAGTGGCACTCGCGTCACGGAAAAAAACTCCGGCGAAATCTCAAAGTAATCCACATACTGCGGAAGACCCGGGGCACTGAGCGTGCCCGAGTTGTAGACCAATGCAGCCATGTCGAGCAAATGGCTCTCCCGCTGGCAATCGAGAAAATCTGGATACGCCAGCTTCTGTTCCCCATAAACTTTCGTGTTCCAACCGTCGGTGTGGCCATTCACGGCCACCAACCGGTGTGGCTCTGGGTATGGAAGTGGCTTGAGCAGCACTCCGTCGACCAAGCTGAACATCACTGTGGTCGCCCCTATGCCAAGCGCCAGGGTCAGCAACGCCACTACGACAAACGCAGGGTGCTGCCGAAAACTGCGCATGGCATAGCGCACGTCCTGAAAAAAATCGAAGTGCCAGCGCCAGCCCCACATGTCTCGCGTAACTTCCTCTGCAACGCTAATGTTTCCGAACTCCCGGCGAGCTTTGTGGTGCGCCTCTTTTTTCTTCATGCCAGATTCCAGGGCCTCCCGCTCTGCAAGCAGCAAGTGAGCTTGAATCTCTTCCCTTAGCTCTGTGTTGCGCCGCTCTCGCCGCCAAAATGACCATTTCATGGCACGTTCTCCTTCTCGGAAGGATTCAGGATGCCTGCAATGGCAGCCGTGAGGCGTTCCCAGCGCGAACGCTCCGACATTAATTGCCGCTTTCCGGCGGGCGTAATGCGATAGATACGCAACCGGGGCCCTAGCTCAGAAGCTTTCCATTCCGAGGCAATCCAGCCTTTGCGCTCGAGCCGGTGAAGCGCCGGATAAAGCGACCCTGTGTCGGCTTTCAGGATCTCGCCAGAGTTTGTTCGAATAGATTTGCTCAAGGCATATCCATGCCGTGGCGCCCACTGCAAAGTCTGCAGAATAAGCATGTCCAAGGTGCCCTGCAGGATCTCCGTCCGGTTTTGATAGCGTTCTTTTCTTGAAGGCATACTAGCTATGTAGACTCCCTTCTTAGAGGTAGGTAAGCATTCTACATACCATATGCGGACAAATACCTGGTTTCGATTTGCAAATGAACTGGCCGACTTGGCTTCGCATGCTTAACCCTTGAAATACCAAGAACCAAGAGCAATATAAGGATGGTAGGATTCGTCCTTCCGACTTCCTTGGAGGCAGCTTGACGAATTTGCTTCGGCCTCGGAGCTTGTTCGGAGATGGGACGGGCAATCCCATTTTCGGGTAATCTAGACTGGCCTCTCTGCCGAGGTGCCCGCCAACACTCTGAGGGCATGGGACTTAGCGAAGGGAACCTTGGGCACAGGATTTGCGTTCCAAAGGACGGGTTAAATTATGGACATTCAACGACCTTCCAACGCACGTGCAAAGAAAATTCGCCGGATTATTTACGGCTCTGTGGCGTTTCTTCTGATCGCCGGGGTGAGCTATGGGCTCTCCCGCTTGCGTCCTGCTGCGCCTACAGTGGACCGCGCCACGATTTGGCCCGGCGAGGTCAGGCGCGGTTCGATGCTGCGCGAGGTTCACGGGCTCGGGACTCTGGTTCCCGAAGACATCCGTTGGATCCCGGCACAGACCAACGCCAGGGTGGAAAAAATCGTGTTGCGGCCTGGTGTGGACGCCGTGGTCAAGCCGGACACCGTGATTCTCGAGTTGAGCGATCCCCAGGTCCAGCGAGACATGTTGGACGCGCAGTTTCAACTGAAAGGCGCGGAGGCGGACTTCGCCAACCTGAAGGTCCAGGTGAACAGCCAGTTGATGAATCAGAAGTCGACGGAAGCCGGAGTTCGCAGCGACTACGAGCAAGAAAAAATTCAGCACGAGGTGGATGCGAAGCTGGCCAAAGAGGGAATCGGTTCGGTAATGACTGAGCAGCTCTCCAAGGTCAAAATGGACCAACTCGCGATTCGCTTGCAATTGGAGACGGAGCGGACCCGGGTCGCAACGGATTCCGCTACGGCGCAGCTTGCGGCCCAGGAAGCAAAAGTGGAGCAGATGCACGCGCTCTATGCCCTGAAAAAAGGTCAGTACGATGATTTGCACGTTCGCGCAGGAATGAACGGAGTGCTGCAGCTCGTGCCTGTGGAAGAGGGGCAGCAAGTTACTGCCGGAACACAACTTGCGCGGGTGGCTGATCCGAAAAAGCTCAAGGCGGAAATCAAAATACCGGAAACGCAAGCGAAGGACGTAGCCGCTGGCCAAAAAGCGACGGTTGACACGCGAAATGGCATCGTGAATGGGCGCGTTTTTAGGATCGACCCGTCGGTTCAAAACGGAACGGTTACAGTAGACGTCCATATCACGGACCCACTGCCACAAGGAGCGCGGCCCGACCTGAGTGTGGATGGAACCATCGAGTTGGAGAACCTGAAGGATGTGATTTACATGGACCGGCCAGTGAATGGGCAAGCGGACAGCAAGATAGGAATTTTCAAAATCATAGATGACGGATCGGAAGCCGTGCGGGTCAACGTCGTACTCGGAAAGAGTTCGGTGAACACCATTGAGGTCAAGGATGGCCTGAAGGTCGGAGACAAAGTAATTCTTTCCGACATGTCGCAGTGGGACAACTACGATCGTATCCGGCTCAAGTAAGGGCGCAGACAAAAAGTGAAGCTCCTCGTAAGCCCTCGGAGGAATTAGCAAGGTGAAGAGGGATCACGAGGCAGGGAGAGGCTGATGCAGACGCTTTGGCAGGACCTCCGCTACGGCGCGCGAATGCTGGCCAAGAATCCAGGATTTGCCGCAGTGGCGGTCCTTACCCTGGCGCTGGGCATCGGAGCCAACACCGCTATCTTCAGCTACCTGAACGCCTGGCTCATTAAGCCGTTGCCTTATCCGCAGAGCGACCGGCTCTTCATCCTTGAGTCTCACGACATGAAAAGAGGATGGACCTCAGAGTCTCTCACTTCCACGGCGTCCTACCTCGATTTCCAAAAGCAAAACAGCTCATTTGAACAGACCGTCGGGTGGACCAGCTGGAATTTCAATCTGACAGGTGACGGCACTCCTGCGTTAATCGAAGGTGGACGCGTTAGCTGGAATTATTTTGATGTGTTGGGCGCCAAGCCCATTCTTGGCCGCACTTTCACTCAGGATGAGGATGGCCCGGGCGCCCAGCACGTTGCCATTCTCAGCCAGGGGTTGTGGCAGAGCCGCTACGCGAGTGATCTGAAGATCATCGGCCGAAACATAAAGATTGATGGCGAGGCCTACTCCGTTATCGGCGTCATGCCCGGAACTTTTCAATTACCCTTGATGGGCATCGCCAATCTGTGGACGCCACTTTCGCTTACAGACAAAGAGCGCGCTGACCGCGGTGGTTCCTGGTTCTCTGCATTCGGCCGCTTGAAGGCCGGCGTTACCCCCGAGCAAGCCTCTGCGGAATCCGCGGCGATTTTCGGCCGTCTCGAAAGTCAGTTTCCGCAAACGAATACAAACCTGACTTTGCTCGTGACTTCTATGCAGGACATTATCGGCCAGCACGAAGGCGTGCCGCAGGTAAAGATTTGCCTCGTGATCGTCGGGTTGGTTCTACTGATCGCTTGCGCGAACGTCGCCAACCTGATGCTAGCTCGCGCGACGGCGCGCACGAAAGAGTTTGCCGTCCGCGGAGCTTTGGGCGCCACCACGCCCCGCCTGGCGCGCCAGCTTCTGACAGAATCGATGTTGCTGTTCTTCGCCGGCGGAATGGGCGGCGTTTTTTTCGGTCTTTGGGGGATGAAGCTGATCGACTCCTGGATTCCTGGTCACGTTCGCGGGTTCCTGGTGAATTACGGGCGTGTGGACCTGGATGTGACTACGTTGATGTTTACTTTGGGAATTGCCCTGTTGTGCGGCCTGGTTTTCGGCTCGGCCCCGGCGTTTGAAAACTCCAGGCTTGACGTTAATCGCACGCTAAAGGAAGCCTCAGGCCAGGCTTCGGGCAGCAAGCGCGGCATCCGTCTGCGTCAGATTTTTGTGGCTGCAGAGATCGCGCTTGCGGTTGTGGTGCTCATTTCCGCGACGTTGTTGGTGAAGAGCTTTATCATTTCCGTGCGCTCCAGTCCCGGATACAACGCGGAAAACCTGATGATCGCGCAAGTTGCGCTTCCCAAAACGAAATACGCCCAGGACTGGAGTGAGCGGAACTTCACCGGGGATGTCCTCGCTCGCATTCGTGCGTTGCCTCAGGCTGTTTCCGTGGGTGCCGCGAGTTCCGTGCCGTACGGCGGTTTCGGTCAGGGAGTCGAAGTGGAAGCAGTCGGTAAGCCTGCCCCGCGCCCCGGAGAAAAGCGCGGTGCGCGATACACGGCGGTATCTCGCGATTATCTTTTAACCATGAAGATTGGCCTGGTTAAGGGACGTTTGTTCAACTCCTCCGATGAGCAGGGCAGTCCTTCCGTCATTATCAACCAGACTTTTGCGCGCCAGTTCTGGCCCAACGAAGATCCCATCGGCCAGAAACTGCAGTTTGGCGAGCAACATACGGTCTGCACGATCGTCGGAGTGGTGGAAGACATAAAAATGTTTTACGTTCGGGCGCAGGCCGAACGGCAGATGTATGTTCCCCTGGCGCAGTTCCCGTCCGCAACGTTAGGCTTCGCCGTGCGCACCTCCGGGGATTCCCCGGCGATGGCGACAGCCATTCGCGATGTGATTTGGTCCGTAGACCGGGATCAGCCAGTGTCTTCGGTCGAGCCGCTCGAAACGCTCATAACCATTGCGAACGCGGGAAACAGCGTGGTCAACAAGCTCATGGTTTTCTTTAGCGCCCTGGCCATGTTTCTTGGGGTGATCGGCATCTACGGCGTGATGGCTCATCTGGTCTCGCAGCGCATCCACGAAATCGGCATCCGCGTCGCGCTGGGTGCAACTCCGTCGCAGGTCTTGCGCCTGGTTATCAGTCATGGGTTGAGACTTGCTCTGATTGGCATCTCGGTGGGCTTGCTCGCGGCGCTGGGCGCGACCCGAGGGCTCGCTAGCCAGCTCTACCAGGTCTCGCCGTACGATGCTTCGACATTTATCGGAGTGGCCCTCGTGTTTGCTTTGGTGGCGCTAGCGGCGTGCTACTTACCCGCCCGGCGCGGAACGCGCGTGGACCCATTGGTTGCTCTTCGCTATGAATGAAGGATTTGGACGCTTGCGTTAGAGGTTAAGAAAAGAATGCACACGCTATGGCAAGACGCGAAATACGGCCTGCGGATGCTGCTGAAGAATCCGGGGTTCACGGCCATTGCGGTTCTGACGCTGGCGCTGGGAATCGGTGCGAACACAGCAATCTTTTCGCTCTTGAATCAAGTCTTGCTGCGGCGCCTCCCGGTCAAGAATCCCGAACAGCTCGTTATCCTGAAATCGCCGGGCCCCAAGCGTGGGCATGTCTGGAGCGATGGCGACGACTCCGAAATCTTCTCCTATCCCTTGTATAAGGGCTTGGCGAAGAACACCGCCGTCTTCGACGGCGTGATCGCGCGCTATGAATTCTCGGCGAGTATCGCCACGCACGGCCAGACGGACCGCGGCTCCGGCGAACTCGTCACTGGAAACTATTTTGAGACGCTAGGCGTGCGCCCCGCCCTCGGCAGGTTGTTGACGCCCGCCGACGATGATGTTCAAGGAGCGCATCCCGTTCTCGTGCTGAGTCACGGCTACTGGGCGCAGCACTTTGGCGGCGACTCCGGCGTGCTGAACCAGACCATTCTTGTAAATGACACGGTGATGACCATCGTTGGGGTGGCGCAGGCGGGTTTTACCGGGATTCAGGTAGGGCAAACTCCCGATGTTTTCGTGCCTATGACCATGAAGGGCCAGATGACGCCCATCCGCAACGGCTTGGACGACTGGAATGATTCTTTCCTGGCCATCCTGGCTCGCTTGAAACCGGGAGTGTCCAAGGAGCAAGCGGAAGCCGCCATCAACGTGGATTACCACCCCCTCCTTGAACAGCAAATGGAGCATCTGGCGGGCGGTGGCGACCATCTTCACGGAAAAGACCGCGATGAGTTCCTTAGCAAGAAAGTCGTGCTCTACCCCGGTGCGCAAGGCCGCACCACCGTCCAACGCGACTCCGGCCCGGCCCTCGAGGCCCTGTTTGCCATGGTTGGCCTGGTTTTGCTTATTGCCTGCACCAACGTAGCCAATTTGCTGTTGGCCAAAGGTGCCGCCCGGCAGCGGGAATTCGCTATTCGTTTAGCCCTTGGCGCGACTAAAGGCCGGATGATTCGTCAATTGATGGTGGAAAGCTTCCTTTGCGCGGTTGCCGGAGGCAGCCTGGGCCTGCTCCTGGGCACCTGGTTGATGAACATTTTGACCCCAGCCGTCGTTTCTGAAGGAGGAGTGCAAGGAATCACCTCCAAGGTGGATGCGAGCGTCATGGGATTTGCGGCTGCGGCCACAGTTGCCTCGGCCTTGGTGTTTGGTTTAATTCCCGCGTGGCGCGTCGCGCGGGGGAGCGTGTCCCAAGTCCTCAAAGACCAGGGTTCCACCGGGTCCGCGGGGCCGGGGCACGTGCGTTTCCGCAAGGTGCTGGTAGCGGGGCAAGTGGCGTTTACTGTGCTTCTCCTGGCGGGAGCCACGTTGTTTGCGCAAACGTTGTGGAACCTGCGCAAGCAGAACCTAGGATTAAGCACGGAGAATCTGATTACTTTTTCGATTTCGCCGCAATTGAGCGGTTACGACGACGCGAAGACGGTCGCTTTGGTCGACCAATTGAGGCAGCGCCTGGCGGGGCTTCCCGGGGTATCGGGAGTGGGATCATCGCAAATCGCTGTGCTTACAGGCACGGACATGGGAACAAATATCACCGTCGAAGGTGTTCAAAGCTTGGACACCGACGAGCGTCACATCAACTACGATGCGATCAGCCCGAATTACTTTTCGACTATGAAGGTTCCTCTGATTTCCGGGCGCGAATTCACAGATGCGGATACGACCACGAGCCCGAAGGTAACAATCATCAACGAAGCGATGCTGAAGAAATTCTTCGCGAACAGGAACCCGATCGGCGTGCGCATCGCGATGGGTTCGGGCGATGGTAAAAAGCCGGACATCGAGATTGTCGGCGTGGTGAAAGACGCCAAGGAATCGCATGTGCGGGACAATGCGAGGCCCTATTTTTATCGGCCCTATGCGCAGTTCGGGAAGCTCTTCGGGATGACTTTTTACGTGCGCACCAATCAGGACCCGCTGCTGATCGCCAACGACCTTCGCCAAGCCGTCCGCCAGCAGGATGCGAATTTGCCGGTCTACGAGTTGAAGACGGTGAGCCGCGTCGTGGATGAGGATTTGTTTGCCGAGCGCGTGATTGCCGGCCTTTCGTCAAGTTTCGGCGCGCTGGCGGCCATTCTCGCAGCCCTCGGAATTTACGGCGTGCTGGCGTATCTGGTAGTGCAGCGGACACGCGAAATTGGCATACGCTTGGCTCTCGGCGCTGGCGGCGGACATGTTCGCGCACTGGTATTCAAGGAAGTAGGCTGGATGGTGTTAGCAGGTGTGGCCGTGGGACTGCCCTCGGCCTATGCTCTGGCGCGCTTGAGCGAATCTCTATTTTATGGAGTTCACGCTGGCGATATCACCGTGTACCTTATATCGCTGGTTGTCATCGTGGTGATCGCGGCCATCGCCTGTTATGTGCCGTCGCGGCGCGCGACGCGAATCGATCCCATCGTTGCTTTGCGCTACGAATGAAAGAGAACGGATTTAGTTTGGGGCAGGATTCTGAAAGTGAAGCGGATTTCGCAAATTGAATTCAATAAGGAGAACTCATGGTAGAAGCCAACGATACTCTCATCAAAATGGAAGGCGTCAAGAAAGTCTTCCTCACCGACGAGGTGGAGACTCATGCCCTCGAGGAAATCCATCTCGAGATCAAGAAAGGGCAGTACATCTCCATTGCCGGTCCTTCGGGCTGCGGCAAGTCTACTTTGCTCTCGATTCTGGGCCTGCTCGACTCGCCTAGCGACGGCAATTACTGGCTCAATGGCCAGCCGGTGGCGAAGCTCACCATCAGTGAGCGCACGCGGATCCGCAACCGCGAAATCGGCTTCATCTTTCAGGCGTTCAACTTGATTGGCGATCTCACGGTCTATGAAAACGTCGAGTTGCCGCTGACATATCGTGGTACCAGCGCTGCTGAGCGCAAGCAAAAAGTGCAGAACGCACTGGAACGCGTCGGCATGGCCCATCGCCTGCGTCATTACCCGTCGCAGCTCTCCGGCGGTCAACAGCAGCGTGTTGCCGTGGCGCGCGCATTGGTCGGTGACCCCCTGATTCTGATGGCAGATGAGCCGACGGGAAACTTGGACTCGAAAAACGGCGAAGCGGTGATGGAACTCCTGCGCGACTTGCACCGCAACGGTGCGACGATCTGCATGGTCACGCACGACCAACGCTATGCCAACTTTGCGGAACGCACGATTCACCTTTTTGACGGGCGCATCGTTGAGGAGACGCAAGAAGCGCAGGTCGGAGCCTGACGCGAAAAGGGTCGTATGAGACGGCCTGGCAGGACTCTTGCTGCGCGGCATGCGGAGAAGCCTGATCCGTTTTCATTGATAGGGCTTGCCCCTTCTAGGTTCGGGTTGCGCCACGCGTGTGCGGCCCAGATGTGTGGACTCGCTCTCCGCGTTGCGCTATGAATAAGAGTCATCCGCTTGAGTTTAAGGAGCTCCTTTGGAACCTTTGATTCAATTACGCAATCTTGAAAAGTCCATCGAAGCGGGCCCGAACCGTTTCTTTCTGCTCCGCCGCATCAATCTGGATATTCAGCCCGCCGAATTTGTCACCATCATGGGACCCTCCGGCGCTGGAAAATCCACTTTGCTCAGCATCATCGGAATGCTCGATGGCGCGTGGGTTGGCGAGTATTACTTTAACGGCGAGCCCGTTCACAAACTCAACGTCAAGAAGCGCAACGAATTGCATAAAGCGAATATTGGATTCGTTTTTCAAAGCTATCACCTGATCGACAATCTGACGGTTTTCGAGAATCTCGAAGTTCCTCTTTCCTACAAAAACGTGCCGCACAAGGAACGCGTCAGCCGCGTTTGTGACGCTCTGGACCGTTTCAATATTGTCGGCAAAAAGGATCTATTCCCCAATCAGCTTTCCGGCGGGCAGCAACAACTGGTGGGGGTCGCGCGCGCAGTGATCATGAATCCGAAATTGATTCTTGCTGACGAGCCCACGGGAAACCTCCATTCCGCTCAGGGCGACGAAATCATGCAGCTGTTCAAGAGATTGAACGATGCGGGGACAACGATTATTCAGGTCACGCACTCGGAGAGAAATGCGTCCTATGGCCACCGCATCATTCAACTGAAAGACGGCTGGGTCGTGGGTGAAACGGCCACCTCAGGCGTGGTGACAAGCGCGGCGCAGCCGGGCTAACCGCTGAATTCTGGCGCTGCGGCTGGAGGCCAGCACAATGACCACACTGCTTCAGGACGTCCGGTACGCGTTGCGCATGCTGCTGAAGAGTCCGGTTTTTACTGCGGTTGCGGTCCTGACGCTGGCGTTGGGCATCGGCGCGAACACCGCCATCTTCAGCGTCCTTGACTCCGTGCTGCTGCGTTCTCTTCCGGTCTCGCATCCGGAAGAACTGGCTTTGCTGACCGACCCTGACTCTCACAGCCAGAATTTTGGCAGTGAGGGAGGCGAGCGGTCGCTGCTTGCCTATTCCGAATTTCAATACCTGCACGACCACAATGAGGTTTTTTCCAAGCTCTTTGCGGCCGACAGTCAGCTACCGGATGTCGACATCATGATCGGCAACTCACTAGCCGGCGGGGGCACGCAGAGGGAAACTGCCCGGGTGCGCCTTGTCAGCGGCGAATATTTTGACACGCTCGGGGTGCACCCCGCCGCGGGACGCTTCTTCACTCCGGACGTGGACCGCGTCCGAGGAGGAGCGCCGATAGCAGTCATCAGTTACGCATTCTGGAAGTCGCGTTTCTCTCTGGCCCCGTCAGCGCTCGGCAAAAGCATTCAGATTCGTAACAACTCTTTCGAGATCGTGGGAGTGACGACACCGTCGTTCTTTGGTGAAACTGTTGGTGAAGCGCCTGACCTCTGGATTCCCATTACCATGCAGGACGTCATCTATCCCGGTCGGGATCTGCTTAGCCCGTCGCCCCAAGGCCTGCTCAACATACACACTTGGCTGCAAGTCATCGGCCGTCGGAAGCCCGGAATTTCCGATCCCCAGGCCAACGCCAGCATCAACGTCGTTTTCCAGCATCTCATTGAATCCCTGCTGGGCTCTGCAGTCACCGCAGAGGCCAGACAGGAAGCACTCGGCCAAAAAATAAAGGTGCAGTCCGCCGCGCGGGGTGCGTCTACGCTTCACGAGGCATTCGGCGAACCCTTAAAATTTCTGATGGTCCTGGTCGGGCTCGTCTTGCTGATCGCATGCACTAACGTCGCCAATTTGCTTCTGGTGCGTGGCGAAGCACGGCAAAAAGAGCTTGTTCTGCGCCTGGCCATAGGTGCGGATCGGCTCCGGTTGGTTTGCCAGCTTCTTACGGAAAGTTTGCTCCTGGCCATTGTTGGCGCTGGCGCCGGGATTTTGCTGGCATTTTGGGCCGACTCGCTTCTTCTTCGTATGGTGGGCGGAGTTGCAAATGGTCCCACCGCCATCCAGATGAATCTGCAGCCCGACGCGCGTGTCCTAGCCTTTACCGCATTCATTACAATATTGACGGCTGTCCTTTTTGGACTCTTTCCGTCATTGCACGCCACGCGCCTCGATCTTTCGTCCAGAATGAAATCCACCGGTACTGTCCTGGCAGGTGAATCGTCAAGTCATCGGTTCCCTCTGAACAAATCATTGGTTATCGCCCAAGTGAGCTTCTCTCTGGTTCTTCTCATAGCTGCGGGCTTGTTTGTGCACAGCCTTGCGAAGCTCAGCCGCGTGAACCTCGGCTACAATCGTGAAAATTTGTTGTTGTTCCGCGTGAACGCCGCGGCGGGTGGGTACAAGGCACCGGCACAGACTCGCCTGTACGAAGACCTGCTTGCGCGAATCTCAGCGATTCCTGGTTTGCGCGTTGTCACCGTTTCCCATAACGGTCTGTTCAGCAACTCGGAGTCAGGCGATCCTATCGCTGTCGAGGGCTACACTCCAAAATCCGGCGAAGAGGCTCACTCGCGGTTCGACATGGTCGGTCCTGGTTATTTCTCAGCGATGGGCATTCCAATTCTTCTCGGACGCGAGATTGGCCCGCAGGATTCGGCGGCGGGTCTTCGCGCGGCAGTCGTCAACGAAACGTTTGTTCACCAGTTCTTCCCCAACACCAATCCCATCGGGAAACATATTCGTGATACCTATCCAGGCAATCCGGCTGAGTGCATCGTGGTCGGAGTGGCCGCCGATGCCAAATACAACAGCTTGCGCGAGAAAACACCGCCGCGCCTGTACGCTCCCCTATTTAATCCGATGTGGGAGCAGAGTACGGCTGTGTACGAGGTACGGACGTTCGCGGATGCCGGAAGCGTCAGCGCCGCGCTTCGCTCAGCGGTGCAGGGAATCGCCCCATCTCTTCCGGCAATCTCGATTCGCAGCATGTCCGGACTGGTTGACGATACTTTGCAGACCGACCGTTTCATCGAGCAACTCTCGGGCTTCTTCGGCCTGCTCGCGGTCTTGCTTGCCAGTGTTGGGCTCTATGGTGTGATGGCCTATACCGTTGCGCGGCGGACTCGCGACATCGGCATCCGCATGGCTCTTGGCGCCGCGCCCGCCAATGTCCTGTGGCAAGTCCTGCGCGAGAGCCTCGTGCTCGTGATCGCCGGCATTGCTATTGGAGTTCCCGCGGCTCTGGCCGGGGGGCGCTTGGTTCGCACCATGCTGTTCGGCTTGGGTTTTGCGGACCCCGTTGTCATCGTATCTGCTGCGGCTTTGCTTGCCATTGTCGCGGCGCTGGCGGCTTTTCTGCCGGCACGCCGCGCTTCGCGAGTCGATCCGATGGTCGCGCTGCGCTACGAATGAGGCAAGAATGAGAACGCTATTGCAAGATTTTCGCTACGCGCTACGCATGCTGGTGAAAGCTCCGGGCTTTACCATTGTGGCAGTCCTGACGCTGGCGCTGGGCATCGGCGCGAACACCGCAATTTTTAGCGTCGTGAACGGTTTGCTGCTGCACCCTTACGGTATAGCTCATCCCGAGCGGTTGGTGGCCGTTCGCGCGCACTACGAAAAGCTGAATCTTAAGAACATCGTGATTTCCGCGCCGGACTATACCTTCGTGCGCGATAACACGAAGACCTTCGCAGCTGCAGCAATTGAGAATCAAAGCGACTTCAACTACTCCACAGGCTCCTGGCCGTTGCGGTTGCGCGGAGCAAGGGTTTCGTGGCAGTGGTTCGACGTGTTCGAAGCCCGGCCGCTAATGGGCCGCGTCTTCACGCCCGAAGAAGACCAGCCGAATGCCAATCGCGAAGTGGTTCTCGCCTACAACACGTGGAAAACGATTTTTGGAGGCGACGAGGGCATCGTAGGCCGCAGCGTCGAACTTAATCAGCAGCCCTACAAAATCATTGGCGTTATGGGACCGGAATTCGAGTGGCCGAGCCAGACCGATCTCTGGGCTCCGCTCGGTCTGGCCCCGGATGCGTTCGTCATCAACAACATCTTCAATGAAAACTATCTCTCGATTGCGCGGTTACAACCCGATGCAAAGCTTTCGAACGCTTCCGCGTTCCTCGCTTTGACCTCGCAACGAATCAGCGATGATCCGCGCACACAGGGGTATCCGAAGGCGTCAGGTTGGGGCCTGTTTGCCGTTCCTTTCACGGAGTTTGTCTATGGAGACGTTCGCACGCCGCTGCTGATCCTGTTGGGCGCGGTGAGTTTGGTTTTGTTAATTGCGTGTTCGAATGTCGCGGGGCTGTTGCTAGCCCGCGCGTCAGGCCGGGCCAAAGAATTCGCAGTGCGCACTGCGCTGGGCGGCTCCCCGTGGCGGCTGGCGCGTCAGATGCTCACGGAAAGCCTGGCGCTGGCCTTCGTCGGAATGGCGCTTGGTTTGTTGCTCGCGTCGCAAGGGGTTCGCGCGCTGTTGTGGCTTGCTCCTGAAAATCTCACCACCGGTTTGGACATTCACCTGGATTTGTACGTGCTGCTCTTCACTGCTTTGATTGCCGGCGCCTCCGCAATCATTTTCGGCGCGGCGCCCGCGTTGCAGATTGCTTTTATCGATCCGCACCAAAATCTGAAGCAGGGCCGCGGCACAGGGGAGGGAAGCTCAGGACGCCATCGCTTCCGCAGCGCGCTGGTGGTGGGGGAGCTCTCCCTGGCCCTCGTGTTGCTCGCAGGGGCCGGAGTATTTCTGAAAAGCCTGGCGAAACTCAAAGAGGTGGACGTTGGCTTTCGTCCTCAGGGCTTGATGAGCGCATCTCTAGCGCTACCCCAGCGCCAATACGATACGCCAGAGAAACAGATTGCGTTTCTCAGCAGCGCGCTAGAGCGGCTCTCCAATTCCGCCGGCGTCGTCTCTGCGGCCGCGGGCGTGCCGCTGCCATTCAGTGGTTTCGGAGGTTCCGCATCGTTCAACATTGAAGGACGCGTGGCTCCGCTAGGAGATCCCGGTCCTCATGGCGACATTCGCGGCGTTAGTCCGAAGTATTTTGAAACGATGGGCATTCGCTTGATCCGCGGACGCTTCTTCACCGATCAAGACCGCCTTGGCGGGCAGCCTGTGGCGATCATTGACGAGAATCTTGCTCACGAGTATTGGCCTAACCAGGAAGCCTTGGGGCAGCGCATCCGCAATGGAAACAACCAGCCGTGGAATACGATTGTCGGTATCGTGGCGCATGTGCGCCATTACCAGGTGGTTGGCGAGGAAACGTCCAGTATCGGCACCGAAGGCTCCGCAAAAGGGGTTTATTATTTTCCGTTGTATCAACAAAATTCTCCCGCGGTTTTCTTAATCGCCCGCACCAACAGCGATCCACTGGCGCTGGCAAGCTCGATTCGCGCCGCCGTACATGATGTTGATCCCAGCCAGCCTGTTTCCGATCTGCGAACGATGAATCAGCGCATCACTTTGTCGATGGGGCCGCGGCGGTCGGCGGTAACGCTGCTCAGCGTGTTCGCGGCGATGGCGCTGATCTTGGCGGCTGTCGGCTTGTTTGGCCTAATTCGCTTCAACGTTACGCAACGCACGCAGGAAATTGGCGTGCGCATGGCCATCGGCGCGTCACGCAAGGATATCCTGCGGATGGTGCTTGGAGAGAGTTTGCAACTCGCACTCCTGGGCGTAGCCGGGGGCCTGATTGCAGCTTTTGCGCTAACGCGCGTTCTCTCCAGCCTGCTCTACGGAGTTAGCGCAACGGACCCGCTGACGTTTGCAGGCACGTCGCTCGCATTGACGCTTGTGGCGCTCTTGGCGTCGTGGGTTCCCGCGTGGCGGGCGACGCGCGTGGATCCGCTGGTCGCTTTGCGGTATGAGTGAGCCTTCTCGTCGTGGACGGAATTTGAGGCGGAGCCGTTAGGCTTAAGATAGGGCATAAGATAAACTCTTTAAACACAATCGAATGAAGACTTCCAGCGCGCCATCTTATCGAGTGCTTTTGGCAGACGACCAGCAGGACATCCGCGATTCCCTTCGTCTGCTCCTCAAAGGAGAAGGCTATGAAACACAAGGAGTCGCCTCTCCTGCCGAAGCCATAAACGCCATCGAAGCCCGCGAATTCGACGCCGTCCTCATGGACCTCAATTACGCGCGAGACACCACCTCCGGGCAGGAAGGGCTGGATTTGCTCACGCGCATCCAGGTCATTGACAGCACGGTTCCGGTGGTTGTGATGACCGCCTGGAGCAGCATCGAATTGGCGGTCGAAGCGATGCGCCGCGGAGCGCGCGATTTCATCCCCAAGCCTTGGGAAAATCAGCGCTTGCTCGCCATCATTCGCACGCAGATTGAGTTGCGCCAGGCATTGCGGCAAGCGTCGCGCCTCGAAGCCGAGAACCGCATCTTGCGCGCGGAATCGCGCCCCACTTTTTTAGCGAATTCCCCGGCAATGGCACCCGTCCTGGAGCTCATCGGGCAGATTGGTCCTTCCGACGCCAACGTTTTGATTACGGGGGAACACGGCACGGGCAAAGAAGTGGTGGCGCGGACGCTCCATGCTTTGTCCTCGCGCTCGACCAAGCCCATGGTAACGGTGAATGCTGGTGGGCTCTCCGAGGGCGTCTTTGAAAGCGAGCTGTTCGGGCATGTGAAAGGCGCCTTCACCGATGCGCGTTCCGATCGAGTGGGGCGCTTCGAGCTTGCCGACGGCAGCACGTTGTTCCTTGACGAAATTGCCAATGTCCCCCTGAACCTGCAGGCCAAACTCTTGCGCGTTCTGGAAACCGGAGATCTCGAGCGTGTGGGCTCCTCCACCACGCGGCGCGTGAACGTGAGAGTTTTGGCGGCCACGAACGCGGATGTCAACGCGGAGGCGGCCGCGGGCCGGTTTCGGCAGGACCTCCTCTTTCGCCTGAATACCATCGAGATTCACTTGCCCCCGCTGCGCGACCGCCGCGACGACATTGATCTTCTTGCACATCATTTTCTCCATGGCTACGCGCAACGCTATCGCAAGAGCATTACCGGTTTCGATTCAGCGGCGCTCAAAGCCCTCCATGAACATTCTTGGCCCGGAAATGTGCGCGAACTCGACCACGCGGTAGAAAGAGGAGTGCTCCTTTCTCCAGGGCCTTGCGTTCGCGCGGCAGACCTTGGCCTGCGCGCTCAATCTGCTGGGGCCGCCGCTGCCAAACTCGAGGAGATGAGCCTCGACGAAGTGGAGAAGTATCTCATCCAGCGCACGCTTTCCCGTCACGAGGGAAACGTCAGCCAGGCCGCCAAGGCCCTCGGGTTGAGCCGCAGCGCTATGTACCGCCGGCTGCAAAAGCATCAACTGGAATGAGGCCACTCACTTATGAGCGCCGGATCCAGCTTTCAGCGCTGGCCGTTGGCCTTCCCGGTTCGCTCGTCGCCTTGATTTTGGTGTGGACGGGGAATTTCGCTTCCGGCAGCGCCTGGACTCTGACCTTCTTCATTGTGGTTTTTTGGCTTGGTCTTGCTATCTCCCTGCAAAGCCGCGTGATCTTTTCGCTTCAGACTCTTTCGAATCTTCTGGCTGCCTTGCGCGAGGAAGACTTTTCGATGCGCGGCCGCGGCGCCCGCGACGATGACGCCATGGGCGAAGTGATGGTGGAAGTAAACGCGCTCAGCGAAACGCTGCGTCTGCAGCGCCTCGGCGCGCTGGAGGCTTCGGCCCTTCTTCGAACCGTAATGGAAGAAATCGATCTCGCTATCTTTACCTTCGATCAAGACAAGAAGCTTCGGCTCGTCAATCGTGCGGGCGTGCACCTCCTGGGCCGCTCTTTGGAACGTCTGCTCGGGTTTACGGCGGAAGAGCTCGGTCTCGGCGCCTGCCTGGAGGGTGAACCGGTTCGCACTATGGAGTTGGCTTTTCCCGGAGGGTCCGGGCGCTGGGGGCTTCGCCGCGGCTCCTTTCGCGAGGAAGGCTTGCCTCATCACTTGATTGTATTGAGCGACTTGAGCCGGACGCTTCGCGACGAAGAGCGCAAAGCGTGGCAGCGGCTCATCCGCGTCTTGGGTCACGAACTGAATAATTCGCTCGCTCCCATTCAATCCGTGGCGCAAAGCCTCGAGAGCAGCCTCGTCTCTGCCGCGAAGTCCCCTGCAGTTCGCAATGATTCGCTGGCTGTAATCCTGGATGACCTGAAACAAGGATTAGGCATCATTCGTTCGCGCACCGAGGCGCTTGGACGTTTTATGACCGCTTACGCCCAGCTAGCGCGATTGCCGCAGCCAAAACTGCTGCCTGTGAAAGTTTCGGAGTGGGTGGGCAGAGCTGTAAAGCTGGAAACGCGCGTGAAGGTAAGCATGGGGAAGGGCCCTGACGCTGTCATTTCTGCCGACCCGGATCAATTGGAACAGCTTCTAATCAATCTGATTCGCAACGCTGCCGACGCGGCTTTGGAGACCAAAGGCGGCGTGCAAGTTGGTTGGACGCGCAAGCGCGGGCAAGTGGAGTTGTGGGTTCTTGATGATGGTCCTGGACTTCCCAATACCGCAAATCTTTTTGTGCCTTTCTTTACCACCAAGCCCGGCGGTTCCGGCATTGGCCTCGTTCTGAGCCGCCAGATCGCCGAAGCTCATGGCGGCGAACTGACCTTGAGGAACCGCTCTGACGCTCGAGGATGTGAAGCAAGGCTTCGTCTGCCCATTTAACAGCAGTTGGCCTTTGGGGAGGGGGCGAATCGTAATAGATGGTGGGTGCTAGAGTGTGCCGGCCGCTGCCGTACTTGCGCGGCTAATCAGCTCAGGCTGCACTACAATTTCCTTCGGGTACGCTGCCCGGGGCGGCGCAGCAATCCGCCGCAAGAGCGTTTCAGCGGCGAGCATTCCCATCTCCCGAAGCGGCTGTCTCACCGTTGTCAGCGCCGGGTTTTGAAACGCGGCGCTCTGAATATCGTCAAAGCCGACCACTGAAACATCCCGTGGAATGCTCTTCCCGCCTTCGCGCAAAGCCTGAATCGCGCCGATAGCTGAAATATCGTTGAACGCAAAAAGCGCTGTGAATGGTTCGCCCGAAGCAAGCAATTTTTTCGTCACTATGTATCCAAGTTCGGGCGAAGAGGATTCCCCTTCCAACTGACCCACCAGGCGTTCGCTAATCTTGACGCCTAGCGTTTGGGCCGCATTTCGCACAGATTCCCAGCGAATCGCAGTGTCCGAGCTGAATGCCTGGCCCTTGATGAATGCGATTCGGCGATGCCCGAGCTTTGTCAGGTGCTCCATCGCCAATGTCGCCGCCCGCGCATGATCCAAGACAATGTTCGTGACTCCGAGCAGTTCGCGGTGGCCAGACACCGCGACCAGCGGCACTTGCGCACCGCTCGTGATCGCTGTGTCCACGGCGATCAAACCTTCTACCGCCCGCTGCTGCAGCATCAGCGGATACTCTTCAATGAGTTCCTCGCGATGACGGTGGCTCACGACAAAGTAAAAATAGCCTTCCTGCAGCAGATGGTCTTCAATCCCGGACATGACCAGCGCCGCATACCCTTCGCTGATCTCCGGAACCACTACCCCGATCGTGTAGCTTCTTTGTTGCCGAAGCGATCGCGCGATGTGACTGGGCCGGTAGTTCAATTCCCGCGCTGCCTGGCGGATTAGTTCCTGCGTGCGATGCGGAATGGATTGTGCGCCGGGGGCGCGGTTGATGACCAGCGACACGGCAGCTTGAGAAAATCCCACGTGCTCTGCAAGAGACTTGAGGCTCACACTCCGCCCCGAAGCTTTTCGCGAGCGCAAAGTTGTCCCTGACTTGGGCCGGGGCATAACGATTTCGTGCGCCGTAGTTTCCCACAATTATTGGGGTATCCACAAGCTATATCCCAGGCTCGGTTCGGGCAGCCTCTTTGCCGGAGACTCCATCACTTGTAACGGCTACTAAATCGGTTTAGTATGCTACTGCCTTACGGTGAACGGGAAGGCTCAGTGCGCAAAAGTAGGCGTCGCTTCGTTTCAGCGGATCTAATTCGTCGATTTTGCATTGTCTCCAATGTAGGATAACTGGCCCTGGCGCAACCGTGCCTTAGCCCGTTTAAGGCCTGAAGAAATCCTTCTCATACTAGGAGCGTTTGAAACGTGACATCTCTGCTGCATCGCTCAGCCCTGGCAGCCCTCGTTCTTTTGCTTTGCCCGCTGGCACCTTCTCCGGCCTCTTCCTCGGAAACGGTTCCCCGCTCCGTTTTTTCGGACACGACTCTCTCGGAGCCCAGCGTTGAGAAGAAGATCGATGACCTTCTCCACAAAATGACACTCGAGGAAAAGGTTGGCCAGCTTGTCCAATACACTTCAGGCCAGCCCACGGGTCCGGGTACCGGCCGCACGGACTACGAAGACATGATTCGCAAGGGCGAGGTGGGAGCGCTTTTCAACGTCACTACCGCCCGCCAAGTCAACGCTTTTCAGCACCTTGCCGTCGAGCAATCGCGATTGCACATTCCGCTTCTCTTCGGTTTGGACGTGATTCACGGGTTTAGAACCGAATTTCCCATTCCATTGGGTCTGTCTGCGAGCTGGAATCCCGAGCTGATCCAGCAAACGGCTCGCGTTGCTGCTCAGGAAGCCTCTGCTAGCGGAATCCGCTGGACGTTCTCTCCTATGGTGGACATCGCAAGGGACGCGCGCTGGGGACGCATGACGGAAGGCGCAGGCGAAGATCCCTATCTCGGCTCCGTGATCGCGCGCGCCTATGTCCGGGGTTATCAGGGAACGCGCCTTGATGCGCCCGACAGCATTGCCGCTTGTGCGAAACATTTCGTCGGCTATGGCGCTGCGGAAGGCGGCCGCGATTACAACTCTGCCGAAATCTCCGAGCACACTTTGCGTGAATACTATTTGCCGCCCTTCCACGCGGCCGTCGAGGAGGGCGCCGCTACCATCATGAGCGCGTTCAATTCCCTGAATGCCGTGCCTGCCTCGGCCAATCCTTTCACCTTGACGCAAATCCTGCGGAAGGAATGGGGATTTCAGGGAATTGTCGACAGCGATTACACATCTCTTGCAGAGCTTATTAACCATGGCATCGCCAGCGATGGCGCGACCGCAGCTCGAAAAGCCTTCCTGGCTGGCGTTGATATGGACATGGTCAGCAGCCTCTATCACGATCACCTGGCCCAATTGGTGCGTTCCGGCGAAGTGCCCGAAGCCGCCGTGGACGAAGCTGTTCGCCGCGTCTTGCGCGTCAAGTTTGCCCTCGGCTTGTTCGAGCATCCTTATACGGACGAATCGAAAGAAGCCGGTGCCATTCTTCAGAAGGAGAGTGTGTTGCTTGCGCGAACGGCTGCGGAAGAGTCCTTCGTCCTCCTGAAGAATGCGGCCGTCGGTACTGCCCCGCTTCTGCCGTTATCTGCCAACGCGAAAAACATCGCTTTGATCGGTCCCCTCTCCAATGACAAAGGCAGCATGCTCGGTTCATGGGGAGGTTTAGGACGTCCCCAGGACGCAGTCACGCTGCGTACCGCACTTAACGAAAGAATCGGGGCGCAAAACGTTCACTACGCAAAGGGCGCAGAGTTCACGGCTGGCACGGATGACCAGCTTGCGGAAGCGGTGAAGGTTGCAGAGCAAGCTGATATCGTAATCCTGGCTCTAGGCGAAAATGCTGGAGAGATGACGGGAGAAGCCGCTTCGCGTGCGTTTCTCGGTTTGCCCGGCCGTCAGGAAGACCTTCTCGAGAAAGTTGTCGCCACAGGAAAGCCTTGCGTTCTCCTCATCTTCAGCGGCCGCCCTCTTACTCTGCCTTGGGCGTTTCAGCATGTGCCTGCGGTGATGGCTGCCTGGTTTCCCGGTATTCAGGCAGGACCAGCGCTCGTGCGGACTCTGTTTGGCGACGCAAATCCCAGCGGAAGGCTCACGGTAAGCTGGCCTCGCAGCGTCGGCCAGGAACCGCTCTATTACAACGCATTGAACACCGGGCGCCCTGCGGGAAAGATCGACCTGACGCGGCCGCCCCGCAATATCCAAGAAAAATATGTCTCGCGCTACATCGACGAACAGAATAGCTCGCAGTTTCCGTTTGGCTTCGGGCTTTCTTACACGACTTTTAGCTACGGAAGTCTTCACATTGATAAAACAAAAATCAGCGCGGCCAACTTGAATCAAGACCTGCAAGCCAGTGAGCCCAAGCAAAGCGCCGCCCTCAGCGCCAGCGCCGACGTTACAAATACGGGAACGCGTCCCGGTGTAGAAACGGTGCAATGCTATCTCCGCTTTCAGGGTACAAGCACGGCTCAACCGGTTCGGGCATTGAGTAAGTTCCAGCGCATTTCCCTGGCCCCGGGCGAAACGAAGAAAGTCACTTTTCTGCTAGGTCCGAGCGCTTTCGCAATCTGGAACGATCAGCAAAAGTTTGCCGCCGAGCCGGCCAAAGTCACGTTGTGGCTTGCTCCCGACTCGAGCCAGGGCGTTCAAGCTGCACTGGAAATCACGAAGTAAGCTGATGGTCTCGCGCTACCCATGACGAGCAAAACTGTTCTCGATAGAAGGGAAGTGATGCGCCTTTGCGGAATGGGCCTCTTGGCTTCCCCGCTGGCCACCCTCGCCAGTTGCCAAAAGCGCAGCGTGCCGTCTTTTGTGGAGCTTAATGGCGCCCCATTTGAAGGCACCGATGAGCAACTCCTCGATGAAATCCAGCGCGCTAGCTTTGAATTTTTCTGGAACGAAGCCAGCTCCAAAACCGGTCAGGTAAAGGATCGCGCTCTGGCCAACGGCAACGATTCGCACACGATGTCAAGCATCGCCGCCACCGGTTTCGGCTTGACTAGCCTTTGTATTGGCGACCACCGCGGCTACCGAAAATCCGGGGAAATCGCCGATCGCGTGCGAACCACGCTGAAATTTATCGCCAACGATCTGCATAACCAACATGGCTTCTTTTTTCATTTCATCCATATGGAAACCGGCGATCGCTGGGAAAAGTGCGAACTGTCCTCCATCGATTCCTCAATTCTCCTTTGTGGTGTTCTCACGGCGCGCCAATATTTCTCCGACCAGCAAATCAAGGACCTCGCAACAGCAATTTATCAACGGGTCGACTGGCCATGGATGCTCAATGGCGGCAAGACCTTTTCCATGGGCTGGCATCCGGAATCAGGTTTTCTCGATGCGCGCTGGGAGCATTTTTGCGAATTGATGATGATTTATTTGCTCGCCATCGGTTCGCCAACACATCCCGTGGACGCCAGTTCCTGGGGTGCCTGGACGCGCCCGAAAATCAACTATCAGGGCATCGAGTACATTTCCGGAAATGATCCCATTTTCACCCATCAGTATTCGCATGCGTGGTTCGACTTCCGCAATAAACGCGACGCTTACGCGAATTATTTCGACAATTCCATCAAGGCGACCAAGGCGCACAAACTCTTCTGCCTCTCGCTACGCGATCGCTTTCCCGATTACAGCGAAAATCTTTGGGGCATCAGCGCGTCGGATTATGTCAAAGGCTACACCGCGTGGGGCGGTCCTTCTGTGGATGGAGGCCCGCTTGGTCCCGTGGATGGCAGCATCGTGCCTTGCGCGACCGGTGGCTCGCTTCCGTTTCTCTTTGACGACTGCATCCGCGTGCTGCGCCATATCCGCGGTTCTTATCGCGACAAAGTGTGGACCAAGTACAGCTATCGCGACGCGTTCAATCCTTTGACAAACTGGTACGACACTGACGTCCTCGGCCTCGATCTGGGAATCACCATGCTGATGGCGGAAAATCACCGCACCGGTTTCGTGTGGGAACAATTTATGAAGGATGAAGATGTGAAACGAGGAATGGCCCGCGCCGGTTTTCATCCCGAGAGTTCCCCAACGTCCCTGCCGGCCAAGTAGTTGTTCCGGACGGAATTTCTAGTTAACGATAATCGGACCCCCCTCCCCCGGTTTTTTGTAAGTGCAGATTCTAAAGGACTTAGCCATTGCGTAAGTCCTTTAGAATGAACACTTGCAAAGAGTCTCACAAGTGTTGATTCTAAGAGGGTTACAGTGCCCCGTTAGCAGGCCCTCGATCTTCGATAACATGCACAGGTTCTAAGCTCTATACAGTACACAAAGAGTATATCACATAAAGCAAATCTGTCAATGGGTTTGGGCCATTTTCTTATCATTTTTCTTGGAGATGGGCGGGCTAGCGGATGCCGGAGCCTTCGACGATGGTGATGTAGCGGTCGATGGGGAGGTCGGTGAAGGTTTCGACGCGGCCGCTGGGTTGAGGCCAGCGAATTTCAAGGCGGTCGATTTTGGTACGGGGGCCGATGCCGAGGACTTCGCGGGGATCGTGGGAGGAGAGGTAGCTGCCGCCACCCACCTTCAAGCGTGTTCGTTTCAAATCTCCGGCCTGCCAAGTAATGCGAGCGCCGATGGCGTCGGGATTTGCCTTCTTTCCAATGAGGCGCACGCCGAGCCAGTGGTTACCCTTTGCGGCGACGTTTCTTAACAGCAAGGGCGCCTCGCCGTTGGCAGTGACCAGTGCGTCGATGGCGCCGTCGTTGTCAAAATCACCAATCGCAAGACCGCGCCCGGCAAGGCTTTCTGCAAACGCGGGACCGGCGGACGCGCTAACGTTCTCAAATCCGTGTCCCGTGTTGTGAAAGAGGAGCAAGGGCTCTTTGTACATCACGTGACTCAAATGCTGTTCGACCTTGTCGTCTGGATGCCCGTTGACGACGAACAGGTCGATATTGCCATCGTTATCGTAGTCGAAGAATTTCACTCCCCAGCCGCTCATCAGCCGGGTGATGCGGCCAATACCCATCGGCCCGGTGATATCGTCGAACGTCAGATCGTGGTTGTTTTTGTAAATGGAATACATTTCGTGATCCACGTTCGTTACAAAGAGGTCTTGCCAGCCATCCTGATCGAAATCCGCGGAGTCGACGCCCATCCCGGAGCGGGGGCGTCCTTCTTGACTGAATGCCACTCCGGAGTCCAAGCCGATGTCCACGAACTTTCCATCTTTTTTGTTCAGGAACAGGAAATTTTCGACGGTGTCGTTGGCGACGAAAAGGTCCATCCAGCCGTCGTTGTTAACGTCTGTGGCAACAACTCCCCAGGCTTTGCCCAGGGACTTCGCGATTCCGGACTCCTCGGAAACGTCCTTGAACGTGCCATCGCCGTTGTTATGGAAAAGCCAGCTGCGCACGCGCGGGTAGACCGTCGGTATGCAATAAGAGCGCTCGTGGGTTTGCGCGTCCTCGCAGTACTTGTTCTCGGACTTGCCGGAGGTGCCGAAGCGGCAGACGAACAGGTCCAGCTTGCCGTCATTGTCGTAATCAAACCACACAGCGCTGGAGGCCCAGCCGGGAGCCGCTACGCCGGTTTTTTCCGTTACATCCGTGAAAGTGCCGTCCCCGTTATTTCGGTACAAGATGCAGCGCTCATACTGAGTCACATACAAATCGGGAAAACCATTGCCGCTGTAATCGCCGACCGCCACGCCCATGCCGTAGCCGCCGCCAGGCACACCGGCTTTTTCCGTTACGTCCGTGAAGGTGCCATCGCGATTGTTCTTGTAAAGAGCGTTACGCAGGGGCGGCTTGGGATCGTAGAAGTCACACTTGCCGCTGTTCACTAAGTAGATGTCCATCCAGCCGTCGTTGTCATAATCCAAGAACGCGCAGCCCGCGCCCGTCGTCTCTGGCAGATAGTAGTTTTCCGAACGGCCGTTTACGTGCTGCCAGGTGATCCCGCTCTTTGCCGGCGAAACTTCCTCAAATAAGAGCGGCCTTGATTCTTGTGGGTCTTGCTCGACGCGGGAGAAGGGAAAAGACAGAGTCCGCAACAAGGGGGTGGTGCGGCACAGACCTAGATTGAAGCTCAGAGCACGCAAGAAATCGCGCCGCGTGAAGCGGGGTCTGGCCTTGTTATCACCTCGTGAAGAAAGGAAAGGGAACGGTAGTCTCACGGCTGCGGATTGCCTTTGCCGAGCGTTTCCAATTGTCCTCCTGCAAGACCGAGCGGCCGATCGCCATACAAGGTCGCAGCCCGTTGTTTTTCCTGCGCGCTTAACCGCACAAATTCTGCGCGAGCCTTCGTTGCTTCCGCCTTCCGGCTGGTGCGCGAATACGCGGTTCCCAACGAGAAGTAAATTCTGGATTCATTCGGAAACGCCTTCTGAGCGATTTCCAACTCGGCAATGGCCCCCGCGGCGTTTCCCGTGTCCAGGCGCAACAATCCAACGAGGTAGTGGGTAAGCGGGAGCCTCGGCGCAAGTTGCAGCGCTTTCTCTGCATAGGACAAGCCATCTTGAGAGTCGACCTGATAGCGCACGGCGGCAATCTCAAGAAGTGAATTTACATTTTGCGGGTCGCGCTTCAATTCAAGCTGGAACTGCTGGATGGCCAGGTCTGTCTCATTTGTCTCCAGGAGCAATCTCCCAAAGGCAAAATGCAAGTTGGGGTATTCCGGATAATCAGCCGTCAACTGGGTATAAATTTGCTTCGCCTGCTCGAAGTCCTTTTGCATCAAAAGGGTCTCCGCCTCTCCAGCCCGCTCGATCACATAGGCGCCTGGCGTGCCTTCCGGGGGTATGTCCTTAGGGCTCATCAGAAGAACGGCGAAGCCGAGCGCCGTGGTCGACGCTTTTGTCTTGATCCTGACTTTGGCCAATTGATCCAGCGTTTCTTTTGCGTCGCCGAACTTTCGTGCCCGCAGCAAAAGAACTCCGAGGTGGTATAGCGCCACCGTGCGCAACTCCTCGTTCTTGATAATGTTCAGTTTTTCCGCCTTCAACAGATTCTTCAGCGCGGAATCATCCTGCTGTAATTCGAATTGGCACAAGCCTAGCATGGCGTGGGCCGTGCCGTTGCCCGGCTGAAGAGCCACGAGTCTTGTGAATGCCGTGGCGGCTTTAGCGTAAAGGCTCTGGTCGTATTCGATGGTACCCAATGACCACCAGCCGTCAGTCCACCGCGGGTGGAGAGCCAGGGCCCGCGTATAAAGGGCAGCAGCTTCTTCCAGACGGCTTTCGTCGCTCGCTTTTCGCGCTTGTTCGGCCAGTTGGCTGAACGGAGCATTCTTCTGCTGCGCAGCATTCGCCAAAGTTCCGGGTATCGTGATGAAGAGGATGCTTGTCAGACCTGTGGTCATTCTTCTGTAGCGGAATCTAAGCATGAGAGTCGAGAGCCTCAGCCATCGGTCTTTTTTGCATTCGGGGAGGAGCAATTCGGACGCTCAATGAGGCGCGACAGTAGCCCGCGCTTTGGTCTCAGCCTGGTGTTTCTCAAGCAGTTGCTGATGAAGAGTCATTTCACGAACGGAATCCTCTTTGCGTCCAGTGCGCGCATAGGCGACGGAAAGCTGATAATGGCCCGCGAGATTATCGGGGGCCATTCTTACGTATTGCTCCAGCCGCGGGACGGCCTCGGAGAAGCGCCCCGCAGAGTTCAAGACAGTGCCTAAAGACAGAAAAGCGTCCGCGAAATGAGGATCAATCTTCGCCGCCGCAGCAAAATGGGAGATGGCGTCTTCCCATTGACCGTCAAGCCGCGCAATCTCTCCCAGCCAGAATTCCGCGGCGGCATTCACCGGATCGATGGCAAGTTCCCGCTCGAATTCCTTCCTGGCGTACGCGCTGCTCGTGGGAGACTCCGGCTGCGAAAGCGCAGCGCGGCCGAGTCGGTAATGAATGCCCCGCAACTTGGGATTTTCTTCCAGGATCTTTCGATAGATGGCCGCAGCCTCCGCCCACTTCTCTTGCGATTCCAAGCCCTCGGCTTGCAGCTCACGGGTTTGATACGAATTAGGGGCTACTACGGTAAGCTCTTGCGATGCGCCTTCCGCGATTCCCAAAAAGAACTGCGAGGTCATGTATAACACCTCGGGATCTTCCGGAAACTCTCGCCTCATGTCCAAAAGTGTGTCGGCGGCTGCCCGGTCGTCCCTCTGCTTCATCGAACAGCGCACCGTGGCCATCAGCGCGCGATACTTCGATTGCTTGTCTTTGAGCCCAGTCGTGAACTTCCTTAGAAGGGGGAGCGATTCCTCACAACGTCCCTTCGACGCAAGATCAATGGCTCGCTCGATAGGAGTGTTGGCCGCAGAACTTGAGGGATCGGTGCGCGTGGGGGCCTGGGCGAATGCCGGAGCGGTCAAGGAAGTGAGACAAAACGTGACGCTAATTCCTCCAATGCAGATTTTAGCCAGAGTCTCCGTTGGGACCTCCCAATAGATTCCTGCGCTCTAGACAGTTTCCAAGTGGCTTATATTTTACTTCCTTGCACGCGCGCAAACCCAACAAAATAACTCCTGGTGAAGCAGATTGAGGCATGGACCAGAAACAAGAAAGGGAGGCACTTGCCGGCCTCCCTCTTGTTTGTTCAAGTTGGTTTGGAGCTAGAAGCTGAAACGTGCCTGCATTTCGATGACGCGGGCGCCAAGAGCGCTTTGCGACTCGCCAAAGTGCGCCTGGGTGACGTCGCACACGACGCCGTTCCACCCGCACGTGCCGTTCAGATTGACCTTGTTGAACAGGTTGTAGAAATTGGCGCGAACCTCAATCTTTCCGTTCTCGCCAATCACTTTCATGTTTGGCAATCCGAACGACTTGCTGATTTGCGCGTCGATATCGAAGTATCCCGGTCCATAGAAGGAATTGCGCGCGATTCCTGGCAGGGAAGGCAAGCCGCCAAAGCCCTGCTTGCCGTTCGGACAATTGGCCGTCGGCGCCGTCACAAAGAGGCATTCAAACAGGGTGCCTGGCTGAAGATTGGGAGCAGTGAAGAATGCATTTCCCGTTGCGGGGGAGTTGCCGTGGTAATTCGGAGTGAACCCGCCAAGGTACGTGGCCGGCAAAATCGCCCCGGATCCCGCGTCGCACGACGGGCCGCAACTTCCCGGACCGAAATTGAAGACAGGTTCATAGTGTCCGGTCACTCCGTTTACGGTAAAGGTGTCTAGTTCGCCGAGGCCGTATTGCGGCGTCCAGGGGAAGCCGGTGTGAGCGTTCAGGATGCCGGAGATACTCCATCCGCCAGCGACTTTTTCCATCCAACCGCGGCTACCCTTGAAGATGGTTGGCGAGTAGATCCCGTACACTTTGAAGGCGTGGCGAACGTCGTAGTCGGAGTTCGCAAATCCCGTCGCGATGTTCCATTGGTAGAAGCTGCCGGCGTAGGCGTTTGATCCTGCGTCCAGGCTTTGGCTCAAACGATATTGCGTATCCAACTGGAACGAGTGGCTGAAATTGTGTTTCAGTTCGAGCAGCAGCGCGTTGAAACGCGCTGCACCGTCGTCTGAGTAATAGGTGATGCCTTTGACCACGGGGTTGAGCGTGTAATTCAATGCCGCCGCAACGTTATAAAGATTATAGTGCTGTGTCAGGTGGCGCGTGGTGCTGCCTTGATATCCGATGGAGGCGACCCATTGATGGCCGAGGTCGTATTCGCCACCCAGAGTGTAGTGATAGGTGTAAGTGGTCGGCCAATTTGCGGGGAGCGCCGTCAAATCGATGCAACACGTGGTCGGCAGATTGTTCGTACCGAAGGATACCTTGGCGTTGGGATTTGGACCGTATCCAGTGGCCGAATTTGCGTTGGACGGAAAGGTGCCGATGTACGCCACCTGGCAGGCTGGGTCCGCGGTTCCATTGGCACAGTTAAAGCTAGGGTTGTTGTCCACGAATGGCGGATTGAACCGCGTGTCCAGAGTGTTCGATTGGGCGATTCCGTTATAGGACATGCCCAAACCTCCGCGAATTACCAGGCGGCTGCCAAATTCGTGGCCGACCAGTTCCCTGGGGCTCCACGCGAAGCCAAGCTGCGGGCCGAAGTTTGCTTTCTGCGCGTTGAACTGGCTCCCGCCGGTGCGGACGTTGATGTTAGTGAACCGATTGGCCCCAGTTCCAAAATCGACAGTGGCCAATAGACCGTTCTTTTCCGTGATCGGGCCGAAGTATTCCCAACGCAAGCCAGCGGTCAAGGTCAGGTTCGGCCGGACTTTATAGCTGTCCTGAAAGAAGAAAGCGACGATGTTGTCGCGCAGGTCCTTACGGAGCGCGGAAGGCACACCCGTCTTCGGATCGGCCTGTACGCTCTCGTTGACGGGAGCGTCATTGAGGAAGTCCCAAATGTTGTTAAACGTGAAGCCTGGGCGATCAGCCCAAAACGGTGCGTCAACGGAAAGAAGGCGAGTGAACTCTCCGCCCATCTTCATGGTATGGGCGCCTCGGACTTTGGTGAGAACATCCTTGGCGGCATAGGTCCACTGGTCAAAGCCGTTGAATGAGCCAATGCCGTACCCCTGGAGTCCACCTACAGAATTGAAGCTAACCTGTGGCAATCCAAACGGGCCATTGGGATTGGTGGAGAGGTCCTTATTAATCCAGCCGGCGGCGTTAACTCGAGCTTCGTTGACCAAGGTGGGGCTAAAGGTGTGGTCCCACAGAAGGGTTAGCAAGCGATTTGTGACGGTGGAGTTGAACAGGTTCATGAGACGATCCCCATTCCCGTTCATGCCGGTGGAGGTGCTAGGAACGTAGTACGTACTGAAGGCCAGCAGATCCTTGCTGGTAGCATTGAAGTCTATACGACCGTTGTACTGTCTGTGGGTGCTGTTAGAAGGTTCGATCGTGCCTTGATAGAAAGCGATGTCGGCGGTGGTTCCCAGGTTGTTGGAACCTCCTTTTCCGTCGCCGCCTGTGCCAAAGTTGAACTCGGTGCAGTTCCCGGCAGGATCACGACCTACACAAGTGTTCCACGGGGTGGCACCTGCAATAGTGCTGCTGCCATCATTTGTGCCAAGGGCTACGGTAAGAGGGGTGCCGATGTTCAACCCTTGTCCAGGAATTTCCACACAGTTTACGACGGGATATCTCACGGGGTCACTTGCATGTCTTGCAGCATCGACTAGGTTGACCGAGCTACATGTTTGGTCAACCTGCGTGCCGCCATTGGGGCCGATTCCTTTAAAGCCATAGAATTTTGCGGCGTTGGTGCTGCTCCCTGCCAGGGCGCGGAACGCCGGTGTCTCGTACCAGCCACCTCCGGTCCCTTGCTTCGCGTTGGAGCCGAGATCTTCATACGAAAAAAACACAAACAGCTTGTTCTTCAGGACGGGGCCTCCGGCTGTTCCACCCCAGTCATTGAACCGGTTTTCGTCTCGTATGTTGCCGCATGGCTTCGTGCAACCTGGCAGATTGCTGTTAAACCCGTTGTATTTTGTAAACGCGTCTAATCCTGGACGGTGCGCCTTGAAGAAAAAGCTTCCATGATACTGGTTCGTTCCGTTCTGCGAAACAATTTGGACCTGCGCGCCGCGGTAGCGTCCGTTTTCGGCGTCGTAGTTGTCTGTAACAATCTTGACTTCCTTGATGGAATCCTCATTCGGAGTAATGACCGATGTGCCGCCCCAGGTGACGGAGGTGGTTTCAACGCCATCAATTTGATAGTTGTTTTCCCCGGTTCGAGCGCCATTGGCTGTGATCTGCCCGCCGTTTTCAATTTTGAAAACGCCGTCGGTGCCGCCTGTCCCGCCAATTGTCGTGCCCGGTAAGTTATTCCCGCCGTTAGCTCCGGCGCGAGCCCCGTCGCCGAACGCCCCAGGCGCGAGCTGCAAGAGCTGGAAAGGGTCGCGGCCGATGGACGGCAGCCTTTGAATATCCACTGAGTTGACCGTTCCCGTGAGGTTGGCGGTCTCCGTGTCAATCAAGGGTTCCGAATCTCCATTCACCGTCACGGACTCAGCCACTTGGCCGACTTCCAATTGGACGGTGAGAGCGTTGGCCTGCTCCGCGACAACGCCGAATCCTTTGACGGTTTTGGCCTTGAAGCCGGTCTTTTCCACGGTCACGGTGAATTTGCTTGGCGGCAAACCATTAAAGGTGAAGACGCCGTCGCTTCCGCTTGTGGTTTTGTAGGTCTGCCCGGTTTCCTCATTCTGCAACGTAATTGTTGCGTCTGATACCACAGCGCCCTGACTATCCGTGACGATACCCTGAATGCTTGCACGATACTGAGAATAAGCGGACGTGACCAAAAGCAGAGTGAAAACTGCAAACACAAGGGCCCGGATGGAATGGTTGGATAGGCTCATGAATGCTCCTTCACCCCCAAAAAGAATTCTCGACCCCCAAAAGAATTTGCGACCGAGAAAAAACTTCTGCCCCTAAGAAGAACGAAAAGCAGGTCCTTCGCACCGGAGAACCACTGGAGTCTCCAAAGCAAGCTTCTTATGCTGGCTGGCCCCGCACCCTCAACTAAATCGGTTAACTAAACATTTGCGCGGGAGTATAAGCATGGCAAATTCCAATGTCAATGATTATTAAGGTGCAGATTGGAAGTTCGAGAAAAACGTTATTCAAGAGGGGGAAAAGGGGCAGGGAACGGTCTGAGAGTTCAGGTTGAAGAGAGATTTCTCCTCGCAAAGACCGCTCGCTGAGGAGAAAGTTCTCCCTGCGGAGCGGCAAAGGCGGCTGTTCCCTCGGTTGAACTGACGCGTTTGCGGCGGCTAAGCGAATGGCGAGGACGGCGACGTAAAGTCGCCGCTACAAGGAGGAAAACAGTAAATAATGCGGCCGCGAAGTAGCCGCGATTAGCTGGGATGAACGGCGCGATAGGCTTTGAGGCAGCGCTCGGCGGTTTCGAGTTCGGAGAAGCGGCTGCCTTCCTGCTCGATGAGATAGTATTCGACGCCTCCGACGCTTTCCGCGGCTGCGAGAATTCCTTTCCAATCCGCGTTGCCTTCGCCGAATAAAACGGAGTAGGCCTTCGCGGGATCGGAAGACCATTCTTTGAGGTGCAGTGAGCGGATGCGGCCGGGGTTCGAGCGAATCCAGGCGACGGGGTCGGAGCCGGCCTTGAGGCAGGTGCCGACGTCGAGTTGAAGCATGATGGACGGCCGCGTGTTCTTCGCAATGACTTCCATAGGACGGCCGCCGTCAATTGGTGTGAACTCCGGCTCGTGATTGTGGTAACCAGCGTGAAGACCGGATTTTGCCAATTGCTCGTCAGCGGAGTTGAGTGCGTCGGCGACAGTTTTCCAGCCGTCGAGCGTGGTGGGCTGCGGATGGCTGGAAGCGACGACGGCGTATTTGCAGCCAAGGATCAGGTTTCGATCGATTGTCTTTGCGATGTTCTCCGCGTTCACATTGGAGCTGTCGTTGTGCGTGGAATAGCAGCGGATGCCGAGGTCGTCCATGAGCTTGCGGATTTGCTTGGTTTCGTCCTCGGACCACGCGTAATAGGGGGCGAAAAATTCGACGCATTGGTAGCCCATTTTCGCGACGGCGCGCACGGTGGCTTGTTGGTCGCGCTTGAGTTCATTGCGAACGGAATAAAGCTCGAGGCCAATGGGGATGGAGGATGCGGCGCTGGTGCGTAGTGCGAAAGGTAAAGCTGCCGAAATGGCGAGAAAAGTTCGGCGCGAAACAGTGTGAGGAGTCATAGTTGTGTCCTGTCTTGTAACGGGAGGAATCCTAGTGGAGATTGCGGCGGATTTCACGCGAATTTTTTCGAGTCGCCGGCGCGGGACGACCGAGGGGCACTTAGTCTGCTGTTGCGTGTCCCGGCACGGGTGCGCCGACAGTAGTCGGCCGCGAATGCCGCGCTCGGAAGAAGGCAAAGCGATCCAGGACCTTTTCCTGGAACTCTTCGAGGTAAAGATAGATGGCGGGAGTAATGAAAAGCGTGATGAACTGCGACACAATCAGGCCGCCGACCACAACGAGTCCCAGGGGCCGGCGTGAAGCGCCATCCGCCCCATAGCCAAGGGCGATCGGCAGGGCGCCCATGAGTGCGGCCATGGTGGTCATCATGATGGGCCGGAAGCGCTCCATGCTGGCGTCGTGAATCGCTTGGTCATCCGGCACACCATGCTCGACACGCTGTTGCGCGAAGTCCACGATCATGATTCCGTTTTTCTTGACGATGCCCATGAGCATGAACATGCCGATAAACGCGTATAAGGAAGCCTCGGCGCCGAACAACCAGAGGGTCAAGAGCCCGCCTACGAGCGCAACCGGCAACGAGGAGAGCACGGTAACAGGATGCAGGTAGCTCTCGTACAAAATGGCCAAAATCACGTACATGACAAAGACCGCGAGAAGCATCAGGATGGTGAGGCTCGATACCGTGTCTCGGAACGTAAGCGCCTCGCCCTGGAACTGGCCGCGAATTCCGGGCGGCAGGATTTGCTTCGCCGACTTCTCTACGAAATCGGTCACCTGCCCAATGGAATAGCCCGGCTTCAACTGGAAGAAAAGCGTGACGCTGGTGAATTGGTTGATGTGATTCACGGATTGAGGTCCCAAAGTCGAATTCCAGGTCGCCAGAGCGTTCAGCGGGACCATGCGGGTGCCGTCATCGCTCTTGATGTAGAGCAGATGCAGGTCCTGAGGCTCGGCACGCTTGTCGTCCGCAACTTCCAGGATGACCTGATATTGGTCGGTCGGCTTTTTGATGAGATAGACGTAGTTCTGCGAGTAAGCCTGGTGAAGAAGATTAAGAATCCGGGTCTCGGAGACTCCGTAGGTCTTGGCTTGCTCGCGGAGGATGTTCACCTGCAAATTGGGAGTGTGATTGTACAAGTCGGAATTGACGAACAAGAAGCCGGGGAACTCGAACATTTTGCGCATCAGGCTTCCAGCGCTGGCATACACCTCGTTCGGGTCGATTCCGGAAATCGAATAGGCAAACTGGCCCTGAAGCTGAGCTGTAGCTCCGGTGCTGATTTGCAGCACCGGCTGCGGCTTCAGGAAGGTCATTAGACCGGGAACTTTGGAGTTCAACTGCCCCATTAATTGCCCGGCCACCGCTTCAATGGGCGGGCGCTTATCCGGATCTTTCAGGATCGCGAACACCAGGCCCTGATTGGCAGGGAAAAACCCAGTAGCCCCGCTCAGGGTGAAGGTCATGTCTACTGCGCGATTAGCGTGCAACACGTTTTCGACTTCCACCTGATGAGTGCGCATCTCGTGATAGGACGTGCCTTCCTGGGAGACGAAGACCCCGAGAACGAAGGAACTGTCACCGATCGGGAGGAAAGCTTTGGGCACAATGTAAAAGAGGTAGATCGTTCCGCCGAGGCAAACCAGCCAAATAGCCATAGAAATCCAGCGGTAGCGCAGGAAGAACCATAGCGAGCGGCCATAGGAGCCGAGCACCTTCTTTTCGATGCTGCCAATGACTCGTTCGACCCAGTTCTTTTTCCTGTGCTCGCCGTGTTCCTGGAGCAGGCCGGAGCACATCAGTGGAGTCAGTGTGAGCGAAACAATGCCGCTGGCAAAAATCGAAACGATGATGGTGACGGAAAACTCGCGGAAAATGCGGCCCACCAAACCGCCCATAAACACGAGCGGGAGGAACACGGCCGCCAGGGAAATAGTCATGGCGAGAATCGTAAAGCTGATTTCCTTAGCGGACTGAATCGCGGCGTCGAGGGCGCGCATGCCGCTCTCCATCAGGCGAACGGTGTTTTCCAGGAAAACGATAGCGTCATCGACCAGGAATCCGATGGCGAGCGTTAGAGCCATCAGCGAGAGGTTGTCCAGGCTGTACCCAAGAATGTCCATCACCACAAAGGTGAGCAGGAGCGAAAGCGGCAGCGCGGCCACGGGGATCAAAGTGTCGCGCGCTCGACCCAGAAAGACGAAGATCACCAGCACAACCAAGACGAACGCGATGAACAGCGTTGCTTGGACGTCTTTAACGCTGTTTACGATGCCCTGAGAACGGTCGTAAATCGGGATAATTTTGACGGAGCTGGGAAGCTGAGCCTGCACCGTGGGAAGCAGGGCGCGGATGGATTTGGCAACCTCGACGGCATTTGTCCCCGCTCGCCGGAAGACCGCAACGACGACAGTAGCGGCTGGGACTTCGTGGCCACGGTACCAAAAGCGCATGTTGATGCGTTCGTCTCGTACTCCATTTTCAACGCTGGCGATGTCTTTGAGGTAGATGGGGGCGCCGTTTCCCTGCTTGACGATAAGGTTTTCGTACTGACTGGCTTCGCTGAGCTGGCCTTCGGGTTTAAGCAGAAAAGTGTGGTGCGCGCCGTCAAACTGGCCCGCGCCGGTGTAGCTGGTTCCATTCTTGAGGGCCGCGGTCAGGTCATCAATCGTTAGATTGCGGGCAGCCAGGGCGGAAGGATCGGCTTTGATGCGGATGGCGGCCTGAGCGCCGTAGATGGCCACCTGGCTCACTCCCGGAAGAATGCTGATGTGCTCGCCGACTTGGGTGTTGGCGTAATCGTATAGCTGCCCTTGGGTAGCGCTGTCGCTGGTGAGTCCGATATACATGATGGGCTGGTCATTAGGGTTGGTTTTGGTGAAGGTGGGCGGGCTCGGGAGGTCCACCGGCAATTGGGCGGTGGCACGCGATATGGCCGCCTGAACGTCGGTAGCGGCGGCATCCACGTTCTTCGAGAGATCAAACTGAAGGACGAAACTGGTGCTTCCCTGGCCGCTGTTGGAGGTCACCAGCTGAAGGCCAGAAATCTGCATGAACTGACGCTCGAGCGGGGTGGCCACGTTGTTCGCCATGGTCTCTGGCGTTGCGCCGGGATAGCCGACGTTTACCTGAATGACGGGGTAGTCGACCGCGGGCAGGTCATTGACCGGCAAGGCAAAATAAGCCAGTACGCCAAAAACGATTGCCGACACCGTGAGCACTGCGGTCATCACCGGGCGGCGAATAAATGGTTCGGAGAGATTCATCGATCGTCGTTCTCGCTACTTTGTCTGCGCAGGCGCACCCGGCTGCGTTCCCGCCGAGGGTGTGGCGCCGCCGGTATCCACACGTACCTTGCCGTTCGGAGCTACGGTCATCTGGCCGGCCACGATAACGTTCTCTCCTGCGGCAACACCTTGGGTAATCACGATGTTATCGCCTTGCCGCTGGCCCAGGGTCACAAGCCGCAGGTCTGCGGTGTTGTCGGGTTTCACTACGTAGACGAACGGGCCTTTCTGGCTGATTTGCGTGGCTTGGTTGGGGATCACCACCGCTCCCTTTTGCGTTGCCAGAACCAGCCTGACGTTGACAAATTGCCCGGGCCAGAAGTGGTGATCGGGGTTGGAGATGGTGGCGCGCAAAAAGACTGTGCCGGTGCCGTTCTGCACGGTGTTATCGAGAAATGTGAGCTTACCGCCGCGGACATGGTCTTCCGGATCGGACGGCAGCCTCACAAAAGTCCTCAGCGTTCCGCGAGTCATCTCTTTTTGCACATTGGGTAGATCGCGCTCGGTGATCGTGAAGTCCGCATAAATCGGATCCAGGCGCTGGATGAGCAACAACCCGGTTGTGTTCGCCTGCACCACGTTTCCGACGTCAACGAGTCGTGCACCGGCACGCCCCTGGATGGGCGAGTGAATGTAGCAGTATTCCAGGTTGAGCTGGGCGGTTTCAAGCGCCGCTTCTGCCGACTCCACCTGTGCCTGATCGGCCTCCACGGTGCTCTTTTTGATGTCGTAATCCTGCTTTGCGACAACCTTCTCGTTTACTAGCGCCGAGCTGCGCGCGAACTCCACCTTGGCGAGTTCCAGATTCGCCTTTGCTTGGGCCAGAGCACCCTTAGCCGAATCGAGCTGTGCCTGATACGGACGCGGGTCAATCACAAAAAGCAACTGCCCCTTGGTCAAATCCGCGCCATCCTGGAATTGCCTCTGGGTAATGCGTCCGCCGACTTGTGGGGTCACGGTAACGGACTCGAAAGCGTAGCTCTTGCCGATCTCGTCGAGATAAACGGGCACATCTTGCGCTTGCGCCTTGGCCACACTCACCAGAGGTGCAGGCGGCATTTGGGGACCCGCTGCCTGGGGATTCGCCCGGTTACAACCTACAGTGACAACAATCAGGGCGAAGACCATCGCCAATCCCGCAACTTGCCTGTTTGGTTGCAGGAATCCTTTCACGCTATAAAATTCGCTGTTCAGATTCATCCCTTATCCGCTTATCCGAATTTTACGACATTCTTACGCTGAGGCACTAGACCGCCGGGAGCCGGCCTCTAAGTTGGATGCCAAGCCAAACCATTGGTTAGAAGGGCGGCACGCCCTAATAAAAATCGCGGGGGTCAATGCGTTTGCCGGAAAGGCCTAGCTGCAACACTTCCATTTGACCCGGCCTGTCGAGGATTTTTCCGGGGAAGAGATTCTTCAAGAGCACGCGGACAATCCCGTAAGCGATGCCTAACGCTATGGCCAGGCCCATAAACAAAAGGGTTACGATAAAAATTCTTGACAGGATGACCGCCCACGAAGGATCGGTGAGCTTGTGGGTGGGCTCATTCCATGTGACTTCTGTCTGGTAGTGGACCTCGCTTCGCAACTCCTCGGCAAACGCAACCGAAGGCGGCCGCAATACGATCGAGAGCAACGAACCTTTGCGCTCCACCGTCGTCCCGGCTTGCTTTTGCGCGGGTGAAAGGACTGCGTCCATGTGGCGCAAGTGCTGCTCGGCCAATTGCGGAGTGGGGTAGTCAATCAGCAGAAGCACGCCGCTCTCTTTAGCTTTTTGGTAGTTCGCGAAGATGGCTTCCGCGCCAAAATCAAAGCCGGCTTCGTGGGTGAGAGGTGCGAACTCGCTCTCGCCCAGCTTGTTGAGGGCGCCCTGGAAAGCGGCTGGCCCCAGGGCGTAGCGTTGCGATCCATCCGCAAATCCCAGGGGCAAAAATGCGCGAATCGGCGGAAGCGGCGTCGTGTCAGCTGACTTTCGCACAGAGCCCCAAAGCTCCTTCAGGTCCGCCGTGGACGCAAGCTCCGGCTGCTCCACAATGACCAAAAAGTTTCCAATGAGCATGATAAGCCGCCCGTGGCCAATTGCCGTGAACTGCCCGACCGTGGACGGTTCCGAGTCCGTATCCAGAAGCGCGGTGTAAACCTCGTACGCACCGGAAGGATCGTGAAATCTCTCCAGGCTCACACTTAAAGGCTGCGACCCGTTCAAATACGCTCTGGCGACGGATTGCTCCAATCCTGCTTCAGTCAGGAGCGCGACATCCTGCTCCGCGGGTTTCACCTTGACCGTGCTGGAGGCCCAGCTCCCAAAGCGATCCGGAAGAGGCTTTGGGGCAGGGGTTTGGGCAAAGCAATTCGCCGCGCTCGCAAACGCGAACACCAAGACGAACAAGAGAGTGAACGAAAGGCTGGTGCGGAGTCTCATCCCTACCCAGTATTTGACACCAACAGGCTACCTTTGGTTTCGGGATTGTTCAACCGAGGTGGCGCTGGAAACGGGCTGTCCGGGGCCTTTCTTGCCGGGGAGGTTGACGGTCATGCTGTTCATGTTCTGAAGGTAACTGGAGATGCCTTGAAACAGTCCTTCCGCCACTCTTTGCCGCTGGTCGGGCTGCTTTAGCAGCTTTTCATCGGCGGGATTACTGAGGAAGGAGATCTCCGTGAGGATCGAAGGCATGTCCGCGCCAATCAGCACCACAAAGGGCGCCTTGCGGACACCGCGGTTCCTTATAGTCTTTGCATTCTTCTGGTTCTGGATTCGTTTCGCAAGAGAGTCCTGGATATCCTGGGCAAATTCTTTGGACTCATCAATTTTCTCAGTTTGCGCGATTTTCTTGACCAGGCTTTCCAGGTCGTGCACGCCTTCCTGTGCCGTGGCGTTTTCGCGCGAGGCCACTTCCATCGCTTCGGCCGAGCCTTTCATGTTCAAGTAATACGTTTCAATTCCGCGCGCGCCCGAGTCGCGGCTCGAATTCGCGTGAATGGAAATGAACAAATCCGCTTTCGCCTGATTGGCGATGTTGGTGCGCTCTTCCAGCGGTACAAATGTGTCATCCGACCGCGTGTAGATAACGTCCGCCCCCGGCAATCGCTGCTCGATGATTTTCCCCAGCCGCAAGGCCACGTCCAGGCACAAATCCTTTTCCATCAGGCCCGTCGGTCCGATCGTTCCCGTATCATGTCCGCCGTGGCCCGGATCAACCACAATGCGCCCGATTTTCAGGCCCAGCGTGCGCGTTAGAGTGGCTTGCCCATCGCGTGTTGGCTGAGGGACGCTCGCGGAGTGAACCAAATCCGGCTTTTCGTCTGATCGCAATGCCTTTGATGACCTTGACTTTGAATTCTTTGCGCTTGGCAGCGTGTTCCGCGGGCTGGGCGCCGGATTGGCTCTCGAGTTCGAGGCCTCCAGCGTCCCAGTGGCTAAGGTTTTCGCAGTGGAGGCCGCTGGCTGCTCGGTTGGGCGAGCCGTTTCTTCGCCGGAGTTCTTTGACATCACGGTTTGCGTTTCTCGCGCCGCATTGTTCGCAGGGTTCTCATTTTGCGCTGAATTTGCCGTTGGTTTCTCGCTGTGCCTGGCGCTTGCCGACCGAACCGGCTCTGAACCAAAAGAATTTCCGTAAAGATCAATCACCAGTTGTATTGGGTTACTGGTGAGCACGGCCGTGTAGTCCCGGACGCCGTTTACATCCAGCGCCACGCGCACCACGCCCGAGTGATTTTGCGCCACGCGCACCGCGGTCAGCAGATCACCCTCGACGCGGATGCTGCTCCGCGCCGCTTCCGGCGTTAGCCGGGCGGCGTGCAAGTCAAAAAAAATCCGATCGGGATTGGAAATTCTGCCCGAAGTGAATTCCACCGAGTCGTCAAGATCGATCGTCACGCGGGTGGTGTCGCCATTGAGTGAAGTGCGCACGCGCCGCACGCGTGGAATCTCGCCGGAGTTTGAGGAAGCCACCGACTTGCCGCCTGAATGCACGGGAGCGCTCGGCCGTGCGTCTTCCACACCAACGGTTCTGGCCACAGCGGAGCTTTCACGAGCATCGCTTTTCGCCGCCGTGTCATCGCCGTTGCTGTTTTGCAGGAGAGCTAATTCCGCCAGAGATTCCTCGACTTCTCTTCTTTTTTGCGAACGCGGGAAGCGCTTCAAGAATTCTTCGTAGGTTTTTTGCGCCTGCGCGGCTTCCGCAAGCTGGTCGCGCTGGAGTTTCGCGATGCGCAGCAAAGCGTCCTGGCAGTTTTTGTGAGAAGGATATTCGCGGACGAGGAATTCGTAAGAATCCACCGCCTGTTGGTAATAGCTGCGCCCGAAGCGGTCGCCCATTTCCGTGTAAAGTTCCGCGACGGCCAGCAGGGAATCGGGCACTTCCGGCGCGCGTGGAGTAATCAGCGCGACGCGGCGGTAACTCATCACCACTTGCTTGTATTCTGCGAGCGTGCGTTTGTCGCCTGGTTTGGCGTTTAAGGCGGTGCGCTGATCTTCGGCGCGCGCGAATTGCGCCGAAGCGGACTGGCGTTTTACGGCTGCGTTCGGGTCTGCCGTGCCTTTTTTTGCGCCCGCCGGAGCCGCAAACGCGCACGGCAGCGTTAAGACCAGACCCAGCGAAACGGGGGCGAAGATCCGGATCAGCTTTTTATCCCACGCGAACATCTTCCTCCAGCCCCCAACGTCCCTGCCGCCTAATTCGTTTTAGACTTCACGTTCTTGGTATCCCTCGAATACTAATCCAATCCCAAACTCGTTAGTCAGTCATTTTGCACGACTTAATCCAACTGTTAAACAACGCAGGCTAGTACTTAAAGGCCTCGAGAAATCCAAAAAAGCAGACGCAGCCCGTTGGCCCAGCCTCGGCTTTGGGGCGCATACTGAAGCTCGCGATTGAGAATGGAGAACTCTTCTCAGTCGTTAGTAAATATGATGCGGCCTTCGGGTGAGACGTCTCTGTGGATGGCGTGGGCGTTGACGAACGCGTCAGGCATGCGGCCGGAGCCGGGCCGGAAGTAAGCGTTCTGAACCTTTTGCACGTAATTGCGGGTTTCCCGGAACCCAGGAACTCCGTGAGCGCGGTCGACTGCGCCTTCTCCCGCGTTATACGCCGCCAATGCCAGGTCGAGGTTGCCATTGTAGCGTTCCAAAAGCGTCCTCAGATACTTAACCCCGGCGTCGATATTCTGTTGCGGGTCAAAAACGTCATAAGCGCCATAGCGCTGCGCCGTAGTGGGAATCAATTGCATTAATCCCCCGGCGCCCTTATGGGAAAAAGCCTTAGCGTTCCAATTCGATTCCGTTTCGATGACCGCGCGAACCAGTGCTGGGTCAATTTTGTGGCGGTCGGCGGCTTCGCGGACCAGTTTTTCCACGCCGTCGCGATCCACTTGCATGCCGGGGTGCGAGCGTCCGGTCAGGGAGACTTCTGATGGCAGATAAATGTTCGTGTGCTTCGTGGCAGCGGCGAGTTTGGCCGGCTGCGGATTGGCGTTAATGAAGAAACGGCGGCCGCTATCGTCAGTGGTCGCTGCGATTTGTGCGCTCGCGGGGCGTGCGCAGAACGCCAGCGTGCCCAGCATCAGGCATGCCGTCAGTTTAGCGCTTTTGCTGCACATGGCTTGCGGAAAGCTCATGTTCCTCTTCGATTTAACCCCAATTCGACCCGACTTCCCAGGACACTTGGCTTAAAACTAACCCACTCCCAACGGCTCCTTGATACCGCTTGGGGGGGTTAGGCGTCAATAAACCGCGAGTACTATACGCCCCTAACTCAAGGTTTGGAAGGGCACAGACCCGTTGCGCCCCTTTCTTCAGTCCTTCTGGCACGATCCTAAGGATTGCCTGTGCAACCTTAGGGACACAACTCCGCCAAAACCTGAGGCCACTATAGCAGCCCTTCGATGTAGGAGGGAACTGTCTGCAAGGCGGTTTTTAGGCCAGCTGTATCCTTACCGCCAGCCTCGGCCAGGTCGGGCCTGCCGCCGCCCTTGCCGCCCACTTTCTCGGCTAGGGCTCCTATCAGCTTGCCAGCATGGACTTTAGCGGTCAGGTCCTTGGTAACCCCTGCGATTAGAGCCACTTTGCCGTTCTCCGGCGTGCCCAGAGCGACGACGCCGGAGCCGAGCTTCTGACGGAGGCTGTCCACCAGCTGTCTAAGTCCTTCTCTATCAACATTTTGCACTTCGGCGGCAATAACCTTAATGCCTTTAATGACTTGCACGCGGGTCACGAGTTCGTCGAGCTGGCCTAGGGCGCCCTTGCGTTTTTGCGCTTCCAGCTCCTTTTCGAGCTGCTTGACGGTTTGGGCGAGCTTCTCGACTTGGGCCAGGACGGCGTCTTCGCCAACGTTGAGCTGGCTGGCGAGTTGGCGCAGCGTTTGGGCTTGCTGCTGGTAGTGCTCGAGGGCGCCGATGCCGGTGACGGCTTCGATGCGGCGGACTCCGGCGGCTACGGACTCTTCGCTGACGATTTTGAGGACGCCGATGTCGCCAACGCTATGAACGTGCGTGCCTCCGCACAGCTCCTTCGAGTAGAAGCCGCGAGCGGCGCGGGGATCGGGAATGGTCACTACGCGAACGTTCGATTCGGGATATTTGTCGCCGAAGAAGGCCAGCGCGCCGGAGGTGAGCGCGTCTTCGAGCGACGTAACGTTGGTCTCGACCTGCGTGTTGAGGCGGATTTCGTCGTTCACCTGCTGCTCGATGTCGCGCAGCTCTTCGGCGTCCACGTGGGCGAAGTG
>DATEGP010000044.1:0-7817 GCA_035280045.1 Candidatus Acidiferrum sp.
GGATGCTTCTGGATTTCCTGGAAAGGTTTGCTCTGGTCGAGAAGAAATCGAAGTTCGTCCGCCGTGAGCGGTTCGAGAGCGAGCAGATCGCGGAAGCGGTAACTCAATGTCCTCACTCAAATCATAAGATAGCCAGCTCGATTCGCGAAACTTAAAACACTTGCGCTCGCATTACTCGACGCGGTCGACCAGCACCACACGTTCTTCCTTATCAATCTCCCTCAACCGCACTTCGATAATCTCCGTGTCGCTGGTCTGCACCTGCCGCCCAGTGTACTGCGCTTCGATGGGCATTTCGCGGTGCCCGCGGTCGATCAGCACGCACAGCCGCACGCGCTTCGGCCGCCCGAGGTCGAAAATCCCATTCATCGCTGCGCGAATAGTCCGTCCTGTATATAAGACGTCATCCACCAGCACGAGGTCCATATTGTCCACGCCGAAGGGAATGTCCGAAGACCGCAGCACGGCCTGTGGCGCAACTTTCGACAAGTCGTCGCGGTACAGCGTGATGTCAAGAATCCCCACCGGGACGTCCACGCCGTCGATCCCCCGCATCGCCTGGGCAATCCGCTGCGCCAGTGGCACGCCGCGCCGCACAATCCCGATTAGCGCCAAATGCTTCGTTCCGCCACTCTTTTCCACAATTTCATGCGCCAGCCGCTGAAGCGTGCGGTCAATCTCTTCCGCCGACATCAATTGTGCTTTTTCGACAATGCGCATGGGTCGCGTAATCCTATCATTCCTGGCCGCCGAACGGTAAATCGGCTGCGAACATGCCAGTGGACGCGCTTACGCTTGACTCAGCCACAAAGCAGACGTGGTAGACTGCGCGATTCCACCGGAGGTCCAACCAACCATGTCTCGCACGACGAAGCAGCTCAAACGCGGCATGCGATCCCTTTCGAGTGCCACAGCCTTGCTGCCGCTTTTCCTAATTCTCTCCGTGTTGCTTGCGGCGCAAACTCATCCAACGGCTACCAAGGCCTCCCAAGCGGTTAACAAGCCAAGACTCGTAGTCCTTCTCGTCGTCGACCAGATGCGCGGCGATTACGTGGACAAATTCCGCTTCCAATGGACCGGCGGCCTCAAGCGCCTGGTCGAAGAAGGCGCGTGGTTCCGCGACGCTGCCTATCCCTATGCCGCCACAGAAACCTGCGTCGGTCACTCCACCATTTCCACGGGTGCCTTTCCGGCCACGCATGGAATGGTCGCCAACGCCTGGTGGGACCGCGAAACGCAAAAGCTCGTCACCTGCACATCCGATCCGAACGCGAAGAATGTCGGTTATGCCGGAGCTAAGCCGCAGGGCGGCGACTCCGCTTGGCGCATGGCCGTGCCATCGTTTGCCGAGGAGTTGAACTTTCAAACCGGCGGCGCTACCCGCATCGTCACGTTTTCCCTAAAAGCGCGCGCCTCGCTCACCATGGCTGGCCACAAAGCCGACGCGGCTACGTGGTTCGACAGTGGCAATTGGGTTACTTCGAGCCCTTACGGTGTGCAACCCTTCATTGAAGAACAAGCCAAAGCGCATCCGCCTAAAGCTGATTTCGGCAAGACTTGGGCGCTTTCACTTCCAGAAAAATCCTACATGTATGGCGAGAAAGCCCTCGGCGCGGTTCCTCCCGACGGATGGGATCTCACATTTCCTCATTCCTTGCGCGGAAAGAAGGGCAACGGCGAACCCGACGCCGCGTTTTATAGCCAGTGGGCGACCAGCCCCTATGCCGACACCGCTCTCACCGAGCTCGCCAAAAAAGCCGTCGACGCCCTGAATCTCGGCAAGTCTAGCGGAACCGATTTTCTCGCCGTTGGCTATTCCACAGTGGATTACGTCGGCCACGCTTTTGGCCCGCGCAGCCGTGAAATTCAGGACATCCTCGTCCGGTTGGACAAAGACATCGGTGATCTTTTCGCCCATCTCGACCAGAAAGTCGGCCGCGGAAATTACGTCGTCGCCCTGAGCGCCGACCACGGCGTAGCTCCAACTCCCGAAGACCTGCAAACAATGGGCATCGACTCAGGCCTGCTGCATTTCCCCGAAATGAAGGAGAAAATCGAAAAGGCTCTGTCTCCTCTCAATTATCCTAAGCCTTCCGTCGCGTTCGTTAACGGCAGCGATATCTACTTTGCTTCAGGTGTTTACGACAAGTTGCTCCACGACCATGCAGCCAAGCAGACTGTCATCGAGGCCGCTATGTCTCAACCTGGGGTCGCTGCCGTGTATCGCACCGACGAATTGAAGGACCGCCCTGCCACGCAAAGCCCCTTACTTCGCGCCTTCGCGCTGAGCTATTTCTCTGGACGAAGCGGCGACCTCTTCATCGTCCCGAAGCCCTACTGGTTGATGGATAGCACTCCATCGGGTAAGACTCGCTCTTACGGTACTGGCCACGGCGTTCCCTACAACTACGATCAACACGTCCCCGTTTTGTTGATGGGCTTCGGCATTCAGCCCGGCGAGTATTTTCAGTCCATCACGCCCGCAGACATCGCTCCCACTCTCGCAGCTCTATGCGGTATCACATTAGCCCCGCGCGACGGCCACGTCCTCTCTGAAGCCTTGAAGAAACGCGGCCAGCCACAACAACAGAGCAGGTAGTTCACAGTCCGCCAGTCAGGAGCCAGCGCTCGTACTAATCTAATTTAGACTAAGCCTTAGGCTCCAGTTACGTGACCTGGTCTTCGTGTCCGTGTTATCCTTCCCGCAGTGACTTCCGCCCGCGCGGTTGATCTTAGCGTGCAGATTGGCGCGTTGCGCCTGCGGAATCCTATTCTCGCCGCTAGCGGTACCTTCGGTTACGGCCTCGAATTCGCCAACCTTGTCAACCTGAACCGTCTCGGCGGCTTCGTTACCAAGGGTCTTTCCCGGGAACCCATCGAAGGGGCACCCCCACTCCGCCTCTACCCCACCCCCTCGGGAATGCTGAATGCCGTCGGCCTCCAGAACGTGGGCGTCCGTGCGTTCGTGGCCGAAAAACTCCCGGTACTGCGAAATTTCGATACAGCCGTTATCGCCAACGTCTTCGGCTACACCCTCGAAGATTACGTCGAAGTAATTCGGGTTCTCGAAGGTGCCGAGGGTCTGGCCGGCTACGAACTGAATATCTCCTGCCCCAACGTTAAACGGGGGGGCATGCAATTCGGCAGTGACCCCACCCTGGTATCCGAAGTCGTGATGTCAGCCCGGAAAGCTGCCGCCAAACGCCCCCTTTGGGTCAAACTCTCCCCGCTCGTTACAGACATTGGACTTATTGCTCGGGCCGCCGAAGAGGCCGGAGCCGACGCCCTCACTGTGGCAAATACTTACCCCGCAATGGCCTTGGACTTCCGCACTGGTCAATCCCGGCTGGGGTCATCTACAGGGGGGCTTTCCGGCCCGGCCATTAAACCTATTACTTTGAGACTGGTCTGGGAAACGCGGAAGGCGATTCGGTCACCAATTATAGGTCTGGGAGGCATCGAGACGGCTGAAGACGTGCTTGAATACCTCTCCGTGGGCGCTTCGGCAGTACAGGTCGGCACGGCCAGTTTCACTGACCCGAGGGCCAGTGAGCGACTTGTCGACGCCCTTACGAACGTCCTAGAACGAGCTAAAGTGTTTAATGTGAATGAGATAAGAGACAAATTTGTGGCAGAAAACAGTTGACATAACGACTCCCATCTGCTACACTTTTTGGAGTTTGTTGTAAAAAAAACACACTATGAGACATCGACTTTTCATGATCTGGGCCGCGTTTCGTTGGGTGTTGCTCATGTTCCTTATCGCTCCCGTTATGGAAGCACCCCTCGTAGCGCATCTGAATCAACCCGTAAAGCCGATCAAGACCTGGGCCGGCAATGCCAGCTGGTATGGCCCAGGGTTCAATGGCCGCAAAACCGCCAATGGCGAGATCTTCTCGACAGACGCCTTGACGGCGGCCCATCCCAACCTTCCCTTTGGCTCCCTGGTTCGGGTCGTAAACCCGCGCAATGGCAAGTTTTTACTTGTACGCATCAATGATCGCGGACCCTACCAGGAAGGACGTGAAATTGATGTATCCTACCGAGTAGCCCGCGACCTAGGCCTGATTCACGCAGGCGTGAGCCAGGTGCGGCTCGAATTGATGCAGGTGCCCGAGAAGAAGCACTGACTCCGAAGGAGGTCGGGGTCATTTATGACCCAGACCACCTTCGATGCCCATCCCCGCAGCAGCCTGATTGTCGCTCTCGACTTTGATTCCTTGTCTACGGCGGCGAAGTTTGCCACGCAGATTGCCGATCTAATAGGCATGTTCAAGATCGGCAACCAGCTCTTCACCGCCGCAGGACCCGCAGCTGTCAAAGAAATCGCCGCGTTGGGCGCCGGCGTCTTCCTCGATCTGAAATATCACGACATTCCGAACACGGTGGCCGGAGCGGTGCTCTCCGCGGCGGCCATGACCGGAGTGCAGCTCGTGAACGTGCACGCGCTTGGCGGCAAGGCCATGATGGAAGCGGCAGCGCAAGCTATCAGCGCCGGAGTGCCTATGGGAGCGGACCGGCCGCGCTTGCTGGCCGTAACGATTCTTACCAGCATGGATCACAAAGCCATGAAAGAAGTTGGCGTGGGTGGCACCCCGAAGTCCCGCGTCGTCAAGCTGGCGCTGCTGGCAAAGGAATCTGGGGTGGATGGTGTAGTCGCCTCGGTCCAGGAAGCCAAAGCCATTCGCAAAGCTTGCGGTGACGATTTTCTGATTGTCACCCCCGGCGTGCGCCCGAAAGATTCCGAAGTAGCGTCCGCGGCGGACGACCAATCCCGCAAAGCTACGCCCAAGCAAGCGATCCGTGCCGGCGCCGATTTTCTCGTGGTCGGCCGCCCGATTCTCGCAGCCTCCGACCCTCGCGCCGCCGCGCAATCCATCGTGGACGAAATAGCCGCCGCGAAATAGGAGATCTCTTTGTTTTTTGCCGATTCTCACAGATAAATTGCCTATGAACGTCGTCGAGCTTCTAACGTTTTTACTTCTGTGTGCTGGCTTGGGCTTTGTGGGTCATTTGTTTTCACCGCAGTGGGGCTGGCTAGCGGGCGCAATACCCGCGGGACTGGGCCTTCTAGTGATGCTCGTCGCAACGATTCGCGCGTTGTTTCGACACAAGCGCTAGCCTCCCTATCGAAGCTATAATCGCGTCACGGTGAACTCTTACAAGAGCATAATTGTGGGGACCGCCGGGCACATCGACCACGGCAAGTCGGCGCTGGTTGAGGCGCTGACCGGCACGCATCCCGACCGGCTTGAAGAAGAGAAGCGTCGCGGAATCACCATTGACCTGGGCTTTGCCTTTCTCGAAGAGAACGGCGTGCGCTTTGGATTTGTGGACGTTCCCGGCCATGAGCGCTTTGTGAGCAATATGCTCGCGGGTGCAGCAGGAATCGACGTACTGTTGCTGGTGATTGCCGCCGATGAATCCATCAAGCCCCAGACGCGCGAGCACTTCGACATTTGCCGTTTGTTAGGAGTGCAACGCGGAGTGGTCGCGCTCACGAAAAGCGATCTCGTCGACAGCGACACGCTTGAATTGGTGAAGCTCGAAACAGAAGAATACTTGCGCGGATCATTTCTGGAAAAGGCTCCATGCATTCCCATAAGCGCAAGAACACGTGCAGGCCTCGAAGAACTGAAGAAAGCCCTCCACGCGGCGGCGAGCGCCGCGACGCTAAGAGATGCGTCGCGATATTTTCGTTTGCCGATTGACCGCGCCTTCGCGATGAAGGGATTCGGTTCGGTGGTGACGGGCACGCTGATTTCCGGAAGCGTGGGCGCCGGTGATGAAGTGGAGCTGTTCCCAGGTGGAGAGCGCTTGCGCGTGCGGGGCGTGCACTCTGGCGGAAAGCACGTGGAACGCGCCATGCCTGGTCAGCGCACGGCTGTGAATTTGGCGGGAATCGAGCACACTACCCTAAAACGCGGCATGGTTCTGGCGACGCCGGGAAAATTCCGCAAGACGCGCCGAATCGATGTGCGCCTCGAGTTGCTGGCGTCAGCGCGAAAAATGAAACAGGGTACGCCCGTGCACTTGCATGCGGGGACCGCAGAAACCATTGCGGAAGTTTTCTTTCACGGGCAAAAAGAGCTGCCCCCGGGCGGTAGCGCTTTTGCGAACCTGAAATTTCGCGACGAAATCCTCGTGCTGCCCGGAGACCGTTTCATCGTGCGACAGTTTTCGCCGGTCGTGACGATTGGCGGGGGAACGATTCTCGACCCCCTGGCGCGGCGCCCGATGCTGCGCGACAGCGGGCGAAGCGCATATCTTGAAACGCTCGAAAGAGGGAATCGCGAAGAGATTCTCGCAGCGATGACCGAGCGCGCGATTCTCGGCCTCGGTTATGGAGAGCTCGTGGCCCGCACCGCGTGGACGGACACTGAGGTCCGCGGCGCGGTAAAAAAGCTCTCGGACGCAAAGCGTGTAAAAACAGTTTCTACGGAACCGCTCACGCTGGTCTCCGAAAAAACCTACCTAGAAGTAGGCAAAAAAGTTCTGGAGAAGGTCGAGAAATTTCAAAAAGCGAACCCGCTGCTTCCGGGAATCCTGCGCGAAGACTTGCGCGCCAGCCTCGGAAAGCGTGTGCGAGCCGAAACTTTCCGCGCCGCGCTGGAAGAACTGACCCTACAAAAGAAGCTCGATGCCTCCAGCGAATTGGTCAAGAAAGCCGGCTCGGAAATCATGCTGCAGCCGGAAGAAGCAAAAGCCAAAGATCAGATCGCAGCGGCTTTTTCAACCGCTGGCTTACAAGTGCCGTCCGTGAAAGAGGTCCTTGCGAAACTCACCATCGAATCCAAACGCGCAGAGAGGCTGCTGCAAATCCTCGTACGCGAAAAGATTCTTGTACGCGTGTCGCCGGAACTGATTTTTCACTGCGAAGCCCTGGCACAACTCAAAGCGCGCCTGGCCGCCTCCAAAAAATCCAAAGGCGAGCGCATCTCCGTGCCCGCTTTCAAAGAACTGACCGGGATCACCCGAAAGTACGCCATTCCTTTGCTCGAATACCTCGATCGCGAACGTGTCACGCGCCGCACCGACGATGACCGTGTTATCCTATAATCTAGCGAACAGGCCTGCCCTTGCCGCCCGGGGTGCACATGCGCTAGTGTGATGGACGGGACAGGGCAGCCGGAGGATACAGATGTTTGAAAGTCCAATACACTGGATAATTGCTCTGGTGATCATTTTGATCTTGTTTGGCGGAAAGCGAATTCCGGAAATCATGAAGGGGTTCGGCGAGGGTATACGCAGCTTCAAGGAAGGCATGTCTGGCGCTTCCCAAACGCCCGCTCCGCCTACGCAGGCAGCTCCGGCACCGCCGGCCGCGCCTGCACCACAGCCTTCGGAAGAAAAGAAGTAACGCCAGCTACGTCAGACCTTACAGTGGAATTGCGACTTGGCGGCTAAGTGTAGCTGCCATTTGTCTTCTTTCTTTCAATGGAAACCGGGGATTTCATCTTTTGCGTCATTCCTTTCCGAACTAGCCGCGTGATACGTTTTTCACTCGCCCGACACTAATAGATTGCGGGACCTACCTCGCCAGTACCCCGGTACTTCGAGGCACTTTTCGGTTGTTTCGTAGGTGTTGAACCTCGATGATAATGTCCCCTTTTGTCCTCGATAGAAATGTCCCCCTAATAAGACCTCCAAGAGGAGGTCAGATTGGGGCGGACGGGGATGAGCAAGAGGGAGTTGGGAAGGGTGGAAGTGCTGGCGCGGGTGAAGAGCCAGCACTTAGGAGTGGTGGATGCCGCGCAACTCATGCGCGTGAGTTACCGGCAAGCGAAGCGGTTGTGGAAGCGCTACCGAGAGGAAGG
>DATEGP010000045.1:0-28769 GCA_035280045.1 Candidatus Acidiferrum sp.
GAAACCATAACAACGACCGCCGCGATCCCGATTTCCGGCACGACGGCGACCGAAGCCACTAGTGCACCAGATTGACTCGACCTATTCACAAAATGCGTCTCTTTCTTCAAAGCGTGTTCCAGAACACGGCTGCGTCGGCCATCGCTGGCCTGGTCTTCGTCGGCGGATGCTTCGTTCGTCCCTGCACCGCCGCGCCGCAGTCCGCGGCAACCAAAGGGAACAGCGCGCAGAGTGAGCGCGCTGCCACGCATCGAGTCGTTCTCGATCGCAGCGCCGCAATTTTCACAAGTTCTGATGAACAGGGACCCGTCCAGAAAGCGGTTGAAGATTTAGCCGCGGACTTCCAAGCCGTCTTCGGCATCAAGCCGCGCCTCATCCACCGCCAGCAAGATGCCGCCGCACTAACCATCGTCGTCGGCCAGGCATCGAAACTTCCGGAAGGCCTTCGTCCCCGCGATCTAACGGCTCCGGAATCCTTTTCCATCTCCTTGCGAGGTGGCAATTGGAACGAAAGTCACTCCAGCGAATTCCTTGTCCTCTCCGGCGCGGATATGCGCGGCACAATCTTCGCCGTCTACCAATTCTCCGAAAAATATCTCGGCGTAGATCCCCAGTATTTCTGGACCGACCAGCAGCCCACTCGCCATACGTCGATTGCGCTTCCGGCGTCCTTGCATGAAACGTACCCTTCCCCGGTTTTCCGGTATCGCGGATTTTTCATCAATGACGAAGACCTTCTGACCGGATGGGCGCCCGGCGAAAAAAAAGATAAAACCGGAATCTCTCTCGACGTCTGGAACAAGATATTCGAAACCATTCTGCGATTGAAAGGCAACCTGGTCGCGCCAGGAACCTGGATTTTCCCCGACGACCCGCAAGTCCGGCTGGCGGCGAAGCGCGGACTCATTATTGCCCAGCATCACGCCATTCCCCTCGGGCTCAACGTCGCGCGCTGGCCAAAAGACGTTCCTTACAACTACACCGAGCATCCTGAGATTCTCGAGCGCGCCTGGAAAAATGCCGTCAATTCCTATCAGCCGGATCAGGAGGTGCTCTGGACCGTCGGCCTCCGCGGCTTGTCCGACGTGACCTACGCGTCCATGGACCCCAGCGTCCGCGACAACAACGAGGCGCTCGGCGCGTTGATTAGCAAAGCCATCGCCGATCAGATGCAGATTGTGCGCTCCGCCCGCCCCGATGCGAAGTTTGTCACCAACCTGTGGCAGGAAGGCGCCCGTCTCGTTCAGCAAGGCGATTTGAAGATTCCTCCTGAAGTCTCTGTCGTCTGGGCCGACGATGGATACGGCTATCTCCAGGACCACGGCGAAGTCTCCGCCGGCCAGGGCATCTACGATCATGTGGCCATGATGAATGGGCGGGCGAATCAACTTACCGAGATGGTTCCTGTCGAGCGCAGCTTTTCTGAAATCAATCGCTTCATCAATGCAGGCGCCACCAACTATTTTCTCGTGAACACCAGCGACATTCGCCCCGTGCCTATGTCCATTCGAGCCGTGATGGACGCGGTTTGGGCGGGAGTCCCAAAGAATGCGAACCCCGCGGACCAGTTCTACCAAAAATGGGCTGCCGAGGAGTTTGGGGGAAAAACCGCTTTAGAGCTTGTGGAACTCTACAAACAGTATTTCAGCGCGCCGGCGCACTTTGGCGATCCACCGCATGAATACGGCGACCAGCTTTTCCACACCGAAGCCCGCCGCATGCTGCTCATCTACATGACTGACTCGCCGGTCTACGCCCTGCCCAGCCAGGCTCCGAAGTGGGAGCCGTCGCGCATCCTCGATGGCGGATTCGGCTTTGGTCCCAACCGTCTCACCGGAAAAGAATGGCTCACGCAGACCATCGCGCGGGAAATCAAACAGTGTGGCGATGCCCAGGCGCGCTGGGACACGCTCTGGCAAAAAGCCGTTGCCCTCGAGCCATCGGTCCCCGTTGCGCGCCGCAATTTCTATCGCGAACAGGTTCTGGCCATGATTGCCATTCAGCGAGAAAGCAATCGCATACTGTTCTCGGTATCGAAGGCCATTCAAGACGCGGAGGCAGGAAACAAGGTCGAAGCTCATCAGCAAGTTGCTCGCACTTTGGCTGCCTTCGATGAAATTCGCAAAGCCGAGGATGCCGCCGAATACGGCAAATGGAAGCATTGGTATCGCGGCGATTGGCTCACGGGCATCTACCGCACGCGTGAGTTGGTGCAAATCTTCTCGAAATTCCTGGACGACCCCGAAACTCATATCGCGCCCCCCGTTCTATGGGACGGCTGGGAGGCGTACTACCACATCATGCACTACGAGGGGGATCGGTCTGCAGATGTGGAGTAGGACGCGCTCATTGGATGACGCGGCGCGAGACTCTGATTCTCTGCCGATCTGGCCCAGGTTACGGATGATCGGAACCGATAACATGCGGATAGGGCATGCTTGAATTTGACCGAAGGAATACTTTCGCAATCGGACCTAACTAAACCGTGGAGCTGCCGTTTGATTCGGCCCCACTCGCCCGCAAATTGGTTCGCACCGTCGTCCTGGCGTCTGGTGGGCTTGCACTTCGGCCCGTGCGAGAAGCTCTGCTGGCGCGTACGCAGGAACCGACCACAAAGAGCGTCATCAGATGACATGCCTTTGGAGGCCACAGTACCGCGAACGGCAGAGGTCAGATGAGCGTTATCGCCTGTTGAAGAAAGTTGACTCTGTAGTTTGAGTATTTCTACGCGATGGATCAGCGGCGTCCTTGCAGGGCGTATCGAAGGCGAACAAGCTGCGTGTGGGGTGGCTATCGCGTTTGAGGATTTGCTGATTGGCGCGGCGGCCTTACATCTTGGCTATGGCGTCGCGACATGGAATGTCGGAGACTAGCACATTGTACCGGGCACATCGGCAACCCTTCCTTCCCTTCCTTCCCTTCCTTCCCTTCCTTCCCTTCCTTCCCTTCCTTCCCTTCCTTTACTTCCTTTCCTGAATTAGGTGGAAGAGCGGTTCAGTAAATTCAAGAGCCAGTTTCCTCCTTTTCTTTCCATTGCGGCGGCTTGATGATGTTGACGGCGGGGTATGGCGTCTCGTGCCGCGCGCACATCGATGGCATTCGTGTAAGCTCTTTGTTGCTAGTACGAACAGGACTTTCTTCCTGAAGCTGGGCGTCAAACGTATACCTGATGAGCGGATTTGAGGAGATCTACGATCAGCATTTTGGGGCGGTCTTCCGATTCGCGCTCCACTGCGTGGGGCGCCGCGAACTTGCGGAGGACTTGACGAGCGATGCGTTTCTGGCGCTGTATCAGCATTGGAGCAGGATCGATCCCGGACAACTGCCTGGATGGTTGATCACGGTGGTGAAGAACCGCGCGGTGGACCACTGGCGGCGGGCGTCGAGGGAGGAACTCTACGCGGATCCGCCGGCGGAAGCGGCGACGGAGTTCGATTCACAACTGGGGACTTTTCTCCTGGAGAACAAGGCACTAAAGCCAGTGCATCGCGTTTGTCTGATTTTGCGGTATGTACACGGCCTCACCCGGGAGGAGATTACGAAAAAGCTGGGCATGACGGACAACCAAGTGAAGAGCGCACTGCAGTATGCTCTGGAGTTGTTGCGGCAGCAGACGGGCACCTGGCGGAAAGGGAGCGATGAAGGAACGCCCAGATGATTTAAGCCCTGAAGAGCGCGAATTGCTCGGGGAGCGCGTTTCGTCGCTCGAAGCGCTGCGCGCGCACCATGCAGATTGCCCGCAGATAGAGATGTTACTAGCTTCACGGGCGGGCGTGCTTCCTGAAGCGGCGTCGCAAAGCGTGGCGAGACACGTGGAGGCGTGCGGATTCTGCCGGATTCTACTGAAAGAGCTCAACGACGAAGAATTCAGCAGCGCGGGAGCCGATGAGATGCGGCGAGTCCGCGAGCGCGTCCTGGCAACTGTGGTAGGGCGAGAGGAGAAGCAGCGGAGGACAGGCGGAGGTTTGCGGGGAGCCTGGCTGTGGAAGGCGATTCCGGCGACGGTGTTGGCCGCGGCAGTTGTTTCGTTTTTTGTTTGGATGCGAATGCGCCCACCGGCCAGGTTGGCTCCTGCTCCAGCACCGGGCGCGCTGCAGGCGCAGAACCCGCCGACGGCGTCCGTGCTGGTGTGGGAAAAGCTTCCCATTAAATTGCAGGCGGAATCGGTTCTGGTGGTCAGAGGCGCGCCGCGAACCAACCTGGAGAGATACGCGGCAGCGGTGACCTCGGCGCTAGCCTTCTATCGGGACGATGATTACGCGGATGCGGCTAAAAACCTCGGCGAAGTCGCGAAGCAGTTCCCGCGAGGTGTGGAAGGCCAGTTGTATTTGGGCATAACGCAATTGAAGCTCGGCGAGAACGCGATTTCCGCCTTGCGGTCGGCGCAAGAGCTCGGACCAGAACAGTTCCGCGACGATGCGACCTGGTATTTGGCTCTGGCGTACGAAAGCCAGGGTGATGCTCAGAATGCTGTCGCAGAGCTGCAAAAACTATGCGCAGGAAAGAGCGTGGTCTATTCCGAGCGCGCGTGCACAGGAATCCACGAGTTGCGCGGCAAGGGCGATAGCCGCTAGGAGTGGTGTTGTGCGCCATCGGCATGCGAAGCGGAGACTCCTTCATCCTGGACTGGTCTTAAGCTGCACGGTAGTGTGGTTTTTAGGGTTGAATCTTCAGGTTGAAGGGCGTCAGCAGGCGTCGAACGCTCCCGTGCACGCCCCGGCGCAACCCAACCCTTACCACCTCAGCCCGGAACTCGATGGTCTTCTAAGGCAAAGTTGGCAGTCTCTTACCAAGCACGATAGCGAAGCCGCAAAGAACTCGGTTCGAAGTGCTTTGGCACTGGCGCGGGAGCAGAAAAACGCGTGGGGCGAGGGAGAAGGGCACCGCATTCTTGGATTGCTGGCACTCGAAGCAGCGGACTATCCTGGAGCACAGAAAGAATTTGACCAAGCATTGAACTGCTTCGAGTCCGAGCATTCTTCGCAGCGCGTGGCACTCGTCCACCAGCACAATGGCGTGGTCGCGTACTACCTTGGGAAGCCGATGGAAGCCATCGCGCTCTACCGGCAAGCCCTCTCCGAATTCGAAGCGGTTCATGATTTGAACGACCAGGCATCGGTTCTCCAGAACCTTGCGTTGATCGATGCGCTGCCTACCGGCGAAAGAGAGGAGTACCTGGAGCGCGGCCTTGCATTAGCCACGGAACTTGGGAATAAAGTGCTGGTTGGGCGTTTTCTACATGCTCTTGGCGACCAACTTTTCGGGCGCGGCGACTACGCGGGAGCCATCGAAAAGCTAAACAAAGCGGCAGGCGCATTCGAAGAAACAGGGGACCGTGGCGATTTAGCTCTGGTATGGACAAGTTTTGGGCGGCTGTACCGCGCGCACGGCGCCTATGAAGAGGCCGTTTCAGCCTATCGCAAGGGGCTGCTCATTCAAACAGAGATCGGCGACAAGCTAGGAGTCATCCAGTCATGGAATGCGATGGCCATCTCGTATGGTGAGGGAGGCCAGGAAGCGCAGGCCCGAGACAGCTATGAACACGCCTTGATTCTTGCGCGAGAGACCGGCTCGCCGCGAGTCACTTCGTTCATGACGGGAAACGTCGGCTGCACCTATAGCGGCAAAGCGGAGACCGCTAAGCGAGCGATTGAGCTCCTGCAGGAATCGGTGAAGCTAGACCCGGATTCGCCTTGGACCGCGAATCGGTACATATGCCTGGGCGGAGCCTACCGGAGCGCCGGGCAAGAGGACCTTGCGCTGGAAGCCAGTGACAAGGCTGTGGAGCTGTCACGCCACAACAGCAATTTGGACTACAGGTCACAGGCGCTTCGGGAACGCGCATTCGTCTTAGGGGACTTGGGAAAGTACCGGGAGGCGCTCGGCGACATCCGGGAGGCGCTCGGGTTGCTCGAGGAGATTCGTGCGAAGTTGGTGGCAGCGGATTTTCTCAAGCAAGGGTATGGCGTTACCACTCAAGGATATTTCGATCTAGCAGTGAGTCTGCATGAGAAGCTCGGCGAGAAGAAGGAAGCTATGGTGGTCGCGGAAGAGGCGCGCGCGCGAGCTTTTCTCGATCTGCTAGCAACACGGAGTGCGGGACAGGGAAATGCGCAGAAAACGGACCCGGGCTCGGCCAAGGAAAATGCCGAGGCAGTACCTACAGGACAAGCGGAAAAACAACCGAAGGAATTCGCTTCATCCGTCGCGCTTACCACGCGCGGTTCCAGCGCTCTACCGCTTGCAACGGCCAATGGCTCTCCGGTGATATCTAGCGGAGTTTCAGTCTCCCCTCCCGGCTTTGACGAGGTTGTTTCGGTAGCGCAGAGACTGAACTCCACGCTATTGAGTTTTTGGGTCAACTCCGATGAAACGTACGTTTGGCTGGTGAAACCGGACGGGACTCTGCGCAGCGAACATGTGGCCGTAAGCTCGGAATACCTTACGAGGTTGATTCGCGCGACGTCTCACGATCAGGAAGAGTCTTCGCCGCAAACGGTGGCTTCCCCAGGGCCGGCGAAGAGTCATGTTGCGAACGCTCAAAGGTCGGCGACTCGGGGCCTGCATGTTGTAGGCCTGCGAGGAGGCGGCGAATTGACCGTGGGCAGCAAGCCATCGAGGGGTTGGCGGGAATTGTACAAACTTCTCATTCTTCCTGTTCAAGACCTGCTGCCGGCGCGTGGCGGCCACTTAACCATCGTACCCCACGGTCCACTTTTCCGTTTGTCGTTCGCCGCACTCCAAGACCCAGACGGCCGCTATCTGGTGGAGAGCTACGCTATCAACTACGCGCCTTCGCTGGGAGTCTTGCGCATGACGGGAGCGCGAAAACAGCAGCTCGGCCAACGCGAGCCGCGCTACCTCATTGTTGCTGATCCGCGGATAGCTCCGAGTTTGGCTAAGGATGCGGAGCTGCCGCCCTTGCCGGGCGCGCGCCAAGAGGCTAAGAATCTATTTCGACTTCTTCCGCGCGGCCAAGCATCGCTGCTGGTCGGTGCGGACGCCAGCAAACAGGCCGTGGTGGAGCAGGCCGCGGGAAAAACCGTTTTGCACCTGGCTACGCACGCGATTGTCCGCGACGACCAGCCCTGGGAGTCATTTTTGGCGCTTAGCAGCGCGGGGAATTCGCCCCGCGGTGAAGGGCGCTTGAGCGTCCAGGAGATTTACGGTTTGGACTTGCAGACCGACCTGGTTGTTTTGAGCGCATGCCGCACGGCTCTTGGCAAGGTCTCTGGCGATGGAATAGCCGGGCTGACGCGGGCCTTTTTCTACGGTGGCGCTCCATCGGTGATGGCGACACTATGGGACGTTGCAGACGAACCCACCTCCTTCCTGATCTCCGATTTTTATCGGTCCCTGCAGAAAGATCCGGACAAGAGCCGCGCGCTGCGAGACGCACAGCTGCGGCTGATTCACAGGCTGCGCGAGGGCCGGCTTAAGGTTAAGACTTCGCTGGGCCCGGTCACGCTGCCTGAGGACCCAGTCTTCTGGGCGGGCTTTACGCTGCAAGGCGAGCCCTAGAGACATCACGCGCGAGAGCATTCTTTTCTTCCGCTTTCGCCCGCCATCCGTATACCACCAAGAGCGTTCTCAGACGGATCGGCCGTTGAAAAACGGTCGTTCCCACGGATTGCCACAAGCCTGCGCCCAAGGAGAGAAAAAATGAAAATCCGCTCAGCACGGAGTTACTTCCTTTGCGGAGTAGCCATCTTCGCTGTCCCCTGGGCAGTAAACAATGTGGCATCCACACAGACCGTGGAAAAACAGCTTTCGAGACTACGGCCCTTCTCTGCGGATCAAATCCACACCATAAAAAACAAGACCACAACCGGAAAGGCCTATTTCACTCAAGCGGCGATGCGCGTCGAGGGCACGGACAGCAAAGGCGGCAAGACCATTCAGATCATGCGTTTCGACCGTAAAGTGCTGTGGAACGTCATGCCGGCACAGAAGATGTACGTAGAAATGCCGTGGGCCAATCTCGGTGAGATGGCTGCCTGGGCCGATCAGCAGGGCGTGGAACGGGAATCACTGGGTGCGGAACAAGTGGGCGAATACCATTGCGAAAAATTCCGAGTACACGCGACGATCGGCGGAAGACAGTACACGAGCTTGGAATGGGACGCCAAAGAGTTGGACGGCCTTCCGGTCAAAACGCAAGACGAAAAGGGCTCCTGGTCCACTGAATACAGGAATGTGCAACTGGGGCCACAGGACCCGTCCCTGTTTGAAATCCCCGACGGCTATCAAAAGTTGAGCCTGGGCGGATTTAAGCTGCCTTGAACATGAAACGCGGAAGTAGTGAAGCAAGGCAATCAGCCCGGGACGTTTGAGAAAGTAACGATTAAAGGAGCCGCAAAATGAAGAAGGACCTGGTTTGGGGACCGCTGGTTGCCGCCATGTTGGTTTGCGCCGCAGCATCTGGAAGAGCGCAAAACCAGGATATAGCGGGCAAGGACCATCCTTTGGTTTCGCGGTACCCAGGTTCCTACATCCGGGAATACGACCAGAAGGAATTCGACGAATTCGAGTTGCCGGTCGGTTCGAATGGTCCCGCCAAACCCTGCAAGATGCAACACCTCGAGGGCAAGGTCACGCTGATCAGGTATATCCCCCCCAAGGGGCGCAGCATGCTGGAAGTCTTCCGAAACTATGAGCTCGCCCTGCAGAAAGCGGGCTTTGCGGAAATCTTCAAATGCACGGATGCTGCCGAGTGCGGCGCGGGGGATCCGAAACACCTCGGCACCTACGGCAATTGGAAAAACCACTATATGGCTGCAAAGCTTTCTCGCAGCGAAGGTGACGTCTATGCCGCAGTGAACATCTCGCAGTCGAACGAGGGCGACTTGTACCTCGCGATCATCGAGCTCAAGCCAATGGAGAGCGGTCTTGTCACAGCCGACGCGGCTTCGTTGGCCGGCGATATCACTAAGACTGGCCACGCGTCCGTGTACGGGATCTATTTCGATACCGGAAAGGCGGATGTGAAGCCGGAATCAGATAGCGCGCTGGGGGAAATCTCAAAGCTGCTGCAGCAAGATGCCGGCTTAAAGCTTTATGTCGTTGGCCACACTGACAACGTCGGAACGCTGGCGAGCAACATGGACCTCTCCAAGCGCCGGTCGGACGCTGTTGTGAAAGTCCTGACGACAAAATACAACATCGCTGCTGCCCGGCTGAGCGCCCAGGGTGACGGCCCGACCGCTCCTGTAGCCTCGAATGATTCGGAGGATGGCCGCGCAAAGAACCGTCGCGTCGAGCTCGTGAAGGAGTGACACGGTCCTGGGAGGAAAAAAGGAGGCGCTATGCACAGCAGGCAATTGGGAATCGCAATAAGTTTGGTGCTGGGGTTGTCGCTAGCAGTGAGCCTCAAAAGCCTTACTCATGAGAACAAACCCGATCTCGCGGGCGCATCGCGCGCGCCTTCTGGGTCTGCTCTAGAGGCAGCACAACACTTCACCGCGAAGGCTGTCCTGGCAAAAGCCCGGGGGAAGGCTCTTGCTTGGCAATCTGACGTGGCCCTTGAGGAGGTTGACACGGATTACGCGGGTCCTCAGGGAAAGATCCCCGTCTCCGCGGATCCTAATCTGGCAGGTGTGACACGGTGGGAGTTTGTCTTTTCTTCTGCGAAAACCAAAACAGCACTGCTGGTGCTAACTGATGGCGGTCAGTATCTCGGGACTCAGGATGTCCCCAAAGCACGCACAACTTTCGGTCCGCTTCCTGAGGACTTCGTGGACAGCGACGTAGCCATGGCCGAGGCCAAAAAGAATGGCTTTGCTGCGAGCGCAGACGGCAACGAGATGTGCCTCGCTCGCGCGTATGTGTTCATCTCTTCGGGTCCCACGCCTCAGAGATTCCCGGAACCTGTTTGGATTGTCGGCCTGCAAGGGGATCAATTCATAGTGAGCGCCAAGACGGGAAAGTTCCTGAGCAGGCACAAATAGAGAGCCCACATTCTGGGCCAAAAGCAGGGAAGCATTAAGAGCAGATGGACAAGAAGAACAATGGGATGCGGCAGCGTTTATTGCTGATCACAATTCAGGCTCTGTGGGTTTCTTGTGCCATGATCGGGCCTTCCGTAATGCACGCACAGGAAAGTGAGCAACGATTTCCAATCATTCTCAATGTAACCGAGGAGCTCCAATTGAGCTCAACCGACGGAAGCAATGTTCACACTCTCTTGCGCGGAAAGTACGGACTCATCCCCTCCCAGTTCACTTTCGCTCCCAAGGTGCAGTTTGTACAGTTGGCCATGAAATGGGCGACGGAGGGCCAGCACAGGTGCGGTTGCATTGCGCTCAACACACCATGAGTGCGCTGAAGGCTGGTTAGCCAGTTGAGACAGAACCGGGTGTGGAAGGAGGTTGACAGTGCGGGCTGGAACAATCTTGACCCTCGCAATGCTGTTGCTTGCGACTCCCGGCGCCGCGCAGGATCAGGATGCCCTGACGCGCTGGGGCGATGCAACGCTGGACAAGCTCGAACCCTTCTTGCCGGACGCATCGAGATGGGGGTTTATTCCCGAGCTGCCGGGGCGACCTTCCGACTTCAAGGCCTTCGCCAATCAGGGGTCTCACAAATACCTCGCGCTGTTGGTCCACAAGACCTGGTACTTCGGGGATGTGAAGCTTTTCAGGGAGATCGAGGAGGTCAGAAAAGCAAAAGCCGCGCTGCGGACGGAAACCGATGCGACTCTCGAAGAGTTGGGCAAAACTCACCGGGCGGAACTGGAAGCACAGCAAAAGGCCTATTCCGTGGAAATGGATGCCTTGACGAAGCAGGCGCAAGCTCTTTTTCAGCAGGGCAAGTACGAAGAAGGCAAGGCGGTCATTGCGAAAGTCAAGCCTTTCCAAGACTCTGGGGCTCTGGCCCTAGCGGAATCGTTCTCCAAGCGGGAGCAAGAACTTTACGACCAGGAGAACGAACTGTTGGCCCGCCGCCGCTCGGTGAGCTTCCGGATTTACACCAACCGGACGCCTTCGACCACGGCATTTGCTTATCCCACGAAGGCCGCGGGCACGCTAGCGAGGCGCACTTTGTATCGGCAGGATATGCGGAAGGTAGATGCGGGACCAGGGCATACCGAGTCCTTGGTCAACTATGCCATCTTTCTCGGGCCCGAGAATTTTCAGAATCCTCATGCAGCGCTCAGAGACTCGCAGTTGAAGGTGAAGTGCATCGTCGTGTGGGCATGGATTCAGTCGCGCGCCGATACCGTCCAGTCTGACGAGGCTCTGGTGATCAAAGTCCTTGCCACAATGGATTACGACGGCTTGGCCAAGCTGGTCGAGCCATAGCTCGAACTTATGGGATTGACGAAGGAGGTCCAATATGTACCGGCAGCTTCTGGTCATCGCAGGTGGACTGGCGGTGTTGGCAAGCTCCACCTTTGCGCAGCAGGATCCTGCGAACAACTGGTGTGAAACTACGACTTCGAAGGTGGCGGCGTTTCTTCCCAAGCCCGCGCCGGGACTTGTTGCTCATGAGGCTTGGGCCGCGAACGAGGAGAATAAGCTCGAGAAGACCTGCGGCGACGCCGTGCAGAACTGGAAATACTTGAAGGCTCGCGCCGAGCAAAGCTGGTGGTTCGACGATTCCGTTTTGACTCAGCAAATCGCAGCTGCCCAGAAAGACAAGGCCGATGCTCAGCAGCAAGGACAGAAGGACATCCAGGCACGTACGGCAGAAGTCCAGGCTTTGCAAAAACAATATGTGGACCTTGTAGCGCAGCACCAAATGACGGAAGCCCAAGCTACCGCCGAGAAGATGCAGAAACTCACGTCAGCTGGTGATGCAAAGGTCAACGAGCTGGACGACAAGATCAGAGGCTTGCAGGGACGGAGCCGCATGCTGCAGATCATGATTCACGGAAATGAGGCTTTGGCAGACGCTCTCGCTCCCGAAGGCCAGCGTCCACAACCGAGCGGCACGATCAAAGGCCACTCGGTTTACCGCGTTACCTCCAAAGTCCTCGGAGGGCCAAGCGCACCCGAGGTTTTTCTCGCAATCTATCTCGGTCCTGAGGGGTTTCGCAATCCCGCTGTGGAGGTTCCTTCTGTCACAGCAGGCCCGAAGTGCTTCACCGTGCTGGCTAGGGTTCAGCCCCGAGCCGACACGGTGCAGGCGGACGAAGCCGTCGCCCGCAAAATGCTCGAAGCCATTGACTTGGACGGCTTGGCCAAACTGATCCAACCGTAAACGCAGTCTCGCTCGGTCAGGAGGGCAACTATGTGCAAACAAATCTTCGTGCTGGTCGCCTCCGCAGTCATCTGGGCAAGTCCTGCAACGGCGCAAGCGGTTAAATCCAGTTGGGGACAAGAAACGGCTGAAAAGCTCTCGCGATTCCTTCCCCAACCGGCGCCCGGTCTTGTTCCACAGACGCCGTGGGGCAGCCAAAGGGACAACCACGTGGATCTTTCCGTCGGGTTCGAAGCCTCGGTAGGCACGCAATCAAACGAATATGTGATTGCCCGGGCCCTCCAGAAGTGGTGGTTCGATGACCCCGAACTCTTTCAGCTAGTAGCCTCGGCAGAAAGGGACCGCAAGAAGTCCGACCAGGAAGCCACGGAAACCTTTAAGGCTCACCAGGAAGAGTACAACGCGTTGCAAAAGCAGATCCAAGAACTTGCCAAGAGCGGGCAAACGAAGGAATTACAAGCGGCAATGGAAAAAATGAAGGCCTACACCCCCAACGACGCAAAAGGCAAGGAGATGGACAACCGCATCCGCAATCTAAAGGGCAGCGCCCACAGCCTGGAAATCTACATCGAAGCAAACGCCACCGCTGCAAATACGCTCGATCCATCGGCGCAGCCGAGCGGCACGGTCCATGGCCATCCGCTGTACCGCGTCGTGTGGCCAGGACCCGTAAAGCCACTGACGTGGGTAAATCTGGCCGTGTATGTCGGGCCTCCGGGCTTCCAGAATCCGGACACGGGCGGCTCGAAATCCGTTCTGAAATGCGTTCTGGTTTGGCTGCGCGTCACATCACGACCGGACAACCTCAAATCCGATGAAGCGCTCGCGCGGCGGGTGCTCGAGGCAATCGACTATGAAGGACTAGCAAAACTCATCGAGCCTTAAAGAGACAAGATGTCATGAAAAGCTCTGCCATAAAAGACGCACTGCAAATACAGAGTCGGGTTGCGTCTAGCGGAGAGTTCCAATGGGTGAATTCGTGAAGATCCAGCAGCAAAGGCTGCTTTCCTTATTGCCTATTGCTGGCATTGTGCTTGTTGCGGGACTTCTTTCCTTGGCTCCCGAAAAAGGAAAGGCGCAAGGTGCGGGCAGCTCCTCGTCCGACACGATTCCCGCGCAATTGCGCATACACTACGAGGCGATGTTAAGCCATAGCACAATCGATTCCGACTCTCAGAGCAAGGAAACACAGCATCAATCGCTCGATTTGTTTGCCACATTTGAGGTGCCCAACATTGATTACCGAGCCAAAGATCGGAGAGGAAGAGAGATACCGTACATGTTCCGCTATGAGAATGGTCAGCTAGCAGGTCCAATCAGCGGCGGCGAAAGGAAGGGCCAAAGCACGCTCATTTCAATGTCGGGCAATGCCACACTGTCCTACGAGGGTAGTATGTCTTCTAATGTGGGCAGTTCCCAGTACAGCGAGCAGGGTAGCGGCGATATCCACGCGGAGGACGGCTATTTTTCAATCTACATTCTCGGTGACAAGGTTCAAGTATTAGCCCACTCCGGGCCATTTCTGGTGACGGGTCAGTCCACGGACTCCGTCATCGGATCACGTCCGATATCGGAGAAACATGGTGGCGTAAGCAGCTTGAACTTCTCTCTGTTCGGCGATAAGAACGATCCAGCGTGGAGTGTTTCCACCAGTTGGACCGGTGGTGGCTGGACAGGCAACGCAGAATACGTCACCAATTCAAGTTCCAGCAGGGGGGACTCCCAAGCCCTTTATAAGGTCAACTTCACCCTCGACCTATCAGGTAAAGAACCTGTGGAAGCGGTCATAATTCCTCCGGACAATTACAGCGACTGGCTGCCCGAGGCAGGAAATGATGAAGATAGTCCGGGCAACACGATCACCATAAAAGTAAAACTTCAAAAGAAAGGCCAACCAGGCAAGAAGCCCCTGCAACGCACAGCCAAATTCAAATTCGAGCTTACGGACGTCTCGAGGGAGCCTGGCGTTTGCCTGAATTGGCCACCCCCGGACAGGATAAAGCAACCTCCGGATTTCGATTTGCAAATCAAACCGGATCAGAACCCGGAAATACATTATTTCAAAGGCACCATCGCCGAGGACGGGCAGAGCGCCGAAACAAGGAAGGGCCTTCAGGAAAGTTCCATCACCGTTACCAGTTTCGACTGGGGCGCTTTCGGCAAGCTAAAGGTTACGGCCATCCTCGACGACGACGGCTGGCCCGTTAGTGCGCACATCCAGGACAAACCTGGCGTGGAAACCCTGAAGATTCCGCGGGACGAGAACGACAACCACATCGCAGATGCTTGGGAGGATGGCTACAACCTGTCCAGCACGGACGAAACTTCCGATGACGACGATGATCCTCCGGGCAATGGCACGGCCGGCGATGGCCTCTCTCTTTACGAGGAATACCGCGGGTTCTTCGTCGCGAACGAAGGCGGCCATATCCGCACCGATCCGACGAAAAAGGACCTGTTTGTCGTCAACTGGAATAATTTGCCAATGGAGTTGTTTGCAGAATCCGGGCTTACGGTCCATTTGGTGAAGAAATCCGAGACAGCCATTGACGAGGAAGGCAAGGATCCCAATCCCTGGATTATCAACTTCAATTACGACGATGACACCCACGCTGGCAGCGAACATGTCTTGTGGCTGGCGGACGAACACCTCGATAACGGCACGGTTGGCGAGACCGGGGACATGCTGACTGGCACCCCGGGTCCACCGAAGACGATCACCGCTGCTCTAGTCCGCGTGGATCGGGCTCAGTGCTTGAAGACAAAATGGGGCCAGGCCAAATTGATGTCCACCGTGGCGCATGAACTCGCCCACGCTTGCAATGTCTGGCACCACGGATTATCAGGTTACACGGCAGCGTGTGTGCGCCTCCAGGGGCAGCGGGGACCCGACTACGGCAAGGAAGTTTACGAGGTCTCAATTCAAGGAGATGTAATCAGCGGCGACCATGACTGCATTATGCGCTACACGTATGGTGCCGATCTGTCGCAGGTTCCAAACGGCCAGGAGCAAGGCCAGCCCTTAAGCTGGGTCGAGGCCAAAACTGCAAAATTTGGAAAGGGCAGGATTATCTTGTGCCCCAGCCCCGATAATGCAAAGGCCAATTGGCGATGGGGTGATACTTACACGCGAAATCCCCAGCAGGACCTCCCAGAGAAACCAGGAACAACGTTTTGCGCAACAAAAGCAGGTGTCCCGTTCCCCAAGGCGGGCGACGCCTCCTGGGGCAACTGCAAAAAGCAGTTCTGCGTGAACGATGTTACTGGATGCAATGGCACGAGTGCGGGAGGAAGTCAGTAGGGTTAAGCCATGCGCAAGGCTATTTTCCTAGCCACACTGTTGGTGCTGCTCCTGCTCGGTATTCTCTTGAGCCTGCCGCACCTCTTCACCCGATGGCGGAAGGCGCTCTCACTGCATTCGCAGGTGAAGACGGAGGAGACTGGCAATTCTTTATACGCCCGACGACTTCCGCCGGTTCCAAGCATTTCGCTCGAGATAAACGACAAAACTGAACTGGTGGCCTATTCTGGTGGTCCTTTGATATTTTGCCTCACGTTTGCCAATCAGACGGCCATGAGCGCTGCCATCCAGAATCGCGCCGACGAAATTCGCCGGATGTCCATACAAAACGTACTTAGCAGAGGAGAGATTTCCGCGCAGCAAGCGGAGCGTATGCTGGCGTCCGTACGCAAGCGGGAAGTGCCGATAATTCGACTAGCGGGAGAAAACCAGAATTGGCAGCAATTCGTGCGGTTTGAACTCCAGCGCGAGAATGGCGAGCGGGAACCCTTGCAATGGCCGCTGAAGCCCGCTGGACGATTCCCGGCCGGCTCGGTTGCCCTCGACGAAAACAGCACGCCGCAATTGTTCTATCTTCTCGACCCGCTGACTGCTTCACAAATCATCCCAGGCCAGTACAAGGTTGTTGCTGTGCTCGAAATGAAGGACGACGGAAAGCCGCCCGGTGACAGTTGGCGAGGTCGGGCCGAATCCGAACCTGTGAACCTTAGCGTCATTCCAAAACCTGCTCATTTGACTTCCGCACAAGAGGAGGAAGTAGCTCTTCAGATTGCCCGTTACTACGAGACCGCTAAAGACTGGACACACGCCTTGGATTCCGCCCAAAAGGCATTGGCGACGAACCCTGGGTCCATCGCCGCGCACATGCTAGTCGGCGACATAAAGGAAGCCAGCGGCGATCCACGAGGCGCCCTTGAGGCCTACCAAGCTGCCAAAGAACAGTTCTACACACGATTTCCTAATTCCTACGAGCCACCTGAATATCTGATTGAGAAGATATCCCTCTTGTCGGCGGAACTAAGAACACAAACAGCGGCGATGGTCCCGGCAAAGCCCTAAGGTCCGCGAGCTTTAGACCGGTCGAAGGCTACTCAGCGGACTCGTGCTTAGGTTTTCGGAGGCGAATATCCAGGCCGAACATCGGCCCGTACACATTAATCCCGTAGTTCAAGTACCGTGGTTCGGACAAGTACATGTTCGAGACATGCATATAGTTCAATCCCGCTGAAATCGCGTAGCGGGAATTGAAGTTGTAACGCACTCCACTGCCCATCATGAACGTAAATGTCAAGTCCTGGCCCTGCGCGTAGGGCACTCCCAGTGGGCCTTTGGCGTCGATACGTCCCGCGCCCATGCGTACGTCAAAATAAGGAGCAAACTTAGAGTTTCGCGAAACAAAATTACGTCGCATGCCCATGTCGAACGCTTCGTAATGGGTTTCTGGTCCCCGGGGAATCCATGTGAACGCCCCGCTGAACGTCAGATCAAAATTGCCGCGGAAAATCCACGGACCTGACACATCGCCCATCTGCCATCGTAAGGAAGCCAGCATTGGCGTTAACGTGTACTTTAGCGGAGTCTCGTTATATTGGTCGCCTACGAACACGTCAAACACAAACGGGATGTCGATCGGCAGCCAAGCCGTCTCAAGGGAAAACTCCAGCTTGTTCTTGTAGTAGATGCCATTGTTGCGACCGAGGCGCTTAGTTTTCTTCTTCCCTTGGGTAATCTCATGCGCCGTCGAAGTCGTTGAAGCTGAAATGCTCGTCGAGTTGGGGGCTGAATCCTGGCCGAATAATTCTGCGGGAAACAGACATGCCAAGATGAAGGTGCACAGCGCCAGGGTTCGCATGCTTGCCTAGAACGAATACTCGCCGAGCTAGAGGATTTCTTGATCGTGCGAACTGTGGGAAGCAGCGAGAAGAACTCACTTCCCATTCGATTACAAGGTGGGCATCTTACGCTTCAGGAGCGCTCTCGACAACGAATAATTTCACGGCGCGACGCTCGGCGCGGCTGGGGAACGTTCTTGGTCGGAAATTGCTTGCCATTTCGCACCGCGACGACGCCTACGGCACGCACGTATTCAAGTGCCATACGGTCAAAGTTGTCAAGCGAAGCAAAATTACTCGAATGTTATACTAACACCGAGTCGCACATGACCGCTTCAAACCAATTGGTTGGCCAAGACCCAGGAAAAATTCTCGCCGCGGCGCGGGAGATTCTTGCAGGGAACGCCAAGAAAGGGCGGGTACCGCGACTTTGGGACGGTCACGCGGCGGAACGGATTCTGGAGATTCTCTTGCGGGAAATGAGGGGAGTATCGGCCGAGGATACCCGCGGAGGAACCCTGCGGGGAGGCCAAAATGGCTTATAGCCACAGCCAAATCAACCAGTATCCTCCGCCCGCATAGCGACCAGTATCGTTACCTGGATGGGTGGCGGGAGAAAGACACTCGGGCGGCCATCGTATTCGGCCGCTGCTTTGAAACTGCGTTGGGTGCTTACTTTCGCGAAGAGGATTGTGGAGCGACGCTATTGCATGAGTGGGATGCTATCGCAATACGGCACCTGATAGAGCTTTAGGAACGAATACTTTGCGAACCGGCTGCCACCTACCGTGGCGAGCAAGAACACCCAGCTCAGAACTGCCACACCGCGGGGAAACAACTCACCTCGATAAAGAAGGTAGTCCGCAAACACAAACGCAACCACAAAAAGCGTCACGGCCCTGAACACTACCAGTGCCTTGTATCGATGCACGTAGCCGCGGGTCCGCGTGTAGAAGCCATGAAGATGGAAAATCAACAGCGCCAGCAACATCCAGGTCAGCCGGTAACTCGTCGCAAACTGCCGGAAATGCCTTCTCGCTGAAAAACGCGTGCCACGGCGTCTGAGAGGGACGTTTGGAAACCGTCTGTCAGCATGTTTACATCCAGCGACAGAGCTCCTTTGCTGTATCCACGAATCAGAGCAAAATGCCCTATTCGATTCTTCGATCCGGTCATAATCTCCAAACGTAACTCCCAGGACGGTTCGCGCTGCCTCTCCGCCGACCATGAGAAGATCATGTCGCCCTCTTGCGTGCGCCGCATTGGGAGAATCGCGGTGTCCGGAAAGCCACTTGCTTCAGCCCTTTCGAGCCGAATAGCGTCGAACCCGATCGGTTCAAACGTCTCTCGCAGAACGGCGCAGATGGAATGCACGTCGTCACAGTGCTCTAGCTGCTCGGTTGCATGGCGGATGGCCACGTGATTTGCTAAAACCTGCCGTCTCCTCCCAAACCGTTGCAGCACCGATACCATTTCGGCGAATTCTTGATACCGCAATTGCTGGACTCCGAGCAGCACTCCCACGCCTATCAGCGCCAACACCAGCGCCACCGTTCTCCTGTCCTGTAGCAGCACAAGGCTCAGAAAACCGAACCCGGCAGTTACCGCGTACAGAATCAGCACCGTCTGCCGCTGCGAAAGTCCCCGCCTTAGCAGTTTGTGGTGTATATGGTGCTTGTCCGCTTCGAACAACGGCTTGCCCGTCATAAACCGGCGCGCCACCGCCAGCATCACATCCAATATCGGGAATCCCAGTGACACCAAAGGGATGCCCACTGCCACCATGGTCGGCGCCTTCTGTGACCCCGCCAGCGCTAGCCCCGCCAGCACAAATCCGATGAACAAACTCCCCGAATCCCCTAAAAATATCGTCGCCGGATGAAAGTTGAATCGCAGGAATCCCAACGTTGCTCCCGCCAGCGCCACGCTCAGGAACGCCACAAGGCCATTCGGGACGATCAGGGACATCACAAATACCACAAACGTCGAGAACACCGCCGACCCCGCCGCCAGTCCATCCAGCCCGTCAATCAAATTGAACGCATTCGTGATCAGCAGAACCCAGAACAGCGTCAGCGGTATGCTGTACGCCCAGTGCAACGAAGATCCGTGCGATAGCAGCGCAAACCGATGAATCCCCAGTCCCCCCGCGTACAGTACAATTCCCGCCAGTGCCTGCACTCCGAACTTCCAATACGGACTGACCGTCCGCAGATCATCCACGAGGCCCAGTACAAACACAATCGTCCCCGCTCCCAGCAGCACCAGAGTAGGCTTCGTCGGCAGCACCGGCGCTATCCCTAGCAAACGCGACACCACCATCCCTACGAATGCTGCCGTCAGGAACGAAATGTAAATCGCCACACCGCCCAGCCTCGGCACTGGCATCGAATGCACGTGCCGGGCGGCCTTCGGGACGTCCGTCCATCCCTTCGCATTCGCAAAGTTCCGCACGTACCACGTCCCCACCAGCGAAAAACACAAACACACGAGAAACACTAGGAGATAGAGCATCTGCTTAAACGCTCCTGTCGTTTTTCACCACAATGTTCCATCGGGCTGCGGAATCTACAGTTGCTTAGCTTGATTTCCTTGAATTAACTGCTTGTGGACGTTCCGTCTCTGGAAGAACAACTACCCGCCTAACCTGCTCTCTTTGCCCTTGCTAAAACTCGGTCCGCGATCACCGTCCGTGTTGCGATTCCGCTTCCGGACAACGAAGGGGCGCACTGCACCACCTCGCATCGGCCCTCCGTCTTTAAGCTCATAAGGGAAAGCAACTTGCAGTAGTGATCGACAATCCGATCCCACATATAATATTTTTTCACACGCTCGACCACGGCGGCCCTCATTCGCGCAACATCCACTCCGCCGATCTCCGCCAAATCTATGGCCGCAGCAATTCCCCCGCGATCTGCGAAGAAGAGCCCCGTCGCGCCCAGCACTTCACGGTTAAAAATGTTGTCATGGGCAATCACCAGGTTCCCGCAACCCATTGCCTCCAAAAGGGAGGGATTCGTACCTCCTACACTATGACCATGCAGGTAACCACTGCAAAAAAATCGGAGCGCCTGAATCTTCTTAGGCTCATAGACAGGACCTGCAAAGAGCACTCGTTCGCACTCCAAAGAACGAAGCGACTTCATGTATTCGCTCTTGCCTTGATGATCTCCTATTAAGACAAGCCGTTTCTGACACTGCGATTCAAGGAAGCCTTTGATGATTTCCTTGACGTGATTCTCCGGTTCGAACCTGCATACAACCAGGTAATACGACCCCGGAGCCAGCTCAAAACTGGCCAGCTCCCTCTCGCAAGCATCGCCCAAAAACTCACACCCATAAGGAATCACATCGCATGGCGGCATCCTTCGATGTCGAGACGCGAGATTTTCCTTAATGGCCGCCGCATCCGCTACAATGCGGCTCGGGGTCCACATCGCAATCCTCTCTGCCCACCGGAAGTACAGCCTAGCAACCCAGTTCCATTTCGCTCGCGCCCACTCCAGCCCATCCATGTTGATCCATACTTGCCCGCCCCACAGCCGTGGCAGCCAGCAAAATGCTGAGGAACCATAGCCGAGCATATACACCACGTCGAACCCTGAGCGTGCGTGCCACAAGCACGCCGCGTCGTGCAACACCGTCCTCAGTGGACCCACATTATGAGGCGTAACGTGCCGAAGCGTGACTCCCCGATATTCGGGACCGGCCCCCTCTTCTGCCTCGCAAAAAACAGTGACTTTGTGTCCCCGCTCGACCAGCCGAACCGCAAGCTGCTCCGCGAACGTCTCGAACCCGCCATACCGCGCCGGGATCCCTCGGGCTCCTAAAATCGCTACTCTCATTCGTCTAACTCACAATCCGAAGTGCCCAAGGTAGAACCTGCGCACAACACTAGCGGACTCCTTCCAGCTGAACTCCGCTACTCTACGCAATCCACGAGAAACCAGATCCTCGCGCACATCAGCCCTTTGGTCCAATTCACGGATAGCATCGCTGATCTCGCCGACATTCTCCGGACGCACCAACAAGGCGGCGTCTGCGCAAATCTCCCGTAAGGCCGTAGTTCCGGAGGAGATGACCGGAATGCCTGAAGCCATAGCCTCAAGCACTGGCACGCCGAACCCCTCTGCGTAGCTGCAATAGATGAACGCCTTCGCATTGCGATAGACAGCCGGCAGTTGCCAGTCAGAGATGCCTTCAAGAACGACTACGTCCCCCTCTAGGTGTAGTGCCGGAATCAAATCCATAACCTCGTTGTAGCGGAAGTGCCGCTGGCCCACAATCACCAAGCGGGGCCGCAGCTTGTCAAGTCTGGCCCACGCGCGCAACAAATTAGCGTGATTCTTACGAGGTTCCAAACGCCCCACGGTAAGAAAATACTGCCCCACCTCCAACTCCAGATTCTCCGCGACATCCTTTCCTTCTGAACCGGGAAAGAACCTTGTGCCATCGACACCATTGGGAATCAAATGCACTTTGTCTGGACCGATCCGAAACGTCTCGACAATCTGCCTTCGTGAGTAATCGCTGACCGTGAAGACTCCAGCACTCCTACGCACAGAATGGCGCACCAACAGGCGTGATCGGAAAACAAACAATCTTTCAAAGTACTCCGGATGCGACTCAAAGAGGATGTCATGAACCGTCACCGCAGTAGCGCACGGTGCAAAGGGAGGCGCGATGTACTGCGTGTGAAGCAAATCCATGCGGTACCGCCGCACCAAATGAGGCAATTGCCAAAGCAGCCTAATCGCCGCTGGTACTGGAGGCATCCCAACCAACGTGACATTCGGCGACCTGAAGTCTCCGCTGAAATCCAGCAATCTCCGAGGGTCCGCGACCAGAACAACGAAGTCGCACTCAGGCGTAGCCGCAACAACCTGAGAAAAAAGTTCAAGACAGTGTCTTCGCGACCCCTGGTAAATCCCATCAACCACGTGCAGATCAAGACCTATACGAGGACGCTGAATGGATGCCCCCCTAAAGACTCATGCAGGAGAAACCCTCAGGCGAGCAAACCCTCTGAAGTCCATTTCCGGGAAAAACGGTCCGAACGCCAGAAACCACATCACATACTCCTGGACGTTCATAAAGTAACTGCCAGTAAGGTGAGCGATGAATACAGCCACGAACATCGCCAGTCGAAACGAATTAGCATATACGCGGGTCCGGAAGAACAGGTAGAACAGCACCACGAATTTGACCAGCACTCCGATGATTCCCAGCTCAGCAAACGTGCCGGCCACTGCATTTGGGATTACACCGATAGTAAAAGCCAAACCGAGATCGGATACGTCGGTCAGTTTCGCTTGACCCAATCCTGCTCCCCATAACAAGCTTTTAGGCAAAGCCACGTTGTAGGCAACGATAAACGAAGAAACTGTTCGGGAGTCGGTAGACGAGTCCTGGCCAGCAAGGACTTGCACTATACGCTGCGAGACAGGATTTTGCACATAGCCAAGCCCGGCAATCAAAAGCACCATGACTGCCAAGGCCGCCCAGGCCGCGCGCTTCCTAAACATGTCGCGAAACGCAACAAGCACCGCCACTCCAATCCCCGCAACACTCATGCCGAGACCAACAAGCGACTGACTTAAAAGGAAGGGAATTAAGATCATGATTGCGTACCGCAGATTTCGCTTTCCTGCCTCCCGGAACAACCGCAAAACCGCGAAAACAAGTAAAGGGATCATAAGGAGGGCGTACACCGAAGGCTCCGACGTCAAGAGTTGAAGGCGAAGAACTTGGTTCGAGCCCTCCTCGAAACTGTCAGAATAGTCGTTCCATAAGACTCCGCGAAATCGGGTAAACAGCAAGACGAGAGCGACCACCGTGGCGCCGAAATTCAGGACGATCAATTGTTCGAACAGGCGCCCTAGTTTTTGGCAACTTAGAAGCGCCACACAAAACGCGCAGACTGTAACGCAGACCGTCCACAGCAACAGACTGGATCGTGCATAATAAAAGGGAGAGTCAATCCCAATCATGGTGTGCGCGATCACAAAAGGCGATAGACACACAAAGAACTTCAATGTTATCCAGCGTTCCCCGCGCTTGAACAGCCAGAGAAAAAGCAAGGGCGACAGTATGGTCGTATAAAACAAACCCGTGGGTAAGCCCACACTGTTGAAAAAGAAATACAGCACCGCAATGGGCATCAGTCGGGCAACAGAAAGAACGCGATCAGTCGTGCAGGTGAATGTTGTTGGCACTCGTATCGCACTAGCTCTAACTCCATTCAAGGACCCCATGCCCCAACTCGCATTCACGACGACAATCCCTTGTCGAGCAGTCCCTTGAATGCCACCCAAGATACCCTGGACACAGTCCGAGACATCTCATCTCCCGAGAGCGACACCCTGGCTCGAAAAAAAACAGCCCTTACAAAACACCCGGCACACAGAATGGCCCACGAAAGTAGCCTTGGCACCCCCTTCATATGATGGCCTATGAAGATACCCAGGCTTCTCGCTTGCTCGGAGAAGCGTGTTGAACTATACCCCCCAAAATGTATATAGCGGATGTGTGGAAGATATGCGCATTTCATCCCTCGATCGTAAGCTCTTCTGCAGATATCTACGTCGTCGACATACATGAAGTAACTTTCATCCAGGCCGCCCAGTGCGCGCCACTGCTCGCCCCGTATGAGCAGGAAAGATCCTTGTACCCAGTCAACTTCATACGCGTAATCCGTGCCAAATTGCTCGGGCGCAGTGAGCATGGTGCGAAAAAGAATCAGGCGCAGCGGCGACGGAAACTTTCCCGTACACGCGCTGGACACCCGTTCCCCGTTCAGCATGTTGACTGTGAGCACGCCGTACTCAGGGTGTTCGTCGAGCCATTGGATTGCCGGAGCAATCGGCTCTATCAAGACAGTATCCGTATTCAACAGCAGGACAAATCTTCCCGTCGCCTCTTTTCCCGCGATGTTGTTCGCGGCTGAAAAACCGAGATTCTGAGCGTTGCGGACAATTCTTACCCAGGGATAATCACGAGCAACAAATTCGACTGAATCGTCCTTTGAACTGTTGTCGGCCATGATTACTTCAGTTCCCGGAGGAGCGAACCGAGCTATGGACTCAAGGCACTCGCCAAGATGACGCCTGCTGTTGTAGCTAACAAGGAGAATCGAAAGATTCATATGTAGACTGCTTGGCCGCTGTTCTTCCTACCGCGTCACATAATACGTTCTGCTCTGGGCAAAAGGCCCTGCACGCTCATCGGGACGGACGTCAAGCACTTTACCACCGCAGCTACGAATCACTGAGATGACATCCTTCTCAGGAACGTGAACCATGCGGATGGGCGTCAGTTTGAGTGACCGATAGAGGAAATTGGAATTCCATCCCATCCTACGAAGCAGCGAGTATAGTCGACGACGTCCTTGAATTCGGTTTCGAAGGGGAATATGGGAAGGGAGCTGAAATACTAGTAAGCCCTCCTTCCCAAGTATACGCAAGAATTCAGCCACGTACCCCAAGGCGACCGTACGGTTTGGCTGGTGCTGCAGGACTATTACGCTATATATAAAGTCAAAGTAGGAATCCTCGAAAAGTTTGAGATTCGCTTGAGTGTTGACGTGGAAAAAGCATTCCGGCGTAATCTCGCGAGCCTTGCGCACCATTTCCCGCGAGATGTCTACGCCGTGGCACTCACGGAAATACGCTTGAAGCGCACGGGTAAGTCGACCTACGCCGCAGCCAAAATCGAGGGCACGATTCCATTGAGCAGGACGGCCGAATCGCGTCGCCTCGGCTACTAACTTGTCAACTTCCTCGGTTCCTGTGCTGAAAAAGTCTTCGTAATCCCAACGGTTGAAACGCTTTCCTGGGTCTGAAAGAATGGCCCATAACGGATCGAGGGCAGCCATTTCTTCCCAGTCATTCCCATGTCTAGTCAGCCGCATTTCATGAGCCCCACGCGCGCATTCGATAGAGTCACGCTAGCCATTCCAATTCCACCTGGATTATCGGACTTTTTCCGCCTCTGTAACTGCCTTGTCCCGCATCAGGGCAAGAAAACCAATGCACGGCGAGAGAAGTCCTGCAGACAAGTGCGTCGCAAGGCCCGGCAGAGGTACCCACAATTTGGCCACCTTGCCAAGCAAAATTTGTCGCCAGCAAAAAAGCCAAGCCTTTACAATTTCCTTCCAGTAGAATTCGCCCCTGAAAAAGAACTCAAGTAGAGTTAGAGGGTTAAAAACACGCCTCTTCGTCACGCCCAACCACATAGCGCAGTCGCCGCTCCCACGCGTATACGTCCTCAGCGTACGCTCATATTCCCGCAGCGTACTTTTCCTTGTGAGGAACGTCAGGCAAGTTGAAGCAGCGGTGCGCCAATGATGGTCCTCCGCAACCGCCAGACATTTGGGCTCTTGGTGCAATTTCAGCTGATAACAATCCGGATGGTCATAAGGAGTCACGAAATCTGCGTCCTTCCGGCTCCTCAAAAAGCTCAGCATTAGCGGAAGACTGCCCGGCAGATAGAAATAATCGTCTTCAGCCAGGTAGACAGCGTCGGCGTCACTCTGCGACAGCAGTATGTCCAGTTGCCTGGCATACGTGGCTTGGTTGCCTATACCCCCCAACTCGACGAGGACCAAATCCTGAGAAGAAAAGTAGCGTTGGAAAAGCTCGCGATACTCACCCGGACACCCGTCCAGGATCGCCCACACTTTCGCGCGGAGGGAACCCACGGAATCCTTGAATGAACGCAAGCACATCTCCGCTTGACGCAACTTGTCGTCACCGAATGGAAGACTCTGTGCCGGCTTGGAAACCTTGGGGTAAATCCGGTAAGCCACGGCGAGGTCGTATCTGTTGCCCGCTCCGTTGCTGCCCTCTTCGATCATTTCTCGCTCGAATTGCTTTTTTTGGCTTCGAACAGCATCTGGTAGGCGAAAAGGCCCGGTGCAAGGTGGGCGAGCCACCGCCACGCTGGACGGGCGTGCCCAGCCATCGTTCCACCGATGACTGGATGAGACCGCGCGATTCGATAACCAGCGCCCTCGATTAACGCGCGCGCTGTTTTCGGCGTGAAAAATCTCAGATGAGTATGGTCTAGAGTTCCCCAGGCCTCATAGTCAAACCGGCCAAATAGGATCTTCAGCCGCGTCACGCAATGCACCACGTTTGGAAGCGATATCACGAGAGTGCCATCCGGCGCAAGGAAACGAGTCAATTGGTTAAGTATCAGGTCCGGCATGACCAAGTGCTCAAGCACATCCGCAAGCAGTACAACGTCGAACTCTCTTTGGGAAAAACCCGCAGCCCAATCAGGCGCGTTCAGGTCCAACACATGCACCGATTCACAGTACTCACGCGCCCGCTCCGCCGCAACTGGGTCCACCTCAATGCCGGTAACCGAACAGCCCCTCTTCTTCATCTCCCGCGACATATATCCAGTGGAGCATCCAACCTCCAGCACCCGCTTCTTGTCGCCCACCCAGTCCAGCAGAATGCATGACCGGTCATACTTATCGCGAGGCGTGCTGGCGTCGTACTCATAACGGGAGCTCGCCTTCGAATACCCAAACGGCCCTGTAATCAATTCCTTATTTGAAGCTTCGACCAAGTGACCTTTCCTCAGGCGTAAGAACCACAAACCAGCCTACAAAAGCGAAACTAACAACAGTAACCAGGAGGAAGATCGCCTTCAGCGCGATTTCCAGTGGCAGGGCTGCTAAAGCGAGGATCACCACTGCGGCAACGAGAAGTGTGGTTGCTTTGGAGGATACAAGGGAACCCCGCGGCAAGAACCGCCCAGCAAGGACGAAGAGCGCGGACGCGTCCAAAATTGTCCGCAAAGTCCAAGCGATCGCCGCTCCCTCGATGCCGCCAACACGAATCAGCCAGAAAAGCATCAACAGGTAAACCGGTAACTCCACCAGGTGCAACTTCGCCGTCAGGTCGGGCCGCCCAATTCCCTGCACGAATGAAAACGGGATCAAGGCCAAGCTGTTCGCTAGCACGCCAAGAGCTAACCACTGGGCTACCCGGCTGCTATGCTGTGCAAAATCTGCTCCAAGCCACAGGGTTAATCCATTTTGTGCGAGCGCAGTGATGAGCAGGATGATCGGAAACAGCGCCAATAGCGTGTATTTGACGCTACGGCCATAGAGCAGCGCTGCCCGCTCCCTATCGTTGGTGAAGCTGGAAGTGAAGGCCGGAAACATCACCCCAACCACCGCGCCGGGAATCAGCAGTAATTTCGTAACGACGTCAAAAGGTGTCGCGTAGTAGGCCACGGCGGCCATTGAAACGATCGCGCCGATAACAAATCGATCCAGCGTGACCATCAGCGGTCCGACTATATTCGTCACCGTCATCCAGCCGCCGAAGCGCAGCAGCGGCCCAGCGGAAGGTCCGTGCCATGCCACGCGCTCTCTCAACTCCGGTGCCACTCGCAGGCACAGCCAGAACGATGCCCCGCATCCCACGAACCTCCCCGCCACCAGAACCGCCACTACCGGCGCCAGACTGTGCGAGAACGGAAGCACCGCCAGTGGCCCTAGGAATGTAAACACTCCCATCGGAACTCGCAGATAGGTCACCAGATCAAATCGTTGGTGCGCCTCCAACAGTCCCCGCAGGCCCGCCGCCGCGATCACTGCTGGAACCGACACTGCCAACCAGTAGAATGAGCGGAGCGTTTCGGCTTGCAGTGCTTCAGGAACCTTCAACAGGCGATGAACCAGCCACGGCGAAATGCTACTCATCACCGCCGCGCCCAGAATGCCAAGGCCCAGCATCAGCAGGAGAGAGGTCCAAACGACCTGGGGAATTTCGTGTTCCTCCTGCGTCCCCAGTTTCTTCGCCACCACCTGCGTGAGAGCCCGGCCTAGCCCCACGTCGAAGAGGCTGGCGTACCCGATCAACGCCCAAGCCAGAGCCAGCACACCGAAACGGTCCTTCCCAAGTCCGTGGATCAGAACGGGAATCGAGAACACCGCAACAACCATCGGCGCGCCATTCCCGATCAGGTTCCATACCGTGTTCTTCGCCAGCAGCCGCCCGCTCGTCAGGTGCCGATTCCCGTTTGACGGCCGGCCCGTGGACTGCTCCCGGGCAAAGCTCTCCGCACCCGTGCTCGCGGCCTCCCCTCCTGCCGTTTCGGGATCCCTAAACCCTTTGTTTTCTGTGCTATCTAACTTTTGTCTTGACAATTCGTGAAATCCATGCTATGATTTTGCGTGTTCGACGATCGAGCTTCCGCTTTATCCCGCCGACCCGGTTCGCCTGTGGCTACCTTTTCTGTCCGTCCTCAATCTCCCCGTCCCGCCCCTCACTACCCAGTGCTCCCACTCACTGCATTTGTGCGCAAGGGCCAACACCCCGCAAACCCAGCCCCTTCAACCGTTTACATCACTCTTTTGCTCGCACACCGGCGCCAAATTGACATGCCCGATCCGCTGCAACTCCAATTGTTTCATG
>DATEGP010000046.1:0-80392 GCA_035280045.1 Candidatus Acidiferrum sp.
GCATGTAGTTGATCGAGTCCGCCACGTTGCCGAGGGCATCGTTGGTGACCTTGCCGCGAAGAGACAAATCGCCTCGCGCAACTTGGTTGATGACCGTCAGCAGCTCGGTGATGTCGTTAATCACGTTGACAATCTCTGAAATCTCCAGCGAGCGGTCGCCCAGCGCCTTGATGCGTTTGGCCGTCGCCTGCACGGAAGAGCGGATGCGCTGCATGCCCTCGAGCGTGTCGCGCACGGAGCGGTTGCCTTGCTCGGCGGCGTCGAGCGCGCGGCGCGCAGCTTCGGCGCTGGCTTCCGCGTTGTTGGACACTTGCTTCATCGAAACCGTCAGTTCTTCGACGGCGCTTGACGTATTGGTGATTTCCTGGTCCTGTTGGGTCGCGCCGGCTTGCATTTCATCCGCCGCCACAAGAATGTTGTTCGAGCAGGCGGTTACTTCCATGGCCGCCTTGCGCACACGCTCGAGAACTTTGGTGAAGTTGTCGAGCATGTAGTTGATGGAGTCCGTGACGTTGCCAAGCTGGTCGTTGGTGACTTTGCCGCGAAGGGTCAAGTCGCCGCGCGCCACTTGGTTGATGACCGTCAACAAATCCGTGATGTTCTTTTGCAGCGAGTCGCTGGCGTCCTGATTGCTCGTCGCCTTGGAAACTTTGGCCACTGCGCGATTCAGATTGTCCGCGATGTAGCCCAGCTCGTTCGTGGCATTGACCTCAGCGCGCGCCCGTGGGTCGCCTGCTGCAAGCCGCTCGGAGAACTCCGCCAAAGCCTGCACCGGCCCCAGAAGCGCCCCAAAGCGCCATGCGGTAAACACAGACATGACAAGCGCTACCAGTAGCCCTCCGATAATGCCAGGAGAGCTAAGGTCGAATCCGGCATCGCCCGCCTTCTTTCCGGCGCTGAACGCCAGTCCAAGAACGAGGAGAAAAGCCGCACCGTTCAGGAAGACGAGCGTCCAGACTGTTGAACTCAATCGCGATTTCATGCCACCCTCCAAATCCTTTCACCGGAGTTCGCGCCATCTACCAGCGCCGTCTCCAAAACCTCAAATGCTGGGCCCCGGAAACACCTCAAGCAGTCGGCGCAGGTCAATGACGAGCGCAAGCCTGTCTTCGTGGCGCAGCATTCCTATGCAATGCGGCACGTTTTCGGGCGCCTGCTCGAGAAAATCTTCGTTCTTCACGGAATAGGTTCCAATCACCTCGTCTGAGGCAATTCCGACGCGCACGTCTTCCTGATGGTTCTCGCTTTGCAACGAAGCGACGACCACGTGCTTGGGAAGCAAGCCGGGCCGGCGGCCTTCCGTAATGGCGATGTCGATCAATGGCACAATCACTCCGCGCAAATTGAAAATTCCCAGCAAGTACGCCGGACTCAGGGGCAGCTTCGTCACCAGCGGCCAGTCGAGCACCTCTTCGACGTCGAGCACTGGCAAACAAAACCGCTCGCGCCCACTTCGGAACACGCAATACTGCGATTCCGGAGGCCGGTCTTCGATCGGACCAAGCGCCTCCAGAAGGTCGCCGCTGTCGGCGTCTGCCGGAAGTGGCTCGAGATGAAAATCGTCGCTCATGCCTGCTCAGTCTCCGAAAACCATTAAACGAACCGCCGAACCGCGCGAAGCAACTCATCGCGCGTAAACGGTTTGGTCACGTAGCCGTCGGCGCCTTGCTGCTCGCCCCAGAACTTGTCGCTCACCGAAGACTTGGAAGACACCATAATCACAGGAATGGAATTGAACTCGGCGCTCCCTTTCAGGTCTCGGCAGACCTGATATCCATTGCGGTCCGGCATGACGATATCCAGCAAGATCAAGCTCGGCCGTTCGTGCGTGATGGCTTCCTCCACCCGCTTGGGATCGTTTAGCCCCACGGGCCAGTAACCCTCTTTCTCCAAAAGGCTTTGCAGCAGCTTGACTTCGGCCGGTGAGTCGTCAACGATTAGGACCTTTTTTTGCACAGCCGCAGTCTCCCCATACTTCTCCAAAGAGAAGAAATGCACGTCAGAAGCCAGCTTCCGGGTTCTCTGTGGGGTTGTGTCGTGTGATGTTAAGTCTTTGATTATGAACAGGTTTCAGCGTGAAGCGGACAGGCTAGTGCCGCTGAGAGATGGGCGAGTCGCTCTCTTCCGTCTCAGCTTGAGAAGCATTCTCAGCCTCCTGCATCTCCGAAGCCAGTGATGAGAAACGTTGCATGACTTCGTTGATTCGCAAAGCCATGCTGTGAATGGTCTTGATCTGTGCCAGCGACTGCGATGACAACTGGCCGGGTTCCAGCAGAAGCAATTCCGCGTTCCCCAGCATCGAAGTGAGCGCGTTGTTGACGCTGTGCTTCATTTCCAGCATGTAGCGGCCCAGCGTGGCGTGATTTTCGTTCTTGGCTGCCGCGCGCTCCGCTTGTTTTGCCAGTCGCGCCGCTTCCACGCGGCGCAGCGATTCACCTGCGACAAGCAGTAGCGTTTGCGCCCAATCTTCCCGCAGCGGCACGTGAACCAGTCTCGGATATTTAGTCCGCAACTGCCCAAATTCTTTGGAATCCGCGGGAGCGCACAGGATAACTGCAGTCGCGGGATCGAGGGAGCGCAGCACGTTGGAGAGTCTTCCATCCCGAACCGGGCCCACCACCAACAGGTCACGAGCGGGCGCTTGCTGTTCCTGCCACAAATCACTGGTCAGGACCGTGACCACGGGAGCCTGGCGCTCCGCTTGCCAGCAAGCCGTTAGCAACCGGGCAAACTCGGTTTCGTCAGTGAGTATGACTATGTTCGCGTGTCGCAAAGAGAGCCGGCTCCAGAAATATTTTTCGTTTAACGCAAAATCCGACCGCTACGCCCAGTTACAACCACCTACAACTTGTCCGCTTCGTCCAGCGTCGAGAGCAAACGCTTCGTGCTTATGCCGAGGTTCACCGCTGCCTCTGTATCCTTCGCTTGCTTTGCCACGTCCACGCGCTCTTGCAACCGCGTGACTTCCACGCGGGCCATATTCATGGCCCGATCGAGCCCAGTCGCGGTTCCTGTTTCCTTGGCGGATTCCATCGCCGCGGCTACGAGGACGCGGGCAACCACGGCGCGCCGCACGTCTTCTGCGGATGGCCCGTCCTCATTGACAAATGCTGTGACTTCCCACGACGACATCAAAATGCGGGCTCCGCCCACTTTTACTGTAGTCATTGACCGGCCGCGCGAAGGTGGCGTGGCAATTAACTGCTCCCAGATCTGCTCCATGCACGTTTCGAAGTCCAGAGCCGCTCCAGGCTCAACCTCGGCCGTGCCCAGAGTTTTCTGCGTGCCCTTCGCTTTCACTTTGAGGTTTGGTTCTCTAGGCGCTGACGCAGCTTTCTTCACAGTCGAGCCAGGCTTCCCAGCTTCCAACGGGGCTTTCTTTGAGCCGTTTTGTGCGGAAGCCCCCGCTTTTGCAAGGGCCTGCTCCACGTCGGCCCGCAACCCCAGGAGGTTTTCAAAGGCCTGGTTGACGGTTCTTTCCGTGTACTCCTGCTGGAAGGGCTGCTTCCACTCGTCGGCAACTTTCTTAATCTTATTAAGCGGCTCACCGCCTACCAATCCTGCGTGGTGGCAGTCGATGCTTCGCGCGCCTGCCCCCTGCAATTGGTCCACGCCCGCGCGGATGGCTATTAAGTCCGCGTGCATCAATTCGATCAGCGTCCTGCGCAGCATGAAATTGAAACGGATGAACGCGAGCAGGGCCGCCGGGTCATAAAACATCCCACCGGCCGACTCTTTTACCTTGCGGCCTTCCGCAATGAAGCTGGTCTTTAGTATTTCTTTCAGGCTGCGAAAACCCCGCAAAGACGCGATCATTTTTTCCAGCGGCCCGCACCAATCCAGGGGAGTTGGGTCCACATCGCCGAGCACCGGCTGCATCACCTGGGCTACGTCACCAAGCTCAATCTGCTTGTGATAAATCTTTGCCGGAGCGCACAGAGCGAAGTATTGCACCAAGAGAAAGTCAATTTTGTCCCGGTCGGGATTGCTCTTCTTGGGTTTCCGCAGATGGCGGCGGATGAGCGCGCGCAACCCCGTTTCGCTGGCGTTCAGCGTGGTCATCTGCAAAAGATGACGGAGTTGATGGGCCATTACTTCCTGATCCATGGCATCCAGCCATTCGTGGACCTGGTCAAAGAGCTCAATGTCAGGTTTTTCGGGGAGGTTCCGCTTGCCTTGCGGAAAGGGAATGTCAATCTCCGACTGCTTGGCGAGCGCCACGTAAATCGGGAATACCTCGCGCGCCTCTTTCCATTGCGCGAGGCGGGGATTCTCGGGCCGCGTAGGCGCGGGTATGTTCAGAGTCGTCGTCTTGTTCACGGTCGTTTCATCACCCAGTCGCAGGGGCCTTGCAAAAAGCGCACGGCCACCGCTTTGCGTCCTTCGTGATACTGCACGGCGTCCACAGTGGCCTCTGACTGAAAACCCTGTGGTCTCGCTTCGAGCCGTACCCGGTCGCCAAATTCCAGCGGCAGGGTCGAGAGAAAGATGGCGTGATGCCCGCTGCTGAACTCGACGATGGTCGCTTCCCGCAAATTTGTCGTCCCGCCCCGGGGTGATGTCACTTGTACCGGGACGCGCACGGCGCTGGCCTGCGGGAAGAATCGCGCCAGCTGCTCCGCGCAGCTTCTTTCATTGGCTACCAGTGCCGAACCGCCGGTTCTTCCCACTTCGCCTCACTGCTTTGCGCTGGATCCGCCTGTCGCCACGAGTCGAGAGACACTTCTCGCTACAGCAGACGTACACTTCCGATGACAAACGTGCACGCCGCCAGCCAAAAAGTTCCAAAGTTAATTGTTGGTGAAGGTGTAGAAACAGAAGGACTTAGGATTTCTCAGCGGAGTTGTACCGGCTCAAGTGTCTCACCCTGAAACGAGGCCGTCTCAGCCATTAACGAGAAGTGCGCTCTTTGCGAACAGGCTCTGTGAGACGGCTGTGGGTTACGATGGTTGAGAAGATTCAGCTTCCCCGCCGTCATCGCCACCTTTTAGCGCGATATTATAACGTTTTAGCTTGCGATAAAGCGTGGCTCGGCTAATCCCAAGCATCTTTCCGGCAAGGGCTTTGTCGCCGTGGGCCTGTTCAAATACGCGAAGAATGGTAACGCGCTCCATTTCCGCAAGAGCCGTCGTCGAAAGAGAACTTGTCTCCGCTACCCGCGGAGATCCCGTTTCGGCCTGTTCGCTTCGAATCGCGGGAGGAAGATCGGCCACATCAATTGTCAATCCGTCACCCAGCGTCACGGCGCGGGCAATGCAGTTTTCCAACTCGCGCACGTTTCCTGGCCAGTCGTATTGCAGAAGGCTCTTCATCGCGGCCGGGGTCACGTGGATCTGTGATCCCTTCGCATACCGGTCAAGGAAATGGTGTACCAGGATAGGAACATCCGAGCGGCGGTCTCGCAGAGGAGGAAGGTGGACGGTCACCACATTCAGCCGGAAGTACAAGTCCTTTCGAAACGTCCCTCCCCGATAGGCTGCTTCCAAATCTCGATTGGTGGCCGCGATCACCCGTACATCCACCGTCTCCCTCTCATTGCTCCCCACCGGACGAACCTCTTTTTCTTGGAGCACGCGCAGCAGTTTAGCTTGCATCTCCAGCGGCAGCTCGCCAATTTCGTCGAGGAAGATGGTTCCGCCGTTGGCGGCTTGGAACAGACCCGCCTTCGACTTGGTCGCGCCAGTGAAGGCGCCCTTTTCGTAGCCGAAAAGCTCGCTTTCCATTAGCGTGGGAACCAGGGAGCCGCAGTCTACCGCCACAAACGGCGTCTGTGCCATGGAGCCGCGGAAATGAATCGCACGCGCGACCAGCTCTTTTCCTGTGCCGCTCTCGCCCGAAATCAAAACCGGGGTTCGCGTGTCCTTCAGCCGCGAAATCATGCGCATTACGTCCTGAATGTGCGCCGAAGTGCCGATAATCCCATCGAGCTTGTCTTCTGTAGTCACACGTTCGCGCAGGAACTCGTTTTCCGTGACGAGATGAACCTTTTCTGCCATGCGCTGTAGCAAGAGGCGCATTTTCTCCACGCGAAACGGCTTTTCGATGTAGTCGTATGCCCCCAACTTCATGGCGTCCACGGCTGACTCGATGGAGCCGTGCCCGGTCATGATGGCGATTTCCGTGTGCGGCAGCAGTCTCTTCGTTTGCTTCAGCAATTCGACACCAGACATAACCGGCAGCTTCAAGTCCGTGAGAATAAGGTCCGGCGCATCGGTTTCCAGGCGTCCGAGCGCCGCTTCGGCGCTTTCCGCTTCCATGCAGACGTAGCCCAGCGTATTGCCGATGGTCATGCACAAACGGCGGATGCTCTGTTCGTCATCCACAACCAGTAACCGCGTTTTCATCTCTTCGTTCATGGTTTTCCGAAGGTCTTCTCCACCGTTGCGATCAGTTGCTGGACGCGAAACGGCTTTTCAATGCACGGAGTGCCGCTTTTTGCCAGAAAAGTCTGTGTCTCACTGTTGGCTGTGTCCCCGCTAATCAAAATAATTCGCGATTTCAACTCCGGCCTGTTTTTCTGGATCCATTCGTGTACATCGGCGCCATTCACCGCTCCGGGCATTCGAATATCAGAGATAACGCCCGCATACGTTCCGCTCGAAAGCTGCTTTAGTCCCTCTTCACCGGAAGAAGCATCTACTACCGTGTATCCGCGCCGCTGCAATGCCGCCCGCAAAAACGCAATCACCGAGGGCTCATCTTCAATCAGCAAAATAGGCCGCTTAGGCGAGACTGCCGGCTGCGCGCTCATCTCCCGGCCTCCTTCGCCGCCGCGGCCGCCAAAGCGCTTTCCGTTGCCACAGGGATTCGCACTACAAATGTGCTCCCCACGCCGCCCTCATTGTTCCAGCACTGAATCTCGCCGCCGTGCGCGCGCACAATTCCGTAGCAAATGCTAAGGCCCAACCCCGTGCCTTTGCCCGCCTGCTTCGTTGTATAAAACGGATCGAAAATCCTTTGCGTGTCCGTGATCCCCGTGCCATTGTCAGTGATCGCCACTTCAATCATTTCGCTTTGCCGCCGCGTTTGAATCTTGATGCTTCCGCGCCGGCTCGACTCCTGTACTGCATCATATGCATTGTTCAGAATGTTGAGGAAGACCTGCTGCATTTGTTGCACGTCGCCCAAGGCCGGCGGCAGCGCTTCCTCAAATTCCTCGGTCACTTGCACCCCGTGGCTTGCAAAGTCGTAGCTCCTCAGCTTGATGGTCTGCCGCAAAACGCTGTGGACTTGCACCAATTCGCGCTGCACCGGCCGCTGCCGCGCAAAGCTCAGCAAATCTTGCACAATATCCTTCGTCCGCTGCGTTTCCTGCAAAATGATTTTCAAATCCTCTTGCGCAGACGCCGGCACATCCGGGTTTTCCAGCAGCAAATCTGTAAATCCGAGAATCGCGGCCAGCGGATTGTTCACTTCGTGCGCCACTCCGGAAACCAGCCGGCCGATGGTGGCCATTTTTTCGCTGTGCGCCAGTTTTGCCTGGAGCAGGACGGCATCGGTTATGTCGGTCATCACCACGACAACGCTGTTCACCGTATTCTGTTCGTCGCGCATCGGACTCAAGCTAATCGAAAAATGGCCCATCGAGCCGTCGCTTCGCTTCGCGCGCAATTCCAGGTTTTCCACCTGGTGGCCGTGTGCGGTGGTTTCCAACGCCGCTTCGAAATCCCCGCGATGCGAAGTTTCCACCCAGTCCACCAGGCGATGACCGATCAATTCGCTTTCCTGATAACCCGCCTCGTAGCAGCGGCGGTTCGCGTAACTGATCAATCCCGCGGTATCGAGCACCAGAATCATGCTTTGGGTGGTATTCAGGATTTTCTGGTTGAAATCGCGCTCTCGTTGCAACTGCGCCTGAAACGACTTTTGTTCCGTGACGTCCAGCATCAGCCCGCGAATTTGCACGATGCGTCCTCGCGCGTCGTACACGGCCGTTATGTTTTGCAGCGTATGCAGCCGCGTACCGTCCTTCCTCCGCAGCGTCTCCTCGTAGTTGCGCAAGACACCCTTTTCTGCCAGCGCCCTCATGAACTTTTCGCGTGCTTCCGGCGCCGGATAAAGATGCGGGCTCACATCGGAACGAAGCAGTTCTTCCCGGGACGCATAGCCCAGCATCCGCACCATCGCGTCGTTTACATCCAGGAAGCGCCCTTCCGGCGTCGCGAAAAACAAGCCTTCCTGAATGCTGTCAAACAGTTCGCGGTACCGCCGCTCTGCCTCGCGCCGGTCGGTAATGTCCTTAAGGACGTGAATCGTTCTCGAGTCATCGTCCGTTGCCCCCGGCGTGCGTGAAGTGGAAATCAAGAAAACGCGTTCGGTCGAGGCAGCTACGTATTCTTCGTGAGGGCGTTGCGTATCGCGGCAGAAAGGGCAGGGAAGGTCGCTTCCCGCTTCCGCAATTTGCCGGAGGCTGCTCATCGCTTCTCCTACGAGCGCTACGGGAGGAACCCCCAGATACGACGCCAGCGACCGATTGGTCCTCACAATCCTCCACGAGCGGTTGTGCACCACGATGTAGTCGCTGATTGCGTCAATGTCTTCGACCCACTGCTGCTTCGACCTTTCAAGCTGTGAAAATCGTTGGAAATTTTCAAGCGAGAGCGCCGCATGGCTTGCCAGTGCCCGCAGCAGCCTCTTTTCTTCCGCCGCCAGAACTCTCTTCTTTCGGAACAAGCAAAGAGTGCCCAGTTTCTCTTTGTTGCTGGAAGCAATTCGAACGAGAACCGCGGTTTCAGGCTGCTCTGCGGCTTCCAAACCCGCGACGATTTCCTTTGGCAACGAGCGTGTTTCCATCTCGTTCCTAACTTCGCGTGCGTTCGAAAGCAGCCATCCCGCCGTGGACGGAGACGTCGTATTTTGCGTTCCTGCAATCTCATGCAGTTCGGTATCGCGGCCTTTGTACACAACTACTGCGCCCCAACTCGCTTCCAACATGCGGGTCGCGCGCAAAGCAAACTGTTCCAGGAAACTCGAGAGATGCCGGGATTGCGCGGCCTCGACCGCGAGATCCATCAGCTCTTCCGCGTGGCGCGCAACCACAGAACGCGGGTTCGTGGTTTTAGTAAGAGGCGAAGGAGCGCGCCCTCGTGATCGTGTAGCTTTCTCGCCGTTTAATGACAAGAGGGAAGTACCTTGTGTCTCAATTTGCGAGCAATCTGAAATCCCGTGTTTCCACCCTACCCGGTAGTCTCATTCTGAGTCAATGACCGCCTCGTACCATGTTGCGAAACCGCCTACGGTTCCACTCCGAACTCACCGATGGCCCGTCTCAGCCTGAGACCTTGGCCTACGCGCGCCCTGAGTTTCTGAGACAAATCGCCACGCTCGGCTTTTCCAACTCTTTGACCGCATCTAACGCTAACCTTTTATTTTTCTTTCTCTTATGGCTTCTTCTGGACCTTGGACAAGGCCCCTCTTTAATCACCAGAGCGTGGCATCCGACGTGCCTTTCTTTTGCTGGGGTACCTCTATTCCTAAAAAGGGGACGTGTCGATGAGATTCAGCAAGTGGAAGAAGTTTGCCGCTGCCGCAGGTGCGGTGGCCATACTGTCTGGAGTTTCGTTTGCGCAGTCGGGCTCAACGGACGAGTCCAAACGCAAGGTCAAGTCCAGGGTAGCGCCGGTCTATCCGGAGCTCGCGCGGCGCATGAACGTTGCGGGCAAAGTGAAGATTGAGGTGGTCATCAGTCCGGATGGCCACGTGAAAACGACCCGCGTAGTGGGTGGGCATCCGTTGCTGGTCCAGGCGTGCCAGGACGCCGTGAAGGAGTGGAAGTTCGCGCCGGCGGCGGAAGAAACGACGCAAATCGTGGAATTTGAATTTCGCGCCGCCGATTAAAGGCGCATGAAGGTTTTGAGCAGACGCGGTCCAGACTGCGCTGTTGAGGGGAGCGGAGGCATTTCGCAATGACGATTGGAAAGAAGCTTTACGCCGGCTTCGGCATGATTCTGGGCGTTCTCGCGGTTTTGTCGCTGGTGAACATCATCACGGGTTACATGGTGAAGTCAGGGCTCAACAACTACAAAGTGGCTCTGGAGGGCAAGACTACGGTTGAGTCCGTGCGAAACCAGATCATGGTGAATCGCCTCAACATGAACAATTTTCTCCTTAGCGGGGATCCCCGTGACGAAGAGAAAGTCAACAAGGGTCTCGCAGACATGGCTGACCTCATGAAGCACGGTGAAGCCCAGGCTGGCAACGATGTTGTTCACACCGCGCTCATTCAGGTGGAAAGCACGGAAGCCAGTTGGGCCGACAATTTCGCCAAGCCTCTGATTGCCAAGCGTCATCAAGTGGATTCGGGCGACGCCACGGTTTCCGATCTTCAAATTTTCTATCTTCAGAAGGATCCTTCTTCCTGGCTTGCCAAGTCTTCCACCGTCCTCGACCAGAGCATCGACGATCTCAAAAAGTTGTCCGACCAGGCCGGGAAGTCAGCTGATACCGCCAGCAACGTCAACTTCTATACCACCCTCATCCTAACTTTTGTTGCCCTGATAGGCGGCGGCGTGGTCGCGTTCTACACTGCGCGTTCCATCAGCGAGCCTTTGAAGCACCTCATGACTGTCACCCGCGAAATCGGGGACTCCGGCGATCTCGACCAGAACATCGACATTCACCGCAACGACGAAATCGGGGCGTTGGCCACCACTTTCAACAACATGGTGGCTTACCTCAAGGAAATGGCAAGCGTATCCATGTCCGTCGCCGAAGGCGACCTGACGGTCGAAGTCGTTCCGCGCTCCAAGCGCGACACCCTCGGCAATGCCTTCCTGCGCATGTCCCACGGCCTGCAGCAGCTTGTTCGTACCACGCGTGATTCTGCCGGGCAAGTTTCGGCTGGGTCGAATCAAGTGGCAGGGGCCGCCGACGAATCCGCCAAGGTCAGCGTCCAGGCCTCATCGGCCATTGAGGAAGTTACCAGCACCATGCACGAGATGAGCATCAACGTGCAAAACGTCGTGAAAAACACGCAGCTTCAGGCTTCCAGCGTCGCGGAGACCTCCGCTTCCATCGATCAGATGGTCACTTCGATCCAGCGTGTTGCAGACACGGCCAAGGTTCTTCTGGATATCGCCAATCGCTCGCGCGAAGAAGTGGTCACTGGCATTCAAACGATGGAAAAGGCCACCGATGGACTCAACCGCACCAACTCGGCAATTCAGTCTTCCGCGGAAATCATCAACATTCTCGGCCACCGTGCCGACGATATCGGCAAGATTATCGAAGTCATTGACGACCTCGCCGAACAAACCAACCTGTTGGCACTTAACGCGGCTATCGAAGCGGCGCGCGCCGGCGAACACGGCCTTGGTTTCGCCGTGGTTGCGGACGAAGTTCGCAAACTGGCGGAAAAGTCCACGCAATCCACGAAAGAAATCGCCGACCTCATCCAGAGCATTCAGCGCGAAGCCCGCCAGGCCGTCGAAAACATGGAGCGCAGCACGCGCATCGTTGAAGAGGGGTTGAACCTCGGGAACGAACTCGGTTCCGCGCTGCACAAGATTTCCAACGTGGTGACCGAAGTCTACAAGTTCTCGCAAGAGATCGGCGCGGCTACGAACGAGCAGTCCGTTGGCTCCTCGCAAATTGCCAAAGCCACCAGCCGTCTCACGGAAATCACTCAGGAAATCAATTCCGCGGTCGAAGAGCAGGCTTCCGGCGCGCAAGCCGTCGTTCGCGCCATGGACAAAATGCGCGAGCTCGTGCAGCAGTCCGCTTCCAGCTCGACCGAGCTTTCTGCCGCCGCCGAGCAAATGTTAAAGCTCTCTCGAAACCTGCTCGATGCCATGGACCGTTTTGTTCTTGACCGTGCCAGCCAGGAGCGCCTTCGCCGCGGAGAACACCTTGGCAAGCGCCGCGGTTCGCAAGAACAGCGCGACGAAGAACTCGAATACGCCGAAATGGCGCGTTCCTAAGGGCCCGGAGACTCTTTGATGGAAAAGGACCTTCAAGTCGTTGGTTTCCGCATCGGGAACGAAACATACGGCGTCAGAATTGGCTCCGTGCGTGAAATCGTCCGTGTTCCGGAGATCACTTCCGTGCCCAGCGCTCCAGACCTCGTCGAGGGCGTCATAAATCTTCGCGGGAAAATCATTCCGGTGATGGACCTGCGCAAACGCTTTGGCCAAACGGAGATTCAACCCGACAAAAAGAATCGCATTCTCGTCGTGGAGTTGGAGAACAAGCTCGTCGGTTTGATTGTCAATGCTGCTTCCGAAGTGCTGAAGATTCCGCCTTCGGATATTGAAGCCCCGGGAACTGTTTTTGCCGAAGGAGAGTCCGGTTATGTAACCGGCGTCGGCAAACTAAAAGGCCGCCTCATCATTCTTTTGGACATTTCGAAGCTCCTGCAGCGTCCCGAATACAAACGCCTCGAGGAGGTCGCGGAACCCGTCGCTTCCGTCAGGTAGTTTCTCACCCCTTAGCTGACGGTCCGTCGTTCACGCACGCCATGGGAACTCTCACCACTGCCCAGATTCAGCTTACTGAAGCGGAATTGAAGCTCTTGCAGACGTTGGTCTACCAGGAATGCGGCATGTTCTTTGACGAACGCCGCTCGCATTTCCTGAAGGACCGCCTCCAACGGCGCCTCAAAGCTTGCCAGCTCGATTCTTTCTATTCTTACTACCGTTTGCTGACCAGCAGGGAAGGCCGCGCAGAGCTTGCTCTTTTGCTCGAGAACCTCACCGTTAACGAAACCAGTTTTTTTCGCAACAAGCCGCAACTCGAGCTCCTGCAGAAATCAGTTCTCGAGGATCTCCTCCGCCGCAAGCAAGAACGCCGCGATTACACACTCCGCGTCTGGAGTGCGGGTTGCTCTTGCGGCCAGGAGCCTTATACCGTTGCGATCCTGATTTGCGACGCGCTGGCTTACTACTACTTGCGCAATCCGCTTCCGTTCGACATGCCATCTCCGAAGCCGCTCATTCCTCCGCCCTGGCGAGTCGAAATCGTGGCATCGGACATCAGCTATGCAAGCCTTCGCGTTGGCCAGGAAGGGCTTTACACAGAGCAGCAGATGGAGCCTGTGGATTACACCTGCCGCCTGCGCTATTTCGAGAAGTCCGGCGGAAAATACGCCGTTAAGTCCCAGTTGAAAGAATTGATCCAGTTTGACTTTCACAACCTGAAGACCGAGTTCTTGCCGCGCCGTAACGACATCATCCTTTGCCGCAATGTCATGATCTACTTCGACGAAGCCGAGCAAAAACGCCTGATTGATAAATTCTGGAATTGCTTGAACCCTGGCGGCTACCTTTTCGTCGGCCACGCCGAAAGCTTGTTCGGCCTGACGCAGAAATTCCGCATGGTTCACGAAAATAACGGCACCGCATATCAGCGCATTGAGGCCACCCCTTGAGCCGTCAGTCCGAAGATCGCAACAACGAGCTGCGCGCTCTCTTCTTTGAGAGTGCCGCGGAATTGTTGCAGGCGCTCAACGAAGCGGGGCTGGAGCTCGAAGCGCGTCCCTCCGACGAGGAGGTGATTCGCCGCGTTCGCCGCATTGTGCACACACTAAAAGGCGATTCGGCGGCCTGCGGGCTTCATAAACTAAGCGAACTCGCGCACGAACTCGAAGACGTCCTCACGCCGCAAGTGGCTGGCGCCCATGGCGCGGATGTTCCCGAGGTTGTGCTTGCCGCCGCCGATAGTTTTGACGAGATGCTCGGTGCTTATCAGAAAAACGCCAAGCTGCCCTCCGTAGACGCACTTCACAAAATGATTCGTGGTCTGCTGCAAGCGCCCGAGAACCCGGCGAAAACCGCTTCCGAAATAGCGCATGAGCCGGAGCAGTTCGCATGGACGGAATACGAGCAGCTCATGATTTCGGAAGCTGTTCACCGTGGCGACCCGGTCTACAACATTGCTCTTCGCATTGATCCCAACAGCCTGATGCGCGCCGCGGCTTTCCAGCTCATTCGTAATGTTCTCCATGGAAGCGGCACGGTCATTGCTCTGCGTCCGGAAGATAATGTGGCGGCAGCCAACGTCGAAGTTGTAGAGGCCGCGCTCGCCAGCACGCAATCCGAGGAAAAGCTGTTTCATCGCTGCCGCATCCCTTCAATTGTGTCCAAAGTTCACATCGAAAAGATTGCAGCTTCGGAAATGCCCGAGCATGAATTGCTCGGCGACTTGCTCGAAGAGCAGGCAGCCAAGGTCGTTGCTGGCGCTGGGGAAGGCATCGAGGGCGATCGCACTCCCAGAGCTCCGGCTCCAGGTTCGGCCGCCGTTGCCGTTGCCGAGAGCACTCTTCGCGTGGACGCCACTCGCATTGATGCCGTTATGAACCTGGTCGGTGAGCTGATCATCGGCAAGTCCATGCTCCACCGCACACTCACCGAATTTGACAAGCAGCACGCTCGGGACCCCGTGCGCGCCAAACTTGCCGACGCCATGGCTTTTCAGGCGCGCATCCTCGACGAGCTTCACAAGTGCGTGCTGAAAATTCGCATGGTTCCCGTCGAACAGCTCTTTCGGCGCTTTCCGCGCATCGTTCGCGATGTCGCCAAACAGTGCGGCAAAGACGTCGCTCTCGATATTTCCGGGCAAAACACCGACCTCGACAAGGGCATTCTTGATGCGCTGGCCGAACCGCTCATGCACTTGGTTCGCAACGCAGTAGACCACGGTGTCGGCTCGGCCGAGGAACGCCTCGCTGCCGGCAAGCCCGCTCGCGGCACTGTTTTTCTCAACGCCTATCATCAAGGCACGCAGGTCGTCATCGAGGTCCGCGATGATGGCCGCGGCATCGACCTCGCCTTGGTTCGCACTCAAGCCGTAAAAAAGGGAATCATCAAGGCGGAAGAAGCGCAGCGCCTGAGTGAACAGGACGCTCTCAATCTGATTTTCGAATCCGGCTTCAGCACCGCCGCGGAAATCACGGAGGTTTCCGGCCGCGGCATCGGCATGGACGTGGTCCGCACCGTGATGGACCGCCTCAAAGGAACCATCCACGTCAGCTCACAAAAAGGTCATGGCACCACGTTCCAGCTTCGCGTTCCGCTGACTCTCGCCAGCATTCAAACGCTCCTTTTCCGCGTTGGAGGCCGACTCTTTGCCGTGCCACTCTCCTCTGTCGTCGAAATTACGCGCATCACCGACCAGGAAATTCATAAAGTGGACCAGCGCGAAGTTCTCCGCCTCCGCGACCAAATTCTTACGCTCGTTCGCCTGAATCATCTCGGCCGCCTCCGCAGCATCGAGTCGCAACCCGAGAAGAAAAAGAATTTCGTCATCGTCATCGGTGCCGCCGAAAAGCGCTTCGGCCTTGTGGTAGACAGTTTGGTTGGCGAAGAAGAGCTGGTCATCAAGGCGCTCCCGGGGGAAATTGTTTCGAGTGACCTCGTGAGTGGCGCTTCCATCCTTGGCGATGGCACCGTTGTTTTGATTCTCAACGTCCCTGCAATTCTCTCGCGCCTCTCCCGCGCCACGCCGCTTGGAGCCATCGCATGAGCGAACGCATTCGAGTCCTTGTCGTTGACGATTCCGCCCTCATGCGGAAGCTGATTCCGGCGATCCTCGCCCGCGACCCTTCCATCGAAGTCGTCGGCACGGCTATGGACGGAGCTTTCGCGCTGAAAAAGATCGAGGAACTCCAGCCCGACGTGGTCACGCTCGATTTGGAAATGCCGCGGATGGACGGGATGGAGTGCCTGCGCTTGATCATGAAGCGCGCACCCCTCCCGATTATTCTGTTTAGCACGCATTCGAAAGAAGGCGGCTACGCGACGCTGAAAGCTCTTGCCCTGGGGGCAGTGGATTTCCTTCAGAAGCCAAAAGATGCGGCCACGGGCCACCTTGAGGAAATCGCAGACCAGCTCATCGCCAAAATCAAAGTCGCTCAGCGGGCTGCGAGGCGCAAACTTCCTCCAGTCACTGTCGTCGAGGAATTGTCGCGCGTCACAAAGGGCGCTTGCCCCACGCTTCCGCCGCGGCGCGTCATCGCCGTCGGCATTTCTACGGGCGGCCCGAACGCGCTTCAATACATGCTGTCCCAGATTCCAAGCGATTTTCTTTCCACCATCGTTGTCGTACAGCACATGCCCGAAGGCTTCACGGAAATGTTTGCCAGGCGACTCGACGAATGCTGCCCGCTCGAAGTGCACGAAGCGCGTTCCGGCGATCTGCTCATCGCTGGCCGCGCCCTGATTTGCCCCGGCAACCGCCACATTATGGTTCGCCGCATGCCGCGCGGAGACATGGTAGTCCTTTCGGACGGTCCCCCCGTCAATGGCCATCGCCCTTCCGCGGACGTGCTTTTCCATTCCGTCGCGCAGGAATTTGGTCTGACCGCAGTGGGTGTCTTGATGACCGGCATGGGAGAAGACGGCGCGGAAGGCTTGGGTGCAATCAAAGCCGCCGGTGGCATGACCATCGCGCAAAGCGAAGAAAGTTGCGTGGTCAGCGGCATGCCGCGCGCCGCCATTTTGAAAGGCTACGCCAACAAAGTGATTTCTCTGGAAGGCTTGGGAACGTTCCTGGCAAATCACTATGGTGCTGACAAGGATCTTGGGGAGAAAGTTGAGAAAGACGAAAAGGCCAGGAAGAACGATAAAGTGGAAGAACAAAAACCCGAAAGGATACCCGTACCCTCCCATCGCTCGTGAAAGCGCGCGCGGGGATAAGGAGAAGGCCATGAAACAATTCGGCGCTCTGCTGAGAAAAGATAATCAATCCGTTCGCTACCTCGTGGTGGACGATTCCGTTTTCGCGCGCAAGAACCTCATCAAAATGATTGAGATGTTCGGCGGCGAACTGGCCGGAGAAGCCGGCGACGGCCTGACCGCCATCGCGGAATTCAACCGCATCAAGCCCGATATCGTGCTCATGGACATCACCATGCCGCAGATGGAAGGCATCGAAGCGGTCGAGCGCATCGTGCGCCAGCACCCTGAAGCGCGCATCGTGATGGTGTCGTCCGTGGGCTATCAGGAAAATATTCTCGCGGCGTTGCAGAAAGGCGCGAAGCACTTCGTGCAGAAGCCGGTCAAGCCTGAAGTGCTCTACGAAATTCTGCGCTACGTGCTCAGCGACGACCCGAATGCCACAGGCGCGCCCGCCGCGCTGGTGGGGGAGAGCCGCTCATGAGAATGGAGCTGATCCAGCCGTTTATTAACGCAGCTGACGCGGTCTTTGCCGAGTCTCTTCAAGGGCCGACAAAAATCGTGGACGTCGAGATGGACGAAAACGCCTATCGCCGCAAAGGCATAGCCGCCCTCATTCTCATCAAAGGCGACATTGAAGGCCGCGTGATTCTGGACATCGCGCCGGAAGTCGCCGTGAAAGTCGCCAGCGTTCTTGCAGGCACAGAAATGGAGGCTAGCGAGCAAGTCGTGCGCGAAACCGTTTGCGAACTCGCGAACATGGTCATCGGCAATTCCGTGACGCTCCTAAACGACCAGGGCTTTCACTTCAAAGTATTTCCGCCGGAAGTGCACATGAACGAATCGGGCCTCGAGGGCAGCGCCGACACCGAAGCGTTAGTCATTTGTATCGAAACGCTCTGCGGCGATATTTTCTTGAACATCGCCATGCGCTATCTGCACCGCCGCCGTGCCGAGCGCAGAGCCGTCCCCGCTCTGGACTGAACGTTTCCTCGGTTTTCAGGTAGCACCGGGCTTCGGTCCCGCATCCGCTCTTGCATCACGATATACGTGCCCTTTTCTTGTGTGTCGAGGGTCCGTCCTTTCCAAATCAGCGGGCGAGGTCTGCCAGCTTATCGAAAAACTTCTTGATCATCATTTTTGAAGTGCCGTCAATGAGCCGCTGCCCGACAGCGGCCATGGTTCCTCCGACCTGCGCATCGCCTTCGTAGAACACAACTGTCGCGGCCGAAGGGTTGGTGTCAGCCAGCGAAAGCTTCAAGAGGCCGTCGCCCTTGAGAAAGCCGATGCGCCCGGTTCCCTCGACAATCAAACGAAAACTCGTGGGAGGTGACTGCTCAACAATGCGCACTTTCCCTTCGAATTTTCCGGAGAGCGCCGCCAGTATCACATTCATCTTCATCCGGTATTCGTCGGGGCCGATCAGTTCCAGGCTTTCGCACCCGGGCATGGCCCTCGCGAGAATCGCGGGATCCTGAAGAATCTGATAAGCGCGCTCGGGAGCGACGGGCAGAGTGTAGGAGCCGGAAATTCTCATGTTCGCGCGAAAGACCTTTGTATTGGCGGGCCTCTAGACCCGTTCTTCGCAAGCAAGCGCTATTTTACGCGATGCGCGAGAGCGCGGTCTTCAGCGCGCGCGCTGCGTGGACGACCGCCAGATGCTTCCGGTAGTCCGCGGAAGCGTGCAAGTCAGAGTTAGCGTCAACGCCCTGGGCGACGACGGCCGCGGCGGCTTGAATATCTGCTGGCGAAGAAGTCCTGCCCTCAAACGCTTTTTCCGAGGCGCTCGCCCGATAGGCGCGGTTGGAGAGTCCCGTGACGCCGATCCGCACAAAGGAAACTTTGCCTGCATTGACTCGCACTCGAGCAGCCACCCCAACAATCGCGAAGCCACTCGCGGGCTGCACCATTTTCTGATAGCTGGTCCCGGTGCGCGCATCATCAATGGGCACAACTACTTCGCGAAGGATTTCTCCCGCTTCAAGCGCCGTAGTGAACGCGTCCACGAAGAAATCCGCCGCGGTGACCGTGCGTTCCGACTTTGCGCCCTTGAGTACAAACTTTGCTTCCAACGCCTGAAGCGCGGCAGGGTAATCCGCCGCCGGATCCGCGTGCGCGACGCTGCCCCCGATCGTTCCCATGTTGCGCACCTGCAGGTCGCCAATAGCCGCCGCCGTTTCCGTGAGCAACGGGCACTTCTGCCGCAACAGCGCCGAACTCTCGATGTCGTAATGCGAAGCCGTGGCACCAATGTGCAGTTGGCCGCCTTCTTCGCGGATATAGTTCAAATCTTTGAGCGCCCGCAGGTCCACAAGATGTTCCGGCGCGGCCAGCCGCAGCTTCATCATGGGAATCAGGCTCATGCCGCCCGCCAGCGGCTTCGCGCCACTGGCAAGCAGGTGGAGAGCCTCGTCGAGCGATTTCGGAGCGGTGTATTCGAATTTTTGCGCGATCATGTTCAGCTCCTCTTAATTCTTTGTCGCCAGAATCTTCCAGATTTTTTCCGGTGTCAGCGGCATGTCAAGGTGTTTCACACCGAGCGGCGATAGCGCGTCCACAACCGAGTTGACCACCGCTGGCGAGCAGCCAATCGTGCCTGCTTCGCCTACGCCTTTCACGCCCAAGGGATTCACCGGCGAAGGCGTGCAAGTGTGATGGCTTTCAATCCACGGCATCAAGTGCGCGCGCGGAACGGCGTAGTCCATCAACTCGCCGGTAATGAGCTGGCCGTTCTCGTCGTAAACCGCCTGCTCCCACAAAGCTTGGCCGAGCCCCTGCGCCACGCCGCCGTGTACCTGTCCGTCCACAATCAGCGGATTAAGGATATTGCCGCAATCATCCACGGCAACGTAGCGGCGGATCTTCACCTGCCCGGTTTCGTTGTCAATGTCGGTGACCACGATGTGCGCGCCAAACGGGAACGTAAAATTCGGCGGCTCCCAAAAGCGCGTGGCCATCAACCCAGGCTCCGTATTCGGCGGCAGTTTCAGCGCGCGATACGTCGCACCCGCAACTTCCTGGAACGATTTCGAGTTCCCGCTCTTGTTGTCCACCACTTGTCCGCCGACCAGCGAAACGTCTTCCGACTCGAGCAGCATCGCCCCGAACTTTTTGATTTTTGCTTTCAAGTCTTGCAGTGCGTAGTAAAGCGCCGTTCCGCCAACCGCCGTCGCGCGGCTTCCGAAGGTTCCAATGCCATACTGTACGACGGCGGTGTCGCCGCGAATCACGAGAATGTCATCGAGCCCGACGCCGAGCTCGTCAGCGGCAATCTGCGCAAACGTGGTCTCCTCCCCTTGTCCATGCGGACACGCGCCGGTCATGATCGTCACTTTTCCGCTCGGCTCGATTTTCACTGTGGCGCTCTCCCAGCCGCCCGCAGGCGTCGCGGCGGATGGGCCAATAGCGCAAATTTCGCCGTAAGTCGAAATGCCGATGCCCATGTATTTGCCTTGCTTGCGCAAATCGGCCTGCTCCTGGCGAAGTTTTACATAGCCGACCAGGTCCAGCGCCTTTTTCAACGGAGTAGCGTAATCACCGGAGTCATACATGAGCCCCGTAGCCGTCGGGTAAGGGAAGTTCTCCTTCGTGACAAAATTCTTGAACCGAATCTCCGCCGGATCCATCTTTAGTTCCGCCGCGAGCAAATCCACCATGCGCTCGATACCGTGCGTGGCCTCGGGCCGTCCCGCGCCGCGATACGCGTCGGTAGGCACGCAGTTCGTGAACACGCCCACAATGTCCGCGCGGATGTTCTGCGCGTTGTAGATCCCCGGCATCATCAGCACGCTCAACTGAGGAATCAGCGGCGTCAGCAACTGGTGATACGCGCCCACGTCCTGAATGAGCTTCAACTTGATTCCTAGGATGGTGCCGTCGCGCTTGGCCGCAATTTCGTAGTAATCCACGTGGCCGCGGCCATGAATCGTGCTGGTAAAATTCTCGCGCCGCGACTCGATCCACTTGACGGGCTTCTGAATCTTCATCGAAACGTAGCCCATCAGCGCTTCTTCGGCATAAACATTCAGCTTGCTGCCGAATCCGCCGCCAACTTCCGGCGCAATCACGCGCATGCGGTTTTCTTCCAAGCCCAGCATTCCCGCAACAAGCGTACGCACCAAATGCGGAATTTGCGTCGAGGTGTAAAGGTTGAGCTGCCGATCCGCCCCGCGCCACTCCGCCACCACGCCGCGCGTCTCCATCGCCATGGGCACAAGCCTCTGGCTGGTGATGCGCTGCTTCACCACCACCTCGGCCTCGGCAAACGCTTTGTCCACGTTGCCGCCGTCCTGGTGATAAGTGAAAGCCACATTGTCCGGCCACTGCGGATGCACCGCCGGCGCGCCCTTCGCCAAAGCCTTTTCAGGGTCGGCAACCGCCTGCAAAACTTCGTAATCCACCTCAATCAAATCCGCCGCATCGCGCGCAAGATAGCGATCCCGCGCCACAATAACCGCGACCGGATGCCCCACAAAATAAACGCGGTCCGTGGCCAAAATCGTATGTGGCGGCACGCGCAAGTCCGGCATCACAATCCCGCAGGGGACCGCGCCCACACCTTTCGTGTCCTTTCCGGTAAAAACGCACACGATGCCCGGCGCCGCCTCCGCCTGCTTTGTATTAATCGACCGAATGCGCGCCGCCGCATGCGGACTCCGCAAAATCACCGCGTAGTGCATCCCCGGCATCTGAATGTCTTCCACATAAGTCGCCGTCCCGGTGATCAGCCGCGGATCTTCGCGCCGCCGAACGCGCTTGCCGACAAAAGTCTCAGTCTTGACAGTTGTGGTAGCCATGGTCGCCTCCTACTTTCCCGCGCCCGCTGCGGCGGCTTTCACTGCGTTGACGATGTGCTGGTATCCCGTGCAGCGGCAAACGTTCCCTTCGAGCCCATGACGAATCTCCTCTTCGCTCGGCGAAGGGTTGCGGTCGAGAATCTGCTTCGACGTCATAATCATCCCCGGCGTGCAGAATCCGCACTGCAATCCGTGCTCGTTCCAGAAAGCTTCCTGCATAGGGTCAAGCTTCCCGTCGGTAGCCAGGCCTTCGACAGTCACAATATCCGCGCCATTTGCCTGCACCGCAAACATCGTGCAGCTTTTGATGGCTTTGCCGTTCAGCTCCACGGTGCACGCGCCGCAGAGTGAAGTCTCGCAGCCCGTGTGCGTGCCTGTCAGGCCCGCAACGTCGCGCAAGAAATGAATCAGCAGCAGGCGCGGCTCGACGTCCTGGGAATAGCTTTTCCCGTTGATCGTTAGATTGATGTTCATGACCTTCTCCGGCGGGACAATTTCAGCGCTGCAGAAGATACCAAAATTCGCGGCCAAGCGCACCCATCATACGCTTTTGTTTGGGCCGTGGCGCAAAAGGATTTTGTCATCTCACTTGACGTGGTGGGACAGGCATTCCTGCCTGTTCACTGGCAACTCAACAAGGGAGTGTTATTCTAACGCCCCGTGAAGCCAGCCTTCCTCATTGACACTGACACCGCTTCCGATGATGCCGTTGCGCTAATCATGGCGCTGCGTTCGCCAGATGTTCGTGTCCTCGCAATCACCGCCGTGGCCGGCAATGTAAATGTCCATCAAGCCGCACGAAATGCTCTCTGCACCGCAGAGCTTTGCGGTTCCAACATTCCCGTTTTCGTCGGCGCGGAAAGGCCGCTTCGCCGCGAGCATCAAAGCGCAGACTGGTTCCACGGCAAGGATGGCTTGGGCGACCACGGTTATCCGCCTCCAAAGCGCGCTTTGGAGAAGAAACCTGCCGTTGATGCGATTATTGAGACGATCGAAGCAAATCCCGGACTCGTCTTGGTGACTCTCGGGCCGCTGACCAACATTGCGCTCGCGCTGCAGAAGCAACCAAACATTGCCGCGAGAGTCGGCCGCTGCGTCATCATGGGTGGCGCTCCCTGTTGCGAAGGCAACGTCACCCCCGCCGCCGAATACAACATCTGGTGCGACCCCGAAGCTGCCCGCATCGTGATTCGCGGCGGCCTGCCCGTTGAACTGGTCGGCTGGCATCTCTGCCGCGGCGAAGCCGCCCTCAACTTGAACGACATCGAGCACGCCCTCAGCCTCGATACTCCGCTCGCGCGCTTCGCCATCGAGTGCAACAGCCGCGCCCAGGAAGCCTACTTCGAGCAAACCGGCGAGCACGGCATCTCCCTACCCGACCCGGTCTGCATGTCCATCGCGCTAGACCCATCCATCGTCACAAGCCAGAGCGAACACAATGTGGACGTCGAAACCACAAGCGAGCTCACCCGCGGCATGACCGTAGTGGATCGCCTGAACGTAGCAGGGAACGATCGCAACAAATCCGTCTGGGTGGATGTCCTAAAGCAGGGAATCAAGTCCAAAGTCGTCTGGACCATCGACATCCCCCGCTGGAAGCAATCGTTGTTTTCCGCCTTGCGCTGACAGGCTTAGCAGTAACCGGCCGAGGGGCGCCAAACGATAGAGCCTAGAGATAAGGGCAGCGAGTCAATCTCCGCGGCACTAATGAGGTGTAAGATTCTGTGTAATGCGTCCACACTTTCATACCTCGATGCTGCTTGCATTCGTTGTTGGGGGACTGACCGCCTCGACGACAAGTCTCGGACAGTTGCCCAACCGCGGCTCCAGTGGGAACAAAATCCTGGAAGTATACGCTACCCACACAAGTTTTGAGGGCGACCGCCGTTACTTACTCCTGCGCGTGTTTACAGACGGTTTGGCGGAGTGTGAATCCTCAAAGCCGAGCGACCCAGAGCACGTCGCCAGCAAAAAACTTTTGACGAAAGATGAGTACGCTAGGATCAAATCCATTGTAGTTGATCCCGAATTGGCGAAAGTGGGGCGGAGATACGAGACGTGGTACGCCGTAGTCGATACATCGACAGAGTGGGAAATCGAGATCCAGCGAGCGGGCCAAACACAAGTCATTCAAGTTCTGAATTTCTCTCCGGATTTGACCAAACTGATGAAGCATCCGTATCCTGATGCGTTGGTGAAACTGGGATGCAATGTCGAGAAACTAAGGTCGGACGTACTTGGTGATTCACCGTCGCTTGATAACGAGTGCAAGAAAGTCCTTGGCTTGAGAGACCAGCATAAGTCCTGATAACCGCGCAGATACTCCTTGCGCAACCAGCGCACTATTGGTAGAACAGCCCCAATGGCCGAAACTCCCCGCCCGCGTCACTCTCTTCTCGTGCGAGTCACGCACTGGCTCATCACGTTAGCCTTCCTGGCACTGCTGGTCACCGGATTGGAAATTGTCGTCTCTCACCCGCGCTTTTATTGGGGTGAAGTCGGCAACGTTAATACGACCCCTCTCTTCAAAATACCCATCCCGTCCTCAAGAAATATGGTTCCCACCGGGTATGCCAAAGTTCTTCCCGACCAGAACGGCTGGAGCCGCTACCTCCATTTCCAATCCGCTTGGGCATTGGTTCTGGTCGCCTTGCTCTACGGTGTCACAAGTCTCCTCAACGGACATTTCCGCCGCAATTTGCTTCCCGTTCCCTCTGACGTCTCACCAAAGCGCCTCGTGTCCTCCCTCATCGAGCATTTGCGCCTCAAGCGGCCGGAACCTGAAGAAGCCTGGTCCTACAACGTGCTCCAGCGCCTCGCCTATCTTCTGGTGATTTTCATTTTGTTTCCCATGATCATCTGGACCGGCCTGGCCATGTCTCCGTCCTTTGTATCCGCGATTCCGGCTGCGGTGAACATTTTGGGCGGCCAGCAGTCGGCCCGCACCCTGCACTTTTTCCTCACCTGGGCTCTGGTGCTTTTCCTCTTGGTTCACGTCTTTATGATTTTCCTGGCGGGATTCCGCAGCCGCATGCGCGCCATGATCACCGGCCGCGCCGCGGAACCTTTGGAGCGCACATGAGCAAATTCTCTCGCCGCACATTGATTACCACCGGCGTCGCGGTCGCGGCCGGTGCATCCGGTCTCGCCGTCGCCGCGAAGCTCGCCAAGCGCTACGGACTGATTCCTCCCGACTCCGGCGGCATCTACGGCCCCGGCGAAACCCTGACCTACGCCGCCCAGCGTCTATTGACGCGCCACTCTCTCGCGCGCGAATTCTCGCAAAGCCAAATCTCCGCAAAACCCTTTGCCAACGAAGTCGCACCCCTGGGCGACGAATTCCAGCGCCACCAGCAAAGCGCTTTTACCGACTGGCGTCTCGCCGTTGATGGCTTAGTCGCCCGCCCGCAGTCATTCTCCATTGCCGAACTAAAAAGCCTTCCTCGCCGCAGCCACATCACCATGATTCAGTGCGAAGAAGGCTGGTCCTACATCGCAGAATGGACCGGTGTTCCGCTCTCCCACGTCCTCGAACGCGTAGGCGCCGCCCCTCAAGTCCGCTACGTCGTTTACCGTTCGTTCCAGCCAGATTGGTGGGAGAGCATCGACATGGCCGATGCCCTCCATCCCCAAACTCTCCTCACCCACGGCATGAACGGCGGCGATCTGCCCGTTGGATTCGGCGGCCCGCTTCGCCTCCGCGTAACCCGCCAACTCGGCTACAAAAGCCTCAAATACGTCACCCAACTCACGCTGACTGACAACATCAAGCAATTCGGCAAAGGCCTCGGCTCCGCCGAACCCGAAGGCGGCTACGCCTGGTACGCCGGCGCCTGAGGGTAGGCCGCGAACCAATCTGCAGAACAGAGCACCGCTGGAAGATCCAGTAAGTGTCTTATAATCAGTTAGATATGTAGATTTTGCGATTTGACCCTGTACCCATCGGCCACCCAGAAGCGTCTTATCATTAGCCCCGCCGGGCCAGGAAACCCGCCCCCGTACAGGAGGGCAACTTCTTTCCCGTTCCGGGGTTTAACGTACTGGAAGCCAACGGTGTTACGCTTCCGTCGGAAGGACCTTCCCAGGCAGGTCCAAGGCAGTGAGTCGGACCCCTTCCGAGAATAGGGGATTCGTCATGAAGACGACCACAGTTTCAAGTTTCACCATCCTCAAAAAGTTTGGCGTTCTGGCCTGCCTCGCAGGTCTCTTGCTTCTCGCCGCGCCGCAAGTCCGCGCGGATGACGAGGATACGTCCAAAGATCCTCCCAAGCGTGTCGCCCGCATCAGCATCGTCGAAGGTTCCGTTTCTTTGCAGGCCGGTGGAGAGGGCGACTGGGGCAACGCCGCCAAGAACCGCCCGATGACCATCGGCGACAAAATCTGGGTCGACAAAGATTCCCGCGCCGAATTACAAGCCGGCGCAGCCGCTTTCCATCTCGGCAGCATGACCGCTCTCTCTTTCCTCAACCTCGATGAAGGCATCCTGCAAGTGCGCGTTCCCGAAGGCGCGGTGAATTTCCGCGTCCGCGAATTGCGCCAGGGCGACGTCTACGAAGTGGACACGCCGAACGCCGTGTTCAACGTGAAAGAAGCCGGCGACTTCCGCATTGATGTCAGCGAAACCGGCGATTCCTCGCGCATCACCGTGATTCGCGGCCAAGGCGAAGTCAGTGCAGCCGGAAAAGCCTATGAAGTTCACGCCGGCGAACAAGCCGAATTCAGCGGTTCGGAAAATGATCCCAACTACAGCATCTTGAAAGCGCCCGGTCCCGACGGACTCGACAAGTGGGCTGAAGAGCGCGACCTGAAAGAAGATCGTTCCGAGTCCGGCAATTACGTTTCGCGCGACACCCCTGGTTACGACGACCTCGACGATAACGGCACTTGGAGTGAACAGCCGGATTACGGCCACGTTTGGTACCCCAACGATGTTGGGCCCGACTGGGCGCCTTACAGCGACGGTTATTGGAACTGGGTCAGCCCGTGGGGTTGGACTTGGGTTGACTATTCACCTTGGGGCTTTGCTCCTTACCACTATGGACGCTGGGCGGTTGTTGGCGGTCGCTGGGGTTGGTGCCCTGGCCCGTATTATGGCTACCCGGTTTACGGTCCGGCTTTCGTAGGCTTCCTCGGCGGCGGCTTTGGATTTGGCTTCGGCGTCGGCTTCGGTGTGGGCTGGTTCCCGCTGGGCTGGGGCGAACCGTTCTTCCCGTGGTACGGCTGCAGCCGCGGCTACATCAACATCGTAAATGTCCACAACACGTTCATCCGCAATGTGAATGTGCTGAACAACCGGAATTTCAATTTCGTGAACGCGCACAATCTCCGCGCGGTCACCACCACTTCGCGCACCGGCTTTATGAATGGCGCGCGCGTGAATCGCGGCGGGCAGCGCCTTACGCAAGCCGGCTTGAACGGCGCGCGCGTCACGAGCTCCGTCGGCATCCGCCCAACGCAACACAGCACGCTCGGCTCTGCGAACTTCAACTCGCATGTTGCTCGGCCGTCTAACGCCATCCAGAACCGCTCCGTCATGGCCCACACGGCTCCAGCACGAGGCGCTTCTCGTGAGCCAGTGCGGACGATGAACGGCCCGACAACCGCCGGACGTTTCGGCGGTGCGCAAAACAGCGGTTCCGCAAGAGTCAATGGCGGGGTCGATCGCGCCGGAGGCCCGAACGGCCAAGTTGGCAACGCTGGTGCGCATAACAACATGAGAACGAGCGGCCAGTTCGAAAATCGCCCGGGCAACGCACCGGCAAACTCTGCCAATTCCGGGGTGACGGCGCGCCAGCGCGAGCTTTCGCAGGATCGCCCGCCCTCGGCAAGAGGCAACTCCAGCCTGTCCACCAGGAACGAAGTGGGCAACAATTCCGCGCAGCGTCCCGGCAATTCACGGACGTGGGAAGCGCAGGGCAATACGAGCGACCGCGGTCGCGCCCCGCAAGGCTTCGGTTCGGAGCGTCCCAGCAACGCGCCTGCGCAGAACTCTCCGCGTAGCATGGGTGACCGCCCGGCGCAAAGCGGCTCGAGTTCAGCTTCACCCCATGCCCGCACGATGAGCGATCGTCCGCCCTGGGCGGGCAATAGCGGTGCGCGAAGCGGCAACGGTATACCGGCGAGCTCCTCCGAGCCAGGCAATAGTCGCGGGCGCTCCTACGATAGTCGTGGCTACGCGCAGCAGCCTTCGTACTCGCCGCGCACCTATTCTTCGCCGGGGGGCCGCAGCTACCCCGCGCCGTCGCGCTCCTACTCTCCTCCGCCAAGCCGCAGTTACGGCGGTGGCGGCAATAGCGCCCCGCGCAGCTACGGCGGAGGCGGTTCTCAGCGAAGCTACGGTGGCGGTGGCGGCTCTCACTCCGGCGGTGGTGGTTCTAGCAGCGGTGGCGGCCATTCTAGCGGTGGAGGCGGCGGCCACGCGAGCAGTGGAGGCGGCGGTGGCTCGCACGGCGGTGGCGGTGGCCATCCGCATCGCTAATCCGCGTTTTTACGGGAACTTGAAGAGTTCAAATGTTTATTTGAAAGCCCGTCTGGAAATAGCAGGCGGGCTTGCTATCTAGGTAAGCGAGGATGTGCCGACTCAGAGCCTTCGCCGCGCTTTTTTTGATCATCGTGGGGATTTGTCTGGCCTGCAATAATCGCAATGCCCCGCCAAAGAACCTGCCGTTCGAGGAAGACACCGAGACCATTAACTTGAGCACGGTGACTCAACAGAACCAGACCGGGATATTCCACGAAGTAACGCGGGCAAGTCAGCTCCCCAAGACGGTGGTCGATGCGCTCGCGGGTATAGCGGACCCGAAGCAACCATTCAACGCGACTGACGTTGTCGACCCACGGTTGCCAATGAAGCGACTCATTGTGGCGGCTGTTTCTGACAACTACTGCATCGTGAGCTACTGGCAGGGTGGCATTGCCCTCAGCCTGAAGACAAGCATCTTTGAATTGTCCAATGGAAGCGCCAAGCGAATATTGGTTTCCACGGGGGGCGGCCTCAATTTTCGGGACCTCAAAGCAACGTTGGAGTCAGGCCTCTTGCACAATGATTTGGAAAAGCGCTAGTTCACCCTTGTAACCCTGTCCCACCTCTGAAAACAAAAATACCGGAGATGCACCTCCGGTATTGGAACCGCTAACGCGTCATTTCCTCACGGAAACGAGAGAACGCAGCCTCCCGAATTGCCGCTGAAGGCGTTGCTCCACAGCGACTGCACGGCGAAAGTCCCCGTGGACAAGGTTATGTCTGCCGATGCTCCTTGGCCGGACGAGATCCACGCGCATTTGTCGCCGTTCTCCCCGCCGCTCTGATCCAGCCAGCCACCGTTCGGGAACTGGTCGGTGATGGTCTCCGCCATTTCGTGGCCGCCGACGATAGTGATGCCGGCATCCGGACCCAGTCCGTTGAAGTTGGCGCCGCAACTCGCGCCGGCGTCTGTGATGTATGGAAGGTTGGTGTAGGCGACGTTGCCTACCGTCGAGCTCGTGGCGCTGTGGTACGCGCAGTATTGCGACCCAAATCCCCGGGAATTGTTGTGCGTCGCCGTAGCGATGACGTATTGGACGCTGGCATTGCTGGCGCCGTTGGTGTTCCCGAAGTGCTGCGCCGCTTTCACGGCCTCGGCGGCGAGCTGCGACTGGGTGGGGCGTCGCGGAGCGGCGCTCGCGTTGTCCTGCCAGACGTTAGTGTTGCTAGCAAAGATGCCTGACGGATTGCCAGCGTGAGTACCCGAATTGCCGCACGTCACGGTGCCGCTGGCCACGCCCTGGCAATATTGAGTAACACTGTTTAGCCACGAGCTGCCACCAACACCGTTGTAGAAGTTTTGCAGAATGGTGGCCTCGCCACTTGGGTCGTTGTTATTCCACTGCGAACCCCAAAGCACCAGGAAAACTTTGGGCGCCGTCTCGACGCCGATGCCGCCGATTCCGCCATGGTAGTTGAGTTCGCTCGGGGTGCCGGATTGCCCGCCGTGATGCGCATTGCCGTTGGCTTCGCGAAACGCCTTCATACCCTCAACAGTTGCATGGATCATTGCCGGTGGTTGCCCCTCTTCCAGAATTCTCCACCCGCCGGGTGCACCCTCGTACACCATCGGTCTCTGCGGCTCTTTTTGCTGTTCCGGCTCCTGCGCGCGAGACAGCGGGCTCACCAGCAGCAAGCCCGCCAGAGCCAGAGCGCCTCCTAAAACGTATTTATTCGGAATCATGAGACCACCTCCGAGGTTTTGGATAGGTTTCTCAGATCAAGGCAGCGCAGGGCACGTTTGCATTGATCAACTGGGTAACGCTGTTGATACCACGATGGGTCGTTGTTGGCAATCGTGGAATTCATGAGCTTGTGCACCCAAAGCCTCTACGGTACCCGAATCGGAGCCTTCGCTCTTATCCAATCAGCCCTCGGTTTGTGAGGGTGGGGATTTTTGCTTCATTCGGAGAAAATGCTTGATTCGATTCTGCGGAACATTCCGCCGGTCCACCGCGTACCTCTACTGCATATGAACACCATCCATGCAACTCTCATAGCGGCCGTGTCTTGCACTCTTGTGCCGGCCCAGAGCGCGCCCACCCCTCCCGTTCAGCGCCAAATCCAGGGGCAAACCATCGTCTCGAACGAATTGCCCGCCGCCGATTTGACCTTCGATGAGGACTTCCGGTATGTCGGGGGACAGGTTGTCAATCTTTACGGAAACGCGGATGCCGAACAGCATCTCTTCATCAAGGGCGCTGCCAGCGGCCCGGTGCAGAGCTTCTACTGGGTGCAATTCGAACACTTTTTGTCCACCAACAAGATGACCTACGGCTACAAGCCCGACCGCACTACGGACATAGGCGGCTTGTCATTCATCTACGACGTGAAGAGCTGGCCGGATTACGCTAGCATGGAGGAAGAGGATCCTCGTTCCGATGGTGCTGCCATCGGCCGTCTCCTGGTCGAGCACAACCTGGCCTTTCCAAAACGAGCCGTGCGCGTGCGCATGTTCCACCTTCCCACGGCCGACCGCCGCACCGAACTCATGATCATCTATGGAGAATCACTGCCGGAGGACTCTAAGATTCCGGTCGCTGCGGGCGGTGTTCGCTTGGATGACGCTGATCCGGAAGCTGCCAAGACTCTTCTCGGCCATGCCCTCCGGGGCCTGACCATCCGGAAACATTAATTCCCCCAGGACTCGATTTTCTCAACGTTCTACTGTCCAGCCGGATGCTCCATGCACCGGTTTCTGATGTGGGCCCTCCACTTGAAAAGGAGCGCGATCCAGGAAGTGGCTGCTGCAAGAGTGGAAAGAAGCAATACGGAGAAAGGAACGAGTCCCCACATCCAGAGGGGTAGTTCAAAAGATTGGTTGGTGAACGGAGGGTCGAACACTGGAACACAAGGAGGCCGATTGCCGCTTGGGTCCACGGGCTGTAGGGCCAATGCGGTGTTAAAAATGAAGAACAGCGCCAAGCCGGATATCGTCGTTGATATTATTGCGAACCGGCGTAGCTGCTTCAGCTTCCACCTTCCAAAACTGTATCACCCAGAAGGCGCCGCCGCTCGCTTCAAGATCGAATCAATAATCAGTGGACTGATTCCGACATCGTTCTGACATGGATCAACTTGAGCTGGTGGTGAGAAACCTTCTCGGCTACAACCACTCCGTCATCGCAAAATACCCGGATGCAGTCTCCAATACGCAATATCCTTATGAATTCGTCGAGTTCCACGCGATCCCCGTCGCACTCGACATATAACGGCTGGCTGGAGTCCGCAGTTTGCCCGCCTTCAAATTGATCTTCTTGCCCAACCAAGCTTAATTGATCCGCGCCGACAAATCGTCTGTATCTGGCTGCGGTCCTTTTGCATTGGTCCAGCATTGTTGCCAGTGGAGAGCCGAAGGTCCCCATTCCGCGCCGTCTCGCCATCTATCACCTCCACGACCACCGTTAAGTGTCCTCTGAGGAAAATACTTCGGACGTAACAAGAGTTATATGGAGGGCCGGGACGAGTCGTTGCTCGAAGACAAACAGCAATCAAGATAAGTGATATCGAGGATGCTACGGGCCTTAGTGCCGGTTCGTCGATTACGAGGCGAGCGGTAAGGCCTGTGGTTCCTCTGCTCGGAAACGGCTTGCATTTGACCGGTCGCGGCGGGAGGATAACATCCCTCCAAAGAGCTGTATCGCAATTCAATGGAGCATCTGCCGTGAACGCAATCCCGAGTTGCAGATCATGCGGTTCAGGGAACCTGGCCAACTTTCCGCACCTGCCTTGCGGCTTTCGGCTAGTTTCGCAACTCAGCTTCAGCGTTGACAATTCCCAGGTTTGGCGGATAAGGTGTTTGCACTGAACTGATTCAGCTTTTCCACCCAGCCTGCGGGTCTCCTCCTAGTTTCTCCGCGCACAAACCGCGCGGAAAAGGGAGTTCCCCGCGCAAACCGCGCGAAGAGAAAGCTCCAGATCCGCCGGTCTGCGCAACGACGATGCCCATGCCCTCGAAGAGAGGTATCCATGAAGCTTGTTGCGGTCACGACAGGGTTTGTACTGCTCGTGGTGTGCACGAAGTCCCACGCACAATCGGCGGGCGTAACTCCAGCGGTGGACGCTGCCCCTGCGTCTCAGACGAGTTGCGTCATCTTGAAGCGGATGGGAGGCATTAGCCGGACGGAAAGCCGGCTGACGCATTTCGGCGTAAGCGGAAAGCAGTTTCGCTATGTGGAAGGCAGACTGCCTGAAGGATTCTCTTCCCGCAAAAAGATGAACGAAAACAATGTGCGCAATTTGCAGGCCCGGGGCGCTCAAGTCCTGGTCCTCGAATCCCATTACACATCCGAGGACTTGCAAGAAGCCAGAGCGGACTGCCAGCGGGGAAGCGGCAAAGCTGCAAGTCAGGTAGAAGCGAGAGTGTCGCCTGCGCCGGCGCCCGTTAGCAACGCTTCGGCGCCCACAGCTAAGCCGCCCGCACCTTCAACAGGAGCGACTGCCAGCTCTCCAGCCCCCGCAACGAAGCTACCTGCGGCCAAGCCGGCGGCACCTGAGTCAGAGGACTCTGCATCTGCCGGGGATACCACGGTGGCAGCTTTGCTCAACGTTTCCTCCACTCCAGCGGAAGCAGACGTTTACATCGATGACCATCTTGCAGGTCGTACTCCTTCAACGCTCATCTTGATGCCGGGAAATCACACGGTCGCCATCAAGAAGAGTGGATTTGTCGTCTGGCAGAGAAAGCTTAAGCTTGGAAGCGGGCGTGTCAATCTCGATGCGGACCTTGTCCCCAAGGCCAAGTAGAACGCGATGGAGCAGCTCTGACGTTATGCAGGGCGGAGCGCAGCCTTCACTTTTAAGAGCGTCGACTTGTCTTCCGTTCCTTGGCCTAACGTGGCTAACAACTCCCGGTTAGCGCGTCAGAATCCGCAGGGCGAGTGCGGCGACGGACACTGCAAGCAGGAACGTGGCAGGTCCAATTCCTTTTGCATCGCTCACGCGCAGATGCGAAACAATCGCTCCCACGAAGTAAATGATCAGCCCAATGCCCGCGGCCACTCCCAGTATTGGCCACCAGATTCCAAGAACCAGGCCCAATGCCGCGGCAATCTCACACGCCGCCAGAAGCGGAAAATACTTCATCGGCACACCGACGACTTCGTTGATTACGTGCACGATCTTCGGGTCGCGCCTCAGCTTCCCGATGCCGGAAAACGCCGCCATCGCTGCAAGAACAACGGTAATCGTCAGGTACGCAATACCCAAGGCCGCACCTCGTCGCGCAACATGATACGGCGACTACTATCCAGACACAAAATCTCTTGAGTTCTCTAGAACCCATCCCACAGCCATCTTCTGGCTCTACCCACAACTCTTTTCCTTCTCCGGTGTTAGATGAACTAGGGTTATTCACACGGCGCTATTTCCTTATTCGACAAGGGGAAATGGGACGGGCGAAGGCCTTGAAAAACGGGATGTTAGGCTCGGAAGTGAACCCCCAGCAACTTGGCCCAGTGAACGTACCCCAGTCACGTAAACAGGAAAAGGGAATCGACGCGGCAGCATCGTTGCCGCGAAAGTTTCAGGAGAGAAAGGCCATGAGAAAACAGTCTTTGAAGTTGATGAGCCTTATCAGCGTCGCGCTCGCAGTCTATCTACTTGCTCCGCAGCGCGCCGCTGCCGATGATGACGATCCTCCCACCCGCGTGGCGCGCCTGGCGTACGCCAGCGGCAACATCTCGTTTAATCCCGCGGGAACCGATGACTGGGTCGCCGCGGTCGTAAACCGCCCCATGACCACGGGCGACAAACTTTGGTCCGATGACAATTCGCGAGCAGAATTGCATCTCGGCTACGCGGTCATCCGCCTTGGCGATCACACCGGTTTTTCTTTTCTCAACCTCACCGACGAAGTGACGCAACTCCGCCTGACCGAAGGCACGCTCAACATTCGTGTGCGTCGGCTCGGCGACGACGAAACCTTTGAAGTGGACACGCCAAATCTCGCGCTCTCTATTCTCCGTCCCGGCAGTTACCGCATTAATGTGAACGAAGCCGGCGACGCCACGATTGTCGCCGTCCGCAACGGCCAGGGAGAAATCACCGGTGGCGGTTCGGCCTACACGATTCACGCGCACGAACAGGGCTATTTCAACGGTATCGATCAACTCGATGCCGACATTCAGCGCGGCAATCAGGACCAGGATGATTTCGACAACTGGTGCTACGACCGCGATCGCCGCGAAGAGCATTCCGCTTCCGCTCGTTACGTTTCCGATGACGTGGTCGGCTACGAAGACCTCGACGAATACGGCGGCTGGCGCCCGGTGCCGGAATACGGCAACGTTTGGTTCCCGCACACTACCGTAGTCGGCTGGGCTCCTTATCGTTACGGCCACTGGGTTTGGATCTCCCCGTGGGGTTGGACTTGGGTTGACGACGCGCCTTGGGGCTTCGCTCCGTTCCACTATGGCCGCTGGGTTGTTGTTGGCGGCGTGTGGGGCTGGGTACCGGCCCCGCCAAGACCGGCAGTCGTCACTGCAGTTTACGTTCGGCCCGTGTACGCGCCCGCACTCGTAGCTTGGGTTGGCGGCGCGCATTGGGGAGTTGGCGTTGCCGTTGGCGGTGCGCCGGCAGCGGGAGTTGCGTGGTTCCCCCTCGGACCGCGTGACGTATACTGCCCCTCTTACCACGTCAGCCAGAGGTACGTGACTAACGTTAACGTCTCGAACACGGTAATCGTCAACAAAACGCAAGTCACCAACGTCTACAACAACGTTTACGTGAACAAAACCGTAAACGTCACCAACGTGACGTATCAGAACCAAACGCAAGTGAACTCCGTGACGGCGGTTTCCAACCAAACATTTACGTCCGCTGGCAACGTTCATAACAACATGATTCGCGTAGACCAGCGCGCGATCGCCTCGGCCCCGGTTGCGCCCGTTGCACCGACGACAGTTGCGCCCCAACAGCGCAGCGTTCTTGGCGCAGGTGCCGCCGCTAAAGCTACACCGCCTCCGGCAGTAGCGGCCCGCGCGGTCGTCGCAAAAGCGGCTCCCCCGCCTCTTCCAGTATCTTTCGTCAAGCAGCAGGAAATCGTTCGTGAAAATGGCGGCAGGCCTCCCGCAATTTCGCAAATCCGTCAGGCGCAGCCGGAAGTTTCCGCGGGCGCTCGCGAAAACGGAAACGCGAATGTGCGTGCAAACGCAACCGCGAATCCAAACGTGAAAATGGCGCCGCCAGTCCGGCAGGGTCCTGCGCAGAACGCGCCGGCAAACCGGGTTCCGGCAGACGTGCAGCAGGGCAATTCGAATCGGCCTGGGCAGGGAAACACGAGCCCGGCGAATCCGCCGACCTACAATCCGCCGCCCAACTCGAATCCGGGCAATTCGAATCGCCCGGCAAATGCGAATCAGGGCAACGCTCCGTCGAATCAAGGCAATTCGAATCAGCAAATGAATTCGAACCGCCCGGGCAATGGCCCCGCGAATCAAGGCAACGCGAATCAGGGCAATTCCATGCAGTACGGCGATCGTCCGCCCTCTTCGCGCCCGAACAACGCCGGCAATCCAAATCCTCAGCTGGAGCAAAAGCAGCAGCAGCAACTCCAGGATTTGCGTTCGAAGCAGGATCAGGAGCGCCAGAGAGTCGAGCAGCAGCAGGTTCAGGAAAGGCAAAAGGTCGAGCAAAACAATTCGAACGCACAACGTCAGCAGGAACAAAACAATTCGAACGCGCAGCGTCAGCAGGAACAAAACAATTCGAACGCGCAACGTCAACAGGAACAAAACAATTCGAATGCTCAGAGAAACAACGCCGACGCCCAGCGCCAGCAGCAAGCTCACCAAAGAGAGCAACAACTCCAAGAAAAGCAGCAACAGCAGCTTCAACAGCTTGAACAGAAACACGACCAACAGCAACAAAAGTTGGAGCAAAAACAGCAGCAAGAACGTCAGCGCCAGGACAAGCCGGCCAAACCCGCGAAGCAAGATAAGCCAGCGAAGGAGAAGAAAGAAGACAAGCCTCACCGCTGAGAAGCTGGCAATCTGTGAAGTTCTGAAAGGGCGTTCGCCGACGGCGAGCGCTCTTTTTTTTGTAGCCCTTGTAATTTTTCCGTCGATTTGCGAGTTCTTGCGTGAAAGATAGGGGCTGCTCACGTACTATTTCAGCTTGCAGGGAAGAGTCTTCGGGTTGAGCGATGGCGAAATCGGGCAAAAACCGTTTACGGTCAAAAAGTCGAGCAAGAAAGACGCGGCCAAGATTGGAAAGCGGCGGGCGAGGCGGGTCAATGCGGGGTGCTGGGCAGCGCGCGGGGGCGCGCAACGTTCCTGGCGTGCAGTTGATTGCGATTCCGGGGATGCCGGAGATTCGAAAAGGCGACGATTTGGCTGTGCGGATTGTTGAGGGTGCGAAGAAGGCGGGGCTGCGGTTTGAAGATGGAGACATAGTGGTTGTTGCGCAGAAAATTGTGTCGAAGGCGGAAGGCGCGGTGGTTTCGCTGGCGAAGGTGAAACCGTCGGGAAAGGCGCAAGCGCTGGCGGCAGAATTGAAGAAAGACGCGAGGGCGATTGAGCTGATTTTGCGGGAGTCGCGGCGGGTTCTTCGCAGTGAGCGCGTATTGATTACCGAGACGAAGCACGGCTTTGTATGTGCGAACGCGGGAGTCGATCATTCGAATGTGCCGGGCGAAGATATGGTGACGCTGCTTCCGCGAGATCTCGATGCGTCCGCGGGAAAGCTGTCGGAGGAATTGAGCAAGAAAACAGGAAAACGGATTGCCGTCATTGTGAGCGATACGTTTGGGCGTCCATGGAGGCTGGGGCTGACGAATGTGGCCATCGGCGCGTCGGGGTTGCCGGTGCTTGTGGACTTGCGCGGCACGAAGGACCGGGAAGGGAAGCCGCTCACCGCAACGGTTCTTGCGGTGGCCGATGAACTGGCGTCTGCGGCGGGGCTCTTGATGGGCAAGTCCGAGGGCGTCCCGGTTGTGATCGTTCGTGGCTACCGTTACAAGCCAGCGTCCGAAAAAGCCGCGAGCATCATTCGTCCCGCCGACGAGGATCTTTTCCGCTAGGCATGGCGGTGGCGATGTTTTCGATTTCCGCCAGCGATTCTTCCGAAATGAGACGGTACTTAACAGTTTTGTGATGCTTCACTGCAGCGTAGCCTATGGAGTCGCAGAAAAGAAGATCAAAACTCTTCAAATCAGCCGAAGAGGACAGCTCGCGAGCAGCGTCTCCGCGAATATGCGAAAGGCGAAATTTATCGCTGAGCCGCTCATCAGGTAGTCTCCAGGTATCTGAAAGATTCAATGACTTCTCGTTAGGAATGTAATCGGCAAGTGTCAATTGACCGGTGCTGCGAGTGGCTTTCTGCAAGAGAAACTCGCGAAACGAATGTCGCCTGCCGACCGCCGCAGCCAATAAACCGTTTGCGGTCTCGAGAAACAATGCACTCGCCGAAACAACTCCAATAACGGACGGCCGCGAGAGCTTGCGAATGGCGGCAATGTGCTCATCCGCGGGCGAGTATGAGATCGGGACGACAGTGCGGTCCGCCGACACGGCCGGTTGCACCTTAGCAGCAAAATAGCTGGGTGTGATCAGTATTGCGCCGATCGCAATGCTTGGGTTCTGTCGCAGTAGCGATACCGAACACGCGTCGGGCTCGTGGCCGACGGCCTCGCCGATTTCCGCCCTGATTAGCTCCGCGAGATCTCGTTCAGGCGCTACGAGGAGCAGATGGTCGGAAGGCTCGGTCAACAAGCGCGCTCGGACGCGCGTGGTGAGCTGCTGGAGAGAATAACCGTGGCTGCGGGCGAGGCGAATCGCCCGGTCGATGAGATCATCGAGACCATTGAAATCTTCGATCTGCGGCTTTGTGGCCTGACCAACAACGAGGCGGGCGCCGCGTTTCTTTATCAGCCATCCATCACGGGTCAATTGCGAGTAAGCATGACTGATGGTGTTGTGGTGCACCTTGAGTCGTCGTGCCAGTTGGCGGACGCTTGGTAATTCCATTCCCATCGCGAGCTGGCCTGTGCCGATCAAGAAAATGATCTGTTGACGCAGCTGATCTCGCGCCGGCACTTCGCTCTGCTTGTCGATGTGGATCTGCATTTGTGACCGTATTCCCGTCGATGGAAGCGTAACCTGCCCCTTTCAGAGTCGCAACGGTCCGACGTGCGCGAGCCGCCTGGCCCCTACATTGTGACAGTCAGGAAACTGTCACCCGACCGATAGCCTGGCTGCTGAGCGGGCCATTACTCTGTGAGCCGTGGTGACACACGACAGGACAAGATTAGTGCCGCAAGGATCCGGCCGTAGGGAGGCGCAAAAATGTTTATTCTGCTGATCGTCTCCACCGTGGGAATCGCGATGATTCTGTACGAATACACGCGCCCAGGCCGAAATTGGCCCGCAGTACGGGGCTGGTGGCTTCGCGCGATACTTATTAGCTGTTTTCAAGTGTTTTCTGTGTGGTTTGCCGGCGTCGCATGGGACGGCTGGTTGGAGCGGCATCGTTTTTTTTCTTCGGCCCGCTTCGGCAGTTACGGTGAGGCCTTGCTCGGGTATTTCGCAACTACCTTTGTCTTTTACTGGTGGCATCGTTGGCGCCACGCTTCGCCATTCCTTTGGCGGTGGGTTCATCAAATTCACCATAGCCCGCAGCGACTTGAAGTCATCACCAGCTTTTACAAACATCCGTTTGAAATTCTGCTCGACAGTCTGATCATGAGCGTCATTTTGTACCTTGGCATAGGCGTCGAACCGGTGGCGGCCGCGGGTGCCGTCATGCTCAGCGGCCTGGCCGAACTCGTTTATCACTGGAATGTGAAGTCTCCTCATTGGCTCGGGTACGTCTTTCAACGACCTGAGAGCCACTGCATACATCACCAGGAAGGGGTTCATGCCTTCAACTATTCCGACCTTCCCGTGTGGGACATGCTTTTTGGCACGTACCGGAATCCCCGTGAATGGGATGGACGGTGCGGGTTCGGGCCCGCGGCTGAATTCCGGCTGGCGGAAATGCTTCGTGGGGTCGATATTCATCAAGCAGACGCTTCAAAGGCCGACAGATGAACGCCGGAAGCCAATTAGAGCCGATGGCCCGAACGACCGCCATCGCAGCCCTTGCGCTAGTGGGATTCGCGCAGATGGCTGGAGATATTCTCCATTCTTCTGCTCTTAAAGCTGTTGCTGCTGCTACTGCGGCGTCACCGGCGCCCAAAGTCTTTTCTGCGGTGAAGGGGCTGGAGACTTTCTCGACGCTCTTTTTCATCGAGTGGAGTGATGCCAAGGGTGCAGAGCGTTCCGTTGAAATCACTCCCGAACGCTACGCGAACCTACGGGGCCCTTACAACCGCCGCAACGTCTACGGCGCAGTGCTTGCGTATGGCCCTGTGCTCGAAAGCGATCCCCACACGCTTCGTCTGTTCAATGCGATTTCCAGTTATGCGTTGTGTGGCAAAGCGCCTTTGCTCCGCGAGTTAGGCATTCCGCCAGACTCAATAGAATCCATGCGTATTCGTCTGCAAGTACGACCCCAAGTCGTAACGCCTGACCTGCCACTTATCCTGCGGCCACATTGCTCATGAAGAACGGATGGACCGGCGGACAATACAGCGTTTTTCGCATCCTCTTAGGATGCTATCTGCTGCAGCACTTCTTGAAGCTACTCCCCTGGGGCGCGGAACTGTTTTCCAATCGAGGCTCGTTGCCAGATGCATCGACCAGCCCGCTCATTCATTTATTTCCTAATGTCTTGGCGATCTGCGATCAACCCTGGTTCGTCACCGCTCTGCTGATCCTGGGCGCGCTTCTGTCTGTCCTGCTGGCAGTGGGATTCTGGGACAGGACCGCTGCGTTCGTCCTTTGGTATTTGTGGGCGTGCCTGCTCGGACGTAATCCCTTAATTTCCAATCCGGCTCTCCCATTTATCGGATGGCTGCTTCTCTTGCACACGGGACTGCCAAAGGCACCGTACGGGAGTTGGTCAGCGCGCAAGCGCGGCGAGCCTGGCGGGAATTGGTATATGCCGCAACTTGCCGTCGTCGCAGCGTGGGCGTTGATGGCGGCAGGCTATTCCTACAGCGGATACACTAAGCTTCTGAGTCCTTCCTGGCTTGATGGCAGCGCCCTCACTCGCGTTCTACAGAACCCTCTCGCGCGGCCCACAGCGCTTAGACATTTGTTGCTCGCCATTCCGCCCGTAAATCTCCGCATCTTGACCTGGGCCGGTTTGCTACTCGAATTATCATTTGCGCCGCTGGCACTCTTCCGCAAGGTTCGACCCCGGATCTGGACAGCCATGGTTGGGATGCATATCGGACTGTTATCGATTGTGAGTTTTGCGGACCTGACAGCTGGCATGCTCTTGTTCCACCTATTCACGTTTGATCCTGCATGGCTAACTCGGAGAATGGCGGGGCGTTCTGAATGGATCTTTTACGATGGAAACTGTGCTCTATGCCATGGATGGGTGCGTTTCGTGCTCGCTGAAGATTCCGGCGGCACAATCTTCCGATTCTCTCCGCTGCAAGGGGAGTTCTTCTCATCGCGCGTGCAGCGCTCGTCACTACCCGATAGCCTGGTCGTATTGACAGAAGATGAGAAATTGCTGACGCGTTCTGGTGCCGTGCTCTACATACTTCGCAGGCTGGGAGGATTATGGCTACTTGCGGCCGCCGTTATTGGTCTGGTTCCGAATCTAGTTCTCGACTGGTTCTATGACCGAGTAGCGGGCGTCCGCAAGAGGCTCTTTGGAACCCGCGAGAACCTCTGCCCTGTGGTGTCGGCGGAGCTGAGGCGGCGCTTTGACGCATAGCAAAAGACCAGTCTCCCCGTGTTTCGGGCATCGGACGTACTTTCCATGTTTGGTTCCCATCGTAGAAGCCCGCTACCAACACATCCTTTCCGGCCGACCGGAATCGACACGCAATATTCACTTCCTTGGAAGGATTCCCGTAGGCGCGCCGGGATTGAACGGAAATTTCTTGAGTTTCCCATTGTTGGACCTGAGAAAGAAAAGAAGGGGTCTCGGCACGCAATGACATGCGGCCCAGCAAAGAGCCTACAAAAGCAGCAAGAGCATGTAGAAACGCCAGTGTCTTGGCGGGCGGCGCAGAGATGTTCTTCTTCTTGACTGCATGGAAGGAGAAGAGCATATCCCTTTTGCAAGAAGTCACCGTGATTAGCCGGCGTGTCTCAGCCTAATTCTATGCGCCACCCGCCGAATATACGCCACGCGCCTGACCGATGACTCGAGCGTGGACTCGGGCGTAGTCAAGGCCCAGAGCAGTACGTCCGCAAGTGGAGTCTACTCCATCGGAATCGTTGATCCCGCGATTCCGAACGTTGGCGCCTCTTCCGGAGTGGTTACACTTACATCCGGAAATCTCGGCGGAGCCACCGATAACAATTCATCGGGCGGCCCACAAGCAGGTCAGTCCATCACCGGCACGTACTCGATCGATTCGACCGGGCTTGGGCTTATTCCAGCCAGTTGCACGCCCGGAACAAACTGCCGGCTTATCTTTTACGTTGTTTCACCGACCAGGGCGATCGTTACCCAATTGCAACATTCCAACGGAACAGCTCAAGCGAATCCCGCGGCAACGCCGGCCGACCAATAAAGCAACGGTGGGCCTCAGCGCGGAGATCAGGCGCGTAGTCTTCGCTGCTATCGAAGGCCACCCTCTTCTTTGCAATTTGTAGGCGATTCAAGAGGCCGCGCCTAGCCATAATCCTCTATCAAAAGGCAATCAAGCGGGAAGCATGGCCCACCCGCTGCAGCTAATGTAGTAGGGAGCGTTGCCTACTGCTGAGTAATGCAAGCATCGATGCGCTTGGCGGTGTTGCCGGACCAGACGTTTCCACTGTGGTTGGCGACTCCGCCTCCGCCTTCCGACAGCGTCACATTGCAATGAATGACCGGAGGCTCCGTTGCCACGCCGATCGGCGAATTGGGATCAGGAATGGCTTGTGCCCACACGAGGTCCACCGCGGAGGAAACCTGATTGCCGGCAATCGTGTTGTTGTACGTACCGTTGAGAATCACAATTCCCCCGACAAAAGACGGCGCTATTCCGCTGTGTCTCTCCACGCCCGTCGGTCCGTCGGCGTGATCCGAATTTCCCTGAATTACGTTGTCGTGAGAAGGGCCGTACTGGTTCAGCGTGGCGGTTCCCGGCAGCGGGTCGGCGACCAAAATGCCTACGAAATCTGCCGTGCCAAGGACGTTGTTGCTGACGGCATTGAACGACGAGCCGTCCGTAATCAGCACGTTGCTGGCAAACGGGTAGTCGGCCGTGTTGTTGCTGATCGTGTTGTAATTCGAGTTGAACAGGGCGAAGGAAACGGTGGTGCAATTGTTGGCCGCACTGTGGTCGATAAGCGTGTGGTTACTGCCGAAAACGCGCACGGCTCCAACTCCCCAGTTGGCCAACGAGGGGTCGAACGCGATGTAATCGGGGGTATTGTCTTGTCCGTTGGCGCTGAACTGCCAGCCCTTCACGGTGACGTTGCTGCTGTTCTCGATGTCGATCGCGCCGATAAAATTCTTATTGATTGTTCCGGCACCGGAACTCGCGATCCCGGGGCCACTTGGGTTCGCTCCGCCGCCATCCAGCGTGACGTAGTTCGAATTCTCCACCAGGATTCCTATTCCATTGCTCTGAATGGAGGTTTGAACGCCCGTCACCGCGGCTGAAAGCGTTTTTTGTCCAGAAGGATTGATGTGATTCAGCACGATGCCCGTGCTCGTGCTAGCCCCGTTACCGGCGATGGTCAGGTTAAAGAGGGAGAAGGATTTCGTTAGCAGCGTGCCGTCAACGGACACCGCGGTGGCGCCTGGCCCCGTCGAGTTGATGGCCCATGGGCCGATGATGTACGGGTCCGCGGTTGTGCCGGAACCACTTAAAACGCAATTGCAGACTTGAAAGTCGGAATCGTTCGCAATCACTATGGGGGCGTGCGAGCCGGCGGCCGCCCGCACCGTGTCAATATAGTGAGTGAGTAACCCAAAGACAAACACAAAGGCCAACAAAGTTCCTGCTAACAACCTCATAGTGTTGCTACTCCGACTGTTCTTGCTCATGACTGCTCCTTTTTCTTTCCGCTTTCTTCGACTGACGTTCAGCTTGCTCGGCTCCCTTTCGGGGCGAGCGAAACAGCGCAACTGCGTGTTCCCGTCAGCAAGCACACCACAATTGCTGGCGTTTCGGGAGTCATTTTCACTGCCGGGAAACGCAGATTCTTCTTCTTGCTACCTACACAAGCGAAAATCAGGGCGAATCTGGTCCACCTTGCCGACATTTCATAAGAGTGTCTTGTCAGTTTTTGTCCCGCTCATGCCCATAGTTTTGAAACGGTGTTGCTGAGATTATTCGCCACCCACGCGTTTGTGCCGTCAAATGCGATTCCTTGCGGACTCGTCCCAACGACGAAATCCCGACGGTACCACTGGAGAAGGGCTGCCTTCACTTGCTAATGAACCGCTGAAATTCGATTGAGCGGAGCCTTGGATGATTGTGACTGCGGAGCCTTTGCAAAGGCTCCCCGAGCCAAACGCTAGTCGAAGGAAGCCTTAATCCATTGATACATGTTAATCGCGAGTGTAAAAGCCAAGAACATTTTGGTCTTCCTTGGTTTGATTTAAGGTCTTGATGAATGCGTCCTCGCGTTATATAGCGAAATTCCTTGACCAAGTGGCTCACCGAAAATAAGAAACGGGATACCGAGTCCTCGATTGACTTCGCATACGCCTTGCACTATTTTTTGAGGTCACGAGAATCTGAGGTTTCGGCGAACTAACGGTGTGTGAGTGCCCGAACTGCCTTCCCAGCCAGTCAGCGCCCTGCTTGGCAAGTGGCGAGCGGGGGATCAGGAAGCCCTGCAAGTCCTTATTCCCCTTGTGTATGAAGAACTCCGCCGCATCGCTCAACATCACCTGAGGCGGGAACGTCCAGACCATACCCTGCAAAGCACGGCCCTGGTCCATGAGGCCTACCTTCGACTGAACAAACAAGGGCCCGCCGAAGTGGAAAACCGCGCGCACTTCCTTGCCGTGGCTTCGCAGTTGATGCGGCAGATTCTTGTGGATCATGCGCGCAAGCACCGGGCTGCAAAACGCGGCGGCGGTTTGAAACTGGAGCTTCAAGATGCAATGGCTGTGCAGAATGCCCGGAACGTCGATTTGATCGCCTTGGACCATGCGCTCAACGAACTCGCGCGCCTGGATCCGCAGCAAAGCAGAATTGTCGAGATGCGGTTCTTCGGGGGCTTGTCGATTGAAGATACTGCCGAGGTGATCGGCGTTTCTCGCACAACGGTAAAGCGTGAATGGGCCACGGCTCGTGCCTGGCTGCTCCGGGAAATGGGCCGAAAAGAGGCGCGCGCATGACACCCGAAGACTGGAAGCGCGTTAAGCCCATTCTGGATTCGGCTCTGCGGCTTGACTCCTCCAGTCGCACGGCCTACTTGAAGCAATCCTGCGGGGACCCCGCTCTTCGGCGCGAAATCGAGTCCCTCATCGCGGCTCACGAACAGGCCGGGAGCGATGCCCTGAACTCTTCGCCCGTTTTGCGATCAACACTTGCCAGCGGCACGAGACTCGGCGACTTCCAAATCGTTTCTTTTTTGGGCGCTGGCGGGATGGGAGACGTATATCGCGCAAAGGATTTGCGCTTGGAGCGCGACGTCGCCATCAAAGTGTTGCCTAGCTTTGTTTCCGTTGATCCTGAGCGCTTGCGCCGTTTCGAGCAGGAGGCCAAAGCAGCCGCGGCCCTGAACCATCCCAACATCCTTGCTGTTTTCCAAATGGGTTCTTATGAAGGCGCGCCGTATCTGGTTTCGGAGCTGCTCGAAGGCGAAACGCTGCGCGAACAAGTGAAGCGCGGGCCTGTACCGCCAAAGAAATCCGTCGACTACGCAGTGCAGATCGCTCGCGGTTTGGCGGCCGCGCACGAAAAAGGCATTGTCCATCGCGACCTCAAGCCGGAAAACCTGTTCGTCACCAGAGACGGGCGCATCAAGATTCTCGATTTTGGCTTAGCCAAGCTGCTACACACCGATGGCGAAACACAACTTACAAAGCAAACCTTGGACACACAACCCGGCGCGGTGATGGGAACCGCGGGCTACATGGCACCGGAGCAAGTCCGCGGGCTGGCAGCGGATCATCGTGCTGATATCTTCGCGTTCGGGGCAATTCTGTACGAGATGCTGACGGGGAAGCGTGCATTCTCCAAGTCCACGTCGGCCGACACCATGAGCGCCATCCTGAATGAGGATCCGCCGCCTATTTCGCAAGCCACGCCAAGCGTTCCTCCAGCGCTCGAGCGCGCCGTGCAGCGTTGTTTGGAGAAGAACCCCGAGCAACGCTTCCAGTCGGCTTCCGACCTGGCTTTCGCATTGGAGCTTTCGCCCGACTCCGGCCCCTCATCCGCCCGTACGACTGCTTCAGCCAAACCGCGTACGGCGTGGAAGTGGATCACAGCCGCAGCAGTAGCTCTTGCTTTGCTCTCCGGCATCCTATTGTGGCGGCCTTGGCAGCCGAGACGACTCAACGCGAAAGACACGATCGTATTGGCCGATTTTACAAATACGACCGGTGATTCCGTCTTTGACGATGCGCTGAAGCAGGCGCTTTCCGTGGGGCTGCGACAATCGCCTTTCTTTAAAATCCTTTCTGATCAAAAAATCCAGGACACACTCAAGTTGATGAACCGCCCTGCGGACCAGCGCCTAACCCCAGAAGTGGCTCGGGAAATCTGCCAGCGCACGGGAAGCAAGGCCTTGCTTGTGGGCTCGATCTCGAGTCTGGGAAGCGAGTACGTGGTTGGGCTGAACGCGATCCATTGCGCTTCCGGGAACAAGCTCGTCCAAGACCAAGCAGAGGCCCAGAGAAAAGAAGAGGTTTTGAAAACGCTCGATCAACTGACGCGGAATTTGCGCGCCACGCTCGGCGAATCGCTCAGCTCCGTTCAGAAGTATGACACCCCACTAACCGAAGCTACCACTTCCTCTCTTGAAGCGCTCAAGGCCTTCAGCCTGGCCGAAAAAGCGCAAAACGAAAAAGGCGATGTCGCTGCAATTCCTTACTACAAGCGCGCGATCGAACTAGATCCGCAATTTGCGGCCGCTTACGCGCAACTCGGAAATGTATATGTTGCCAATTTAACAGAGCCGGGCGAGGCGGCCGAATATGTCCAGAAGGCTTATGAATTGCGAGAGCGCGTGAGCGAGCACGAGAAAACGATCATTACTATCAATTATCATGCCTATGTCACAGGTGAGCTGGAGAAAACCGCCGAAGAGAGCGAACAAGGAGCGCAGGCCTTTCCGGAGTCTACTTCCTTTGATTTTCTGAATTCAGCGGGTTTGATGTACGAATACCTGGGCGAGTATGAGAAGGCTGTCAGTTTTGAACGCGAAGCCATCCGGGCAGATCCCGAAAACGCCGACAATTACAGCAACCTCATGGAAGACTACATTGCCCTCGGCCGCGTCGAGGAAGCCAAGGCCACGTACCTCCAAGCCGTGGAACGCAACCGGGAAAATGGCTTTCTTCACGGTGACATGTATATCATCGCGTTTCTCCTGGGAGATAGCGCGGAAATGCGGCACCAGGTCGAGCTAACGTACGGCAAGCCTGGCGAAGAAGATTTTCTTCTCTCCACTGAGGCCGACTTTTCGGGTTTCAATGGACTCAACCAAAAAGCCCGCGAGTTCGCCCGACAAGCCGTGGTATCAGCGACGCGGAGCGACTTGAAAGAGACGGCAGCTCTTTGGAGATTGAATTCCGCTTTGCGGGAGGCGGAATTTGGTAACCGCCGACAGGCCCGAGAAGAAGTCCGTGAAGGCCTTGCGCTGGCCGGAACTCGCGATGCCAAAACTATGGCCGCGTTGACATTGGCCCGTACCGGCGACTTCGCGGGCGCGCAAAAACTTATCGACGAACTCGCTAAGCTATTCCCACTCAATACCGCAATCAACGGTTATTGGCTGCCATGTGCCCGCGGATACCTGGAGTTCCAGCAAGGCAAGCCAGCCCAGGCTCTCAAGTCTCTTCAAGCTGCATCTCGTTACGAATACGGTATGCCGCCGCCGCAGTTTGGTCCTAACGCACTATTGTATCCAATCTACGTGCGCGGGCAAGCCTATCTGCAACTTCACCAGGCCAAGGAAGCCGCGGCAGAGTTCCAGAAAATGCTCGACCATCGCAGTATGGTGGCCTATTCTCCCCTGGCCTCTCTGGTGCGCGTGCAGATTGCGCGCGCCTACGCTATGCAAGGCGACACCGCCAAAGCGAAGGTCGCGTATCAAGACTTCCTCACTCTTTGGAAAGACGCCGATCCCGACATTCCCATCCTGAAAGAGGCTAAAACCGAGTACGCTAAATTGCTGTGATTCCTCGCGATATGGCTTGACCGTTTTGTTTCAGGGCCTCGTTTTGGAAGGGATGCGCATCCGTCCTGCTGGCCAAGACATGTTCCGCAAGATACTGCTTCGAGTTCAGTTTTTGTCGTGCTCTCTGGGCCTTACCGGGTCACTGTGCTAGATTCGTATGCGGATTTCCGCGGCCACTTCATGCCTGGTACAAAAGCGAAAAAAACCAAAGGGAACAAAATCGCGGCTCTGGCGGGCGGAGTAGGCGCGTCGAAGCTGCTCTTGGGGTTTTACGACGTGATGGACCCGGCGGAGCTGACCATCATCGTCAACACCGGGGATGACATTGTCCTGCACGGGCTGAAGATTTCTCCGGACCTGGACATTGTGACGTACACGCTGGCGGGAATCGTTGATCCTGAAAAAGGATGGGGATTTCGTGGGGAAACCTTTCATGCATTGAAGCGCTTGGCTGTTTATGGGAGGCCGGACTGGTTCAACCTGGGGGACCGGGATTTGGCTACGCACATTCACCGCAGCGCGTTGATCGAGGAAGGAAGGACTTTGTCGGAGGTTGCGGAATCGATTCGCGCGGCGCTAGGCGTGAAAGCGAAGATTCTTCCCATGTCCGATAATCCTGTGCCGACCATCATCGAGACAAACGAAGGCGCGATGCATTTTCAGAAGTATTTGGTGAAGCGGCGCGCGGAGCCGCTGGTAGAGGGAATTCGTTTCGCAGGTATAGAGCAAGCGAGGCCAGCGCCGGGCGTGTTGGAGGCGATTCGTGAAGCCGGCCGCATCATTATTTGTCCCAGCAATCCACTGATTAGCATCGGGCCGATTCTGGCGGTGCCCGGAGTCCGGCAGGAGTTGCGTGCGCGAAAGGAAGACGTTGTTGCCGTGTGCCCGATTATTGGAGGCAAGTCCCTGAAGGGGCCGTCGGACAAGATGCTTGCGCAGCTCGGGTATGAACCAACGGCGCTTGGAGTGGCAAAGCTCTACGCGGATTTCAGCGGGACGTTGGTGATCGACCCTGCCGACAAGAAGGATACGGGAGCCATTTCGGCATTGGGCATGAGAGTGCAAGTTGTGCCGACGGTTATGAAGACGCCGGAGCAGAAACGTAAGCTGGCGCAGGCTCTACTCGGCCTGTGAAGTGTGGTATCTTCAAAAACTTCTGAGAAGATGGCGACCGCACTCACAGCGCGTGAATTTCGCAACGCCCTCGGCCAATTTGCGACGGGAATCACGGTGGTCACGGTGGAGCGCGAGCCCGGGTCGGTGTTTGGGATGACCGCGAATGCGTTTACGTCCGTCTCGCTGAAACCCATGCTTATTCTAGTGTGCGTGGAGGAGCGGGCGAAGATCCTTCCTCATCTCCACAAGAAGCAAAAGTTTGGGGTCAGCGTGCTGAAGCAAGACCAACGGGCGCTATCGGAGTACTTCGCGCAAGCTCATCAGGACGCGGAAGCCGAACATCGTTTGGCCCTGCGGTATCGCTGGACGCCGGAAGGCGTGCCAGTTTTGGAAGACACGGTCCTGCAATTAGGGTGCAGCGTGGCGGCCGCACACTTAGCGGGGGATCACACGATTATTGTCGGGAAGGTCGAAGACGCGGAAATTCGGGGCGGGGAACCGCTGGTTTTTTTTCGAGGCGAGTACCGGCACATCGCGCGGCAATAGGGCCCGTCAATAAGGCCTCGCAACCAAGCGAAAAGTTAGTGAGGCCACCCAGGGTGTGCTTGGCAGCAAGGACCCTCAGTGCCTGTTAACGGTCGCGAGCCCCGTCCAGCTATATCCACGGTGAGAGCGCAGCAGAACATCCTGCAATCCGGATGACAGCCACGGCCGCACTTCCTCTTCCTTCAGGTAGAACGCTACTGGCGTCACTAGTTGGTCGAAGACGTTGGCATGAACCTCGTCGAAAGGATAGCTGTACATAGCCGCAAAATAGTCTCCGTACGGGAGATGCTTCGGGCCTTTTCCATCCGCGCGCGGCCGGTAGAAAAGTTTGATCACAGCCCACAAAAACACTGACGGGAAAAGACACAGCACGCGCAATAACCCCGCCGGCAATTTGGAAGTGATGGCCTTCCGAATCGGATTTATGTAACGCGTGATCCACTCGTTTCCCTCGTATCCATAGACCCAGAAGAAGACTCGCCCTCCGTTGCGGACGCGTGAGGCGAGGCTGGCAAATCCCGCCGCCGGGTCGGGCAAATGGTGCAAAACTCCCACGGAAAACGCCATGTCGAAAACAGGACGCACAGGCGGATGCAGCAAATCGCCGATGACCACGTGCGCGTTGGGCAAATCGCGTGTGTGCGCAAACGCGACGAACGCGCTTTCTCCCAGGTCAAGAGATACGATCGCTTTTGCCCCTTGTGACGCGACAATAGCCGTGTGACGTCCTTTGCCGCAGCCGCCCTCAAATACCGTTTTCCCGCGAAAATCTTCTCCAGTTACCGGCGCAATCCAATCAAAGAACTCCTGGACGTAGTAACCCCGCAAATCGCTCCATCGTGTCCACTCCTCCGCGAAGCGGGACGCCGTCTCTAGTTTCAAATGTTCAAGGGCTGCGGGCAAAAGAATCGGCACGCCGTCGCGGATGGAAAACTCGAGCTTGCACGCGGCACACGCAAGCTTGCCGGCCATGATGTGTTCTTTTTCTTCGCGGACCTCTCCGGAAAGATTTAGTTCGCCGCCGCAGTTCGGGCAGGCAAGATAATTAAATGCTTCGCGTCGCATATCGTCTGGAAGCTCAGGCTCTCCTCAAGGTTGAGACACGGGCAGTCAGCAAGATCAACTGGAAGCTGTGAAATCGTTGGAAGGCTTGCGCAAGGCCTGAAGAAGCTACCAGCCCCCTGCTCCGGCGGTTCGCGGAGGCTCATCGCGGCCGGCCAGGGCTTCACGCCGGCTCCGGACCTCTCGCACCGTGTACACGGGCTTGTTTTGAGACTCGTAATACGTTCGAGCCAGCATCTCGCCGATCAGCCCGGTGGCGATGAACTGAATTCCGCCCATAACCAGCGCCATGCCGAGGATCATCAAAGGCCCGTGGTTTGCCAGTAGCCCTTCGTCCCAAAGCGCCTTGCGGAGGAATATCCAGAATCCGATTCCTCCCCCGCTTGCCAGGCACAGCAACCCCGCCAATCCAAAAAACTGCAAGGGTTTTGTCGAATAATCCAACAAAAATTTCACGCTCAGCAGGTCTAACAACACGCGTATGGTCCGGGATATTCCGTAATTCGACGTGCCATTCTTCCGTTGTAAATTGGAGATCGGCACTTCCGCTACCGACGCTCCCGCCCAGGTTGCCAGAGCCGGAATGAAGCGGTGCAGCTCACCGTACAAATGAATCTCGGACAACACTTCGCGGCGGTAGGCTTTGAATGTGGTCCCGAAATCGTGCAGGTCGACCCTGGAGAGCTTCGCCATCATCTTGTTTGCGATGCGGCTTGGCAGTTGGCGCATGAGCCAGTGGTCGGTCCGCTCCACTCGCCACCCGCTGACGATGTCGTAGCCTTCTTCCATCTTTTCCAGAAATCGCGGAATTTCATCAGGGTCGTGCTGCAAATCGCCATCCATGGAGATGATGATTTCGCCGCGCGCAAAATCAAATCCGGCTTTCAAGGCGGGTGCTTGCCCGAAGTTTCGTCGTAGCCGCACGACATTCACACGGTGATCGTGTTCGTAGATATCCGACAGGACCTTGTAGGTGTTGTCCTTGCTCCCGTCGTCCACAAACACGAGTTCATACGGCTCGCCGATTCCGGCCATCACTTCGGTGAGCTTCATGTACAAAGGCGGGATGTTTTCCTGTTCATTAAAGAAAGGAACGACAATCGAATATTGGACGGGCGAATCGCTTCTCATCAGGACTTCGTGCACCCCCTCAGACTTCTTGCAGCACGGAACCATAGTCTATCAGGCGAATCCCCTGGGAGGCGACAAGTTTTCGGACTCTGGTGTCGGTGAGTATCTCCAGTTCTTTCTGGCGCGAGGCCTGCAGCCGCGTGGCTGTTTTTTGAAGAGTCTCGTCGGCATATCCGGGATGGCACATCAGTTCTGTCGTGCCTTCGGGCAAGTTCTTAAGCAATCGCTCAACGCCTTCTAAAGTTAGTTCGCCGGTTTGAGCAATGCCGCAAAAATAGTCGGCGGTGGCAATCCCCATTCGCGCAGCCAGCTTGCGGGCGTCGCGGGCGAGCAATTTAAGGCCGCGCGCCTGCACGCCTTGCTTCATCACGACTCCGGCGCGATGCTGAGAGCCCGAGGCCAGGGCTGTCCGCAGGCTTGATTCCTCCAGCGAAACCCGGATTGCTTCGATGCCGTGCTTTTTTGCCAACTGCAGCGCAATCTGGAACAACCCGGGGAGCATGTGCACGTGTTTGTGGCCATCCAAATGTGTCGGCCGGATGCCCGCGTCACGCACTTTTTGTATTTGCGCGTCCCACTCTTCTTCCACTTCATCGAGGATCAGCTTTCGTCGCGCTCGTTTCATTAGCAAATGCTCAGGGCCGCCGGCAAAGCTTCCTTCGTCGTCGAGCAAGCTGGTGATGCTTTCCCGGTCGGCAGTTGGCGCGCCGTCGCTCAGGTTCAAATGGACTCCCACGGCCAGGCGGAGAGCGGACTTTGCGGCCTCAACTGCCTCCGCAAAAGCCGCGCCGTTGGCGAGCAGCGTCGTGCTGGTGACGATTCCTCCGCGAAAAGCGTCCAAAATGCCCCGGTTTACGCCCTCCGTCCACCCCAGATCATCGGCATTAACGATCAGATTTTTCACGACCTGTCCTATTCCTGTGATTTTCCCTGTCCATCAGTACAGCTATTCTTTTGCGCGTTCATACATTTTCGTACCATTGACCCATTTGCTTCTCAACTCTAGCATGGCGTTTTAGAGGGGAAAATGTCCCTGAGAGTTCACGAAAGAAAAAACACATTGGTTGCCGCTGCGCCCTCAAAGTCCTCGGAGCGGCGCCGTGGCCGGCGCATGAATTCGCGCGTTCCGGTTCGGCTGGAATGGGATGAAGTTTCCGGCAAGCGGTCGAGCGCGGAAGCCCACACGCGGATCATCAATCCCTACGGCTGCATGGTGGTCCTTCCCAATGCGCTGGGGCTTGAGCAGCGCGTGGCACTTACGAACCTGGCCACGCACTCGAGCAACGCGGCCATTATCGTCTGGAAAGGCCAATCGCGGCCGGACGGTTGGGAATACGGCGTGGAACTGGTGGCGCCGGAAATGGACTTCTGGGGACTCGAACTGTGAAACCACTGGTGCCCGGGGCGAAGCCCGGAACGCCTTCTGCCTACGCCAGGCCCGGCCAGACGCCCGCCGTTCGCCCCCCTCTGCATCGCCAGCCCACGGCTGAGGAGCGCCGCCGCGCGCAGCGCGTGCTGCTGCGCATCCCCGTCCTGGTGCACCTGAAGGGCAGAGAAAAACCAATCGACGCCACAACACACACCGTCAGCGCAACCGGCGGCACAATCATTCTTCGCGAAGGTCTGGAAGCCGGAACGAAATTCACCCTGGAGAATCCTCGAACGCAGCAGAAGGTTGAGGTCAATGTTCCTCGTCCCTCGCAGATGAATCAGGAAGGCTCGCTTGTGCCAGTTGAGTTTGTCTCGCCCGCTCCGCAATTCTGGAATATTTTCTTCCCCCCGAACGTAAATTGAAGCATCCAGGCAGGGATTGCAGATGCGAGGCCCCTCTGCGTTTTGGGAAATTCCCAAAATGGAACACCATAAGTGTCGGCTACCCTCCCCCCCATTTTGCGTAAGTGCGGATTCTAAAGCACTTAGCTTTCCAATAAGTTCTTTAGAATCAACACTTGCGGAAGCTCTTGCAAGTGTTGATTCTAAAGAGGTTAACCCCACTGTGAGTGGGCGCAGATCCGACTGGGCCTGTCTTTTGCCATAGCTGCCTCACGCAGAGAGGGAAAGCGGCCCCAAACCTCGGGGCCGCTCAGTTAAATTCTCAGTTCATCGTTTATTTCTATTGGACGGTGATGGTGATTCCGGACGATGTCGATCCCGTGTAGGTCGTATCGCCGCTGTAAACGGCTGTGATGGTGTCGTAATGCGTTCCGCCACCGCCACCGTAGTTCTTGCCGCAACCAGTCGCCAGACCAGCCACGAATCCTGCAAGCAACAAGAAGCATGCCGTGGCGTAGGCGCGCCGGTAGCGTGGTGGGACTCGCTTCAGGTTATACAGGAGCAGAATCAGAAGGACAGCTCCAATCAGGAATATCCAAGGAACATGGAACTTGGGCATGCGCTTCGGCCCGGAAGGCGGCACCAAGAAGGCCAGAGTGGTCGTCAGAGTGGCTTTGCAGGTGGGGGAGGTGGCCCCTGACACTGCAGTGCAGGTTTGAGGAGCTCCAAGCGGTGCGCTCTGCGACCCCGGTTCCGCATTCATGAATTGAACGGTACCCGTTGGACTGGCGCCAGTGCCGGTACCCACGACGGTTGCAGTGAACGTGATGCTTCCGCCCGAGGAGATGGTGGTAGTTGAGCTGGTAACGGTCGTCGTAGTCGTCTGCCCCACTGTCAGGGAAACAGCGGACGTCGTTGAAGTCGCGTAGTTTGTGTCTCCACCGTAGACCGCTGTGAGAGAGTGGGCGCCTGTCGTGGTGAAGGTTGCACTCATGGAAGCTGTGCCACTTGCGCCCGCTGTTGATGTCGCGGCTGCGGGAGTGACCCTCGCAGTGCCAATGGTGGTGCTTCCGTCCTTGAAAGTGACGCTCCCTGCGGGACCTTGCGCGCTGTTGCTTTGGGAACTAATCGTTACAGACAGCATGACCTGCTGGTTCACAGGCACGGGGTTGGGACCGGCCGTCATGACAGAGGACGTCGTCGCCGGGGTGACAGTCACCATGTCGACTACCGGTGTGGCCACAGGATTGTAGCTGTTGTCGCCAGAATAGGTCGCAGAGAGCGTGTGGCTGCCACCAGTAAGCTGGATCGGTTGATTTTCGCCACTTCCTTCGCTATTCACGGGGAAAGGACTAGTGCAACCTGGGACGAGAGGACTGCATGTAAGCGGGCTGCCGTTGTCTGTGATGGTCACAGTGCCCGTGGCATCAATAGCGCATCCCTTGGTGACAGGAGTCGCTGAGAGGGGAGTACACGCATTTGTTGTGCTATTGAGAATGTCAAATCGCAGAATGTACGGCGAGCCGTAGCCGAATGTAGTCGCGTTGGTGTTTGTAATATTGCCAGTAACGGGATCGAAGGTAACAATGCTGTACTGCAAGCGGCTATTTTCCTTGCTGACTGTGATGGGGACGACGGGAGAATCGCTAGGAGAAAACGCAGTGTCACCGGCATAGTGCGCCGTGACGTTATAACTTCCGCCCGGCAGAATGACGCCGCTGATGGTTGCGACGCCACTCGACAAAGTGCCGCCGTTGTTCCCCGAGCCAACCGATCCTGTTGGAGTAGAGGGCGCAAGCACGGAAACGTCACCCGAGGGCGTTCCGGTGGCTGGGGCGACCGCAGCGACAGTTACTTTTGCGGTTACCGCAGTTCCATGCGTAATAGCGGCGGGTGTTGCGCTGTTATTGATGAGCAGAGTTGACGAGCTCCCTTTGAAGCTTCCGACATTCGTTCCCCATGCGGTGGCCAGGTTGGCGACGTTTACTGAGCCTAGCCCTGTCGCCAGGTTATAGGTTGGAATCGAGCTACTTCCTGCTGTTGCATTGAAGGCAGGAGTATTTGCGGCTGGGCTCGCGGTAACCAGTACGCCGTTCGGCCCGGAGGTTTTACTGCTGCAATTCGGCGAATTGCCAGCGCAGGGGACCGAATTGGTGTTCTTCGTGATGTTATAGAAGACGCAAGTGGATGGGGGAGCCGCGGGCTGCGTCGAGGAGTTGCAAGAATTCGCGGCGGTCTGCGCTATCTTGTAGAGCACGACGTTGGCATTCCCCTGCCGCCGGCTCCTGCCTGCCCCAGCTTCCGACTGCCCAATCAGTGCAATGATAGCCGCAAAGCTGGGGGCGGAAGCGGAAGTTCCACCTGCGCCAAAGAACTGGAAGTGCCCGGAGGCGTCGGGGACGCACGAAGGCGGGCTCGGCGGTTGAACCTGAAATGCGTCAGCTTGACATATTACGTAGAAGCTCTTGCTGCTCGGCCCGTCGCTTGCAAAGAGAGAGACATCAGGCAGGTAACGGTGATTATCTCCGGCGGCGATCCCATTTGGGATAATCCCGTTCTGCCACGCCGGTTTGGGGTAAACCGCGCTCGGTCCGCCACTGCCGGCCGAAATGCCATTGGGGCTGGCGCAGATGGTATTGACGTTCGAGCTCGTCGCGGCTGCGGCGCAAGAGTCGTTCCAGGGTATTTCGTGAATATAGCCGAGCGCCGATTCCCGCTTTCCATCCGTTGAGTTTGTAGCGCTCCAGAAGCTCGGTTGTGTTCCGACGTCATCGAAGTCCGTCCCGCCGACGGCAATGTTAAAGGGGGTTGATGCAATGCCGCTTACGGCGATGCCCAATGTGGCGCTGGCCTGCGTATTGAAGTCATCGCATCCCGCCGAGCCGTTGTCTCCGGCTGAGACGGTCACAGTGATTCCTTGGGCGGCGGCTTGCTCCCATAAGTTATTGAGGAAACTAAGCGCGCCAGAACTAAGCTGTGGCTCGCAATTACCAAAACTCAGACTCATGACATCGTCAGAATTGTTGTCAATGACGTACTCCGCCCCTAGGAAAAGGGGGTCGGAGGTCAAAGTGCCTTCGGACAAGACATAGTGGATCGTGGCTTTGGGCGCCACAGCGCCGGCCCATTGCGTATCCAGGTCAGCTTCGCCCTCTTCACCGTTGAACCCGGGATCGGGGCCGTTGTTTACAACCACTGGGTCGTTCACTGGAAGGTTAAATAGCGCTCGGAAGTCGTGCGCATCGGTAACATCGATATCGGAGAATCCGATGATGGCGATGTTGCCGCCAGTGCCGTCGAGCGACGCGGGAATATTATAGATTTTCGCAAAATCCGCCGGCCCGACTGCGTAGAATGTGTTCCCATTCTTGTCCGTGGTTGTGAATTCCGGCACGATGCGCCCGTCGGCTGTTCGCATGAACGCGCCGACAGAACGCCGCATCGACTTGCTGGGAAAATTGTGGAGGGAGACGATTCCTGCGACGACGGGTGTGAGCGCCACAGGAATCTGCGGGTCACTGGTGTTTGACTGGCGTTCCTCTCCATTCACCAAAAATCTATGAATCTCCGTATGAAATGCCAAGCGCACTTGCCCTGCGTTTCCAGAAACCTCGATTACACTTTTTCCAGGGGCTACGCGGATAGCGGTGAATCCATGGGAAGCAAGCCAGCTCGTCACTGTCTGAATATCGGAGTCGGCGGGTCCGTACAGGGCGCCGAATTGTTGGGGCGTCAACCATTTGTGGAAATTTAGGGACTCATTACTCATCTGCTCGGCCATGAACTGCTGCAGCGCGGCTTCCTGTTCCGGACTGCGTTGCAAAAGCAACAGTATTCGCTTCATGGGAGTTGAGTCGGCGACGGGGCCTTGGTCGAATTCCGGGCGGGCGAGTGGGTGTACGTTGCCCTTCAGGCGCACCAATTGCGAGTCGTCAATGGCCTGGGTGATGCGGGCGGACACGGCGGGCGCTTGGATTGCCGCTGCGGTTTGCGCATTCGATTGTGCGCGGGCGCGCGGCGCAAAGCAGCAGAAGGTTAGAACCGCGGCGGAAAGCAAAAGGGAAGTGCGAAGGAACAAGGATTGGAGTTTCATCGTGTGCCCACCCCGTAGATTTAAACACCCGCAAGTCGTTTCCGGCTGGAGAATCGCCCGGGTCGCAAAAGCACGATTCCTCGAGCGGTGGAACTTCGCGGACTGAGAGGCGAAACGGAAACGGCCGACCGTTTAACGCCCAAAAGCGTATCACACTTTATAAGAACACTATCCAGCACTGGGAGATTTGACTGGCTCAATCGCGAGCACCCCGGCGGACCTGCGACCACTCCTCCGACGACTTCACGCAAAGTCCGTGATGCTAAGTCCGATGCAAATTGAGCGATTCCGGATGCTTCGTGTGCTCCGAAGATGCGACAGCCTTTGGATATAGCAAGGGCCGCTCCGTCATCTTCGTTTGTCCTTATTTAAAAGCAGACCAAAATCGCCCTTTGGTTATTCCCTCTTTTTGACACAAAAGTTCGCGCGGACTTGAGGAAATATCTGGATACGATTGCTACAAGGCGGGATGGTGACGACGTGGCGTTTGTAGCAAAGGTTTCTATGGATTGTTCTTTGGTGGATTCTTTTCGGGGCGCGCTGCAAAATCGCCGGCGCGGCCCTCAGGAACCAATCGCCACCCCGGCTTCAAATCGAGCGTCCAGCCTTTTCCTGTGAGCGACGATTTGCTCGCATCAGCCGCGGCAGGAGCAGGCACTTGGACGCGCACAATCTTGCCATTCTCGCGCACAAACAGCGCCCCTTCTGTAGGCTTCAGTAAACCCCATGCATCGCCTACGTGGATATCGCCTTCGTAGAGCGTCAGCTTGTCGTCAAGCGCAAGCACAGCGTTGGGGTCGAACGTGTAGTTGAATTCCGCGCCCACCGACAAAATGAGCACGGGCCCGTCCAAAAAGGCTTTTCTCGCTGCGGCAAGGCGCGCTTGATGCTTAACTTCTTTCTCGGTCTCAATCGCCACTACCTCGCCGCCTTCGTAACGCTCAGCGCGGCGCATGGCGTCGGCCTTGTTGGTGGTGGTTGCGGGAACGTGCAAGCCGTAGGCGCTCGCCAGGAGTTGGCCGAAGTCTGCGGCTGGCGTCAGCCCCTTTCGCCAGTCTTTGCTTGCGGCATCAAGTAAGCCGCCGTAAGCAGGCCCTGAGGTATATGCGAAGGATCTTCCATAGCTCGGAGTCCGCGCCGGCGCTGAACGCAGCCAGGCCGCAACTACGACCGCGTACTCTTCTGGCGATGACGTACTCAGCTTGAACCCCGTGTACTCGGCAAGGCCCTCGTTCATTTCCAAGGCGTTTTCATTCTTTGCAGCCGCGGGGAAGAGCGAGCGCCGGTAATTCCGGAAGTAGACCGCGTCGGCAACGTCGTGCTCGCGCTCTTTGCCCTGCTGCCAGAACGCGCGTTCGAGCGCGCGCCATTCCATTTGCAGCCAGATGCGCCCGTCGAGCGAATCGAGATGCCCGTTCTGGGCATCCGTCGCCTGCAAACCGATCTGTCCTTGCACGCGATGAAAGCATTCGTGCAGCATCAATCGGGCGCGCGTCTGCTTGTACTGAGGGAGCGGCCACATCACCATGGTCCACTCGACGCCGGCCCATTTCGTGGCGGTGTTGGCGACGCCCAATTCAGGGGGAGCTGTGCCCGCGAAAGCGCCGTCGAGCGGCTTCAGCTTACCTTCGGCGTCCGCCTGATTTCCGACGGCGTAGCGCGTTCCAGAATCGGCAAAGAGCAGCGGGCCGCAAACCGGAACCTTCCAGAGCGCGCCATTGTCCTTATCAGACAGCGCCTTGGCCTCTGCAAAATATTGCCGCGCTTTCGCCGTATCAATTGGCGGCGTTTGCGGTAGCACGCTGGCCGCGCCAGCCATCACCAGCGCGCCAGAAAGGATGGAAGTGCGAATCCAGAGAATTTGTCTGCTCATTGTAGGTTCACTGAAGGCTACAACCGCTTTTTCCAGTACCCGGGGCGTCGATGACCATGGGCAACAGCCAGAATCTGAATAGCAGCCGTAAGTTCACGATAGACGATTACAAATGGAAATCGTGTGAGAAAGAATTTGCGCGTGCCCTGATTGTCTGCCTGCCAGCGTTGCGGCGCTTCGGCAATTTTGGCTATTGCACGGTTCAACTCATCGGCGAATCTTGCCGCAGCAGGCTCGCTGCGCTCCAAGTACCAGTCGAGGGCGGCTTCGTATTCCAGGCTCGCTGATTCGTGAAACTCTACCTCTTTACTTGCCATGAGGGAGTTTGCGCGAAATTCGACTGCGAACTGCATCCCATGGAACAGTGTTTGCGAGTCCTGAGTCCAGGTCAGCAATGCGCCTGGCGATCTCTCGATCCCACGCGTCTTCCACACCTTCCTCAACAGTCGCGTCGAGACTGTCAATCAGGGAACTCGCCAATTCAGCGCGCTCCTCCTCGGAAAGCGTCAGCGCGGTCTGCAGGAGCTTGGAAGTGTCTTCCGTCATTAGTCCATTATAACTCGACGTCGTCACACTTGGAGATTGCGCAAATAGGGAACGCTGGCTTTCATAAAGCCCAGGTTCATTTCGACGAAATAATTCTTTACGCCGCCTGTTTTCGCCGCGGTGAAGATTTTCTTCCAGTCCAAAGTGTCCTGGCCTACCGGCATGATCTTTTTGGTCTGAGCGGACCAGCCCTGGACGTGCATGGAAATGAAGCGTCCAGGGTACTTCATGAAATACTCCGCGGCGTCAAAGCCTTCCCCGATCGTGGAGACCTGGAACTGAAACTTGACCAGCTTCGCGTCGAGCAATTCGAACAACACGTCGTAAGTACGCTTGCCGTTTACCATCGAACACTCGAAGTCCTCGTTGTGCAACCCTTGCTGGATTCCTGACTTGGCTGCGAGTTCACCCATCTTGTTGTATTCGTCAGCCGCGCGCTTCACGTTGTCCAGCGTGGGGTTTTTGGGGCCGCCGAGGCTGGCGACGAGCATTTGTGTCAGGCCAATTTCTTTCGCCCAGGCAATGCTGCGCGGTTGATCCTTGCGCAACTCGTCCATGCCGAAATGCGAGCTAATGCAGGTGACGCCGGCGTCGCTCAAGGTCTTCTTGATTTCCACGGGCTTGTATTTGGCGAGGTCTCCGAAGCCGTATTCGGTGTAGCCAAAGGGCGAGCATAGCTCAATACTCTGAAATCCGGCGTCGGCAAGCTGCTTGACGGTGCCGGGAAAATCCTTACCGATCACTTCGCGCATCGGCCACGTCTGGCATCCGATGGGCAGCCCCAACGGATTGGCGCGCAGTTCCAGCATGCTGGCCGAAAGCAGACCCGCTGCACCTGCCGCGGCGGCATGTTTCGCGGTACTTTGCATGAACTCTCTTCTGGTCATTGCGGACATTTGTCCCTCCAAAGTGAGGTTCCAAGATACACCTGCTTGTTCATTCAGCGAAGTATGTTCGCAAGCGAGATGGTAAATCCCACAAGCGGACAAGGCAGACCTTGCGGAACAGTCGGCTTAGGACTGGCGGAGGGCTTACTCCTCGCCTTCGCAGGGACGCGCGTAATAGAGAAACTCATCATCGGCATAAAGCCAACCGATCCGCTCACTTTCACAGTCGTCGTTGGTTTGCTTGCCGGAATTGCGGTTTTTGCCTGCTGGGTGCCTGCACGCCCCGCTACGCGGATCGACCAACTTGTGGCCCTTCGTTATGAGTAGCGAGCGGAAACGGTTTGAAGAGTACGGCGGTTACGAAGCGCCTCTTGCGGTAGACTTCACGTCGCGGCCGGGAACCACATCGATTTGCAGTACGGGATCTGCGGCCGGAATGTAGGTGGTTGCCAGTCCCAATTCACGCCGTACGATGTTGCAGCCTTGGGCGATGGCGCTGGCTTTATAGAAAGCGATTTCGCGGTTGCAGCCCTGGCGGCCAAAGCCGCAGTCGCTGGACACGATCAGCTTCTCCGGCGGGATGAACTTGAGCGCCTTGCGAATTTCCCCGGCCACATCCTCCGGCCGGTCAGCTTGCAGCGAACGATGGCTCACGGCGCCGATGGCAATCTTCTTTGTGAGATTGTTTTTAAACGGTGCGAACAACTCGAGGTCTTTCTGCTGGCGGTCTTTCATTTCAAGCGTCCACACGTCCCCGCGGCAACGCTCAAGATAAATCTCGATTGAGTTTGCGTAACTCGTGTCTTCCATGACGCGCTGCATGTTGGGATTGCCCCAGCAGGTGTGAATCCACAGCTCGACGTCGTCGAGTCCCTGCACTTCGCGGTTGAACGCATCAATCATAAACTTCACTTCTGCATGATCTTTGCCGTACGTGTTGGCCATGAAATGAAACGTTGGCTCTTCGATTTGAATGCAGCGGCACCCGGCGTCGCGCAGCGCCAGCAGCTCTTTGTTCATGGCCTCCGCCATGTCCCAGATCACTTGGCGCTTGTCTTTGTATTTGGGCGTGTGAATGTCGAGGAAAAGCGCCATCACCTGGGAGCAGCAAGTGCCGAACTTGAGCGGCTTGCGCGTCTTGCCTTGCGCGATGCGCCACACTTTCGGGTAGTCGAGCGGCCGGTGCTCGATCTTGTCCACGACGTGCGGCCACCGCCAGCCGGTGTAAATCTCGTTCAGCAGCGTGCCTGGAGGATAGTGGAGCCACGGCGCCGTGGTTTCTTCCGGTTGCAGATGATCGCCCTCGAAACCAGCCCAACGCTGCAGCGGGTAATGATGCCAAGCGCGTCCTGCCATGTCTTCATCTACATGCAGGTCGCCGTGCGTCAGGATGTCGAGGCCCGCGCGCTCCTGATCGGCAATGAGCACAGCCATGCCGTCCTGAAACTTCTCGCGAAAGCGCACGTCGAGCATGCAAGTGTCCAGCGGGCGTCCCCACATGCTCACGTCCAACCAGCGCGGACGCGGAAAAGAACCCGTAGTTGTGCTGGGAAGGATGAGATTGGCAGTTGCAGTGAACATGGCTTCCTCCAGACGGCGAGATTATACGTCGCAGCAAAGCAATGCGCTTCGGAATCTTCGAGTAACCAGGTTTGAACTGCCAGCGTTGCTAACGAGCTTGGGAATGGGGCAGTCTGAAGGTAATGGGTCAGTGTGAGCCTCTGCGGCGTAGGTATCCCCATAGGAGGCTAGTAGATCCTTACGCCAGGAAGTAAGGCAAGAACGGGAGTCCTGCCATGAGCGGTTCATCGGATTCTTCTATCACAACAACGGTAAGCGGTTCGCTAGCGCGGCCCTTGGCTGCGATCTTCTTGGGCGGGTTGCTGGCCGGAATCTTCGACATCGCTCAGGCTTTCATTGGTTTTGGCTTGCTGGGAGCAAAGCCCTTTCGGATCCTCCAGCATATCGCGGGAGGAGTCTTTGGAGCGCGCTCGATGCAAATGGGATGGACGTCGGCCGCGCTGGGGCTCGTGTTCCACTTCACCATCGCGTTCGGGGCAGCGGTTGTTTATTACCTTGCCAGCCGAGTGCTGCGGGTGATGGTCGAACACGCCGTCGTTTGCGGGCTGATTTATGGCGAAATGGTGTTTCTGTTCATGTATTTTGTGGTCCTGCCGCTCACGCCGCTGGGACCGGCGAAGTTCAACGTTGTAACGTACATTACCGGCCCGTTCGGCCATACGTTCTTAGTGGGGTTGCCGATCGCCCTTTGCGTTCGGCGATTCGCGAGGTAAGGCAAACTCGCCGGTCATTGTATAATCGCAGCTTACTCAACCTACCTGGAGGAAACATGTCCGAGCCGAGTTATGACGAATTGAAAGCGCGGGTTGCCGAGCTGGAAAAGAAAGGTGCGGGCCGTCGCACCGGTTCGCTGGAATTTCGCGTCGGCGAAAAGGGCGGAGTCAGCGTCTACGGCCTCGGACGCTTTCCCGTCACGCTGTACTACGAACAATGGATTCGATTGTTAGACGCCTCGTCGGACCTCCGCAAGTTTCTGGAAGAAAACAAAGCTGAAGGCAAGCTGAAGCTCAAAGACAAGTAGAGTTCTACAGAAGAGGGGCTCCGGGCGTCTGTGGGGAGACGCCCGGAACCTGGGCGAGTAACAGGCAGGACAAAATCAAAATCTCTTGCCCCGAATCTCACTTCTTACTTCGAGGATTGCGCCACGAGCAGGCAAATCCGGCGCAATTCTTCGTAAGTGAACACGACCTTCTGGCCCTTAGCGTCGTTCTCGAGGTGTCCCAAGCCCGAATCACGCGAATAGCGTCGCAACTCTGATTGCGGCATTCCAAGCAAGACTGCCGCGCGATACTCATCAACGTGATCGGGAATGTTTCCATTCATGATAGTGCCCAAACCTTTTGCAAAAAACTGAGCGGCCATGGCCAACTCTAAACTTGAAACGATATAGAGCAAACAAGAAACCAAACCTGCGGTTCCGCTAAGTGCTTCCGTTTCAATAAGAAAAAGGAGGTTGGAGAGTTTTGGGGGGCGCACTGTTCATTTTTTTGCACATTCCGTCCACAACGATAACCATGTGTGGGCGAATGGTTTCCTATGGCATGCGGGGATGCTGGTTTGTGACTGAGTCACGGAAGCCAAGGAAGAGCATTCAGGTCGACGTTGCCGCCAGAAAAGATGACACCAAGTTTCGGCGGACTACTGTCGGGGCGTGATGGCAGATTCAACGATGCCACGATACCCGCCTTCAGCAACGGCGCGATTGCTACGGCGCTGGAGGGCTCGACGATGATTTTCATGCGCTCCCAGACCAGGCGCGCGGTGGAGATAATCTCTTCTTCTGTGACCAGCAGAATGCGCTCGACGTGACGCCGCAGAATGGCAAAGGTGCGGGGCGAGAGGGAAGCGCGCAGGCCGTCGGCAATGGTATCGCTCGAATCCTGGGATTGCAGCGTTCCAGTGGTAAGGGAGCGGTAAGCGTCGTCGGCTCGGGCAGGCTCGCAGCCGATGATTCGAATGTCCTTTCGAATGCCCTTGGCGCCGAGGCAGGTCCCGCTCAGCAAGCCTCCTCCACTGACAGGCGCGAATACGGCGTCGAGATCTGGTATTTCCTCGAGGAATTCCTTAGCGGCCGTCGCCTGGCCGGCAATGATGCGGTCATCGTCGTAGGGATGAACGAGGTGGGCGCCGGTCTCCGCCTGCACGCGGTCGCAGGTTTCCTTGCGCGAAGAAACTCTGGCCTCGCAAAACGTGATCTTGCCACCGTAGGCTTCGATAGCCTGAATCTTCACTTTCGGCGCGTTTCTTGGCATGACAATGTACGCTGGCACGCCACGCCAAGCCGCCGCGCAAGCGACAGCTGCGCCGTGGTTGCCGCTTGATTGGGTGGCGATCCCCCGCGCCGCTTGCTCTTTCGAAAGGGAGAGAACGGCATTGGCTGCTCCCCGAATTTTGAAGGAACCGGTCTTCTGCAGGTTTTCGCACTTGAAAAAGAAGCGCGCTCCAGCCAGCGCGTCCAGTGAAGCGGAAGTCAGGATGGGCGTACGGTGAATCCGCGGCGCAATGCGGGCGTGCGCCTCAGAAATGGCCTCCCAACTCGGGGCTTGATAGGTGGTCGCTTCGAACGTTGGCGCAGTGGTCATGGCGTCCATTCTTGACGCTTGGTCGCACTCCTACTCCACGACATGGTGTCGCTTAACTTGTTTAGCCTCATTTCTAGCCAAATAAAAGAGGCATTATGGCATGCCACGAACCAATAGGAAGGGGCGGCTGGCTGGAGTACTGGTATCACTTACCCAGCCCATCTTTGGTACTTGACCACCCGTATCCCTCTGATACGCTTAGACTAACCTTCCTTTTCGCGAGCCCCTGCTACACCCTTACTCGCGCGCAGGAGGACATCATGAGAGCCAGTGAGCGCAGACAGCTCGCGCGGGTCAACCACCGGACGCCCTTACGCTTCCGAGCGGTGGGCGTAGCTGCGGACAAGACCGAGCATTTCACCGAGGCCCTGAACGTATCCCGGGGAGGGTTCTTCTTCGCGTCCTCAGCTCCCCTCCAGGTTGGCATGCCCATCGAAGCTACGATTCGCATGCCCGCGGAAGTCACCGGGAATTCAACACAAGAGATGCGCTGCACCGCGCGCGTTGTGCATGTTCGCAATGAGCCGTACGGCGACGGCCGCATTGGCTTCGGCGTGGAGATCGAGAAGTATCAAACCGTGGCCGTGCAAGAACGCTGGATGAGCTAAAAGAAATTCCCGGTCCGTTTTCCGTAGTTCAATCAAATCCCAACTATCACAGCCACACCATGCGAGCCCGCGTTGCGGATTATTTAGATGCCGACTCAATCTCAACGTAGTCGAGCGCGGCGAGTTCACCGCCGTCGGGGATTCCTTCGATGCGAATTTCATCGCCTTGGTGCAGCGTCACGCCGCTGATCTGGCGGCGCGTGGAAGTGTCTCCTCCGATTTTTGTGTTTGGAAGAGTATCGTCTGCAACCCACTCGTCGAGTTGATGTCCTGCTGCGAACACTTGAAACTTTGCCTTGCCGTTGTTCTGGTCAAAATACTGGACGTTCAGTTGGTAGGTCCCGTCCGCTCCGCTGAAATGAAAGCTGGCCAGACACTGGTTCGCGGACGCCTGGCACACAACAGCCTTTCCGCCAGAGGCAGTTTCTGAGGGCTCCACGTCTACGGGCGTATAGCCTTGAAGCCCCATGGATTCTGCCTCGACGCGATTTGGGTAATGTCCTACGCGGCCTTTAGCGTCAGGAATTCCTGACACGCGCAGAAACCAATTACATACCGCGTCGCGCCAGACAATCGCGTGTCCTTCCTGGTATTTCAAACGCGACAAGACAAACTCATAGCGTTCATCGTCGCCCACCATGTTTCGAATGGACTCCCACATCCTGACGAACTCGTGCACACGCTCCGCGCCTTCATAGTGCGAGTCATAGATGTGCTGAATCACGGTCTTGCCGGATTTCAGCCGATACGTGTACGGCACATGATGAAAGAACGGGAGCAGGGAATCGGGAGTGGCGGCAATGGCTTCAAATTCCTTCTGAACTTCCGATGAGTACTGCCCGACATAGCCTGTGCCTGTGGTGACACTGCGGTCCATGCCAATGCCGTCGTGATCCGCGCGGTGCCATTGGCCCCAGCCATTTCTTTCGGAAGATTCGACACCGGGGCCGTAGTGGCTTCCTAAAATATCGGTGAGTGTTCCGGCCCCGAGTGGTCCCGTGTAATCTTCGTAAGCCGGCCACGAAGAAAGAAGCATGGCGTCAATGGTGCGAATCACGACCGGATTATTTCCAAAGGTGAGGCGCGTCCACTCGTCCGCAATCGCGGCGGATGAAAGGATTGGATCCCAGGCAAGACGGGCGAAGCCGTAGAGATTCGCCATGGCCATTGGGTTCCCCATCCAGTTTGCATCGAGGCCAACGTTCGCAACTCCTGCGAATCCGCCAAGCGCATGGTGAAAGACTTGGCCCGACACAATTTTTTTCACGGGAGAGGCGTTGCCGCCCACGCGCATATCGAAGTCGAGCGTCGCCTTCCACATGGGAACGAGAAAACAAAGATGTCGCTGCTGCCCCATATATTCCTGCGTGACTTGCAGCTCGATGGCTTCGTTGGTTTTTTCGAGGCCGCCCAAAAGAGGAGACGCGGGCTCGCGCACCTGAAAATCAATAGGGCCATGCTTGATTTGGATGATGACGTTGTCGTCGAACTTTCCGTCAAGCTGATGGAAGATGTCGAATGCGGCGCGGGCGCGATCGTTTCTTGGATTGCGCCAGTCCAGATGATGGTCGTACACAAACGCGCGATACATGACAACGCCACCGTGCGGTTGCAACGCGCGTGCAATTGTATTGGCGGCGTCCGCAGGTGTCCGTCCGTAACTTGCCGGGCCGGGGCGGCCTTCGGAATCGGCCTTCACCAAAAATCCTGCGAAGTCCGGAATGAGGCCATAGATTTCATCTGCTTTTTCTTTCCACCAGGACTGCACGCGCGGATCGAGAGGATCAAAAGTGTCTAACGCACCAAGCGACTTGGGGCTGCTTAAGTCCACGGAAATTCCAAGCCGAACGCCCCACGGGCGAAATGCATCGGCAATGCGCGCCAGTTGCGGAAGGAAATCAGGAGCCAGGACACGAGGGTTGGCATTCACGTTGTTGACGACGCATCCGTTCACGCCAACCGAAGCGAGCAGACGCGCGTAATCGCCGGTACGCGAAAGGTCTGTGCGAACGGTTCCACTGTCGAAGAAGATAGAACGGCCGCCGTAGCCGCGTTCGATGCGGCCATCGAGATTGTCCCAGTCATTCACCCAGCGCAGACGATTGGCGGGTTCCTGGGTTTCCTGCAAATGGCTTAAGTCTTCTGCAAATGCTATTTTACGGAGCAGAGCGAAAACTCCGTAGAGGGTTCCGAGATCCGACGCACCTGCGACCACGATGCAGTCGTGCCCGTTAATGCGGTGGTTCCCCAGCCAATAGCCATCCGCACTCAGGTACATCGAGGTTGGCAAGCGAGGGGCGATCGAATTCAGATCCGTTAGGGTTCCTAAAACGATGGCGTTCTCTTGTGGCTGGCCCTTGCCGACGCGAAGCGTCCGTCCCAACATTCCCCGCACGCCGCGGGTTAACTCGGCTTGCGCAGTTTGCAGGAGTGCTGAGTCGTTGAGGACAGTCACGGTGCCGGGAAACGAAGCGTACTTTGCCCGTTCGGTTTCTGTCAGCGGAGCGTAGCGCAACCAAGCGTCATAGCCGTTGTCCGCGCGTATTTTTCGCGAAGGGCAAAGCAACGCCAGGAATCCTGCGAGAAAGACGACGCGCAGAAAACTGCTTCGCTTCATGCAATCCTCTTGGAACTAGGGTTTAGGCGCGGGAACGGTAAAAGTGATTTTCGCCGTGCCGACATTTTCGAAACGGTCGTAGGCACGAACGGCAAGCGTGTGCTCGCCGGGGAGCACCGTCGGAATCGAGAAGCCGTATTGTTCAACTGGCGCGTCGCTGATTCCATTGCTGGGCGAGACAAGAATCCAATCGCCACCGTCCAGGCTATATTGCGCGTGGTCAATGGCAGACGTGGCGTCGCGCGCGGTAAACGAAACGGAATGGCCAGCGCTGATCTTTCCGGATGCCGGCCCAACATGCACATCCTCGAGGACGGGCGGCGTGTTGTCTACCTCAAAGCGCTCGCTCTCGCGTTCCGCCGTGAGTGCGGCTGCCGGTGGATTCGAGGGAGAGTCCGACGCGACGATTTTCAAATAATACGCGCCGTCCGCAAGAGCCGTTGTATCGAAGGAATAAAACTTCTGGTCCAATTTGTCCTTCAGCAGCTTCCATTCTTTTTCATTTTCCCCGCGAAAGTAAACCGTGTATTGCAATTCATCATCGTTGTCGTCGTGCGCGGTCCAAATCACCGTTTGGTAGCCCTTTTCCCTCACGCCCTGCGGCGGCGGCTCGAATCGGCTCGCAGATGAAGTTTGCGTGATGGTCACGCCGGTTGGATTCGGTGACGCCGGCATTTTCAAAGTAGCTGATGAGGGCTGGTTCGATGAAACGACAGTCTGGCTCTGCGCTCGCACGCCTGGCTCCTGAATGGCGATTCCGTCAATCACCGGAGCGACGTTGCGGGGAAGATACGCCAGGCTGACCCAATCGAGTCCGTCGCCGGGCCGTCCATCGTGAATCACCGCCTTCCATTGCGCAAATCGGGCGGAAGGTGCTTCCGTGGCCGCGCCGGACTTCGTGTACGGGCCAAACCATTTGGACCATTCCTTGCCCGGATCGTCCGTGTTGCCGCTGCGGACAAAAAATTCAACACGCGGATCATTTCCATGCGCGGCGCTCGAGCCCGAACCTGTTTTCGGCGAGGGAGCCGCCGGAGGAGTCCACCATTCGATGCGTCCCCATTGGGAAAACAATTGTGCGTCGAAAGAGCGCGACTCGTAGGTGCCTTCGGCTTCATATTCTGGCCCAAGGGAAAACACTTTGCCCGGATTGGACGTGCACAAAAAGACCTTGCCCGAACCATTTCCAACGATTCCGGTGATCTGGGAAGAGCCGGCTTTCGCGAGCTGTGCAAAAACGCCGCGGCCGTCAATCGCGAGCAGCGCCCCATTATTGCCGGTGCCGGCAAGAAGGCGTCCATCAGAGGCAAGCCCGAGGGCGTACACAGAATCCTCGCGCGATGTCCAAAGCTCTTCCGGAGCGCCGTCCGGACGGATGCGATAAATGCTGCTGGAAGCGAGGGAGAACGGAAGAAAGGGGGCCTGAATCTGCGCTTGCGCTTGAGCTGCGCCGCTCACCCCGCCAGTGATGGCGGTCGTTCCCTGCGGCGTTGCAATGATCGTTGTAGGAGCGCCAGCGCCCGTGCGTGGCTTCTCTCCAATCGCGGAAGCGTAGATGCTTCCATCAGAAGCGACTGCGAGGGAAGTGACTTCGCGTTTCGACGTTTCGTAAAGGACAAACCCTTCAGCGGACGATGTGTCAGCCTTCGAGTTTTTGCCGCCGCCCTGCCCTGCTGCGCGAGAGATGCGCAGAATGCGTCCGCTGGGTTCAGTCCCGGCAATGAGGTTCTTCTTCGCGTCGAATGCGAGGACGCGAATGTGGGCTTCGTCGCTCGAATAAAACAATGCGCCTTTGCCTTCGGGAGTTACTGCGAAAAGCTGTCCTTTGTCACCGGTGGCAACATACAACGTGCCATCAGGGCCGAAGGCCAGGTCCCAAATGTATTTTGTCTTTGGATCAAAAAAGACGGATTTCTCGCCGGAAGCAGAGACTTTGTAAACCTTGCCATCAGGAGAAGTGCCTACATAAAGCATACCCTTCGAATCAAACGCGATGGCCTGCGCCGAAAGGTCCGTGGAGTCGAAGACAACACTTGGTTTTGCACTCGAGTCAAATCGAAATACTTTTCCAGGAGAGCCGCCCGCCGCGTACAAAATGCCCTTTGGGTCGAGGCGAACGGACCAAAGATAAGAAGCGTCGGCATCGGCCAACAAAGTGAATTTAGGAGCAAGCTCGAGGCGCCCGTCGCTGCGTACTGCGACGCCATGAGCCGTACCCTTCAGGAATTCCTCGTACGTGGATTGCTTCCAGCGGCGGGTGTGTTCTGAAAGAAGAGGCAAAGATGTGAGGAAGTAAAGAAGTAAGGAAAAAGATGAAAGACGAACAAGGCGCCGAGTGGCCGGGGAAGGGCGGCCAATCATGAAGAGACTTTTTCGCTGTTGAGGGCTGGTCATGAGCATTCCGTTCACCGGATCTGTAGATTGAGGGAAATGACGCCGGAGACGGGGCCTCCAAGCGGGATAGAAGCTTCACTGGCCAGCGACTCCCGAAGCACTTGCACGCTGCCCGGAGCTGGACGCCCATCCACAATATTGATTTGTGAGAGCGGTACGTTGGGAAGTTCTTTGTCGTCCCAGAGCAGCGTCGGGGCCGGAACAAACAGGCCTACATAAAGGCGGTCATTACGACGTTCGCGGTTCAGCAGGGAAATCACTTGGTCAAGGCCGGCGGGGCCGCCTCCAGCTCCGGCAAAAGCGAAGCCCCGCGAAGCGCGATTCATCAGGTCGCCGTCGCTGACAAACACACGAAGAATGCTTCCTCGCGACGCCTGCTCTGGAACCCGAACTGTCGTTTCGGTGATCTGTGGCTCCCCGCGATACGGCCGCAGCAGAACGCGGACGCGGAGAGTCTCGCCAGGAGCAGCCTCTCCTTTTTCCAGCCACGCGCTTTCAATCGTGAATGATTTTCTGCCAGGAACACTTTCAACATGTAGGGAAATGCCTTCGATTTTTAGCGGCTCGAACGTATTCGAGAAAAGCCGCCCAAAAACGTTTTGCATTGTGAGGGCAATCGGCAGCCCGTCGGGGGAAAGGCTGTCGCCGGGCGCAAACGTGTTTTCGATTTCCACGGCCGGGTGACCTTGCAGGCGAATCTCGCCCGTAAGGTGCAGCGTGGTGCTTTCGCCGTACACCGGGTTTTGCGTCACGCCATTGAACGTCGTCAGTGCCACAAGCAGCGGCGTGAGTTTTGGGTGGTTGACGATCTCAAAATGCAGTTTCTTCTCAGAGCCCGACGCCCGCAGCGACAGGTCCAGCGGAATCATCGCGGGTGGCGCGCCGAGCTTGCCCGTTACCGCTGTCAGATGGTCACCCGTAATCGTGCCGATGGAGCCCGCCATGTTCACGATTTTGGTGGAAGCAAGATCTGAGGAAAGCGTCATAACTACTTTGCTTCGCGCCATGGGAAGTTGCACGTCGCCAAGACTCAAGAACGGATGGCCGCAAAGGAACACACGGTCCCCCTCAATTGCCGTGACGGTGCATGCCGAGTTGATGGAAGCGTCGCCTTGCACGAGAACCATGCCCGCCATATCACCCGCCACCAGATGACCGTCCTGCGGGCCTGGGGCTGTCGTGCCGCCTTGTGTAGCAACCAGGCCGTAGCCATGAAGCTGATTTGAGAACTGTTGGAGGGTGGCGGGCTGGAAGCCCGAGAAGACGAGCGGCGTTTCGATGGGTTCAAGCGTCGAGCCGGAAGGCAGCATGGCACTGACAGGCGCTTCGGAGGGAACTCCGAACTGCTGCATTGGAAATTCGGCCGCTGCGGAGGGCGGAGGGTTCAAGACATCCTGAATCGGAGTGACTCCGGCAATCGGCTCTTTGGTGAAAATGCCCAGCTTCAAGGACAGGGCTCCAGCGAGCTTACCGTCGAGATAAACAGGGCTGCCGCTCATACCGGCAACAACGCCCGTGTGTTCCACCTTGGGGCCTTTCAATTGAATCAGAATAATGGGTTGCTTCGGACCAAGGAAATTGTCCAGCACACCGATGACTTCCAGGTCGAACTTCTCAATCTGGTCTCCAGCAAAAATCGTATACGCGTAACCCTGCATCCCGGGCCGAACTTGGCTCAACGGAAGCGTTTCCGGAGGCTGCTGGGCTTCCAGGACGCCTGGAATCAGGCACAGTGCGGCGAAGAACACGAGGAGAGCGAGGAAAAGACCAGTTCGACGATTCGACAGATGCGGCCGGGCCGTAAGCATGAACGTTCCATAATACGCGGCACCCGTACTAGAGGCAATTGGACGGCAGGAGGTTGCCCCGGTAGGAAGATTGAGCTAGGCGTTCTAGAACTGGCCTATTCCTTCCGAATCAGCGCTCGCCTCCAGAAGCCTTCGACGTGGTCTTGAGTTTGGGCTTCAGAATAGGCTCGTCGTCTGACCTCAGCCCCTTCGAATAGAGGGCAACCTGAGCTGTGCGCGGTGCGCTGCCAACCGGATCATAAAAGTAGGCTTGAGTGGTTTCCGTTTCACGTTCGACCTTCCATACGCGAGTATTGGTCAGGTAATCCGGTTTCTCCGAAAAAGGCGTAACAAACGCGGGACAAAACCACTGAATGCGATTATTGGGCTGCGCGGCGAAGTTGCCATTATCGAGCGCAACCATGTGTGCGCACTTATGTCCGCCGTCGCCTGCTTCCTCGGCGTCCTCATGGCCATACCAATCGAGGGTGAACATGTATTGTCCGCCTTCCCAGGTACGGTCCTTAATCTGGACGCGAACGCGGCTGTCTTGCAGGCGATCGAAGGTCGTGCATGCGATCTCGTAGCTGAAACAATCCCAGAATTGCAGCCAGTCGAGAGGAACAGCCGGTGCATCTATCTTGTGGCAGAAGGCGCTGAGCGGCAGGCGCCAAATAACTGCGCCATTATCGGTAAGAGCGTGAAACCCCAGTGCGTGGCCCTTGACGGATGCGACTCCAAAAACGCAAACGTTTACAAATTCACAGTGATGAGAGAGGCCATCGTAGAGAAACTCCTTTCGCAGAAAACAGTAGAACCTGGGAATGTTCGAATTGAGTGTGGCCAATTGTTGCCCTCCTTCTGTGGAGCATCATCTTGCGGCAAGAGTAACGCGAAATTACGAGAAGGGAAGAAATATTTTAGATTTTTTTCACCAGAGCGTTGCGAAACAAGTGAAAGAAAAATCGCCCGCATCCGAAACGACTGAGTGCGGAGCCATTAACGAACAGGAGTGCGAGCGTCCGTTCGCGTGAGACCGTCTTTGATTGCGCGATATTTGATTCAGACGTTGTCTTCGTCGCCGTTGAGGATGCGGTTATAGCACCATGCCATAGGATAAGAATGGCCTGCGGCGGGACCCCAAATAATTGGATAGGACTTCTTGCCTTTCTCGTCGTCGCGTTGCCAATGGGCATTCGGCTCGCTTCTGTGAATCACTTCGCCGATGTACGCGCCATAGGCCGCGGCGAGTCCCTTGACGCTTATCGTGGACGGATCCTTGGTGTATTGGGTGTGCAGACCGCCTAGAATCTGCTCGACGCTTTTGATGGATTCGACGCTGTAATCCAGCTTGACGTGGTTTGCTTCCCAGGCATCCTTGACCGCTTCGTTCGCGAGCCATTGCACGAATTCATCGGTGCTGGGGAACTGGCGTTCGGCGTGTGCTTTTGCGCGCGCGTGAATCAGGTATACGCTGCCCACAAGGACCAGCGTCAGGCAAATGGGCGCCGCAAGCGTTCACGCACTCCTGCCTCTCATCGTCAGTCGTGGTGATGCATGGCGAAGATTTTTTCCGTGGAATCTTCGTAGGGGTAGACGTGAACCATCCAGCCAAAGATAACGGGATGGAAGCGGCCCCCGGCGGCTTCGCAAGCTTCCTGCGTTGCAATCGAGCCCCGCAAGCCAAACTTGGTCCAGTCGGCGTTCCGGCGCTGGTTTGCGGGCGGCATGCAGAGATTTGTGTGCAGGTGCCAGGTCGCCAGGCTCAGCGGAACGCGTTTGTCGAGTTGCTCTTCCGTTGCGCGCTTGGGCATGGTGTACATCGCTCCGACCAGTTCGTACCCGTTCACAGTCTTCTTGTACAGAATGGACGTAGGCCGCGCGGGATCGAATTTGAATGCTTCGAGGAAGCCGTTCATATAATTCGTGAAGTGATATTCCGGCTGCGGAAGATTGGGAAGAAAAATCTTATAACCCTCGGCAAGAGCCACGTGGTAGTCCTTGTATTTGGCAATTCCGGCGCGGAGCTGGTCCACGATTTCTTTCGCTCGCGCAGCGTCTTCGGGAGTCTCCGGGCGCGGCGCGGTCATGTGCATATGCGCGCTATGAGCGTGTTCCCCCATGGTCATGTCGTGAACGGCGTGGGCCTCGTTGGCCTTGGCGTCGTCCATGTCCATCCTGGGCATATTGGGATCCACGCTTTGCTGTTGTTGTGACTGTGAAGCGGGCGGCTGCTGCGATTCCTGAGTTTGCGTGCCAGGTGCGTGATGACCAGGCATGGCGGCGAGCAAAACGGTGACGACAAAGATGGCTCCGACGAGCATGCCAAATTTCGTGGCGAGTCGAACGAGCTGGCGGCGAGCTGACATTTCGAAATATTCTCCTCACTCTATGATACGTATCGCAAGGCAGCGGGATTTCAATGTGAAGGATAGCCGGTGCGGCAGAAAAAACTGGCCGCAAGGACAGGCGTGCTAGAATTTTTGCGTGAGGAAAGAAACGATCCAGCCCGCGAAATGTTTGAACGGGGCGGTTGAGTTGCCCGGTGACAAGTCCATTTCGCACCGCTATGCGATGCTCGCGGCGCTCGCCGAGGGAACGAGCGAGTTGCGGCATTTTTCCGCCGCGGCGGACTGCCATAGCACGTTGGACTGCATGAAGGCGCTCGGCGCTGAAGTAAAGTTGGAAAAAGACACCGTGCGCGTCACGGGGCGCGGAGCGCGCGGACTGAGGGGCAGTTGGCGCGCGCTCGACGCGGGGAATTCCGGGACCACCATGCGTCTGCTCTCCGGGATTCTCTCCGGACAGACTTTTTCTTCCAAGCTCACAGGCGATGATTCCTTGCAAAAGCGGCCCATGAAGCGCGTCATCGCACCGCTGCGCGAAATGGGCGCGGACATTCGCGGGCGCGACGATAATTTTGCGCCGCTGGAAATTCGCGGAACGAGACTGAAAGCGATTGATTACCAAATGACGATGGCCAGCGCGCAGGTAAAGTCGGCAGTGTTGTTGGCTGGATTATTTGCGGATGGCGTGACCAGTGTGACCGAGCCCGCGCGTACGCGTGACCACACGGAACTCGCGCTCGAGGAGTTTGGCCTAAACGTTGAAAGAAATGGCCAGACGATTCGCGTGCGCGGGCTGGGTGAGGGAAATGGAAGCGGCAAGCTTACTGCGAAATCGCTCGATGTGCCGGGCGATTTGTCGTCCGCGGTATTTTTCCTCGCTGCCGCTTCCCTGTTTCCCGATTCCAACGTCCTCATCCACAACGTTGGCCTCAATCCCACACGCACTGCAATTCTCGATGTGCTTGCGGAAATGGGGGCTTCCATTCAAATGCTTGGGCTGAAAAGCTCGCAAGGAGAAGTCATCGGCGATCTCGGGGTGAAGGGCGCTTTACTCAAGGGCGGCGTGATTGCGGGCGCGCGCATTCCGCTGGTGATTGATGAGCTGCCCATGCTGGCGGCGCTCGGCCCATATATGGAGGAAGGAATTGAAATTCGCGACGCGGCCGAACTGCGCGTGAAGGAGAGCGACCGCATCGCTGCCATGGCGGAAAACCTGCGGCGCATGGGCGCGAAGGTGGAAGAGCGGCCCGACGGATTAAAAGTGGAAGGGCGTCACGCGGGAAAATTGCGCGGAGCCGAAATTGAACCGCGCGGAGATCATCGCATCGCTATGGCATTCGCTGTAGCGGGGCTGGCCGCCGAAGGAAATACCGTGATTCGCGATGCGGATTGCGCTGGTGTTTCCTTCCCCACTTTTTTCGCAGAACTAAACCGCCTGGCCGAGCGTTAACGGTTGCTTGTCGAATTAGCGTGATTGATGTAGCTTGCGATTGGAATGTCTGCGCGTACCGTCCTAACTTCACTTATCGTTACTGGCGCAACGCTTGCCCTCGTCGCTTTTTGTGCCTGGTTTTTTGTTTATACACCTCAAGGAAGTGCGTTTCTGGCACGCTCGACCACGGTCAAATACCTCCCGCAAGCCTTGAGGCGTGAAATTGCGGATACTCTCATATCAGATGCGGGATCGAAAATGAGGAATTCCGATGATAGGGGGAATGTCGACCGGCTGAAGGAAGCATCCTTAGCCGATCCAGTCCACCCCCAAGTTTGGCGCAAGCTTTGCGAGGGATATCAGCTAGTTGAAGAGCTAGATCAGGCACTGGACGCATGTCAGCAGAACATCAAAGTTAACCCGGATGGACTCTCTTACAATTCCCTCGGATTGGTCTATATGGCAAGAAAGGATTACGTTCATGCGTCTCAGGCTTTTCAAGTGGCGGCTCAGGCCTCGGGGTCTCCTCAGGTACACTCGAATTTGGTTTGGACTCTGCTAGCGTCAGGCCAGTATGAGCGTGGAGTTCCCGAGATAGAAAAGCTCATCCAACTGCTTGCTCGTGAGGACGAGCGACTCAAACCGGACGAGTTGAAAGAAGCCTACTCAGAACTGGGTTTTGCTTATCATCGCTTGGGCAAAGAGAAGGAAGCTCAAGCAGCCTATGCGCAGATTCATCGTATCGACCCGACTTGGCCGTACAGTTCCTGCGATATGAAATTAGATGCAAAGGGTGAACCTGCGTTAAGCTGTAGGTGATAGCCGTTTGTGCAATAGAACGGGCCAGCGTCGACATCCTAAGGTAATGTGCGGATAATACTCCTGTTCTCTTTTGCAGAATTTCATTTCAGGTTTACCCCTGATTGTCTGTTTCTGGAGATGATATATCCTCCAGTCCTCATTCTTCTCCCAGCCTCCGGACGCGGCTGAGGGGCTTGCAGATTGCTAAGAGGTCGAAAACAATTCGCAAGGTAATTTTCCAAGCAAACCGGTTTGTTCCGCAAAGCGCCTCCTTGGCCTCAACTTTCGTAAGGCCCTTAGGCACCTTGTTTTGGAGAGCTCTCTAGCTGGTCTTGCGGATCGAGATGGAGCCGTAACTTGTTTTCAGAATGATTTTCGGTCCGCGGCCGTTCCCGTACTTTCCTTCCAAGTGAGCGTCGCCCCCGTTTGACGTTTGCTTCAGAGAATCCGCCGAGAATTCGGAATCGATGTCGCAGGAGTGGCAGTCCGCGCCAATCTCGAAGCTCGAGGACTCGGGCAGGATCAGTGTGATGCCTGAAGAGGAATTCGTAATCTCGATGTCTTCTTTGGGAGGAGTGGAAAAGCGCACTTCGATGTTGCCGTTGCGATTGTCTACTTTTAGTTTGCCGCCGGGATTCTCGATGGAGATGTCTTCGGAATTGGAGCGCAGGGTGAGATTGCCGGGTGCATCGGCGATTTCAAGGTTGCCTGGCCCCGCTTCCATGTGGCCACTGAGCTGGCTAATTGTCAGGTCCGCGCGGTGGGAGGTCAAGCGCACGCCTTTCGCGATTTTGTCGGCGCGAATGGGGCCGCGGAATTCTCCATCGACGGTGAGCGCGCCGGTTGCGCCGGAAACGTTCACTTCGCCGCCACGCCCGCCGATTTTTACGTTGCCCTTGGTGTCGGAAACTTTGACATCGCCCCTTTGGGTATCAATCGTGACGTCGCCCGCCGTGTCGCGCACTTCGACATCGCCGGTCGTGGTGTTGACGGTGACGGGCTTGCCCATGTCCGACACGGAGACATCACCGTGGTCGTTGTGGATCGTGAGCGGGGCTTTCTTGGGAACAGAAATGTCCAGGTCCAAGCTGACGCGCGAATCGCCACTGCGCGAATTGACCGGACGAACTTCATAGGCATCGCCATTCTTGACGATTTCAACGGAGACCGCGGAAGCAAGGTGCTCGGCGTCGCTTTCACTCCAGGCGTTGACATTTTTCCTGCCGTCCACGCGAACCTGCGCTTCATCGGAAGAGCGGACGGTGATGTCGCCGCGGCCATTGAGAATAGCGATGCGGGCGTCGGGAAGAACCGGTTTCGGTTCGACGTTCAAATCAAAATTGAATCTGTCGCCGCCTCGCGGCCAGTCAACGCCAAACCCAGGAAACCTGCTTTTAAAAACGTCGGATGCGGCAACCATTCCGAGCAGCGAAAGAAGGCCAAGAACAAGGAGAATCTCTCCGCCCGAGATGGTGGACGCCGTCCCGCCGGAACGGCTGGCCATCGCGCGTTCATAGAGCTTAATCGCGCCCCAAAAGATGATGATGAGCGGCCACCAATAGCGAAAGAGTTCAGAAATATCGAGCCCGCGATAGTTGTGGACCAAAAGGAGCAAACCAACGAACAGCAACGCGAGGCCGGGGAAGAGCGATCGGCTGGGTGCGGGGTTTGGCATGGAGCGTTAGCGTCCCTGGACCGGCCCTTGCGGGTTCTGCGATGACGGTGGGGCGCCGGTCAGAGGAGCGGGAGGAAGAGCGCCGGAATTGTGTCCTTCACTCGAAGCCAAGTTGCTTGCGAGGCTGATGGCGCCAATCACAATCAGAATCACTGGAAAAGTGTTGCCAAAAGAAAAGTATCCGCCGCGCATCTGGTCGAGGAGGAATAAAACGCCAACAGTGATGATGATCGCCGGGCCCATAAGGCTGCGGATCATACAGCGGCGGCAATTGCAACGAACGCGATCACTCATCGGAAGTCATCCTCTCCTCACGGCGCTCAAGAGCGGCCCATCCTATTGCGAAACATCAACACACCAACGCCAATCAAAACCAAGGGCCACAAACGCCAGAACCGCCAAAACGGGAAAATATTGAAATTGTGCAGAAGGAAAATGACCCCGATGCCAATCAGAATGATGGGACCTATCGGCCGGTTCGCGCTCCAGGACTCCAGCGGATCGACAGGAGTTTCGCCCATGTTCTTGGCCCTAGTAGTGCGCATCGCGTCGAAGGCCATGTAGAAAATGAAGCCGGTCAACAGGAGGGAAAGCAGCAAGTCCGCGCTGTCGCCCAAGTCTCCATTCAGGCCGACGATGATCGCTGTGAACACCACAATGTGGATCAGCGCTTTGTTGTACTCGCCGTTATAGACCGCTCCAAGGCCTGGACAGAGACCGAGCGCAAAAGCAACGCCAGGACTGCCGCCTGGGCGAGCGCCAGGAGGTGGAGACGGTAGCGCTCCAGGGGAGGAAGCTGGCGTGGCTGGCGCCGGAGCGGCCCCGGGAATCCCTACGATGCCGGCCAGGCAATCTTCGCAATAGAGAACGTCGCGCACGGGGCGCACGCACGTCGAACACATGGCTTTACCGCAATTACGGCAGTAACCGACAGCGTCCACATCGGAATGGACGGCACAATTCATCGCACTCTCCTGTCCTCCAGTGAGCCACTCAAAATCGGGAATTCGCAGGCCAGGACTTCGAGCCGCCGGCTGATATCGTCGGCTCGATTCTGCTGCTTCGGAGTAGACGGATTCGTATTGTCCGTCCGGCCCGGCTCCTTCTTGGGAGAGGACTGGGGAATTGTTTCTTCGCGCATTGCGGGATTCTGATTGTCTTCATTCATGCGCGATTGAATTTCATAAACCACGCGGAGATCGCTGACGAATTTGACGCTGCGAGCATAAGTCACATGGATAGTGCTGTCCGCTCTGTGATAAATGGTTGCGGGAGCCAGGTCCGCGAGCTTTGGCCTGCGCCAGTTGAAGCCGGTGGCAGTCAGCAGCAGCGCGATGGTAGCGGCAACGGACACCGCGCCGTAAACAAAGCGCGGGGATAGAAAGCTCCGCAGCCATGCCGAGAAGTCAAACTTGGTTCGTGCGACACCTACGGTGGCTATCAGGATCTTCGTTTCCAGTTGCGGAGGCGCCTCGACTTGTTCCAGTGAATAGAGGCCGCCCAGCGTATGAGCCACGCTGGCTACCAGCGGGGTGCAGACGGCGCAGGTATTCACGTGCTGATTGAAAGCACCCCACTCGGCGGCGTCCAACAGCCCGTCGAGGTAGTCGCTCAAGCGCGCTTCGGTTTGTTCGCAAGTCCAGGTCATTGTGCTGCTCCGCCGCTCGCTTCGAAAATGCTCACCACAGGTCTCATGCCGGGCGCACTCCCATTTGCTGGAGAATCCTCGCCAATTCGATGCGCCCGCGATTGATGCGTGACTTCACGGTTCCTTCCGGCACTTCCAAAACTCGTTGTATCTCGATGTACTCCAATTGCTGCAGGTCGCGCAAGATCACGGCCTCACGCAACTCCGGCGAAAGCCGCGTGAGCGCGCTTTGCACCTGTCCACTCAGCTCGCCCAGCAGCGCCTGCTCATCCGGGCGGCGCGCGACGGACTCCTTGTTCTCGACAACCGGCATCGCATCGTCGAGGGAATCCGTGACGCGGTCGCGCTTAGTTCTACGGTAATGGTCAATCAGCAAATTGCGCGTCACGCTGGTCATCCATGTGGCGAAACCGCCATGAGCCGACCGATAACTGCCCAAAGTACGATAGACGCGGAGGAACACATCCTGTGTGAGGTCCTCGGCTTCCGTACGGTTGCCGGTGAACCGGTAGCAGATGTTAAAGATGCGGCGCGTGTGGCGACGCACAAGTTCCTCCCAGGCCGACCCGTCGCCCTGGAGGCATTGCTGGACAAGTTGGGCATCCTGCTCC
>DATEGP010000047.1:0-41250 GCA_035280045.1 Candidatus Acidiferrum sp.
ATAAAGGTCCTGCTGGTCCAGTCCGAAAATGGTGAAGCCCCATGCGATATATTCGTTGTGGCCGGCAGCCACTCCGGGCAGGCCTGGTTCACCGGCGCCGATTACGTTCCATCCTGGCGCCACCAAGTGCACGATATAGCGAAGCGACGGCTCGGCAATCACGCGATGCGGATCATTCGCAAGCAACGGCTTGCCCGTCGCCGTAAGCGCACCGGAAACCGTCCAATCGTTGCTTCCCTCAAGCGGCGCGCCGTGAAAATCGATGCGCACATCGCTGCCCACAAGATTCTCCAGCAATCTCGGCGACAGTCCTGCAAAATTGACTCCAGCGGCAGGATCGAGCTTCACGGGCGGATCAAGCGGAGGAAAAACTAGTCCCGCCGCCTTGTCGGCGCCAAAGAGCGACACGAGCTGTGCATCGTGCAACTCACTCGCGCCGTTGCCGGTCATCGAATACGCCGCCATGCGGTTCAGGCAGTCTTCCGGCTTCCATGGCTCTGGCTTAAATCCGGCAATCTGAAATTCTATGGGTAACCCGATGCCGCCGGGTTTCTGAATCTCTTCGATGTAAGCATTAATTCCCGAGGTGAAGGCTTCGAGGATTTCTTTTGCGTCCGGCGCGTAGCTTTTGTACTCAGCGTCCATGTCGCCGCGATAGCGCAGCAACCTCGCATTGGCGTCGCGCTGCACTGCGGACGGCCCCAAGATCTCGGCGAGCCTCCCCTGGCCTGAGCGTTTCCACAACTCCATTTGGAACAAGCGGTCCTGAGCCACGACGAATCCTTGCGCGAAAAACAAGTCGTGCTCGTTCTCAGCATAAATATGCGCCACACCCCAGCGGTCGCGTTGCACGCGCACCTCTTTTTGCAGGCCGGGCACGTTGCTGGTTCCGCGGATAACCGCTACTGCAGCCTTGGCGCGCTCCTCAAGGCGCGCCGGCGCTTTCTGCGCCGACGACTGTGTCGCGCCGAAAGAGGCACAAATGGCCAGTAATGGTGCGCAAGTGGCGATGCGATTCATGGCTCGTTCTCTCGACTTCCCGCAGCGGAGGGGAACGGCGCTCGCCGCTGCATTTCCCAGGAAACGCGGCGAGCTTATACCACTCAGCGTTCGGATGCACGGTTTTGCCGCAGTGAATCGCCGGGCAGGAATTTGCGAAAGACCTAATGCGAAGGACGCAGGCTCCTGATAAACCAGCTAATCGTACACGTGTCCGGTTTGCTGACAAATCAGGCCCTGACTCAGGAAGCGCGGGTGTTGCATTGACCGGCTGAGCCGGCCTACCTGGTCGCCCGTCCGAGGCGAACGCGAACAGCTCGGATTGCGCGCTACGCTCCGAAAATGCTACTTGCTCCATCGATAGGTACACGCCATCGGGCTGCTGATGGGTGCGCCGGTAATTGCGAGCGTGTTCTTCCGACCAGAAGAATACGGTCTGGTCTCAATAGTCGTGAATGATGTTTTCGCAGCGGAAAGCTCTCCATTGGATATCTGGCTCGAATAGTAATGGAGAAGCGCCTGGCGAAAGAAGACGCCAGCGCAGTTCGTCATCGACTTCGATCGTCAGCGATTGCGAGCAATGATGACATTCTGAATCGATGCGCACTCGCAGTTTCTCACCTCTGAGGCGTCCTTCCACGAAGGACGCAGCGAAAGCATCCTCCGCTCACGCGCCAAAAATATTCTCACGTGTCGAAAACGTGAGTTTATGGGGGTGGTAGAGGTCGTCACGGGGAAGGCCCAGCTCACATCTCCATCCTGGTTGCGCACAAGAAAGAACAGATTTCTTTCCAAATCCGAAAGGATCGTAGACACTTTCCGTAAATCCAAACCAGTAACCAGCGCGATGCCCTGCGGTGACAGCGGCTTGAGTTGCCGCGGCATCTCACGGACGACGAAGTCGCGAACCGCGTGGTGGTCGCTCGTCATAAATGCCAGTCGGGATGCCATTCTTGCCGGTAAGCCTTCGATGCTTTGCACGAAAGGACCGTCCGGCATACGTCGGATCTCCCTGCCAGCTCCGACAAGAATCGTTCCACTCGGCGCAACGAACTTATCATCGCTCATGAAGCACTCTCAGGTGCGATTCGTTCGCGTGCCGATATGCACGCCCATACAGACGCGCCATATACAAACAGCGGTCCGATTTCGAATTGTCCGTGGAGGACATGGAATGCCGCCGCGACCGCAAAGATCACGAGCAGAGAGTATCCGCCGATGCGGTCTAGCTTTGGGAACAGGAACAAGATTGCTGCCACAATTTCCGCACCACCCAGGGCGGGAGCGACCCATTGTGGCAACCCCATCTGCTGAAGATGATGTCGTGCTCCCGCTGAAAAGGCGAATTGATAAGATTCCCACAGAACTACAAGCCCCACAGTCCAGCGCAGGAGCTGCGCCGCAATGTAATTCTGCCGAGTGTTCACTTTCGTTTCCCCTTTCCAAGACTTTGCCCCTTATCAGCCTCGGTGAGTCTATGGCTCGCACGTGAGTCCAGATTCAATCCGTAAAACTTCTTGAGGTCGCGAATACGAGCGAGCGTTTCCTTCTGAAAAGCGCATTTCCCGTCAAAAGCGTGCAGCACGATCCCCTCCAGCAGGTCCCCCAAGGTCATGTCGTGAAATTCAGCCAGCGCCTTCAGTACCTTGACAAGGCGTTTCTCCATTCGCACGCCGGTTTGTACTCGCTCAACGATTTGCGAATCCTTTTCCATTTGTACCAATGTACCGTGGTACCATGACGATGTCAAGCATGCTGACTTGCGCGGTAAGTCCGTCAAGGTGGTGCGGAAGGACTCTCAGTTTCACTCGAAGATTCTTTGCGAGGAAGCCGAGACAATGGCGAAAGTGCTCAGAGTCCCCACAGTTTTTCCCGCAGTGGGGTGACGGATGCGCCCTGTCTCCTGAAGTCTGCCGGTGAGGGGGCGAATGCGAATTAGGACCAAATTCCCTTACTTCTAAAGGCGTGCAAATGAAGGACGTAGCCTCTCGCCAGAAGATTTTCTCAGCGAGGTTGTGCCCATGCCCGCTACTGTCACCTTGAAGCTCTCGAAACTTATCGCTAGACGAAGGGCCGCACAAGGAAGATTGAAACCCTTGCGGGGGGCGCACCTAATGCTTTCTGTCCATACTTATGAGACGCACGGTGGCAGTAAGTTCCTTGTGGTAACGATTGGCCCAGTGGCAGATGTGTGTCAACGGTCCCATGAATGTCCTGCCGGGCGGCGTCAGAGAATACTCGACCGCAATAGACCGAGATCTGGTCACACGCCTGGTGATTAATCCTGCCGACTCGAGATTGCGCAATGTTCTTGTAAGGATTCGCTGCGAGACATTGCCGACGCGCCGTCGCAGTTCACCGTGTCGATGAGGCCTCTCACGGAGAGAGGACAAAATCAATACGGTCCACTTGCCGATGTAAATCGTAGACGCCATCTCTCCACCAAAAACGAAACGATTATTGATTTTGCTGGCCACTAGCCAGCATTTCCTTCGAAGGAGATTATGCCATGCAAATGACTCTCAGTTCGTCTTGAACCACTGCACATTGTCAATTCTTCTGAGTTCGCACAAGTAGGAACACAAGTGTACCTACTTGACAAGATGCGATTGAAAAGAGAGTCTCGCGTTACTGGTGACGTGTACATGCAGGTGCAGTGCGACAGGTTCGATTTTGCAGCCTTTGGAGGCGCCACGTGTCATTGTCACACAGCCAGTTGCATTACTTCATCCGCAACTCAGTTGCCTTCAGTGCCTTTGGGTCTATAGGGCAATGGCATCTTTGGCCAGCGCTTAGAAGTCAACCGGCGAACGCCGCGCTTGCGCCCCTCCTCTACGGTGGCTTTCCGATCAACGGCTTGATGTTCTTGATGTCGAGCCTTTTTTCAACTCAACCGCCAAAAGATTTCACGAACACATTTAAGTTAGCTGGCCGAGCGAATTCCGCGAGCCCGACTGTCACCGGAGGGATTGCATGCGAACTATGCTCATAGGGCGGTATGGTCCGCCCGAAGTTTTCGAGGTTCGTGAGTCTCCCGACCCGACACCCAAGCCCGGCGAGGCGTTGGTTAGGGTCCACGCCGTAGGCGTGGGCTTTGCCGACCTGATGCAACGCATGGGCGCTTATCCCGATACGCCCAAGGCCCCGTTCGTTCCCGGACTCGAGGTGGCGGGAGTCGTCGAGCGTGCGCCGACGCGCTCGTCCGGTAACGAGCAACTACAAGTCGGCGAGCGTGTCCTGGCCCTACCCAAGTTCTCCGGTTACGCTGAGCGAGTCGCTGCGCCAGCGGAACGCGTCTTTCGACTCCCGACGGGAATCTCCTTCGAAGAGGCCGCGGCAATGCCAGTGAACTACCTCACCGCGTACCACATCATGTTTGTGATGGGCAATTTGCAGCCGGGCGATCGCATCCTGGTCCACGGTGTCGCCGGCGGGGTAGGGGGCGCCGTGGTGCAGCTAGCGAAAGCGCGCAACCTGAAAGTGTTCGGCACGGCTAGCCCAGCCAAGCAGGAATATATCCGCAAGATCGGCGTCGATCATCCCATCGATTACACGCGCGAAGATTTTGTGGATGTCGTTCGCCGCGCCGTCCCGGAGGGGATCGAGATGGTGATGGACCCGATCGGCGGAAAATCCTTCACCAAGAGCTACCGCTGTCTCGGTCCGATGGGGCGGCTAGTCATTTTTGGCTTCTCCGCGGCCACGGGCTCTGATGGAAAGCGCAGCCTGTGGCGCGCCGCCAAAGCTTATGTGGCCACGCGACGCTACCACCCCTTGAAGCTCATGGGAGACAACATCGCCATCATCGGAGTGCATCTCGGCCACCTCGACACGCGCGGTGCGATCCTGGCGAAGGAATTGGGCGAACTCTTCTCGCTCTATAACGCCGGCATAATCAAGCCCGTCATCGGCAAGACGTTTCCGCTCGAAGAGGCTGCTGCAGCCCACCGCTATGTCCATAACAGCCAGCACGTTGGCAAAGTGGTGCTGCGTGTGCCGTAGCCGTGACGCTCACCTACGCCGTTTCTGCCTGACCAATGGCGCGGGTTTCACCAGCGCATTGGATCATGCGTGGACGAGGCCTTTGTTGTTGGTAGTTTTGCGAACGGCGCTGGCGATATTCGTGCCTCTGCGTGCCTTCGCGCAGGGTCAGACACTAACACTGAACGACGCCATCAATCTGGCTGAGACGCATAACAGAGCGCTTCAAGTCGCGAAATTGGATCAGCGGAAGGCAGCCGATGAAGCCAGTGTGGCCCGAAGCTACCGTTTGCCATCGTTTTCGTCGACCGCTCTTGGGTCACAACCGTTCTCGCAACTAGGCCTTACGTTTCCGCGAGGTTCCCTTGGCACTTATCCCAACGTCGGACCTATTCCTGGCAAGACGACCACATTGCGAGGTCCGCTTAAGCTCTCGGGAATCTTCTTTGCCAATATTACGCAGCCACTCGCACAGCAGTGGAAGATCGGACTGCAAGCCCAGTTCGCCAGTGTCGGCCAAAGGATCAGCGAGCAGCAGGTTCGCGCTACGCGACAAGCGACCGTTAACGATGTGCGCCGTCTCTATTACGGAATCTTGCAGGCCGAAAGCGGCAAAAAGAACCTGCAAGCCACTGTAGAGTTCCTGAGCGAACTCGACCGGAACACCAAACAGGATGAGCTCCAGCGAGTGGCTCTTCATGCGGACGTGCTGAACGTGCAAGCGCAGCTTGCGCAAGCCGAGTATGACCTGCTGAAGCTAGAGGACCCGCTCGAAACGCAGAAGCAGCAACTGAATCGCCTGATGGGCCGGGATGTGAACACGCCATTTGAAGTAGATCCATTGAGCGTTGCTGATGCTGCCGTGCCTGATCCTCAGGAAGCTTGCGCCCGAGCTCTTGCCTCGCGACCAGAGATTCTTCAAGCTCGCTCGCGGGTGGAGCAAGCAAAGCTGGGACGAAAAATCGCGAACGCAGACCGAATTCCCGACATCGGGCTGTCGGCCACTGCGGTTGAGACTGTCAATTTGAGTAACATACTTCCCAATAGCTTCGTCAGCGCGGGGATTCAGATGAATTGGGATGTGTTTGACTGGGGAAGGAAACGCAAGAAAGTGGAAGAGGCGCGTCTCAGCGAGGAGCAAGCTTCTCTGCAGCTCAAGGATGCAGAGGCCGCAGTCATCATCGACGTTACGCATCGCTATCGCGAGCTAGCAGAAGCGAAGAAGGAAGTGGAGGTCGCGACCAGGTTGCAGACAGCGGCAAAGGAATCTGTTCGTGTCACACGGAACCAATACATGCAAAAAGCAGCGCTCACGAGTGATCTGCTGAAGGCGGAATCCGGCCTTGCCGAAGCAGCTCACCGCGTCACTGGCGCTCTTCTCGATCTGGCGACGACGCAAGCGGATTTGGAAAAGGCGATTGGGGAAGATCCGTGAGGAAGTACGTCATTGCCGGGCTGAGCGGGCTTGTGATTCTGAATTCAGGCTGCGGCACGAAGCATGCCGCTGCTGATGTTGGAATGGCGAAGGCCGTGCATGCGATCACAGTAAAGACGCAAGACAGTAGCACAACCGCGACCTACTCGGCGGTCGTTGTTCCAGCCGCGCAGGCAGATCTGGCCTTTCGAGTGTCGGGCTACGTTACCGAACTGCAGCGCTGGAAGGCACGCGACGGGCGGATGCGGCCCCTGGAACCTGGGGTCCGCGTAGCTTCGGGAATGATGCTTGCTCGGCTGCGGCGGATGGAATACGAAGCGGTGGCGGACAAGGCCGCGGGCTCACGCGAAGAGGCTGATGCCGGAGTTCACGCTGCGGAGGCCCAGGTGGCCGAAGCTCAAGCAGGGGTGACAGAGGCGGATTTGGATTTTGCAAGAGTCGAAAAACTTTGGGAACAAGAGAGCATCACCAAGCCCGCGTACGACGCAAGCAAGGCCAAGCTCGACATGGGTCACGCCAAATTCGATGGCGCGACATCGGCCCTCGCGGCCGCTCGCAAGCGCGCGTCAAGTGCCGCTGCACAATTCCAGGAAGCGCATATTGCTCTCGAGGATACTGAGCTGCGCGCGCCGTTCGATGGGATCCTCCTGGAGCGCAAGGTGGATGTGGGTGCATTAGTTAGCGCCGGTATGCCCGTCTTCACGGTGGCGGATCTGCGACACGTGAAGGCTCGATTTAACGTTCCCGATTCCGCTCTTGGCGATTTTCGCCTGGGGCAGAACCTCGGGGTTACCGTCGATGCATTCCGCGACCAGACTTTTCATGGCAGCGTGATCTCTATCGCGGCATCCGCAGATCCCACAGTTCGATCGTTTCAAGTCGAGCTTTCCATCGCAAATCCTGACCTACAGCTGCGTTCAGGCATGATCGCATCAGTCTTGGCGTCTGGTAACCGGACGGATCACGTGGTCGAGGTGCCCACGGATGCTTTGGTACACGATCCGATCCGTAACCGTTATCTCGTGTACGGCACTGAGCAGAGGGACAACTTCGGCCAGAGGGTTGCCCGGGAGATCGTGGTGCGCCCAGGACCGCTCGCGGGCAGTTCCGTATTGATCCTAGAGGGACTCAATCCCGGGCAGCGAATCGTCGGATCTGGCGCCAATCTTCTTCGAAATGGTGACCGTATCCGTGAGATAGATTAGGACCATACGGCCGTGACTTCTAGCGCTTCGGATTTCGAGACCAAGTCGGCTCGCCCCAACGTGGCCCGTTTTTTTGTGGACAATCGCCACATCGCGTGGGTGCTGCTGATCAGCGTTCTAGCATGGGGCATCTGGGCTTATCGGGCGATGCCAAAACGCAAAGATCCTGATATTCCCGTGCGCCAGGTCGCCGTCATAACCCCGTGGCCAGGCCAGAGCGCGGAACGCGTGGAGCAGCTGGTTACCCGCAAAGTCGAGGAAAAGCTAGCTCTGAACATTCACATGTCCGAGCTCAAGTCGATTTCCCGGGCTGGCCTATCGGTCGTCTATGCGGAAGTGGATGAGCGCGTAACCGACACGGCTAGAGAGTTCGACGATATCAAAGTGAAGTTGGATTCCTTGACCGATCTGCCGGAGGGGGCTGGTCCCGCTCAATACATCAAGGAGTTCGGTGAAACTTCGGCCCTGATGCTCACAGTCGCCAGCCCTCCGGCAAGCGAAACGCAGATACAGTTAATCGCGTCAGACATCGCTAACAAGCTCGGCACGCGCTCAACGACCACGGATGTCGTTCTTTGCAGCGCAAATGGCATTGATATTTCTTTTTTGCGCGAAGCAGCCGATTTGTTGCAAACGCAACTTCGCAGTCATGATTTAGGCGCAGAGTTTCAACTTATCGAGGGCACCAGCTTTGTCGCAGTTCGATTCCTGGCATCTCGGCCGGAGGGCAATTTGGCTGGCTCTGTGCGAAGCATCTGGGAGGGGATGCCGCAGCGAGCGGATATTCATCCTGACGTGTGGGATCCGATCGTCATTGAGCCTAGAGCGAGGCTAGATGAACAGCTTCGTGAAAATGCCGGGCCCAAGTATTCCTATCGAGAACTCGACGATTTCACCGACCGCATCGAGAAAGCCATCAAAGTTGCCCCGGAAGCTTCGCGGGTCACACGAGTCGGCGTGCTCGAAGAGCAGATCGAGATTCAAACCTCGCAAAATCGCCTCGCGGCTTTCGGCGTCTCCCCGCCTGCGCTGCCAAGAATCGTGACGAATCGTAACACTACTTTTCCCGCCGGAACGCTTAGCACCGGTGGTCGGGATTTAGAGATTCAGTACACCGGAGAATTCCGCACCCTGGATGATATTAATGCGGTCGTGCTGACGCAGGCGGCCAACGGAACGCCTCTTTACCTGCGCAATCTCGCCACCGCTAGGCGCAGCTACCAACACCCTGCACGCTTCCTTTCCTATTACAGCTGGTGCGATCCGGGCGGCAAGTGGCATCGGGGGCGGGCGATCGCTGTTTCCGCGGAGATGAAAAAGGGAGAACAAATTGACCAGTTTGGCAGCGCTGTCGAGGCCAGGCTGGCCGAGGTTCGGCGATCCCTTCCTGAAGACTTGGTAATTGGCACGACGTCCGACCAAAAGCGGCAGGTCCGCGAGAAAGTCGACCTGTTCAATCGCAGCTTAATCGAGGCCATCGTCCTGGTCGTAGTGGTTTCTTTGATTGGCTTTTGGGAGTGGCGTTCCTCGCTGCTTATGGCGCTCTCGATCCCCATCACTCTTGCGATGACCTTCGGCTTTATGCAATTGCTCGGCCTTGATATCCAGCAAATGTCAATCGCATCGCTCATCATCGCTCTCGGTCTCCTCGTGGACGACCCGGTGGTCGCGGGCGATGCGATTAAGCGCGAACTGGCTGCCGGGAAGAGCCGTTCCGAGGCTGCCTGGCTAGGCCCAACAAAGCTTTCCAAAGCTATTCTCTATGCCACAATTACCAATGTCGCCGCGTACCTGCCTTTCTTGCTGTTGAAGGGAGACGTTGGGCGGTACATCTACAGCCTCCCGGTGACCATCGCCTGCTCCCTGGTTGCATCTCGATTGGTTTCCATGAGCTTCATTCCGTTGTTGTGCTATTACCTACTGAAACCCATAGCTGAATCGGACCCGCAGACAATGCGCCAAACTGGCTTCGGCAGGCGTTACAGCACAGTCGTGGGGTTTGCGATTGAGCATCGATGGAAAGTCTTGGGCTATTGCTCCCTAGTGCTTGTCGCGGGGGCTTTCTTTGCAGTGCGATTGCATCAGCAGTTTTTCCCCAGGGACAACTTCTATCTCGCTTATATCGACATTCATCTTGCCGAAGACGTCCCGCTCTCGGAAACCGATCGCGCGGCTCGGGAAGCGGAGCGCATAATTCAAGAGGTCACAGAATCGTCAGGCCGAGGTCGCGCAGACTCTTCAAAAGCCGATCCCGTGCTGGCGTCCGTTACTTCCTTTGTTGGAGCCGGCGCCCCACGATTCTGGTTCTCTGTCACTCCTGAGGCCCCAGCACCTGGCTACGCGCAACTGCTGGTTCAATTCACCCGAAGCGAAGACACCAACAGATTCGTCGGCGCTTTGCAGACGGCCCTCTCTTCGCGCGTGCCGGGAGCAAGAATCGATGTGCGTACTGTCGAGACCGGACCTCCCACCCTCATTCCGCTCTCCATACGTGTCCTGGGTGAAGATATGCGGACACTTAGAGCCGAAGCCGAGAAATTACGAGCCATTCTTGAGTCCTCTCCCTTGGCCATCAACGTCCGCGATGATTGGGGAAATGACACGCTGCGCCCGAGCCTGGAGGTTCATCAGGACCGAGCCGCTCTCATGGGGTTCTCTGATCGTGACATCGCTTTCGCATCCTACTCTTCGGTTCGAGGAGTTCCCATCGGGTGGTTGCGCGAGGGGCGCAAGAACATTCAGATTGTTCAAGTGATGGACTACAGCCAGCATCAGAGCGCGGAAGCGCTAAAGCAGCTTTATGTATACGCAGGGGAGAGCCCCAACCGTGTCATGCTCGGCCAAATTGCCGATCTTCGCTATGTGCCCGAGGCGGCGCTCATTCGCCGTGTGAATCAATATCGCGCCATCACCGTCTCGGCTCTGCCAGCGCCCGGGCATCTGGCCTCCGAGGTTACGACTCCTCTGATGCCCAAGATCCTCGAGTTCGAACAGAGTCTGCCCGCCGGATATCGCATGGAGATTGTTGGCGAGCTAAAGGAGCAAATCAAGGGGCAAAAGCAATCGCTCACCGTTGTGATCGCTTCCGTGCTGGCGATCTATCTGGCGCTCGTTTTCCAATTCAAGAACGCGTTCAAACCTCTCATCGTGTTTGCCGGTATTCCATTTGGCGCGGTGGGCGCTCTGGCTGCCGTGTGGGTCATGAATATGGCGATGGGATTCATGGTCATCCTTGGTATCACCAGCCTCATTGGCGTCATCGTGAGCCACGTCATCGTTTTGTTCGACTTCATCGAGGAGCGCCACGCGGGTGGCGAGACACTGCGGGACGCCTTGGTAGATGCTGGCATTCTGCGTATCCGACCGGTCCTGATCACCGTAGGAGCCACAGTTTTGGCTCTGTTCCCGCTGGCGCTGCACGGCGGCCCTCTCTGGGAGGCGCTCTGTTATGCGCAAATTGGCGGGCTAACGTTGGCGACCACGGTCACACTATTCATCGTTCCAGTGTTTTATTCCATCTTCGTACTCGATTTGAAGATTGTTCACTGGGAAGAATCCTCTGCAAAGGCAAAGGACTCAATGGTGGCCGTTCCGCGGGTCGAGACAACAGCTGCGGAAGCATCCATGTAGTCGGTAGTAAGGAGAGCTATGTCGCTTTTCACTGTCGTTTTTGTTGCCGCAGGTCTCGGAATATGGCTCGCGTCTTTTGTCCTGGAGGCACTGAGATCGGTTCCGCAACCTCCCAGAACGTTGCGTTGGGCGACGGATATTCCCATCGACTACGTTAAGAATGGTGCGAACGGTCGGCTCCGCTACATCAAGGCCGGACGAGGCCCTAACCTCGTTCTCCTACATACGCTTCGTACGCAGCTTGATCTTTTTCAAAAGGTGGTGCCGGATTTAACCAAGCAATTCACCGTCTACGCCCTCGATTATCCGGGCCACGGTTTTTCAGACATTCCGAAGGCGGAGTACGACGCGGATTTCTTCGCTCATGCCGTCGAAGGGTTCCTGGACGCCCTTGATCTTCGCGATGTGACGCTCTGCGGGGTTTCGATTGGCGGGGCGATCTGCTTGATCCTGGCTGGGCGTCACAACGCGCGTGTTAGGCGAGTCGTGGCAATCAATCCATACGACTACGCAAAAGGCCGGAGCATGACACGCAGTTCTCCTCTGGGTTGGATGATCATGACGACGTCGAGCATCCCGATCGTCGGCGAAACCGTGATGCGTCTTCGAAATTTCATAATTATGAAGGCCGTTCTCCGTGGTGGAGTCGCGAATCCAGAGAGCATCCCGCGGGACCTGCTGAAGGAAATGTATGAGGTTGGCAATCGGCCGGGGCACTATCGCGCATTTATCAGTTTGCTGCGCAACGCTCCGAGCTGGGAGGCAGCTACGAAGGTATATCAGAACATCAGCGTGCCTGTACGCCTCGTTTGGGGCGATAAGGATTGGGCTCACCCGACCGAACGGGAGCATCACTCAAAACTAATACCCAAGGCAGAGACCGTAACCATTAAAAATGCAGGTCACTTCTTGCCGCTGGACACCCCCAACGCCGTGGTTGAAGAGATAAAGAGGTTGACCGGCGTCGGTTCTTCTCGCGTGAGTCCGCAGGTCGCCAGACTATGACTGCCTCGGATCACTTTCAGCGTGAAACTTTGAGTGAGTACCCTTTCAGATGCGCGAGCGCCTCCGCGATGCTCGTTTCGACGGTTTTGCTGCTCCTGTTTATTTTCCCCAACAACATCCCACCTTGAATCGTTGTGATGCAGAAGTTAGCCATGCGCTCTGGGTCGGCCTGCTTGATCAGCTTTCCCTTGGCCTTTTCTTTGACGAAAAACGCCGCCAACTTGTTCTTAATGACTTCGAAAATGAGGCTGACGTCTTGGCGAATCAACTCATCATTCACAGTCGCTTCGTTCCCTAAGGTGCCGAACGGACAACCACGCGTCATTTCGTAATACTCTTGTAGTTCCAGATGAGCGCGGAACCATTTTTCCAAATCGCGCCACGAGCTGATTTCGTAGTCGATTGGCGCAGCGCCACTCTTAATCTCGTCCAGATACGTTTGGAGTACTTCGTGAACGAGACCTTCTTTGCTTTTGAAGTAGTGATAGAACTGGCCTTTCCCGGTTCGCGAAGCCCCGATGATGTCATCGGGGCTGGTCGCACCGCTCCCTGCTTGTGAAACAAGTCAGCTGCGGTCCGGATGATTCGGAGCCGTGTATCAGCGCCTCTGATGAAACGGGTTTTCACAAGGATCTTCTAATTGTACCCGTAGGTACAGGACGCGCGGCACAGACGACTGGAGGCGGTATCTCGATGAATGACATTTTGTACTTGCTTTCTGTTTCAGCTCGCATTAATAAATTGCGGTTTTATTTTGGTGCCACGCAGGCTGTCTTGTGTTTCCCGGTGACAATTTCTTGACAAAAACTTTAGATTGTACCGGTCAGTACCGCGAGATAGTACCGCGAACGGCATTTATGAGCAATGATTGAAGCCCGTAAAAGGAGACATCCATGCCAGTCCTGTTCATCGAAGCACCACCAGGAATTCGCCCAGAGAAGAAGAGAGTGATGATGCAAAAGATTACCGAAGCCATTGACAAGGCCTACCATATCGGGGACACGCTGATCCTTCTTCGCGAATATCCGGTGGAGAACCGTTGGAGGTAGCCAAAAAGGCGATGTTGGACAGCGGCGCGCCGGAGTGATTTGCAGAGGGCCAAATGGAACAGTTCCGATTTCGCTGGCAAGGGAAACAATCTCGCGTGACATCGACGATTGCTGACCGTGGAGAAGAAAGAACCTACGACGTTCCTCGGCTTCGCGAGAGAATTCGCTTTCCATTCTCGCGGAGAGAAGGGTGCCGCCACCATGGCCTCGCATTTACCGTCGGGACGTTGATTTAGCAAATTGAGCTTTACGAAGGACAACTCAATGGCAAGCAATGAAGGAGAGTGAATGAAGACTAAAACGATTCAGCAGACAGTTCACTTCAAAGCGGCTCCGCAAGCCGTCTATGAGCTGCTGATGAACTCAAAGAAGCACAGCTTGCTCTCCGGCGAAAAGGCGGTCATAAGCACCAAGGTTCCTGGCAAATTCACGGCTTGGAACGGACACATCACCGGATTCAACCTGGCGCTCAAGCCCGGAGCTAAAATTGTCCAGGCCTGGCGCGCCACCGGTTGGTGGCCTGATCACCACTCCGTTGCCATCTTTGATATTCAGAAAAGCAAAAACGGTTCTCCGTTTCACGCAAATCGGTGTGCCGCCGCACCGATACAGCGGCCATTACCGCGGTTGGATCGAAGCGTACTGGACGCCTATGAAGGAAATTCTCGAAAGCGGCAAGATCAGCGAACGAACTCGCGCAAGAATCAAGGCATCACGCGAGAGGCGCATCCGAACGCAAAGCTTCCGGCGAAAACTAACTCGCGGCGGCTAGAGTCACGTTGACAATGACCGAAAATTACAACGCACGCCTACATATGCGGCATGCCGCAGTCGCACAGCCGCATGCGGGACGACAGCACGTGGGTCATCTCGATGAAGTGGAAGGAAGCCACGTCTTCTATAGTAATCAGGATTTCAAATCCGAGGTCGGCAATGAAAAGACCAATTCGAGTTGCTCTCTTGCTGGTATTCGGCTATCTGCCGTGTGCGAAGGCACAAGAGATCGAGACTCCCAAAGTCGAGCTGTACGGCGGCTATGACTTTGTCCGCTATAACGCCAATCCAAGAATCAATGGCGTCTCGTCTTCTGAATCGTTCAACGCCAACGGCATCACGGGCGAGGCCGTGTACAACCCAGCCAGCCGGTTCGGGATCGTGGGGGAACTCAGCGGCTATTCACTTTCGCGCGCAGGTCGCGATACGACATACCAGGTTTCGTATTTATTCGGGCCTAGAGTCAGTTTGAGGCGACACGTCGTCACCCCATTCGCCCAGGTGCTTTTCGGAGGCGTATGGGCGGCGGATGGAGTCACTCTCGGGTCGGTGAGCGCGTTCGGGATGACCGCAGGAGGAGGCATCGATCTCCGGCTCTCAGATACTCTCGCGGTCCGTCCACTGCAGGTCGAATACTTCTTGACCAGGTTTCCCGACGGCGCGAATAACCGGCAGGACAATTTCCGCTTTGCCGCCGGAATCATTTTGCGTCTCGGCAGAAAATAATTTGTCAACCGCCGGCTCCGCGGAAATCTCAAGCACGGAACCGATCTATTTTGGAGGCATGTTATGGACCCTAGACCGAGAACTCACAGCTTACTGATGGTCGTTCTTTGTCTGATTGCGTTTTGCGCGTTACCCTCCGCTAAATGCGCGCAGCTTCCGGTCTACGAAATCACACCCGTGGAAAGCACCATCAAATTTGGCGTCGATTCTTCGGTCTCCATCAAGGGTACCTTTGACAAATGGAACGCAAGCCTTACGTTTCCGTCCACAGATGTGAGGAGCGCCGTTTTAGACATCGAGATTCAAGCAGACAGTGTGAACACTGGCAGCGGGATGAAAAACAGGAAATTAAAAAGTAAGGACTTCTTTAACGTGAAAGACTCGCCTATGATCACGTTCAAATCCACGAAAGTCGTCCAGACCGGACCAGTCACGTTCGACGTAGAAGGCGACTTTACCATTCGTGGCGTCACGAAGACAGAAAAACTCACTGTTACAGATCACGGCAAGGGGTCAAGCTCCGGGAGCATCGAAGGCACAATGGCTTTCGATCGCAAAGACTACGGCATGAACAGTAACATTCCTTTCATCAAGATCGCCAACCGTGTCGAAGTGAATGTCAGCCTGCAATGGAAGCGCGTTAGCGGACCTCCTCCAGTGTTCCAACTATGACTCGTCCTATGAGTTCTGCACAGCAGTGGCTGGACCAAGTCGGAGGCGTTCTGGAAACGCTCAATCAGGGCGTCATTATTAATGACCAAGCCAAACACGTTGTTTTTGCGAACTCCATGTTTCTGGAAATGATCAAACTGCCTGCGGCGGAACTTCTCGGGCGATCGATCGTGGATTTTTACCCGCCGGAAGATGTGATCAAATTGCTCGAATTCATCGGGCGCCGCGAAGCGCAGGGACGCGCTCGATACGAATTTTACATTCCACAGGCGGACGGCGGGCGACTACCTGTCGCCGTCACGTCCCGCCTGGTCCAGGGGGGCGATGGCCGAGCCTACGGAATTGTTACCGCGACAGACATAAGCGACCAAAAGCGCATACAGATCGAGTTAAGTCAAGCCAACGCGCTGCTCCTCGACCGCCAGCGTCAGGTGGAGCAAGAGCTTCAGCTCGCCGAGCGTGTTCAGCAAAGCCTCGCACCCAAAAGCCTTACCTGGAGGCAAGTTTCCGTCGAAGCGTACTATCAGCCAGTTTGGTCCATCGGCGGTGACTATGGCCTCGTCAAGCCCCGCGATGACCGGTTGGACGTTCTTGTTTGCGATGTATCCGGTCACGGTATCAGTTCGGCGCTCATCGCCAACCGCATCTACTCTGAAACGATAGCGGAGATTGAGCGCGGCGCGGATCTCGGATCCATGCTGCGACATTTGAATCATTTCGCGGTTCAGCACCTGGCCAGTTCAGCGACCTACTTCACTGTGGCAGCCCTGCGCCTCGATGGTGCTGGGCGCTCGTTGCAATTCGCCGGAGCGGGCCATCCGCCGGGAATGATTATCCGCCGAGAACGACCGCCACGACTGTTGGAGTCAACGAGTATGGTTCTCGGCCTGTTCGAAGATGCCGTGGACTCTAAATCGAGCATCGAAGCGACTCTGCAGACAGGTGACCGCATTGTCGTCTACACCGATGGCTTGACTGAGAATTTCAATGCTCGGCGCGAGATGCTTGGCATCGATGGCCTTAGAGAGATTGTCACAGACACTTCGACACTGCCTCTGGCCGAAATGAAGCTGCAGATTCTCAACCGCGTCGCGGCGTGGCGCGACGGGCCCGCCGCAGATGACGTCTCTCTCGTGCTACTTGAAATTCTGTAAGCTGGATTCGGCTTAGCCAGTCGTGACGCATTCATTTCTGCAGCATTTTAGTGGAGGTATCAGGAAATTTTCCTCAGCCCGAGCCGATTTACCCGGTGGGCGGCGACCAGCCTGCGGTCAATCCTGGAAGCGACACCTATCCGCTCGATGTCAGCGCGGCTCTCAGTGAAGACCGCAAAACGCTTACCTTCGCAGTGCTGAATCCTTCGGACTCCGAGCAGCAGTTGAAGCTCACAATCAATAGCGCGAAGCTTGGCAGGCAGGGTCATCTCTGGCGAATGGCGCCCGATAAGCTCACCGCCGTGAACATCGTAGGACAAGTGCCCGAAGTGGAAGTGAAGGAACAGGGACTGACGTCCGTCCCGGATGCCATATCTCCTCCGCCTTTCAGCATCAGCATCTATTCCTTTCCGGTGCAGTAGTTCGTCCCGTCAGTATGGTGCTGGTCTATAGCAGGGTGAGGATCTTTTTGCGAAGAAGCAAATATCTGGAATTAAAATGCCTTCAGCAATTCGATCAATGTCTTGAACTCCCTCTTGGCCGTACGACGCATGTTCCGCCATTTCATTAAGTCTCGTTTTGTTTTCAAATGTTTCTTGATGTGTTACTGTCTCGCGGTTACGACTGAGAATTCACGTGCAGCGAAGAGACTTCTTGAAAATCGGTGTGGCTTCCGCCGCGGCTACACGATCAATCGCCAATGCGGACGTGCCTGCCCACAACTGGGGCAATTATGATTTCGGTTCCGGCCCGAAAGTATCTGACCGCTTGAATCAAGGCCCGTTTCCTCAGTATCCGCCTGCCGCTGCGATTCCAACCGACGACGTGGTCATGACCACCACTCCTTCGGATGATGTCGTTCCGAATTTCGGCAAGGGACTCGTCACTTACATCACCGCGGATTCCGGCACGGATGAAATCAAATCGAAACCCATTCCGCAAGCAATCGAGGATCTGGTCAGATTTCCCTTGGGTCAGCAACTCTACATACGGCCGACTTGGCGGGAGGTTCAGCCGCGTCCCGGTCGGCTAGAGCTATCCGAGCATCTGCAGCTCGTCTTCGACTTGGCCAAAAGGTACAGCAAGCGCATCGGCCTGCGCATTCAGATGTGCGCTCCGGACTACACTCGCGAACCGGCCCTTCCGGACTTTGTTCTAGGAAAGGTGCCGAAGGTCGATCTCGTTCTCACCAATCAGGCAGAGGCCGGTTCCGCGAAGCGCTATCTGGAGAATCCACACTCGCGCTATCAGCCCCGTTACGACGATCCGTTCTTTCAAAGTTCGTTCGCTGAGCTTGTTGGTTTGCTTGCTGCCGAATTTAATGGCAACCCTTTGATCGAATTCGTCGACACGTTCATGTACGGCTTTTGGGGAGAAGGGCATACTTGGCCCTTCAGCAACAATCCGTTTCCCGATTATCCAACGGCAGAACGCACCTGGATTCGTATGCTCGAAGTCCAGTTCGAGCATTTCTCCAAGACACCCCTTCTGACAAACACGCAACCCGATTTCAGCCGCGTCGGCAACTCAGAGTTGCTCGATCGCACGGTTCGAAGCAACAACTGGATACGCAGCGACACCATTTTCATTGAGAATGAGCAAATCGAAGCGCTCAGCAATCGACCGCCTTGGATAGCTGCCTTGCTCGAGCAAGGCCTGCCGGGCAAACCTCCTGATCCGGCCGCGGCCGTAGAAGGTATCTCTCCTGCAGAGAACATGATCGCTCACGTCATGGACATCGGAGCGAATTACTGGTCCCTTTGGAATTTCCATCAGATCAGTGCAAGAAACCTGATGGCATATTACCAGGCTTATCCCGCCGCGTTTGACCGCATAAATCGCCACATCGGTTATCGCGTGAGGCCATCATTTATTTGGAGCTATCAAGACTCTGGTTATCTGGGCCTCATAATTGGCTTTGCCAATGATGGCATCACTGGTGTACCAGGCGTCTTGAGGGTCACTGTCAAGGGCAAGGAAGGCCAAATCCTTCGAAGCGGTTGTCTCGATCCAGGTTATCCACTGCCCGGCAAAATTCGCCAGGCGCAGTTTGTGTTGCCACAAGGTACGCAGTTTGAAGGATTGAAGCTCCATGCGGAGCTTGAAATAAAAGCCATGCGTTATCCCGTACGTTGGGCATGCCATCAAAAGCTCAACGATGACGGCAGCCTTACGCTTCGCAAAAACCTGCATCAAGCAGTGTAGTCTCACGCTGTCAACTCATGCTTTCGAAAGGATTAATCCGTGCAGAAATCCGATGTCAATCGGCGTGAATTCTTGAAGCTTAGCGCGGGGGCTGGCGCTGCGCTGTCTATACCGGCCGTAGCATTTCCCAGCCAATCCAAGACAATGATCGGCATTCAGGTGGGAGCCGTTTCGTTCGTCGACGAAGGTACCGAACAAGTTCTGGACAATCTGCAAGAGCTTGCGCGTGTAAATACGCTGTTCCTCGCAGTTTTCACTTACGGTCGTGGCATCGCTGGGAGGCAAATTCCGGGTCAACCTCTTCCGGATCATGGCAAGCAGGAATACGATCTGAACTTCCACGGCGGTAATTTCGCCACGCCTCACGCGGAGTTCTACAAAAATACTGTCCTCAAGCAAACTCGCGCGCCCGATCACGGCAATTTGGATATCCTCGCAGAAGTTCTGCCCGCCGCCAGAAAGCGCGGCATGAAAGTCATCTGTTGGTTAGAAGACGCCTTCCGCACCGACCTTCCCAATATTGAGAAGCTGCAGGAACGTGATCTTCACGGGCAACATGCCGAAACACTGTGCGTTAATAATCCGGAATACAGAAATTTCCTGACTGGATTGGTAGAAGACTATACCCGTTCATATGACATCGACGGCCTTATGTGGGGCTCCGAACGCCAGGGTGCCCTGTGCGATAGCCTCGGAGCGACGCACGACACGCCCCCTGTCGATCCAGGCGAAGTCACCTGCTTCTGTGAATTCTGTCAGGCCGAGGCAAAACGGCGTGGCATTAATTTCGAGCGCGCGAGAGAGGGCTTTCTCGAACTCGAAAAACTTGTTCGCGCCTCACGCGCTGGGAAGCGTCCCGTCGACGGCTACTATGTCCAGTTTTGGCGTTTGCTGCTCCGCTACCCCGAACTCGCCGCGTGGGAAATGCTTTGGACCGACAGCCTCCGCGAAACTTACGCCGCAATCTACAAGACCGTCAAAACGGTGAAGCAATCCATCCCGGTTGGTTGGCATATTTGGCACAACAATTCCTTCAACCCAATCTATCGTGCCGAACAGGATCTTCGCGAGCTCTCAAACTATTCCGATTTTATTAAAGTTGTCATGTACAACAACTGCGGCGGTGAACGCATGGCTCTCTACGCCGACAATATCGGTTCCACACTTTATGGCGACCTCTCGAAGCAAGCGATAATTGACCTCAACTACGGGCTGATGAACTTCAAAGAACGCAGCTACGATCAGATCCCACACACGGGTTTATCCTCAGACTATGTTTTCCGGGAGACAAAACGTGTGCTCGCAGGAGTGGAAGGCACGAATACTCTCATCTGGCCCGGCATCGACATTGATATCCCCACGGACGCAGGTAACAGTAAATGCACGCCTCAAAGCGTTAAAGAAGCCGTTCTTGCTGCGTTTCGTGCTGGCGCATCCGGAGTTCTCTTGTCCCGCAAGTATTCTGAAATGCGTCTGGCCAATCTAAGTGGTGCTGGCGACGCCGTCCGCGAACTGAAACTCTCCACATAGAATTCGTCGCCAGGCTTTCTTGCGTCAACGTTGCATATCCGGCCTTAGTTGATCAGGAGTGACGCTGAAAGTCGTGAATAATACCGGCCCGGAAGCAGGTCAAAGAGGAGAATAAAAAGACCAGTCACGGATACACGAAGTCTATTCCATTTTGCCGGCGGCCGGGCCCACGGCCGTCGCCTGCTTGGTCTTGGGGTCGATGCCGATTAGCGCCACCCAGCCCACTCCGCCGCGGCTGACAGTAACCACGTGGCCGCGAGCCCTCAGATTAGCCTGCACTCCTTCGGGCAGAGTGCTGGGGACTGAAAGGCTGCCCAAGCTGGCGCTGTCCTGGCCGAAGGAGCTGATGAAATGCGTGGTGGAGAAGCGCGGGGCCTTGAACGCCTCTACCGGACTCATGCCGAACTCCACATAGTTCAGGATGACCTGGATGGCTGCCTGATCCTGTTGGTCGCCGCCTGCTACCGAGATCGCCATCACGGGATCGTTGTCATGAAAAAGGAGTGTGGGACTCAATGTGATCCGCGGCCGCTTGCCCGACTGAATGACGTTGGGAGTTCCCGCGAACGTGTTCAAGCTGCTGAGCCGACTTCCGTGAATAATGCCCGTGTGTCCGGCCACGCCGGCTGTACTCGACAGGCCGCTGGGAGTTGCCACGATGACGTTCCCAAACTTATCGGCCACACACATGACCGTGGTCCCCCCATGCCAAGGGCCAGTGATGGTTGGCGGCTTTGTCGGTTTCATATTGTAAGGGTCGCCCGGCCGGAGCTCGCGAGAAGCCTTTTTCGGATCGATCAACTCGCGCCGCATTTTCGTGTACTGATCAGATAGCAACTCCTCCATCGGCACTTTCACGAAGTTCGGATCGCCGTAATACTCATCGCGATCCGCCAGTGCCAGTTTCTCCGCTTCAATCACTGTATGGATGTAGTCCGCCGAATTGAAGCCCATCGTTTTTAAGTCGAAGCCTTCCAGTAGGCGCAGTGTCTGTGAAAGATAAGGCCCCTGCGTCAGCGGGCCAGCCTTGTAGACCGTGTACCCACGGTACGTCGCTTTGAGCGGATCCACCAAGGGAGTCTTGTGCGCGGCCAAATCGGTCTTGCGAAGGAAACCTCCCTTTTCGATATACCAGGTCTCCAGGGCCTCGGCGATGTCGCCGCGATAGAAGCGGTCGGAGACAGCTTGTAGTTTCTGCTGCCGCGTACCTTGCGCAGCCCTTTCAGATTCCACCAATTTGCGAAAGGTTACGGCCAGATCAGCCTGCCAGTTCACGCCGGTGTCGATCCTCTTCTGGCTGCCGGTATCGATATACCAACTGGGACCGCCGGCATCCAGAATCGCCAGCGTCGGTTGCACGACCTCCTCAAAACTTTTGGTTCCATAAAGTCTTAGCAGGGTGACGATGGCATCTATGGTGCCAGGCACGGCGGCCGCTTTGACGTCACCGTCAGGGATTCCGTTTTCCATGTACCAAGTGATCGCTTTGGGGTCGCGAGGGGCCTCGCCTTGCCCCTCAAGTAGCTTCACGCTTTTCTTGTCAGTACTGTAAACCAAAATGGGGATCTCTCCTCCCACGCAGAACGCACCTACATAGGTTACGGAAAGGGCCAGCAGAGTGGCGGCGCCAGCATCAGCGGCGTTTCCCCCATGTTCCAGAATCTTGATGCCAGCCGCAGTGGCGGCGGGCTTGCCGGAAACAATCACTCCTTGACTGCCGACGGCGACACTCGGTACTTGCGGCCAAGCGAAAGGCGCGAGAAAAAAGACGGAAGCCGATATCGAAATGATCCTGCGCATAAGAGTTCAACTCCGTTGTAGGGCAACCCTTGCCGGCATTTCATCAAGGGTATATCAACCAGTGCTGGATGACGCCCTTGGTCCCCATTCCCGAGCCGTCTTGATCCATTCCGCTTGTGACACCACCTGTGCCGCTACCTCTATCCGCTTGAGAAAATCCGCTCCCCCTCGGCCCGGTGGCAGGTCATATAGGTATTGCAGGCAAAGCCTTTCTTCGTGGCTGGAGGACCTAAAAGCACCACGCGTTACCAACTGATTTCAATAGGTTCAATAGGTTTCAACACGCTGTTTAGAAGGCATATCTAGGTGCTTAGGCGCTGAATCGTCTTCCAGCGACAATTGTCAGATAACCGTCGTATTTGAATCGAGGCGCAGCTGCACAATGGTTGCACAACTGCTCCCAAACAAGGATGTTTGCACCAAACAAGAGCATCTCATCCGATTGTAAGTTGTTGATTCCGAACACCAGGCGGTGGAATCGGGAGATTTGCTAAACCGTTGTAGAGATGCAGCCTCTGGTTAGAGCTGGTCACTCAATTCAGGCCACGGTGGGTCATGAGAGCGGTCTTTCCTCCCAGAGAACAATGGGCGAAGACGCCGCTTTAGTCGAAGCGATAATTGCGAGAAACGTCCATCCAGCGAAGCGCACTGAAAGTGAGAAGAAGCTGATCGCGGCGTATCGTCAGTCCTCTAGGCACGAGGACGAATACCGCCAATTCCTGAGGCCCAAAACACCAGCTGTAGACCACTGGTTCATCGGGGTCGCAGCCGATCACCTCGAACGCGTCGAAAAGGAAGCGGGGACGCGAATTAGGGGAAAAGAAAAAATCATTGCGCGACTCTTCGACATGATGGGCGAACCAGGAAGGACTGAAGAAAGCATCTCAAAGGAATTACGCCGGCAGAAGAATCAAGGCAGGCCGCGGCTCCATCAGCCCGTTTCTCCGAAGGATGATGAATACGGCCCAGACTTACTCCCCTAGCAGTTTGCACAAACTCTCGTCAAGCTTAGTTCGCTACTGCCCAGCGAGAAACAACAGAAGCCCAACTCAACACGCAGTGGCCTATGTGCCTGTTGGACTCATGAGTTTTATGAGTCCGCTAACGTTTCGCAGTTATCCCGGAAAGTGCACACCTTTAGTGACGCGCGATCGGATACAAAAAGGTTGAGGCGCGGGAAGTGGGAGGACAATAAAAGCTAGGAGAACGACAGTGGCAAGAACATCTGCCCCTTAGTGCGCCGGCGTCGCGGCACGTCCTGACGCCACAGGCCCTGAGCGCCCGTCTTGAGGTAACGACGTGTCCTCTCGGTTTGCAGAGTCTCTAGCAGCCTTGCTCTGGCTGTCCAACCACGCCGCGTAGGATCGTGTGACGTTGATATCGTCATGTCCCGCCCACGTCGCCACCGTCACAATGTCGATTCCGTCCCGCAGCTTGTTCGTGATGTAGGTATCGCGCCAGCGGTGCAGCTTTATGCGCTGCACGCAGTTTCCCACTTCGTCCTTGATCTTGCGAAGCAGGTGGCCATCCACTTTGCCTTGGTCGTTCGGGAACAGGAGTCCCTTGCCTCGTTCTTTCAGTTCGGAAAAGAGCGCATCGCTGACGGGAATCTTGCGTGTGCTCTTCGGGGTCTTGGGACGCCATACATTTCCCCGCGAGCGGCAATCCTTGCAATCGCTGCATGGCTTTTCGCGGATGTAAATCTCCTTCGAGTCCAGAAGATCGGTATCGTTCAAGTGCGCGAGTTCCATGTCGCGGCATCCCGTCTGTCTGAATGTGCGGATCAGAAGATTGATCTCGCCCACGCTCTCGGCTTCGAGCTTAGCGGCTTCCTCGCTGGTGTACGGCTCGGGGTCGTTGTCGTGCGTCTCGGGCCAATCCTTGGCGTCGAGGCGGAGCTTGAGCTTGAGCCAGCGATTGAAGAACGTCACGACTGCCATCATCCGCGATCGATGGTCTTCGGCTCGAAGCCTTCGTCCTGCAATTTGTTCTTGTATTTGAGAACATCCTCGCGTCGGTATTCGTCCGCGAACTTTTTTCCGATGAGCCGAACGAAATCGCTGAGGTACTTGCGCTTGGACTGTACGGTCCTAGCGGGCCGGCGGGTAAGTTCCAAGTCGGCGAGGTATGCCTCTACTTCATCCCTGATGACTTTCCGTCCGCCGAACGCGACCACGCTAGGTTGCGCGACGGACGCAGCAGCCAGACTCCTGCCAGAGAGCCTCTCGTATTCAATTTGATTGAGCCGAAGTTGACGCCGGCGTTGTGCCTCTAGCGCGTCCACACCAGCATCGATCCACTGGCCATTGAAGTTCAGGAAATATCTCCCCTCGGTGTGTTTCTCCTCGACACCACTGACGAATACAAAGTTCGGTTTGATTTTTCCATTCGAGTGGAACGCCGCTTTGCAGTAGCGCCAGCCTTTGTCTGTGCGAACGTATTTGTAGATGCTGAGCTTTGTCATTGAAATTCCTCTGAGAGACCAATACTGCGCGGCAGATTTTTTTGCCGGCAATTTGAGGAATTTCTTAGGAAGGAGTCCAACCCATTGAAACTAAAGATCTGGCGGAGAGGGGGGGATTCGAACCCCCGGTACAAGTTTTAGCTCGTACAACGGTTTAGCAAACCGCCGCATTCAGCCACTCTGCCACCTCTCCGGCGATTAAGCCGAGCAATTTCGGCTTGTTTTCAGCTTAACACAGTTCGCTGCATTTGCCTGATACTTTGGTTCACGACAAAGATCTTTCGATAATTTCACCTCGCATGCGCCTAAGACGTGGAGTGGCTGCCGGAAAGGGCGGCGCAGCGGTCGGATTCGGCTTTTGCTTTATCGTCGAAGCCCTGTTTGCGGTAGACGGGAGCCAGCAAGCAGTGGAGATTCGGAGCTTGCGGCGTAAGCTCAATCGCCTTTTCCAGTTCGGCTTGCGCTTCGGGGAAACGTTTCAGCAGGGAATAGGCCTTTCCAAGTTCTTCGTGCGCTTTGGATATCTTCGGGAGAATGGCGATAGACTGCGTAAGGTAAGGAACGGCTTTTTCCGGCTGATTCTGGTCCACGAAGAGATGGCCGAGCTCGATAAACGGCTCCGGGTCTTTAGCGGGGGCTTCAGCTTGCCAGTTGATGGCGTTCTGGAAGGCCTGGGCGGCCTCATCGGCGCGCTCGAGGGCTTCATAAGATAGTCCTACGTTGGTTTCCGCTTTGATGTTCCGCGGCTCGCGCTTTAAACACTGGGCAAAAGATTCGATGGCCTCGAGAAACTGGCCTTTGCCGTATTTTGTCCGGCCCAGGTAATACCAGGCTTGCGCGTCGCGGGGATTTTCCTGGAGCGACCGCGTGAGCCAATGGTCGGCGTCGTTGTTGTCTTTGAGCAGGAGGTAATCGAGGGCCACGATTTTCAGGTCAAGTGCGCCAGGGACGTGATATTTTGCGCCGGCAGTGAACTCGGCAAGGGATTCCTTGGCCTTCGCGTCGCGAAAGGCGACTAGCGGGCCGGTCAAATTTCCGGTGTTGTAGAGCAGCGCCTCGCCTTCCGCCTTTCCTTCGTCGCGCCATTTGGCGCTGATCTCGCGGAAGAGAATGTGTCCGAGCAAGAAGTGGCCATCGGCGGAGTCCGGATGGCTCTGGAGGTATTGGCGGACGGCGCGGTCAGCTTCGGAGAAACTGCCCCTCTCAAAGAGATCTTTCGCGTTGGCAAGAAGCGGTTCGGTCTGGTCGGGGGACTGGGAAGCCGCCGAAGGCGAAGGAATGAAAGCAAGGAGGAGAAGCAAGGCGTAGGAAAGGAGGGCAGTTAAAGTTCTTCTTGAAGTGGGCGATAGAGGGGGGTATACCCATCCCCCGGCAACGATGCAAGAGGTTGAAAGCAAAGGAGATGCGGGAGGGGCATCCTGCAACTGGTTGAAAATAAAGGGGCAAATTTGCAGCAAACTTGCAAAAATCTGCAGCAAATTTGCTGAGAGACAAGTCCTGGGAGGATACACGAGCGGCGACGTGGTCAAAGAGGGGCGCATGGCGTGTCCCGGCGAGGCCGGGACCCAAAAGGCGGACATAAAAGGATCTACCCGCAGGAGAATCTGGCCGATGAATCACAAAAGAGTATATCAGGATGCAGACTGACCGCTTACGCAAATCTGATCATTTAGAAGCCGTCGCATGGAGCATTGGTTGCCTCAAGCTCGGGCGCGCCAGAATTAGAGAGAGGGGCCCTGGCTGTCCACCATCTTTTGCGGATCGAAATTCACGCGCAACCTCGAACCCTCAATCTTGCAGTTGAACTCGACGTTTTTTTCGTCGCTGGGCACATTGGGCTCGCCCGAAGCGGTCTTTTTGGGGAAGAAAAATACCGCCGCTCCAACCTGACCTTTTTCGTCCTTCTCGTAGCTGACGTGACTGGGCGAGATCTTCTGCTTGGTCTTTTTCACATCGAGGGAGGAATTGTCCTGGTAGAACTTCTCGTCATGGCGCACGAATGGAGTCATGTCCTCTGATTGCACAACGATTTGGTACTCTTCCTGGGGCTCGCTGGCATATTTCGCCACATCCACATCTTGCTTTCCTCCATGCAGGACCGACTTGCGGGCGGAAGCGGCGCGCATGATGCGGGAAGAAGCCCAATACACGTTGAAGCGCAACTCGTCGCCAGTGGCACCCGCATCGCCTCCCGAGGGAGGCGCGGCACCACCAGGGCCACCAGACCTTGCACCTGACATGGGGCTAGCGGGTTGCGGCTTGTTGTAGGTGCCGCTTGTCCCTTCCTTGGAGCTCAGCGGCGCCCAGGTCCGCGTAACTGTGCCAATACGCGCCCAAGGCGAGTCGGTGAAGATTTTTTCCAGGTCTTTGTCGGTCCATTGATCGTACGGCTTGGCTTTCCATGGCGGATCGCTAGCCCACGCCAGCGCGGCGAAGACTAGCGCGGCGAAGATTAGCGGAGCGGCTGCCTTGATGGGGCCGAAGCTTAGCGACTGATTTGGCGCGTGATGCAAGTCGGATGGTTGTCTTTTCATGGTAAGTCTCGATTGCAGAAGTTCATGCCGCTGGCGCATCGTGCAAAGCACCAGCTCAAAGGCTGGCAACTACAAAGATAGACCCAAACATTCAACTAGGGAAGGCCGCTGCTACAAAAAAAGCCGGGGCCTGAAGGGCCCCGGCTTTTGGAATTATGCTCGCTGCGGCGAGCAGCGTCAAGACATTAGAGCCCTGATTCCGGCTCGATTAGAAGAAGACCCTGAATTCGGCTTGCCCCGTCCTCGGCTGGTTGCCCTGGCAAGGAGTGGTTGGAGAATTGAAGGCGTTGCCGAAATGTGAGCTCGTAAAGTTGCCATGCCAGCAATTCAGGCCAGCTCCGTTATTCGGGCCGTTATTCAGCAACATGCGGTTGAGCACGTTGAAGAATTGGATGGTCAATTCGCCGCTGAAGCGCTCGCCAAAGAAAAACTTCTTTCCGAGCGTCATGTCTTCGTCGAAGTAGGGCGGCGCCCGCAAGGCGTTATAGAGGGGCGCGCCGTTTCCAAGGGTCCAAGATCCCGGAAAGGAGAACGCGGCTTTATTAATTGACGCCGTTCCTTTGTAATAGTTGTTCCAGTTGATGCCGAAACCTTGCCCCGACACACGGTTCGGCCGGTTGCCTACAAAGATGCTGCCAATCAGGGGATCGCAGTCAAATTGGTCGGCGCAGGAGAACGTTTGGAGCGGCGTACCGCTTTCATAATAGTTGACCGTGGAGATCTTCCAGCCACCGACAATGTTCTTCATAGCCGTGCCGCCGTGGTTCAAGTACTTCTTTCCGGGACCAATGGGCAATTCGTAGACACCGGCAATGGTGAGTACGTGAGTTTGGTCGTTATTGCCTACCGACCACTCTGCTTTCGGGTTTTGGGGGTTGATACCTCTAAAGTTGAATGTCGAGAAACCGCTGTCCGTGTTCGTCAAGTACCTGGAAAGGGTGTAAGACACGAGGTAGGTTAAACCCCCGCCCGTTCGCTTCTGCAGGCTCACCTGAAGCGCGTTGTATTTGTCCGCTCCGGAAGTATCGAAGTTATTGGTCACAAAGGGCATGTGCGGGTAAGGAAGTTCTGCCACGAAAAGAGGGCTGCCGGTACCTTGCTCCTGGCAGAAGTTATTGTATGGAGCAAAATACGTGATGGGCCCTCCCGGGTTTCCGCATGAGCCAGTCGGATACGTAACTTGGCCAAAGGTCCCTTGATTCATCATAAATGTCTGTGCTGCTGAGGAAGTCCATGATTGCGCGAGAACACACTGATTAGTAGTGGTAACGGTCGGGCCTTGCGGACAGGCCGATTGCACGAAGCCGTAGTTCAGCGACTGAACGCCCGATTCCAGCGTCGCCGGTAGGTGTAGGTCGTGGGTATGCACTCCGGAAACGGAGAGGAACATGTTCCAGGGTAGTTCGCGCTGAATCCCCAAGACGAATTGCTCGTTGTAGGCTTGGTTGACGTGCCGGGGCAGCGTGTGAACCTGCGCGAAGCCCAGAATTGACGTACCGTTGAAAAATGTCGGGCTAAAACCGACGGCCGGCAACGGGGGGAGCTGAGTGGTGTCCCATTGACCGAAGCCGGGAACTTGCGGCACCGGCTGGCCAATCGAAACAACGCCATTCAGGTTGTTGCCGTAGTTTACGGCGACTTTGTTGACGCCGTATTCAAAGGCGCCGGTGTCAAGCCAATACCAGGACACACCGCCCAGCAACACAGTTTTGGGGTTCAACTGATACGTCGCGCCAATGCGGGGGCTGAAATGGTGCCAGTCCATTTTCATGGTATTAAAACCGCCGCACGCGGAGCAGGTTCCGAGCTCGGCCATGGCACCTAGAAGCTGCTGCCCGGTCTTAGGGTTAATCTCAGTGGGGTTTACAGCCTTTGGATCGAAATAGGTAAGCTGGTTGGTTTTATTATCGTTGGCAAATGGGAAAGCCACATCCCACCGGATGCCCCAGTTGACCTTAAGTTTGGCAGAAATCTGCATATCATCCTGGAAATAGGGCGCGAAGTAGCTGTTCCTCAAGTTGGTGTTGCCCGCGCCACCTCTGCCGCCTGTCGTGACATTGCCGAGCAAGAAGCTGGCGAACCCACTCCCCGTGGCTGAGCCGGGCGTGCTAACGCAACCTGGGGTCGCTCCGCAGATGTCAAGTTGCTCATTCGGATCTGCCGTGATGTCAGAAGTAAAATTCAGCAATCCCGAGCAACCGGGCTGGCCGCCGGAGCCCCCGCATTCGAAGTCCTTCTGGAGTGTCTTTCGGATGTCGACACCGATGTTCATATTGTGCTTGCCCTTTATCCAGAGCAAGTTAGCCAGGACGGAATAGCCTGTTTTGTGATTGATGGTCGACGATAGACCGTTTCCAGGTCCCCAACTCCCTGGCTCCCACAGGCCGCCACCAAAGCCAATGCTTGGAAAAGTGAGGGGTTGCGCTAGGCCCGAAGGCGGAACGGCGGAGAGAGGGCTTGAAAGCAGGTGTGGCGGCTGAAAGTCGTTGGCCTGATAGACATACAGAAAACCACCGGTCAGAACCATGCGGGAACTGATTGCGTTGGAGTAGGTGATGTCCAAGCCCCGGGCTAAGAGCGTGGTGACGTTTAGGTTACTGAGTGGACTATTCACCCAATCGCCCGAATTCGGCTGCGGGTACCTCTGCCGCCAAAACAGGCCGTGGACGGCCTGCTTCGAGGTCAAGTTATGGTCAATATTGACGCTGAAGGCTTTTTCGAGATTTAGAGAAGTGGTTGCAGGGGTATAGTTGTTGACCTCTGAGTTCGGGTTGCTGGGAGAGGGAAGCGGGAACTGCTTTAGTATGCCTGCCGAAACTTGACTGAAACAACTGCTCGGAATTTTGTTACCAGGGAACTGTTGTCCGGCCGCGGCTTGTGGTGTGGCGAATCCCGGGATCGTGCAACCTGAGGGAATCAGCGCCGGGTTCGATCCCCAGGCGGTGGGAACGAAAATTGGAATGTGCGTCGTGGGGTTGCTAGGGTCGACCAAGGCGCTGAAATCACCTGAAAGTTCGGCCTGCGTAGGAAGCGTGACGACGTTGGGTACGAAGGATTGTCTGAACCGGTCAAAGCTAAAGAACCAGAAGGTCTTATTCCTTCCATCATAAATCTTGGGTATCCACACTGGTCCGCCAACAGAGAAGCCCACGTTGCTCTCAATGTTGGTATTGGGCTGGTCAATCTTCCCAACGTTGTTGGGATTTATATCGTTGAATGCGCCGGGAGCGGCAAGGTATTTGTCGTCCCTATAAAGGAAAAAGACGTCGCCATGGACAACGTTGGTTCCCGATTTCGTGTGATACTGCTCGACGCCTTGGCCCAAACCGTACTGCGCGGAAAACGTGCCGGTGAGAATGTCCGCGTCCTTGATCGAGTCATAAGGCGGCTGATTCCATTGTGTGAAGCCCGCCGTCTCCGAAAAGGCTTCGGGTACGCCATTGAACATGACTTCTGTCTGCTGGTCCACGCCGCCGTTAATCCGATGGCTAAATCCGTTGCCCGTGACGCCTGGGGTCAGAAAGATAAAATTATCAATCTGGCGAACCTGACCTGAGATCAACTGCGGCAACTCTTGCGTCAGTGTTTCGTTGATGGTGGTGCCAATTTCTGGTTGCTCCGTTTGCAAAGCAACCGCAGGGGCTATAACCTCAACGGTCTCCGTGACAGTCCCAGGCTGAAGGGTGGCATTGACGGTGGATGTTGCCCCACCGACGACAGTGACGTTGGTGCTGACAAAGGTCTTAAACCCGGCCTTTTCCACCTTGACGGTATAGGTCCCCGGGATGAGGTCAATAACCAGGTAAGTCCCCGCAGAGGTGGTAGTGGTGTCCTTTGACACGTTGGTGTCGACGTTGGTCACTGTTACTTTCGCGTCCGGAACTGCCGCCTCGGCCTGATCCGCCACCGTGCCGTTGATTCTGCTGACGGCTTGGCCGTGGACGTTTGCAGGCAAAATGAGCAGCAGAAGGGCAAATCCGCAGACAAGAGTCAATCCGCGGCGGGAAATCAGATGGGAAATGCAATTGCGGAAGTCAGAGAAACTGTTCATCACTCGCCCCCTCAATAGATTCAGATCGGGTGCATCAGGCCCAATCGAAATGCAAGAACCGAACCCCGGAAAAGACACAACTGAGAAGGACACCCCTCGTGGTATCCCCAAACCTTGGCGCGAGTCTTAGACCCGCGGCTGGCGGGAGTCAATACACCCGTGTGTCATCTTCACGTTCCCAATTAATTGAATGAAAAGACAAGGGATAAGCGAGGTTGTTCCCTTGTCGAAGGGCTAGGTTGAATCTATGTTACAAGGGGTGTTTTTGGGCCAATTTCGTGCGCCCCCTGGGCAAGGATTGCTTTACTGGTGAGTTAGGGGAGTGGGGCGCGGCCCACCTGAAGGTGGCCGCTACGCGAACCTGGGGCCCACCTGAATGGCGGGTACGTAGGCCGCAACCATGTTCATTCATAAGAGTATTCGCTTGCCCGAAGATCGTTATCGGAGCAGCGAGTGGTACTTCATAACATTTTGCTGTGAAGGCCGACAAACTGTGTTTCTGCAGAAAGCTCGCGCTGAATGGTTGTTGAAGAATATTCAGGCCACTTCCATCGCACATGCGATCGCCGTGCATGCTTACTGCATTATGCCCGACCATGTGCACCTTTTGCTGCAACGTCGCGATCCTTTGAGTGACGTTCTCAAATTTCTTAAGTTGCTCAAACAGAGGACCGGGTACGAATACAAGCAAGAGACCGGCAGGGGGCTATGGCAGAAAAAATCCTACGATCGAATCCTGCGTGAAGGCGATTCCCCCGACGCTGTGGCCTGGTACATTTGGATGAATCCCGTGCGTCGCGGTTTTTGCAATAAACCTGGCGAGTACGTCTTTTCGGGGTCATTGACGGGACAAGGGCCGAGCAGCCAGCCGCCGACACAGTCATGGTTGCCTCCTTGGAAGCGGCCCACCTGACGACGCGATACACGCCGGAGACGGCCCACCTGAAGGTGGCCGCTACGTATGCAGGATTCGATGGCCGCCCTGGGAAAATGGCTGGATTCCGTAGCCGACATTCACACTTTGCTGCATAATGCGCGGGACCGCATCCCATGAGGGGGGAATTCTCGTGAACCGATTGCTGCTGAAAGTCGGCACTCTGACGCTACAAGTCGTTCTGTTGCCACCACTGCTTGCCCAAGTCCCAGAGACGGACATCAAAAGCGCGAGAACGACCAAAGAAGAGGGCTTGAAGAGATCCGATTTGATGAAGCCGCATTTCAGGAACGGCAATCAAGCGATGCTGGATGCCAAAGCGATCCGGCAGCAACTCGATGCGGCAACGAGCGATCAAAAGCCCGCGCTGCTTGCCAAGATGAAGACGGATTATCAGACGGCGGTTACCGAATATGAGCAGGCGCTGGAAGAGGCCAAGGTGAAGGATGAAGATGGTGTCCACGTCATCGGTTTAATTGGAGTGATACGCAATGGCCTGATCACCCAGCAGAAGGCAGTAGATATGCTAGTGCAAGACAAGGATTTGCCGATCATTTTGAGTAATCTCGGCATAGCCTACGGCGGGCTGGGAGAACATCAAGAGGCGATAACCATGTTGCAGCAAGCTGCGATCCTGAAGCCAGTGGCGGGAACGTACATGGAGCTTGGGACGGATTTTGCACAGGTGGGCAAGATGCCAGAGGCGGCCGCTGCTTGCGAGAAGATTCTAACGGTGGATCCCGCGGCGAAGAACATGCAAGCGGGCTGCTACAAGAACGTCGCGATTGTGCTCGCGAACAGAGGGAAGCTGGTTGACGCTATTGAGCCGCTGCAGAAGGCTACGCAACTGAATCCGCAAGATGCGTTGGCCTGGAAGCTTTTGGGCGATGGGCTGACCAACACCGTCACGTCGAGATCGGAAGGGGGAAAAATCGTTTACGTAATTCCACCTGGGGCGATCGAAGCGTATCAGCGCTACTTGCAGTTGGAGCCGACCGGAGCGTACGCGAGACAGGTGCAGGCGGCGTTGGAAGGGTTTGCGCAGATGGCGAAGCCGACTTCGACGCGAGCGGAACCTAAAGAGAAGAATTGATGGGGTGGATTGCGGCGCTCCTTCGGCGTAACTCTGCTTATTTGACCTCGATCATCATACCTTTGGTAATCGTACTCGTTGCTTCTGTTGGATGGAGACCACTTCCTGCTCCTGCGCAGGAAGCGTCCGGAATGAAAGTCAGCTTGCAAGTGATTGTGGTTGATGCGGAGACCAAGGCGAAGGAGGCGGTGGAGCGGTTGAAGAAAGGCGAAAAGTTCGAGAACGTTGCGAAGGAAATGTCGATTGACCCGAACGCGAGCGGCGGCGGGTACGTTGGCGAGGCGGATGCTGCGTCGTTGCGCCCGGAATTGCGGGCGGCGGTGGAGTCACTTCAGCCTGGGCAGGTGAGCGGGATCGTGAAAGTAGCGACGGGATTTGTGATCGTGAAGTTGTTGAGCAGGAGACAGGAACAGAAGGGGCAGGGCAATGTTCTTGCGCCTGGTGGCGTGGGCCAGGCTGCGACAGGGCAGGGGATGGGGCCGAAGCGCGATTTGCATCTGGCGGGCAAAGGGGCGATTCAGTATCCGGCGGATGTGGCGGGACAAGTTCTGGCGGATATGCTGTTCCAAAAATTTCCCAAGCCGGCGAGATGGGAGCAGGATTTACAGGAAGTGTGCACGGCGCGAAAGGAGTCGCTGGCGGAGGGGATCAAGGCGTTGGGAAAAACGCTGGCGGATGCAGCGAAAATGGCGAGTACGGCGCCTTACGATGTGATTCAGACGCATTACGGATTGGCGCAGCTTGAGGCTTATCAGGGGAACATGGATGCGGCCGTCAAAGAGTGGCAGGCGGCGTACAAAATTGCGGCGAAGGATGTGCCGGCGGGGCTTCCGCAATTGACGGAAGTTCTGGGCGTGGCTTATTTGCACAAGTCGGAAATGGAAAACGATGTTTACCGCGGTCCGTTGGAGCGGTGCACTTTTCCGCCGCGTGCGAGTTCGTGCTATCAGGAGACGAGCGATTCGGAAAAGGCCATTGAGTATTTGACCAAATATCTGGAGATTACGCCTGAACGGGCGGATGCGGTGCAGGTGAAGTGGCTGCTGAATCTGGCGTACATGACGCTGGGAAAATATCCGGCGGAGGTGCCGCACAAGTACTTGATTGCACCGTCTGTTTTTGCGAGCAAGGAAGATTTTGGGAAATTTGCGGATGTGGCACCGGCGGCGGGACTGAATTTTACTTCGATGGCCGGCGGCGTGGTGGTGGACGATTTCGAGAATGACGGGCTGCTGGACGTGGTGGTGTCGAGCTACGACGTTTGCCAGCCGCTGCGATTTTTTCACAACAATGGTGACGGGACGTTTACGGACCGCGCGGCACAGGCGGGGCTGTCAGGGCAATTGGGCGGCTTGAACATGATTCAGGCGGATTACAACAACGACGGGTGCATGGACCTGCTTGTTCTGCGGGGGGCGTGGGAATTTCCTGTGCGGAAATCTTTGTTGCGCAACAATTGCGATGGGACGTTTACCGACGTTACGCGTCAGGCAGGCTTGGCGGAACCCGCGACGCGCACGCAAGCCGCGGTGTGGGCAGACATCAACAATGATGGCCTGCTCGATCTTTTTGTCGGCAACGAAAACGGGCCGAGCCAACTTTTTCTGAACAAGGGAGATGGAACGTTTCAAGATATTTCCGCGGCTTCGGGCGTGGGCAAGATCGCGTTCACCAAAGGGGTTACGGCGGCGGATTACGATAACGACGGTTATGTCGATTTCTATGTTTCGAATCTCTACGGCGGCAACTTTCTCTACCACAACAATCACAACAACACGTTCACGGAGGTTTCACAGCAAGCGGGAGTGCACCAGCCGCAATCGCAGAGTTTTGCAACGTGGTTTTTTGATTACGATAACGACGGTTGGCCGGACATTTTTGTGACCACGTACTTTTTTTCAGTAGATGAGACGATGCGGAGTTACCTGGGGCTTCCTACGAATGCGGAGACCCTGAAGCTTTATCGGAATTTGGGGAATGGGACTTTCAAAGACGTTACGGCGGAAACGGGCTTGAACAAGATTAATGTACCGATGGGCGCGAATTTCGGTGACATTGATAATGATGGCTATCCCGACATTTACCTGGCGACCGGCGGGCCGGAGTATGGAGCGCTGGCTCCCAAGATGCTGCTTCGCAATCGCGTGGGGAAAGATTTCGTGGACATTACGGCGGCTTCGGGAACGGGCGATCTTCACAAGGGGCATGCCGTGGCTTTTGCTGACTTGGGCAACAATGGAGTGGAGGATCTTTTGGTGTCGATTGGCGGGCCGACACCGGGAGATGCGCATCAGTTCCGAGTGTACGGAAACCCTGGAAGCGGCAACGACTGGATCACCGTGAAACTTGTGGGTGTGAAGTCCAACCGGGCAGGAATTGGGGCGCGCATCCAAGTAGTCGTAGAAAATGAAGGGCGCGGGCGGAGGTCCGTGTACCGCGCGGTCGGCAGCGGGGGTTCGTTCGGCGCAAATCCCATTCAGCAGCACATCGGCCTGGGGAAATCGGCGAAGATAGTGAAGTTAGAAGTTTGGTGGCCTGCGTCGAACTCACGCCAGAGTTTCGCGAATGTGGAGAAGAACCAATTCATTGAGATTAAAGAGTTCGCAAAAGACTACAACAAGCTGCTCCGGAAACCGTTTCGGCTTGGATCCCCGAATCCCGCTAACAATACCTCCGCGCACTTATCCCGACTGGATTCGCGCTAGAATGACGGGAATCGGGGATGAACGGGAGTTAAACAATGCGGCGCGGAAGTTTGCTCATGCTTTGCCTGTTTTTTGCGGCTCCGTGCCTTTTCGGGGAAACGCATTCAGCATCGGGAGTGGTACTCGCCGCTGACCGCGATCATCTATCTCTCAGAGTCTCTTGCCAGGCCATTTCCGGGTACATGGAAGCCATGGTGATGACCTTTCCCGTGCATAATGCCAAGGCTCTCGACGGATTGAAGCCCGGCATGTTGATTGATTTCAAGCTCGATGTACAGAAAGACGCAGCTTACGCCGAGCAGATTCATGTTCGTGCTTACGAAAATCCCACGCAGGAGCCCATGGCCGCGCGCCAATTGGAGATTCTCGACTCCGCGACATCTTCCATTTCTGGCAGATCGCCTGTCTTGCAGGTCGGCGACGCGGTGCCCGATTTCACTCTCATCGACCAAAAACGTGAGAGCGTAAGGCTCTCCGGACTAAAGGGCAAAGTGGTGGAGATGACGTTTATCTATACCAGGTGTCCTCTTCCCAATTTTTGTTTTCGAGCCTCGAATAATTTCGGAGTCCTTCATCGCCGCTTTGCTGACCGGATAGGGAAGGATCTCGTGCTGCTCACGATTACATTCGACCCCGAGCATGATCAGCCGGAGATTCTGGCTGATTATGCACGCACGTGGGCCAAGGACGCCACGGGCTGGCACTTCCTCACGGGGCCATCCGCCGACGTGAAGAATATTTGCCGCGAGTTCGGCGTGGACTCCTGGCAGGATGAAGGCCTGCTGACTCATTCGCTGCGTACCGTGATTGTTGACCGCCACGGGCGAATTGCTGCGAACCTGGAGGGCAATCAATACACGGCGAAGCAACTCGGCGATTTGACGGAAGCGGTGATGGCCCGCCGGTGATGCGCGTCACGACCCTGATGCAAGGCGCCTTACAAAACATAAAGAAAGGTTCGTGCGCCCTTTTTCTCACGTCTCTTTCTTTTCTTCTTTCCGTGACCCCATTGCGGGCCACAATTTCTGCTCAATCTTCTGAGCAAACCGACGCGCTTCTCCCTGAGGCCAAAGACCTTTTCCGGCAATCCAAGTTCGCCGAAGCCGACCGCGCGATTCGAAAATACCTTGAGAGCCATCCGAACTCCGCCGACGGCCACTTTTTGCTAGGCCACATTCTGTTCCGCGAAATTCAAGCAGAAGCATTCTTGGATCGCCAGCTTGCCCTTCAGGCACAAGGCGGCATGGGCCGCGGGATGATGACTCCCGAGCCTGCTCTTCCAAAAGACCGCGAAGAGAAGGCCAAGGCCTCGCTGGAGGAATTTACGGCCGGCGCAAGATACCGCAACCCGTCTGCAGCGGATCTGAAAATTGTGGCGTTCGACTATATCGTGCTCGGGGACTATCCCGACGCCGACAAATGGTTGACCAAGATGCTTGAGTGGGCCCCGAATGATTCCGACGGCTGGTACAATCTGGGCCGCACGAAATACAACGAGAACCGCTTTGCCGAAGCCATCAGCGCTTTCCAGCAATGCCTGAAGCTCGATCCGAAAAATATAAAAGCGGAAGACAATCTGGGCTTGTCGTTTGCCGGGATGGGCCGCAACGAAGAAGCGGCCGCGGCTTACCAACAAGCCATCGCCTGGCAAGAGCAGTCTCTCGCGAAGAGTCCCCGTCCTTACATTGATTTGGGCAGCCTTCGGATTGACGAAAACCGCCAGAAGGAAGCCGTCGCACTTCTTCTTCAAGCCATTGAAATTGACGCGCGCGATTCCAAAACGCACGAACTCCTGGGCAAGGCTTACACCCGGCTGGAAGATTTTCCCAAAGCGCAGGCGGAGTTAGAAAAGGCGATTGAGCTTTCTCCGCAAACTCCGAATCTGCATTGCATGCTGGCTCCGGTTTACCGCAAACAGGGACTTGCGGAAAAGGCCAAAGCAGAATACGAACGCTGCGCGACGCTTACAGGGAACCGCTCTACGCCGCAAACACCTTGAGGGAAGGGCAGGGACCGACGGAGAATTAGGGATCTTTGCTTTTCTCCTGCAAGACCTCTTTGGCCCGTTCCGCGGTTTTCGCTCGGGCACTCTCTTCCAGTTTGCTGAACACTTTCATTTCCGCTTGAGCTTCCTGCGTCCGCCCGAGCGCGCGATACGCCTGTGCCAGAAGGAAATGCGTCGAGGATTCTCCGGGATCCGCTTTTGCCGCGGCTTCCAAATCCTTGAGCGCTTCCGCGTGCCGGCCAAGTTTGATCAACGCGCGGGCGCGGTCCACGCGCGCCTCCATGAGGTCCGGGCACGCTTCCAGCGCTTTTTGCACTTCCTTCAAGGCTTCCGCCGAATCACCATGCTGTTCGAGGATAATGTTGCCGAGCTTCCATTGCGCCGTGCAGTTGGAAGGATCGTTCGCGAGTTCCGCGCGAAATTGCTCCATCGCTGCGTCCCACATATTCAGCGACCAGTAGGCATTCCCCAGATGGAAGTGCGTGCCTGCCTGCAGCGGGGCAACCTCGACGGCTTTTTTGTATTCGAGGAGCGCACCATCGTAATTCTTCATGCTCTCCATGACTTCGCCGGAGATCTCGTGAGACCAGACGGAATTGGGGTCCAAGGCGTTAAGTTTCGTCAACGCCTCCTCGGACAGCTTCATATGGACTTTGCCGAGCAAATACAAGACTTCTTGATTTTCAGGCTGGCGCTGCGAAAGCTGTCGCAAATGCTCCGCGGCCCGCTCAAATTTGCCCACCTTGATCAGGTCATTGGCCAGGAAAAGTTCGGCGTTATTGTCTTTGGGATTGGCACGCAACGCGGATTCCAGGTTGCGTTCCGCTCCTGCGTAATCGCCCAACTCGTAAAGTGCAATGCCAAGCAGCGCCGAGGCGGACGACATTTTGGGGTCAATCTTCAGGCCTTTCTCCAGCACCGCAGCGGCTTTCTTGTATTCCCGCTGGCGAAGATAGAGCGAGCCGAGATTGTTGTAAGCAGGCGCCAGCCGGGGCGCCACTTGGAGGAGCGATTCGTAACTCGCCGCGGCAGTTGCAAAGTCGCCATGCGCTTCCGCGGCTTTTGCCTCGCCGTATAGTTTTGACACGCGGGGATCGTTCGTTCCTGCATCGGATTGCGCGAAAACCCCATTTGATAAGAACAGAGTAGAAAGTCCGAGGAACAGGAGGCAAACCAGCCGTCTCGCTGCATCTCTTGAAAATAGGCCCAAGGACTTCATGAAATCGATTCTATCGTCGCGGGTCCGCATGTCAATGGAGGCAGGGAGAAACCCAGAGCGGCATTTCAAGGCGTTAATGGGCTGGGCCTCAGGGGTACTGTTCACGATTCGCGCGGCTGACCATTCGGCTATTCCTCGCGTCCAATAGATGTGCGTCGGATTGCCCGGCACGACATAAGGCAGGAGTGCTTTTCACGCGACGTTAATGACGGTAGAATAGGATATTGGGCGTACGCGCGTCTGCCACTCCATGCGAGGCCTTCGCACGATTAGGCAATCCCGGGGGCTTCATCGCGAAAGACCCGCGATGGGGCACATTTGTCGTGTATCCGAGTGCCAAAGCCGGGTTGAATGTCCCGCGAAACATTTCCGGGGGGACGGGCGTATGTACAAATAGAAGCGAGCGGTGCAGGTTAGGCATTAGCCATCGCGCGGTATCGCAAACCCAAGATTTCATGGAGCTTCGCGGGATGGCAGGGACTTGGAGTGGTGGCCGCAGCGTGGTGGAGCGAAAGGGAAGCGAATGAAGACGTGGCATAAAGTGGCGATTGGCGCGGGTGTCGTGGTCGTACTCGGCGGAATTGTTCTTTTCAGCGTAAATCAGGCAAACAAGGGCGTAGTCACAGTGCAGACGGCGAAGGTAGCCAAGCAGGACAGCCTGGTGTCCCTGGTAACGGCCTCGGGCGAAGTCAGGCCTACGACCTATACAAACATAGCGGCGCAAGGGTACGGTAGAATCACCCAAATTTTTGTCAAGGAAGGCGACAAGGTAAAGAAGGGCGACAAGTTGCTCACGCAAGAGAATGTGCAGGCAAATGCGGACGTTCAGGCGCAGACAGCTGCTACGACATCAGCTGAGTCCGCCGCCCAAGCGACGGAGGGAAGCTATAAGGCGGCGCAGGCGGACCTTATTTCGCAGCAAGCGAATATGGAAAAAGCCAAGTTGGACTACGAACGCGGCCAGGGACTGTTAAAAGACGGATTGATCCCCAAGCAGGACTTTGATCAACGAAAGACTACATATGACGCTGCGGTGGCTTCCGTAGAGTCAGCAAAAGCGCGTGCGCAATCCTTAAGAGCCCAAATAGATCAAACGCGTGCCCAAGTGAGTCAAAACCGCGCCGTGCTTGCCCGCGCGGAAGACGTTTTACACAAGACAACCTACCTATCCCCGATCAATGGAATCGTTAGTTATTTGCCCGAGCGCGTGGGCGATTACGTTGTTATGGGGATACAGAACCAGCAGGGCAGTTTCATCATGACGCTTTCCGACATGTCGGTGGTGACTGCCGAAGTCAAGGTGGATGAGACCGACATCGTCAACGTAAAGTTGGGTCAAGATGCCGACGTCACCATCGATGCGATTCCAGGAAAAGTGTTCAAAGGCAAAGTGACGGAGGTAGGTTCGCAAGCTGTGCTGCGCAGTTCAGGTTTGACGACCACGCAAACGACCACCAGCACCCAGGAAGCGAAGGATTTTAAAGTCGTGGTAACGCTGGACAGTCCGCCTGAGAACCTGCGTCCAGGCCTTTCCGCCACCGCGAAAATCAAGACCGCCGAGCGCAAGAACGTGGTTGCGATTCCCATTCAGGCGCTGGCTATGCGCACTCGCAAGGAATTGGAAGACGCCGCGAAGAACGCCAAGGGTCAAGGCTCCGGCGTCACTCTTGCTGCGCCTCCGCCCGCCGCGGCCGGCGACCCAAAGAAAGATGAGATTCAGGGCGTTTTTGTGGTGAACGGAAAGAAAGCTGTGTTCCGTTCCGTGGACACTGGAATCTCGGGCGTCACCGATATCGAGGTTACCAAGGGTCTGCAATCCGGTGATGAGATCGTCATCGGCAGCTACAAGGCGCTGCGCACGTTGAAACCGGAAGCTCAGATCAAGGTGGACAACAGCGCGCCGAAGAAGCAGGACGATCAGCAGAGCTGACGCGCGGGAAGATAAGGGAGATTTGAATGCCTGTCGAGACGCAGACGGCCGATTCTTACCGGGAGGACCTGGTCAACTCCGGCGTAGTCATCAAGACTGAAGAGCTTGCTAAAGTCTATGAGATGGGCGCGGAGCAGATGGGCGCGGAGC
>DATEGP010000048.1:0-33568 GCA_035280045.1 Candidatus Acidiferrum sp.
CGGCGGTCCCAAAGCTACCCCACGGTTGTTTGCCTGAGAGTGCACGGGCGCCGTCCGCCGCGCGAGGGGTTCGACGTGTCGAACCCCTCGCAGCGACATTTTCACCTCAACCTGTCGCCACTATCCAGATACAAGAGTGCCTTTTCCAGAGCCTTCTCCATTCCGCGCGGGAAGCACGTGCGACGGGCGTGCTTGAGGGCCGCTCACTAGTGTCGGCAAAGTATAATACTCAAAATCGGTTATAGCTAGCCTGTGAATTACACAACTTTTGACCGTCGTGCAAACGCCGCAAATCTTGTGCCGTCAGATAGTTGGGCGTTTTCCCACAGGGCATGCTCCTGAGCGTGTTCTTGCATCGGTTCGTATTGACATGAGCGTGCTCGCTGGTCAGAATTGTACAGATTTTCGTGTAGGCTAGGAGGGATCGCATGATTGGGGTCAAAGGCTAGCAGACACTAGAAGACGGCCCGTTTTGGTACCTCATTACAGCCTAAATTGCCTACGCTAAGCCTTGTCGTCATGCGGTTCAGGGAACGACAAGTTCAGGGAAGAGATCAGCTTCACGGTCCCCGCTGATCTGCTCGTGGTTTCATGGGCACGCAGTCCCTTATAAGACTAGGGAACTCGGGCAACCCCGAGGTGATAAAACATTGGGCCTATTTGGATGGTGGCCTCGCACAGCTGTTCTATGAAGATGAACTGGGTAAAAAGCTAAGGCGCTTGAGCAGGATGACTTCCAATTCTAGCTGTGGTTAGGCAGTCGAGTGCAGCCTTTTAAGATACTAGTAGTCGAAGACTTTGAAGAGTTCCGCCGGTTCGTTTCTTCTCTGCTGCAACCAAGAGCTGAGTTTCAGGTTAAGCAGGCCTCAGACGGGTTGGAAGCCGTCCAAAAAGCTGAAGCGATACAACCGGATTTGATTATCCTGGATATCAGTCTGCCGAACCTGAATGGAATCGAAGTAGCCAGACGTGTTCATAAGCTTGCCCCCTCCACAAAAATCTTGTTCTTGAGTGTGGAGTCTGACGCGGATTTGGTAAACGAAGCTCTTAGTCTGGGCGCAGGTTACATTCATAAGCCACGCGCATCGCGTGATTTGCTTCCCGCTATAGAAACCGTTCTTAAGGGCGAGCGTTTCGTTAGCAAAGGCCTAGAGTTTGGTGCGGATGAGAACACCAAAGCTCACCATCGGCACGAGATACTCTTGTGCCATGATGACGCGGCCATCTTGGAGAGCCTTACTCATTTTGTTGCTACGGCACTAAACGCTGGCAACGCAGCTATCGTGCTGGCCACCGACTCTCATCGGGACAGTTTGCTTAAGAAATTGCGTGCTCAAGGCGTGCAAATCGATGCTGCCATTCAACAAGGGACCTACATCTCATTGGACGCTAGCAAGCCGACTGACCCGGTTGAGTTTCTCGAAGCCATAAGAGGTCTCAGAGACGCGGCCGAAGCGGCCGCCATGACAGGCAACAAACATCCCAGAGTCGCTTTTTGCGGTGAACGGGCAGGTCGCCTGTGGGCGGAAGGTAAGACGGAAGAGGCGATTCAGCTCGAACAGCTTTGCGACGATCTAGCCAAGGAGCATGAGGTAGATATCCTGTGCGTGTATCCTTTGCTCAAAGGCCAGGATGCGGTTCCCGCGCTCGATAGCATCTTTGCGCAACATTCCGCCGCTTCTTATCGATAAAGCGCACTCATCTGGGTATGAATCCAGTACTCACTTTCTAAGTCCCGCTTAACCCGGAAACCATACATATTGGTACCAGATCGAGGGTAAAAGGTAAGCAACCTTATTGGGCACAGCGCTGTCCAAGAGCGTTAAGAAGGAGCGCCAGGCTTACTTGCGAACGCAATCCTTCCGTCCCGTATCGGCGATGCTGGCAATAACCCATTTCACAAAACTGCCGGGGTGTACCCAAACAATTCCCAAAACGGAACCAGGGAGAAGCTGCGAGACCTTCACCCCGCGGCGCACAGCTCGGCTGCTTCTTCCCCATTTTCCATTTTCACTTTTCCATTTTCGATCGGGTATGAACTGCTTCCAGCTTTCACCCCCTTGCCGCTTTCTTTGTTTTCAACAACTTACAACAGTGGCAATTCGCAACTCTTGTGTTTTGATAACCTTGCAACAGTGGGGTGGGTGTATGGGGGTCCGCCTTTAATAGCCTCAATTACTTTAACTCAGCGCCTTGCTGTTCTTTATCTCCCAGGCCACCTCCAAGGGCACATCTCACGAAGCAGCGCCCGGAGACTCCTCCGATGGTTTGGAACGGCTAACTGCGAACGGTCAACCGCACACTCTTCGGTTCTCAGATCGTGCGGCTGGCGAGGCGGTGGTCGAGGTTCATGGCGAGGTTTTGGTCGAGGACGACGGCGGCGTAGCGGGAGCAGAGCTGCATCTCGCGGTTGGCCCACAGGGAGAGAACGGGAAGCTTCTCCACGAGCGCAACCATGCGGTAGTACAGGGAGACTTCTTTGAGCCAGCAGCTGGTACTTTTCATTTCAGGGGACAGGCCGTCGCAAAAGCCTTTGAGCTTGCCGAAATCGCGCGGCCCAATGGCGTCGGCGTCCAGGCCCGTCGAGAAATGCAGGGACTCGGACAGTTGGTAGTCCGCGGCGCTCAGCAAAATGAGGCGCCACTGCGCCATGCCGAACTTGGCCAGCGCAAGAACCGAGAACGCGAGAATGAGCACCGGGATCATTTTCGTAAACGAAAGGATGCCAGCAGGATTCACCTCGGCCAATAGCCCAGGCGTACCAAAGGAATGAAACTTCCTCCGCTGTTTCATTTCGGCAAAGTATTGATAACAGGAGGCTTACCAAGAGACTGGCCAAATGGCCACATGGCCGCCCGTTCGGTTGTTCGGGTAACTGAATCAGATATGCCGTCCCCGGACGCGCTTGACCAATTTGCACCGACACCCTAATTTGGACGAATTGCTAGTGTGCCCTGACCGCTGTGATATGAGCACCCCTCTCATCTCTACCGGTGCGGCTTCGCCAAAAGCGGAGGAGCCCCAGCTCGACCGCGCGCGCTCGGAGCCCGAAGACCAGCATTGGTGGCTCCTGGGCCATTCCATTTTCGTCATTGCGCTGCTGACGCTGGTGGTTATCCCGTTCAGCATTCCATCGATTGCAAGAAGGCTGGAGAAAGGTCTTGGCTTCACGGCGACCGATGTCGTTCTTGGATTAGTGATTTTGGTCGTACTCTTCGACCTTTACGCGGCGTATCAGCAATTCCTGATCCGGCGGCTGCGCCGCCAGCTGGCTGAGAAGCATTGGCATTCTGATCTACTGCGGAATCTGGCCATGCTGGATCCTCTGACCGGCCTCTACAACCGCCGCTTTGCTGAACAGCGGCTGGCCGCCGAAGTTTCCCGCTCGGAGAGGAAAGGTCATCCGCTCACGGTGCTCACTCTGGACTTAAACGATTTCAAGGAGATCAACGACCGGTACGGCCATGCGGCAGGCGACCTCGTGCTGCAGGAATTTGCTGGTCAGCTGAACAAAGTAATTCGGGGATCCGACATGGCGGTGCGATTGGGAGGCGACGAGTTTCTCGTTTTGTTGCCCGAATGCACCATGGAGCAACTTGAGCTTGTCGTTGGGCGCCTTGGCGTTATGGAAGTGGACTGGCAAGGGCAAAAGATTCCAGTCACTTTCTCTGCAGGCTGGAATCAATATCAATCGGGGGAAAGTCCGGACGAAATGTTGGCCCGCGCGGACGAAATCCTTTACGCGCGCAAGCGGGTCATCAAAAAAGTGCAAGCAACCTCAAAAGCCACGGGCAAGGCAGCGGCGGCGCCGGAGCTGCACGACGAAGCGAAACAGTTCCCGCTCCACGCTTTGGTGGACCTCACGTGCCCTCATTGCCGGAAAACGAATGCTTTTGCGGTCATCCATGATGCAGGGCTCAGCCGGGCACGACACGAAGCGGTGCTTTGCGCGCATTGCAAGAAGTCCTGGGAGCCGGTGATTCCAGGACCCGTCATGGCCGGCCCATTTCCAAAATGAATAGCTTTGGAGTTGACTGCGCGCTATGCCAAACCAAACGACTGACCAACAAACCGAACAAAAACCACAGCCGGTAGCCATATGCACGCGGTGCGGAGCCGTCTCCTACTCCACGGAAATGATTAGCGGGCAATGCGCCCAGGTCACCGCCGGCAAGCGCTGCACAGGCGTCATTGGCAGTGCGCCAAACAAAGCCGATTGGGAGATTTGTCCCGTCTGCCAAGCCACAGGGCAGAACGGCAAGTTTCCCTGCGGCCAATGTGACGGCGCCGGCTGGCTCCACGTTCGCAACCGCAAGCGTTGAGCGCGAACTTCTGCGCCAAGCGTGGTTGGCGCTCCTCTTAAGAGCTTTAGATTCTATGGATTGCGGTGCATGGAGCCTAAAGGTATCGCCGCACTTTGATCACATAACCCGTGTAGCTGTGGCCGAATTTCTCGGCGAGGTATTTTTCTTCCGGCAATACCGCAATGAAATGCACGGTTAAAAGCGAAAACGCCGCGAGCAAAGCGATCCAGAGGTTGCTAAGAGCTAGTCCGAGGCCCACTTGGATGCAGGTCAGCCCTACGTACATGGGATTCCGGGTGAAGCGGTAAGGCCCGCCAAACAACAACTCAGGAGAAGGCGTCCATGGCTTTGGGTCTTGGCCGGTGCGCTTGAAGAGTTTCCACGCTTCGATAATCAGCCAAAATCCAGCCAGGATGACGGCGATTCCAGCGGCGCGCATGATGAAACCATCGGCGGGATTTGGCAACGGCAGGGCGTAGCGGATGGCAACACCCAAGAGGATTGAGGCTAAGTAGACGAGCGGAGGTGGAAATCGAACTTTGGCGCCGCGCTCATGGGAGCCCGCTTCAGCCATTATTGTCACCTTCCTTGAGGCCGATTGTACTTGAAAAGGTGGCAGGGAGCCGGTGATAGCGCGCTATGGGTGGTGGCCTGCCCATCTCTCGGAACGGGAGCAGCCTCCGGGGGAACGAAAACGGACTAGAATTCGTATAGATGAGGGTAAGACGAACGGTTGCGTCTATTCGTCAATTCAGGGGAAGGCGGACGCGGGCGTGCCATGGGTCTCGACCCTTTTTCCGTTGATGGAGGGAGACAAATCATGAAGCGAGTAAGGAATTCTGCGCTGTGGTGGATTGCTGGAGCGATTGGCTTGGTAATGATTTCACTCGCGGGTTCTGCGCCGGCCTGGGCGCAGAGCGAAAAGCGGACGGTGTTCAGCGAGCGCGATTTTCGTTGGCAGGGACATCTGAAGGCCGGGCAGACGCTGGAAGTCATCAATCGAAACGGCGGGATTGACGCGAGCGCCGCTTCCGGCGATGAGGTGCGAGCCGAAGGCACATGGAGACACGGCGATGACAGCGAACCGTTTGTTGAGGTCGTCGAATACTCGGATGGCGTGACCATCTGCGCGGTTTACGCAAAGGATAAGTCGCCAGGACGCTGCCACCGCGGCGGAGTCTCCTCCGAGTCTTCGGGGTGGTCGTGGCACGGGAACCGCGCGAGCATTAATTTTGAAGTGCAAGTGCCGCGGGGCGTGCGTTTGAATGCTTTGACGACGAATGGAAACGTGGAGGGCCACAACTTGGCGAGCGTGGTGGAAGCGTCAACGACAAACGGCAATGTGGACGTTTCAACCAGCGAGTGGGCTTCGGCTTCAACCACGAACGGCGGAATACACGTGTCCATCGGCAACGCGAAATGGAGTGGCGAGTTGAAGGAGAGGAGCACAAACGGCAGCGTGGACGTGACGCTGCCTGCCGCAGCCGAATTCACACTGGATGCAGCCACGACGAATGGCGGGATTCACACGGATTTTCCGATCACCGTGCAGGGGAGCTTCAACACGAAGCGACTCTCCGGGACAGTGGGCGGAGGCGGCCGGGATCTAAGAGTCTCGACGACCAACGGCGGAATCAAGCTGTCGAAGAGCTGAGGTCACGCGACCCACTTCATTGTCAGCTTTTTGCGCTTCTTGGCGCAGTCCAGAAGATAGAGATCGATCAGCTTTTGGTAGGGGAGTCCTGTCTCCTCTGCCAATTCCTTGAAGTAGTCCACCACTTCCGGACTCAAGTTGATTCCCACGGCCTTTTTCTTGTGGGGATAGGGACTCTTCAGTTCTTTCAGTTTCACAAAGTCGTACGCTCTCCTCATGGTCTCTAGATAATACCTAGATACATCTAGCGAGTGCTAGGTCGCCGCGCTGAGCCATTGGAATTCCGTCGCCCACCCGCCGCGTCCCTGAACGCACTCGCCAACTAACATGTTTTGGTGTAGGAATTATTTAAGGAAGGAGGCCCGCATGGATTATGAAAGGCTTAGCCGCCAGGACCTGAGTAAGATCCTGAGATGCAATCCACCCGATACACCACACTACCAAAAAGCGCTTGAGGAACAGAAATGCCGCAATCGATTCTGGACTCTCGTCATCAGTTTTGCAGCCGTTGTGCTGCCAGTTGTAACGTGGTTGCCTTTCGCGCGAAGTAGTACCTTTTTGAGGCAGGTAGAACAGGAAAGTTGGCGAAGACTAAACAAACGGAATCAGGAATTTGAGAATTACAAGAACGACTTCCGACAGTTCGCACAGTCGTCGCGCGCTCGCCGCTCAAGAAACGCCGAGGACACGACAGACGCTCAGTTGATGGTCGTCGCTGACCAAATTGTGGTGCACCTAGAGTATACGGAGGCGATGGCAGAGATTTATCTCAGAGTGTCGGCCAAGAAGGACAGACTCGCCATTTGGCCATTGGTAGCAGAACAGATAGGTGTCACGAAGAAAAGATTGGATCAGCAGATGGAAGTTATAAACGCTCTAATTACGGAGCTCAGAACGCCGGCTGTAGTCGCGGAAGGAACACGCATGCGAGATGGCTTGCGTGGGCTTGAACAAGACTTGGATGGAATGGTGAACGAAATCCAATCAGCAGAAGCAGCCCTACAGTGATTCTCGGCACTGTCACCTAATCCTGGGCGCGGTGCAGAAACTTTTGGTTAGGTGTGTAGGTAACCTAGACGCGAGGTGCAATTATGAAAGACTACCACTGGATTAAGTTGCCGACGCTCACCGTCACGTTTAGTAGACAGCATGACATGGGTGGCATTGTCAAAGCGGTCGATTTTAATGATCCTTCGCTCCCTGACGACATAATCGATATAGATCCGGACGCAGATGCATTCGCAAACGGCGCTTTAGACGATGAGGCGTGAAGCACTAAAGGCCCTGAGTGCTTCATGGCTTACCAAAATTGCGGGTAGAGGTGATGCCTTTGCCTTCAGTGATGGTGAGAGTGGCGCCGGCGGGGACGGCGGAGAGGTGGTCGAGTTGGCCGCTGGGCCAGTGAATTTCGATGGAGTCGGCTTTGTCGTGTGGGCCGAGGCCGAAGGTGAGCACAAGTTCGCTGGCGGAGAGATAGCTTGAGCCGCTGCGGAGCATTTCGGTTTGCGTGTCGCCGCCAGCGGTGAGTTTCACGACGGCGCCGATGCCATCGCGATTGGATTTTGTGCCAACCAGCTTGATGCGCAAGCTGCGATTCGCGGTCGCAGCACCTGGCGCATCTTTTGCAAGCAATTCGTTGCGGAACAGATACACAGGACCGGCGTTTGTCGAGAGCAGCAAATCCAGGCGGCCGTCATTGTTGATGTCTGCGTAGGCTGCGCCGCGACCAACGCGGCGAGATGCGAAGGCCGCGCCCATAGACTTCGTGACTTCTTCGAATTTTCCTTTTCCCACGTTGCGGAATAGATGCGGCTGCTCCGCATAGCTCACATTTGCTTGAACTTTCTGGATGTCGTCATCTACGTGGCCGTTGGCGATGAGAACATCGGGCCAACCGTCGAGGTCATAATCAAAGAAGAAGCAGCCGAACCCGAGCGTGAGCAGCGAAGCGCGGCCGATTTCCGAGCGCGGCGCTTCGTCAACGAAAAGACCTTTGCCTTCGTTGTGATAGAGCGAAATCATCTGGTTCGAGAAATTGGTGATGAGGACGCTGGCGTAGCCGGAATGATCATAGTCGGCAGCGTCCACCCCCATGCCTGCGCGCGCGACGCCGTCTTCGCTGAAGGCCACGCCCGCGACGACAGCTTTTTCGCTGAACGTTCCGTTGCCATTGTTGCGATAGAGTTTGTTGGGCTGCGTGTCGTTGGAGAAAAGCAGATCGGGCCAGCCGTCGTTGTCGTAATCGAGAACGGCGATTCCAAGAGTTTTTGAAGTTGCGTCGCCGAGTCCGGCTTTCTGCGTCACGTCTTCAAAAGTGCCGTTGCCGCGGTTGTGCCAGAGGCGGACGGAAGTGCCTTTGTAAGACTCCGGAGTGCAATATGATTTGACCTTGCCGTCGAGCGTGCAGTACAGGTCGGTTTCCGGGGTCCATTGCACGTAGTTGCCGACTACCAGATCCAAGTGGCCGTCTTTGTCGTAGTCCACCCAGGCGGCGCTGGTGCTGAATTCCTTTGGGCCCTGCAATCCCGCCCTTTGCGTAACGTCGGTGAAAGTGCCGTTGCCATTGTTGTGAAACAGGCGATTCTGTCCGTACGCGGTGATGAACAGGTCGTCATAGCCATCGTTATCGAAGTCGCCGACGGCCACGCCCATGCCGTACATTTCCATGTCCAGCCCAGCTTTGTGCGTCACGTCCGTGAACGTACCGTCGTGATTGTTGTGATAGAGCTTGGGCGTCGAACGCTTCTGGCCGTGGCCGGGCCAGTCCATTCCATTCACAAGAAAAATATCCGGCCAGCCGTCGTTGTCGTAATCAATGAAGGCGACGCCAGGGCCCATCGTTTCAGGGAGATATTTTTTGCCGAACGCGCCGTTGTTGTGAACGAAACGGATACCGGCTTGTTGCGTGACGTCGCGGAACTGGATAGACGAGGTTTCGGGCGCGGCTTTTGCGCCGGTTTTCCCTATCAAGAGAATTGTCACAGCAAGGACGCAAAGAGCAGCGAGCGAACGTTTCACCCTTCCCCCGTTTCAGTCGCGGCCGACGCCAAGCGCGTCAGCCACTTTGTTGATGTAATTGAACCACGCAGCGATCAGCGTGATTTGCAGAATACCTTTGTCATCGAATCCCACTGCGCGCAACTTGTCGTGATCCGCGCGCGAGCATTGCACCGCGTCTTTCGTCAGCTTCACGACGTAATCCAGCATGACGCGGTCCTGTTCGCTGATGGGCGCGGTTCGATAATCTTTGCGAAGCGCGGCCACCAGGTTTTCGTCCAACGTAACCCTACGCAGAAACTCTGCGTGCGATTCGATTCAATAGTGGCAGCGGTTGGTCAGCGACACCATGGTTGCGATCATTTCGTGCTGGTGACGCACGAGCGGCAGGTCCGGGGCCAGCATCGCGCCAAAAGCGGAAAACGAATGATAGAGCGCATCCGGAATCAACGAGTGCGAGGCGGTGATGCTGTTTTCTTCGCCGCGATCCACGGCGCGCGCGGGCGTGCGGTATTCGGCTGGATAAAGCTTTCGCTCGGCCTCAATGGCCTTCTTTACGCGCTCGTCTTCGTCCATGCGGAACGTTTTGATCCAAGTCATGTTCGTTCTCAGTTTTCAGTTGCAAGTTCTCAGTGATACAAGGGACTCGAATTTGCTGTTCGAGCGTTTTCTTGCGCGAAAGCCTTCGGAGCCGCTTTTATCATGGGCGCTTTTGCAGCCCCAACTGTTGCTGGTGACAATCTCCCTGCTGTCGTCGCTTTCATCGCGGCTCTCTTCTGCGATGCGGCGGTTAACGCGACGCTGTAGTGCTCGTGAATGGGCTGGCGCTCGTTGTTGTCGTCGGGATGCGCCTGGCGGTAGGGGCCGGTGATGGCTTGAGCGGACTCATCCGCCTTGAACCGCATGTAGCGTTCCTTGTGCTCTTCAGCTTTTTTGTCGTCGCCCAGGCCGTTGTAGCAGAGCATCAGGTTGTAATGGGCCTGGAGATCTTCGGGATCGATGACCAGCGTTTTTTCGAACTCGGCGACGGCGTCGGCGTATCGCTTCTCGAGAAAAAGAACGCGGCCGAGCTCGTTGTGGACGACGCGGTCGCGCGGGAATTGTGCCAGGACGAGCTTCAAATGGTCGATGGCGCCTTCGTAGTCGCCGTCTTCCCGAAGCGCTTTGGCGTAAAAGAAATTGGTGCGCCCTAGTTGCGAGTCAATCGCCAGGGATTTTTCGAGCACCTTGCGCGCGCCGACGGTGTCGCCTTCCTGCAGGAGCACGCGGCCGATGTTGGTCCAGCCGTCGGGATTGAGGGGATCGGCTTCGGTGATTTTTTCAAATGCGCCGGCGGCGGCCTTCAGATCGCCTTGGAGGAAAAGGCCGATGCCGTAATCATTCCAGCGTGTCCAGTCTTCTCTCGTAGTGATGGTTGAGGGTTGCGGCGCGGGTGCATTCTTTGCAAGAACGCTCAACGTTTTCGAGTCTTCGGCGAGGACGGTGATCGGCAGGTCGGGAATCGACTTTATGTTACCGGAGACGTTCGAAGTGTCGCCGTTGAAATAGAATTTGCGATCGTCGTAGTCCGGAGTGGTTTCATTGCGGCCAAGCTTGGTTACGTCTTCAGGGACTCCGGCAAAGGAAAACTGAGTGTTGTACCAACTGAACTTTCGGTAGTTCAGCTTGGCATGCAGCGTAATCTTGTCGCCGCAACTTTCGGGAACGTGCAAGCGGTAGTGAACGGTGTCCGCCGCGCCCGGGGGAATCAGGTGAACGTAAACGACAGAGCGCGTGGCCCAGGCGTTACGCTTGTTGATGACGTTGCCGTGGCCATCGATTTGCAGCGAGCGGTAGAAATGCGCGCCTTGCTCGACGGGCCCTTTGCCGTTGTCTTCGACTTGGCCGCTCCAGAAAATCGTTTGGCCCTTTTCATCGGTGGCTTGCAATTCGAGCCAAACATCGAAAGCGTCGACAGTGCCGCCAGGAAAAAAGTGGCCGACCTTGCGGGTTCGAACGACGACGTCCACCCGAACATCGTCGCCCCGGCGAACAGCAGCGTTGGTTCGATCAATGGGAGCCGTGATGGCACGAACTTCGCCAGCGGGGCCTTTGGGCAAGCCTGATTCGGACTCTTCACCCACAGCAAAAGTGCTCGACAGCTCCTGCTTTCCAAGCTCGTTGCGAACCGGAGCCGATGATTCCTTGCCCTCTGGAGAAACGGCAAAAATATCCACGCTGAGTTGCTTGTCTTGGAGGAACTTCCTAGCAAAGTCGAGTTGCGCCTCATCTTGATTCGCCGTGGGCACGGCAGTATTGGCGCCGGGAAAGCGGTGCGAATGGACGAAACCGTTGATATTTCCGTCATCCTTCGACGGAGTCATCGGCATGTGGCAGTCGGCACAGTTCATGGGCGATTTCGGATAGTAGAAAGAGCGCGCGCCCTGGCCGGAAATGCCGCTGGCCTGCCAGTTGTCGTACTCGTTGAAGCCGCGAATCCAGCGATAACGATTCACAGGAACATCCAAATGTACTTTGTGGCAGGAAGAACAGAACTCGGCCGTTTCCGTGCGCATGAAGGGTTTCAGGAAGGTGCGGCGGTGCGGTTCGGGATTTAGCCGCACAACAAAATCATGGAGCTTACGAACGATTGGATTTTCGCTCGCGGCGAGTTCGTGCAATTTTGGATATTCGAGGAAAAAGTCGCCCTGGCCCATGGTGCTCTTCACTTGAACGATGCTGTGACACATGAGGCAGCCCAGGCCGGCGCGGGCTTCCGGAAGGTTCACTCTGTCTTTGATGGGAGTATCAAACTTGCCGCTGTAGAGTAGCGCGGGATCGTGGCAGCCAGCGCACCATTTCGAGGAGCGCACGCCGGCAACATCCTGCATGTACTCGATGCTCGCACGATACCACTGGTTGTTGAAAGAAGAGAAGTGGTGCATCGAGCTGTTCCACTGCGCGTAAATGTCGGCGTGGCACCGCTGACAAGCGTCAGACTTCATGAAATATTGCGAAGGGATGTTGACGTCATGTTTGGTCTGTGCCGAACTGGGGAAGAACTTTCCGCCGGAACCATCGCCTTCGCGGTTCATCGAATCGGGGGGCATGCTCGGGTTGATGATTTCATTTGTGCGAGCATCGCGCCAGCCGACTTCGCGGACGGACCAAAGTCCCGCCGAAATGGCGAACGTGACGAGAACTAGCGAAGCAAATCGCACCGCTTGAGTGATGGCGGTTTGTCCCAGCCAACCTTTCGAGCGGAACCAATCCACAAGAAGCAGCAAAGCTCCAGCCACGCATAGAACAATATGCGCGTACAGCCAATTCCAGAGGTAACGCGGCGTCCCGATTTTGATTAATACGATGCCGAGAAGGGTTCCAATGGCGAGGAGAATCCATCCTATGCGAGCGACCACGGTTCCCGCCCAAACCAAAGGAACGAGAAAAACGAGAAGCAAAAGAAAGACGAGGATCCCAAGAGCGACGTGAAGGAGATCGACGACTGCGTAGGTGATCGTGGCTGACGGAAATCCGTACAAAAACGCTGCGCTTAGAGCGAGGAGAACAAGACCACGAAACAACCAGCGCTTGGACGACTCAATGCGCATCAAAAGCCTCTTCCGAAGGGCTGGGCGGCAGAAAAAAAGCGACCGGATGTCTGAGATCCATCCGGTCGCGATTCAGTTTGGGGTGCCCCGAAGCAAGCCAAGGAATGGCTGAGCAGGAGGCGATGGTGCTAGTGGGCATAAGATAATTTTCAGGTGCCAAACAGACAATACTGTGAAAGCATTAGAAGCTGCAAAATCATGCAGATTTATTAGACTAGCGGCAATAATAGAAAAAGATTAGCTCGCCTTAGATCGGCTCTATGCCCTTTCCTTCCAAGCACTTATAGGCCTTTGAGGCTTGAAGGTTTTTGTACTCTTCGGTGCGGCCGCTGGGCCATTGGACGACGATGCGGTCAACCTTGTCGCGCTTCGCCAATCCGAAGGTCAGAGGCAGCTCGGATTGCGACAGATAACTCGAGCCGCCACGCACCATGCGCGACTGGTGAAGGTCGCCGGCGAAGATTTGGACGTTGGCTCCGATCGCATCGCGATTGGACTGCGTTCCCTGCAATTCGAATCGGATACTGTGGTTGCCAGCCAATTGTTCGTTGCGAAAAAGGACGGCGGGGCCGTTGTTGGTGGTCAGCAGAATATCGAGATGGCCATCGCGGTCAAAATCGGCGTAAGCGAGCCCGCGACCTACGCGAGGCTTGTCGAACCCGTCTCCAACTTCCTGAGCTACGTCGCGAAATTTTCCGTGCCCTTCGTTCAAGAACAGTTGCGGAGGCTGCGCGTAGCCAACATTTCCGCGAATGTTGCGAACAGTCTCGTCAATGTGGCCATTCGCAACGGCAAGGTCGAGCGCGCCGTCCAAGTCCACATCGAGAAACATGCAGCCGAAGCCGAGGGTGCTTCTGGATGCAGCGCCAATTCCGGCTGGCGTGGCGATGTCGTCGTAGACGCCGGGCTTCGCGGCGCGATACAGGCCGATCATCTCGTTGTCGAAATTCGTGATGGCGATTCCTGGGCTGCCTGAATTGTCGAAGTCTCCGATATCGACGCCCATTCCGGCGCGGGCTTTCCCTTCGGTGCTGAACGCGAGGCCGGCTTCGACAGCGACGTCTCGGAACTTTCCGTTATGAAGATTGCGATAAAGTTTGTTGGGCTGCGTGTCGTTGGCAACGAGAAGATCCGGCCACCCGTCCAAATCGTAATCCAACATCGCAACACCCAGGGACTTTGAGCTGCTGTCGAAGACTCCGCTGGTGGCCGTGACGTCTTCGAAAGTGCCGTTGCCGCGGTTGTGGAAGAGCCAGCAGGTGTCGCCGCGATAGGCTTCCGGGGTGCAATAAGACTTATGCGTGCCATCGAGGCTGCAAAAGACGTCGTGCTCGGGCGACCAGCGAACATAGTTGCAAACGAAAAGATCGAGAAAGCCGTCGCGATCGTAGTCGAACCAAAGCGCGGAAGTGCTCAAGCCCTGGCGGCCAAAAAGACCGCTAGAGCGCGTGACGTCGACAAAAGTGCCTTTGCCGGTGTTGCGGAAGAGACGGCTTTGGCCGACGCAAGTGATAAAGATGTCGGGAAACCCATCGTTGTTGTAATCTCCGACCGCCACGCCCATTCCGTACATTTCGATATCGAGACCCGCGCTCTTCGTGACGTCAGTGAAGGTGCCGTTGCGGTTGTTGCGGTAAAGACGCAGCGTGGAGCGCTGGCGTTTGTGGCCGGGCCAGTCCATTCCGTTGATGAGAAGAATGTCCTGCCAGCCGTCGGCGTCGTAATCCAGAAAGGCGCAACCGGAGCCGAGGGTTTCGGGGAGGAGCTTCCCGCCGTACGCGCCGGAGTTGTGCTGAAACTGGATTCCCGCGGCGGCGGTGACGTCGGTGAGGCGAAACCCCAAATTCGAAGGAGGGCTTGCGAATGTGAGTGAAGGAAATACCGATGTAGCCAAGCCCGCGCCCAGCGTGGAAAAGAGGAAATCGCGGCGGTTCAAGGGAGGTTCACCAGGCCGTTGCGAATGGCGTAGACGACGAGTTCCGCTGTTTTGTGAATGCCGAGCGTATCCATAATGTTGGCGCGGTGGACTGCAACTGTATTGACGCTGAGATTCAAGTCCGAAGCGATTTCCTTGTTCGATTTGCCCGCCACGATGTGCTGGAGAATCTGTAGCTCGCGGGGAGTCAAACTCCCGCCACGTTCACCCTTGAGCGCGTCTTTGCGTGAAACCTGCGGATCGAGAACCGTCATTCCCGCAGCGATGCTTTTCACGGCGCTAACGAGGTCGAGGTCCATGGCATTTTTTAAGACGTAGCCACGTGCGCCGGCATGGAGCGCCTGGCTGACCAACGTCTCCTCGGAATGCATGCTGAGCATCAAAATGCCGGCTTCTGGATACGTTTCGAGTATTTTTCGCGTGGCTTCGATGCCGCTTAATTCGGGCATGGCGCAGTCCATGACAATCACGCGTGGCTTGAGAGAGGTCGCCAGACGCACGGCCTCGAGGCCATCGCTTGCCTCACCGACAACCGAAATCCCCGGGTCGTCCTCCAACATGCGACGGAAGCCGCGGCGAACCAGAGCGTGATCGTCCGCCAAGAGAACGGTTATTTTATGCGGCATGACTCTCCACTCTCTCCCGCGGAATTTGCAAACGGACTTGAGTGCCGCCTTGCGGCCCCGGAGCGATGGCCAACGTTCCGCCGATGATCTCCGCGCGCTCGCGCATGGCGACCAGTCCAATGCCGCGCTGCATTTTCTCCGCGATGAATCCCGAGCCGTGATCTTCGACTTCAAGCTCCAGCGAATTAGGCGTGTACTGCAAGCGAACCCAGGCATCACGCGCGCCGGAATGCCGGCTGACATTATTGAGCGCTTCCTGCAACACGCGGTAGATGTGGACGCCGGCGCTCGATTCCACAGAAAACGGCTTGCCGCTCTTTTCGTAATGCAAATCGATGCCCGCTTGCCTGGCCACGGTGGGAATATACCAGTCCAGAGTGCTTTCGAGTCCGGCTTCTTCCAGCAAAACGGGATGCAGGGCTTGCGACAGGGTTCGAATATTGTTCAGCGTGGTTTGCGCGATTTCCTGCACTTCTTTCAAGTCCGTGTGGAGAGGCGTGCCTTCCCCAGCCTGTTTGCCTGCGCGGCGCATCATTAAACCAATGGCAGTAAGCACCTGGCCAAATTCATCATGAAGCTCGCGCGAAATGTGGCGCAGAGTAGATTCTTGCGTGGAAATCAGTTTTTGCGCCAGGTCGCTGCGCTGCTCGGAAAGTTCGGCGAGGCGCGCAAAGATTTGGCGATTGCTGCGAATGAGATACAAGCTCGTCAGCACAATGGCAATCAGAGTTGCCGCGAGAAACAAATAGAGCTGGCGCTGCACTCCGTCGTAAATCTTCGCAATGCTGGCGGCCGCTTGCTCTTCGCCTTCGTTATTCTCGACGAGCAGGCGCGAAACCGCGGTGCTGAGCGCTTGCTGGCGCGCCTGCAAGGTCACACGAATCTGCTCGCGCGCTTCGGACTCTTTTCCGTTCTGTGCGAGCGCGAACATGCGGTTTACTGCGTCCCAGAACTGAGCGACTGACTGCGTTAGAAATTTTCGTTGGTCGGGAGTGCGGCTGACGACGGCCAGACCTTCTTCGAGCTTGAGAGCGGCGTCCAAGTCTTGCCGCATGCGCTCGAACTGAGCGGTCCACGCGGTCAGCGGATAGCGCTCGGCAGTGTCCAGCATGTCTCGCATGGCCAGGGCCACGGAATTGAGGTCATTCTGAATGCGCAGAAGTTGCAGTGAATCTTTGCGGTTGCGATCCACCATCTCGCTCTGAAGCTTGCGGAGGCCTGCGAGCTGCACAGTGATGTAAGACGCGTAGGCAACAACCGCGGCCAGCGTGATGACCAGGCCGAAGAGAAGCCGATTTGTGGGTGAGCGGTGAGAAAGTGCGGCCTTTTGCACGAGCTAAGAATACCTCATGCTGTGACTTGTTTTCGCTGGAGCGAACGGAAGCATTCGTGGAAACGCTCAACCACGAGTGCCGGGACGTAGTATGGAAATCGCGATCAACATTGTCACACACCCGCAGAGAGGAATGAGTAGCGCGACACGCAGGCTGCCCGTATAACGCGAGAATACACCCACAAGCCACGGCACGATCGCACTCCCCAAGGCCGCGAAGGCAAACATTACGCCTCCCACTTTCCGAGCACGTGTACCGTACCACTTGGAGAGCCAAGCAATCAGAATGGGAAAGATGCTGGAAAGCCCAAGCCCTGCAAGAAAGGCGCCACCAAATAACGTTACGGCGGAATGTCCTGCAAGAAAGATAGACTCGCCAGTGGCCGCGAGCAGCAGTCCTGCGACAGCGACTGTCACTTCTTTCAAGTGGAGGAGAATCGCTGCTGCAGCTCCGCGGCCTCCAAGAAGCCCCGCAAAGAAAAACATAGAAGCTAACGCCCAGGTATTGGTGGTCCAAGCCGCCGCTCGCTGCGCGTGCGTAGGGGCCCAGGAGGAAGTTCCTACTTCAGTGCCTACGTATACAAAAAACAAAATTCCAAGCAAAACCGCGACGCCCGTTCCCACAGGATTGCTACTGGTTTTGCCGAGAGCGGGGTTTTCCTCGTGTTCCGGCTGTCCAAAGGGCATCCACAGAAGCACGATCGCAAGGACGACGCCAATGGTGGCAATCACGTACAGAAGAAGGCTGACATGCGAAGTTCGCATTGCCCACATGGCAAGAGGTGAAGAAGCAATGGCTCCAGCGCCCCAGGCTAGATTCATGATGCTCAAAGCGGAAGCGCGGCGGTCGCCATAGGCTTCACCCACCCATATATTCGTGCCGGGCGTGGCGAAGCCATAACCCAGCCCATAGATGCCGCTGGCTGTAAGGGCAAGACCAAACGTCCTGCCATTCAGCAAAGCAAAGCCGATTCCCAGTAGAGTCACGCCCAGAGTGATTGCAGGTTTGAACCCTTTCGAAGAGATCAAGGCGCTAGATGTCAGAACACCTACAAAGGACCCTGAGAACTGCACAAACAGAAAAAGCGCGGCGCGGCTGTCGCTTAATCCCCATCTGGCCGAGAACATGGGCAGGAGGGGACTAATCATCGAGATCACAATGCCATTGACGACAAAGCCAGCGCAGAGCAGGTAAAAAATCACGCTCTGCGAAGAGGGCGAGGTCATTTCCAATGTTTGCGTTTTCGAAGACATCATGGCATTTTGCCGGAGCCGCGCATTTCGTGCAACGACGCGTGGAACCCGGCGCGAGGGAATGGAAACAGCACAAGTGATTGAAGTGGGACTGGTTGGATTCGGCCTTGCTGGACGAGCGTTTCACGCGCCCGTGATTCGCGCCGTTCCAGGATTGCATCTGGCCGCCATTGTGCAGCGCACCGGGAGCGAAGCGGCGGAAAAATATCCAGACGTTCGCATCGTGCACAGCATGGATGAACTGCTGGCGATTCGCGAAATCCGCTTGGTCGTGATTGCCACGCCGAACGACACGCATTATCCCTTTGCTCGGCAGTGCCTTGAAGCAGGGCGCGACGTGGTGGTGGATAAACCGTTCACGACGACAGTGGAAGAAGCACAATCTCTTGTAGATTTTGCGAAGAAGAATGGGCGGTTGATCACCGTTTACCAGAACCGGCGCTACGATGGCGATTTCCAAGCTATTCGCAAGCTGGTGGCGGAAGGAACGCTAGGGCGAATCGTGCGTTTCGAAACGCATTACGACCGGTATCGCCCGCAATTGAAGCCTGGAGCGTGGCGCGAGACAACTCGACCGGGGAGCGGTATTCTCTTCGACATTGCACCTCACCTGATCGATCACGCGCTCGTTTTGTTTGGATTGCCGGAAGCAGTGACCGCGGATGTGCGCATCGAACGCGAAAACGCTGTCGCGGACGACGCGTTCGACATCATGTTCCATTACCCCGGCGCTCTGCGCGCGGTGCTGCGGTCGAGCATTTTAGCCGCTGCGCTGCGGCCCCGTTTCGTCTTGCTTGGCACGCGGGGCAGCTTCGTCAAGCAGACAGTCGACCCGCAGGAAAATAATTTGCGGCACGGGAACATTCCTGCGAGCGGGCCGTGGGGGGCAGAGCCGGAAGAAAATTGGGGGCTGCTGACCGTTCCCGCGGGAGACAAGTTTTCACAACAGCGCATTCCTTCCGCAAATTGCGATTTTCGCGACTACTATGCAAACGTCCGGGACGTGCTGCTGGGAAAAGCTGCGCCTGCCGTTACGCCGGAATGGGCCGTGAACGTGATGCGGCTGCTGGAAATGGCGCGAGAGAGCAGCGAGCGGCGCTGCGCAATTCCGTGGTAAGGAGTACCGCAATTAGTGGACAGTCAGTGTAACGTCGAACTTCGCGTTGCAGTTGTCCGAAGGATCGTCAGTTACAGTCTTCTCCACCGTGCCGCTCTTGATGGAGAATTCGAGCGGCCTCTTGGGCATATTGGGCAATCCCGTTACGCCAGCCTTGCCATCACTGTCGGTTCCGACCTCGAGTTCGGTCTTCCGCTTGCTCAGGAATCCATACTTGATAAGGACGTGAATCTTGGCGTTATAGATCGGCTTGTCCGAACCGTCTTTCACGGTGAAATCCGCGCGGCACGAACCGAGGCCGGCATCCACAGCGGGAATTTGGGGCGCTTGCGCGGAGAGCAAACCGCCACACAGAAAAAGAAAAAATGCTGGAACAAAAAGCCGAATTGACCGAGCTTGGCCGAGCCGCATCTGTTGTGCCTCCCTCACGAAAACCATACGCCCGCAGCCGCATGGTTGCAATTCTGCGTTGAAGGAAGCTTCGCGCGTGTGGCGTTTGCGGTAATGCGCCTGCGTTCGCGTATAATCGGCCTTGTTCCGGGAAGATAGGAGCCGGGCGCAGCTTATGACCATCGAACTCGCACCCTCGATCCTCTCCGCGAATTTCGCGCGGCTCGCCGATGATGCGAAAGCCGCGCTCGAAGGCGGCGGTACGGTGTTGCACCTCGACGTGATGGACGGCCACTTCGTGCCTAACATTACGATTGGGCCGCCGGTCGTGGCTTCATTGCGAAAAGCGCTTCCCGACGCTATTTTCGATTGCCACTTAATGATCGAGAATCCCGACAATTTTATTCCGGCATTTGCCGAAGCGGGCGCGAATTGGATCTCCGTGCACCAGGAAACTTGCGTGCACCTCCATCGAACGCTGCAACTGATTGAATCGCACGGTTGCAAGCCGGCAGTGGTCATCAATCCGGCCACGCCCGTCCACACGCTCGATGAAGTGTTGGATATGGTGCACCACGTCCTGGTGATGAGCGTGAACCCCGGGTTTGGCGCCCAACGGTTCATTCGCGAATCTCTCAACAAGATCAAGACCCTTGCGGAAGTGCGCGATTCGCTGGGCTTGTCCTTTCGCATTGAAGTGGACGGCGGCGTAGCGCTAGACACTGTGGAGGATATTGTCCGCGCCGGTGCCGAATTGCTGGTGGCGGGAAACGCCGTCTTTGGGCGTGGAGATATCCGCGAGAACGCCAAGAAACTGCTGGGTGCTGCCCGAGCAGCCATGCTCACTCGAGCATGAAATAGGTTTCCTCTACAGATTGCAGGGGGCCACTTAACTTCACCCCTTGCGAACCGGCCCCCTGCAATTCCTCCGAAGCATTTCATCCCGCTGGGCCCACGTCTGGCTCAACCCTCTAGAAAGCGCCTGCCGATTGCGCCTTCTGCGCGAAAAGGGGCGCTTCGTCAGCGCTGGGTCCCCTTGTGAAGTTAGTTTATTCTGAAATGAAATCCTGATTGAATGGCAGCCGATTTGGAGCCTTTGATTTGACGAAAGCGGTCTAAGCACGTAGAATCGTGCTGCACGTAAACTCGTGCGAATATGAAAACCAATGTTACTTTGAAGCTGGATGCCAAGTTATTGAAAGAAGCCCGGATCCTGGCGGCTGAGGTAGGTAGCTCAATCAGCGGGCTGTTAGCTTCTAAATTGGAAGAGCTGCTTCGTGAGCGGAAGGGATTCGATCAAGCTCGAAGGCGCGCTCTTGCGCGACTCCGGGCAGGAATGGACCTAGGTTGGAAGCCGCCTCACTCGCGAGACGAACTTCATGAGCGGTAAGGTTTTTGTTGATACCAACATCCTTGTTTATGCGCACGACTTGACGCAAGGAACAAAACACGAGCGCGCCCAGGCGCTCGTTCAAACACTCTGGGAGTCGGGGGATGGAATCGTAAGCACCCAGGTTCTTCAGGAACTTTGCATCAATCTCCGACGAAAGAGCACGCGCCCTGCTTCTCTCAATGAAACACGCAAGCTTATTGAAGATTATTCCAAATGGCACATCGTGGTGAACACCGCCGAATCCGTCTTACAAGCCCTCGACTTTGAGTCGCGGTATCAAATTTCTTTCTGGGATGCTCTGATCATCCAAGCAGCGACAAGTTGCGAAGCCGATATAGTCTATTCCGAGGATCTGTCCGATGGACAAACTTACGGCGCGGTTCGTGTAGTGAACCCTTTGAAATGAAGCGTTGTGACTTTTGTGATCGCGGGACGGTTAAGCGACGGTAACTTCTGGACTTAGGTACACATCCTGAATAGCGTTCAGGAGCTGAACACCTTCCTTCATCGGCCGTTGGAACGCTTTGCGGCCGGAGATGAGTCCAGTTCCGCCGGCGCGCTTGTTGATGACCGCTGTGGCCACGGCTTCTTCGAAGTCGTTCGCACCGGAAGCGCCGCCGCTGTTGATCAATCCCGCGCGACCCATGTAGCAGTTCGCAACCTGATAGCGGCAGAGATCGATGGGATGGTCGCTGGTCAGATCGGAATAAATGCGCTTGTCAAACTTCCCGTAGCTCGCTCCATTCGAGTTCAGCGCCAGGTAGCCGCCGTTATTCTCCGGCAGCTTCTGCTTGATGATGTCGGCTTCGATGGTGACGCCAAGATGATTCGCTTGGCCGGTCAGATCGGCGGAAACGTGATAGTCCTTATCTTTCTTGAAGGCGCTGTTGCGCAGATAGCACCACAAAACCGTGGCCATGCCCAGTTCATGCGCGTGCGCAAACGCCTGCGAAATCTCAACAATCTGGCGAGTGCTTTGATCGGATCCAAAGTAAATCGTCGCGCCAGCGGCCGCCGCGCCCATGTCGTAAGCCTGTTGCACCGTGCCAAACAAAACCTGGTCGAACCGGTTGGGGTAGGTCATCAACTCATTGTGATTAATCTTCACAATGAACGGAATCTTATGAGCGTATTTCCGCGCCACCGACCCGAGGACGCCGAAGGTCGACGCCACGGCGTTGCAGCCACCCTCGATAGCCAGCTTGACGATATTCTCTCCGTCGAAATAATCCGGATTCTTCGCGAAGCTCGCGCCGCCCGAGTGCTCGATGCCCTGATCCACGGGCAGAATCGAGAGATACCCGGTGTTGCTGAGACGCCCGCCCCCGAACATTCGCTGAAGGTTCGTTAGGACGCGAATGTTGCGGTCCGTAGCCGCGTAGATACGATCGATAAAATCCGGGCCTGGAAGATGCAAGCGCTCTTTTGCGATCTTCGGCGACTTGAATCCCAGCAGCGAATCGGTCTTCGCGCCAAGGTAGGTTTCAATTTTTCCCAAACTCACGGTCGTGACCATGCCGAGCTCCTTGTCTATTCTCGAATCCCTTTAGATAGCATGCCACCAGCGGCGGCGTCCACCAACCACATCAGCTTCCCGTTTTTCGGCTGAAGCAACTGTGCGGGTAACTGTTCCGGTTCGAACGGTCCTTCTAAAACAGCCTTTAAGGCCAGCGCTTTATCAGTACCAGTCACCATGAACAGGATTTCAGCGGCGGCACACGCAGCAGGCGCGGTCAGCGTAATTCGGTCCGTGTACAGCTTGCCGACCCAGTTGCTCACAACGACGCGCCCATCCGCATGCAGCGCTTTGGTACCGGGAAAGAGCGAAAGGGTGTGGCCCTCATTTCCCATTCCCGCGAGCAAAAGGTCGAAGCGAGGAAGCTCACCCGCCTTCAAATCAAAATGCGCGCTGATCGCTTCTTCGTATTCGCGCGCCGCCTGCACGGCGTCCGGGTATTCACCCTTGATGCGCGTGACCTGGTTCGCTTTCAGCGGAACTTTGGAAAGCATCGCTTCGGTGGCCATGCGGAAATTGCTGTCCGCGTGACCGGGACCGACATGGCGCTCATCGCCGAAAAACACTTGTATTTTATCCCAAGGCACTTGCGAACGCAGCACGGCATCAGTCGCCAGCAATTCGTAGAGTGCTTTCGGAGTCGAGCCCCCGGCCAGGGCGACGCGAAACGCGCCTCTTTCCCGCACGGCCGCGCCCGCGGCTTGAATAAACTCCTGCGCGGCGCGCATTGCAATGGCTGGGCCATCCGCCAGGATTCGAATTTCCGGCTCCACTTGTTATTCCTCAGCTTGCAATTCCAGTTTTTTCTGGGTTTGCCGAAGGGGCGATTCGCCCGCGTTTATCGAGTTCCTCTTCTCCAATGCGACGCCACGCGCGGCCATCTTTTTCCAGCAACTCATCCGCTTCCTCGGGCCCCCAGGAGCCCGCCGCATAATTCGGGAAGCCGCGCGCCGGCAGAGCATGCCAAACGTCGAGAACGGGTTGAATCACACTCCAGCCGGCTTCCACCATATCCGCGCGCTGAAAAAGCGTAGCATCGCCCGCCATGCAATCGCGTAACAGGCGCTCGTAACCGGTACTGTGCTCCAAACCAAAATAGGTGCAGTAGTCAAAGTCCATGTTAACGAGGCCGAGCTTCATCACCGACCCGGGGACCTTTGCGCCAAAGCTCAGGGAAATCCCTTCCTCCGGCTGAATGTGAATGACCAGACGGTTGGTTTCGAGATTGCGCACGCTGGTGTTTCTAAAAAGCACGAAGGGCGTTCGCCGAAATTGAATAACGATCTCGGTCACGCGCCGTGACAGGCGCTTGCCGGTGCGAAGATAAAAAGGCACGCCCGCCCATCGCCAGTTATCAATGAGCAGCTTCAGAGCGACAAACGTCTCGGTATTGGAATCGGGGGCAACCGCGGGTTCGCTGCGATAGCTGACAGCGCGCTCGCCTTCCACGGTGCCGCCTCCGTATTGTCCGCGGACCATGTTGGTCAGCACTTCCTCAGGCGTCAGCGGCTGAATGGCATGGAGCACTTCTGCCTGTTTATTGCGAACTTCGTCGGCGTCGAAAGAAATGGGCGGCTCCATCGCGGTCATGGTCAGCAACTGGAACAGGTGATTCGGCACCATATCGCGAAGCGCGCCGGCAGTCTCGTAAAATCCGCCCCTATGCTCCACGCCCACCGTTTCCGCCGCCGTGATTTGCACGTGGTCCACATAATTGCGGTTCCAAAGTGGCTCGATGATGTTGTTGGAAAAGCGGAAGACCATGACGTTCTGCACGGTCTCTTTGCCAAGGTAATGGTCGATGCGATAGATCTGCTTTTCGGTGAGGACTTGCTTCAATTCCTGGTTGAGCTGCTTGGCAGAAGCGAGATCGTGGCCGAACGGCTTCTCCACGATAACGCGAGCCCAGCGTCCGTCTTCTTCCTTCGACAAGCAGCACAGGCCTAACATTTTGACGATCGGCGAAAAGAAGCGTGGCGCCACCGCAAGATAAAAAAGACGATTTCCCTGCGTGTTGTACTTCCTGTCCGCCTCAGAAACCTGCTGTTCGAGCCGCTTATACGCCTCCGGGTCCTGGAAATCGCCTTTAACGTAATAGATGCGCTCGCACATCCAGTCCAGGAGCTTCGGGTCGATGGGCGAGGCGGCAAACTTGGGAATCTCCTGCACCAGTTTTTTTCGAAATGCCTCCGTCGTAAAGTCGTCGGCGCCAAAACCCACGATCGCGAATTGCTCGGGAAGAAGTTTTTCCTGCGCCAGATTGCAAAGCGCCGGGATGAGCTTGCGCTTCGTCAGGTCGCCGGCAGCTCCGCAAATGGTCATCACGCAAGGCGAGGCCAATGATTTTGTTTCCAGGTGGTCTTGGTTCATCAGTCGGAGTCCCTTTACGCTGTTGCCGGATGGCTCGCCCAGCCGTCAATGGCCGGCTTTCTTTTCGATGTGTCCGCCAAATTGAAATCGCATGGCCGACAGTACTTTGGCCGCAAAATCATCTTCTCCGCGCGATGTGAACCGCTGATAGAGAGATGCGCTGAGCACCGGCGCGGGTGCAGTCGATTCAATCGCCGCGAGAATCGTCCAACGACCTTCGCCGGAATCCGAAACCCGCCCGGAGAAGCGCTCCAGCGTTGGCTGCTCCAGCAGAGAAATCGCCGTGAGGTCCAGCAGCCAAGAAGCGACCACGCTGCCGCGCCGCCATACTTCCGTGACGTCCGCGAGGTTGAAGTCATACTGGTAATATTCCGGATTGCGCAGCGGCGTGGTTTCCGCGTCGGCCTCGCGATGCGACTTGCCAGCGTTGGCGTGCTTCAAAATGTTTAAGCCTTCGGCGTAAGCCGCCATCAAGCCGTATTCGATGCCGTTGTGTACCATCTTTACGAAATGTCCCGCCCCCGAAGGCCCGCAGTGCAAATATCCTTCTTCCGCCGTCCCGCCAACCTTTTCGCGGCCGGGAGTGCGCCCCACATCGCCGCGGCCAGGCGCCAGCGTTTTGAAGATGGGATCGAGGCGCTTCACCACCGCCGTCTCGCCGCCAATCATCTGGCAATACCCGCGCTCCAGGCCCCACACTCCGCCGCTCGTCCCTACGTCGCAGTAGTGAATTCCCTTCGCCGACAGTTCCTTTGCGCGACGAATGTCGTCGATGTAATACGAATTTCCGCCGTCAATCACCACGTCGTCTTTCTCAAGTTTTCCAACGAGATCATGCAACGTGGCGTCCACCACAGCCGCGGGCACCATCAGCCAAATCGCGCGCGGTTTTTGCAATTTCGCGACAAAATCATCGAGCGAGGCGGCGCCCGTCGCGCCTTCCGCAGAAAGCTGCTTCACGGAATCTGCACTGCGGTCGTAGACCACACATTTGTGGCCGCCCTTTTCCAAGCGCCGCACCATGTTGGCGCCCATTCTGCCCAACCCAATCATCCCCAGTTGCATCGTGTGTGCTCCCCGCCAAACAGCGTGAAAGAGATTTGGTCCGGTGTCAGGAAACTGCTTTTTGCATCGCTTTGGATAGGGTGGCAAGCGCCGACTTCACATTTTTCTTCAGGTGCACGCGCAAGGCGCGCCGGCCACGCTCCGAAAGTACAGCGAAATCTCCGCGGGCCTGAGCTGCCTTGACCACCCCAAAAGTGTATTTCTGCCCCGGAACCGACAAGTCTTTCGCGTCGTCGCAGGTGATCTGCAGAAACACGCCGCTGTTGGGCCCGCCTTTGTAAGCTTGCCCAGTCGAGTGTAGAAAGCGCGGGCCAAATCCCAGAACGGTCGCAACCTTCTTCTTGTCGCGAACCGTGTGCCGAATCGTTTGCAAAGCCTTTTCATTTTCCGCATTCATCGGAATGTAGCCCAGAACGCCGAAATAATCGCCCGCGTTCAGCCGGTTGAGATGCTTCTTTAGAACAGCAGCGACGTTCAAACCACCGTGAATCGCCGCCACGTTTTTCTCGTCCGCATAAAACTGGATGCCGCTCGCTTCAAAAAACGGTATCTCGGCAGGCAACTTGCCCTTGGCTTCGTACTCGCTAGTCAGCTTGCGCGTCTCCACTTTGCTCGCCTCAACGTCCGGCTGGTTGAAAGCGTTGATCCCGATGATCGAACCCGCAACCGCCGTGGCAATCTCCCAGCGGAAGAACTCCTGCCCAAGCGAGTGAACGTTGTCGACGATGATGCTCACCACCGGATGGCCCGCTTTTTCAAGGGCCATGACCGCTTTGTCTTGCACCTTGTTGGGTTTTGATGCCAATCGCAAGTAAACAAAAACACGATCTTTGCCGTACGCCGAAGGCCTTGCTATGCGCTCGCGATCCACAGGAATGATGCCCTTCCCGTTTTTCCCTGTAGACTCCGCGATTAGTTGTTCAAGCCATGCGCCAAGGTCATAAATTCCAGGTGAAGTGATAATAGTCAGCTTGTCGCGCCCATGCGTCGCCGCCACGCCAAGAACCGTTCCCAAAACTACGCCCGGATTGTCGTGTATCGCCAAATTCGGACCGCACGCCGCAACCATTTCCTTCGTGGTCGTCAGGAACTTTTCAACGTCCAGGCCCATGACCGCCGCGGGCACCATGCCAAAATTAGAAAGAGCGGAATAGCGTCCGCCGATGCTCGGCACGCCGAAGAAGATCTCGCGGAATTTGTCCGCAACAGCGACGTCCTGCATGTGCGAGCCCGGATCCGTAATCGCCACGAAGCGGTTCCCTGCTTCTTTTTCGCCGACCTTGGCTTTCACGCGTTCAAAGAAATACTGTTTGTAAATGTTTGGTTCAAGCGTGCCGCCCGATTTGCTCGAAACGATACACAGCGTGCTCTTCAGATCGAGCTTCGCTTCGATGGACTTGATTTGTACCGGATCCGTGGAGTCCAGCACGTGCAGCTCGGGAAAGCCTTTGATTTTCCCGAACGTCATGCGCAACACTTCCGGGCAAAGGCTCGACCCGCCCATTCCCAGCAGCAACGCGTGCTTGAACCGCCCCTTCTGCACGTCTCCCGAAATTCGCTGGAAGGCATCGGCGTGGGCGAGTTGCTGGTCCACGATGGGCAGCCAGCCCAGCCAGTTGCTCTCGTCGGTACGCGTCCAGAGCGACGCGTCCTTCTGCCAAAGCCGCGCCACCTTATTATTCTTTCGCCAGTCCTCGAGCGAGGCGGCCACCGCGTTGGCAAGTTCTTCCGGTAGTGTGCAGGTTTGGCGGTTCACGCTCACGCGCGAGCTCCGGCGGTCTTCCCTACCGCATCGAGCAGGGTCTTGAACGCATCGGAAAAGAGCTTGACGCCGTCGGCGAGCAGCTTGTCGGTCACTTCTTTCATTGAAATCCCGGCCTTGGCTAGATCGGCCATGGTTTTTGCCGCGCCATCCACATTTTCCGTGAGGCTTGGACGCAGCTTGCCGTGCTCTCGGAATGCATCGAACGTTGCTGGCGGGATCGTGTCCACCGTGTCCGCGCCAATCAGTTCCTCGACATAAAGCACATCGCGGTACTTGGGATTTTTTGTGCTCGTGCTGGCCCACAACAGTCGCTGCGTTTGCGCGCCTTTCGCGGCAAGAGCTTTCCAGCGCGGCCCGCCAAACAGTTCCTGATACTTCTTGTATGTCAGCCGCGCGTTGGCAATCGCCACTTTCCCGCGAAGGCTTTCGAGCAAAGCCTTTTGTTCGCCCTCTGCCCCAGCCTTGAGCTTTTCATCAATCATTCCGTCGATCAGACTGTCAATCCTGCTGACAAAGAAACTCGCCACGCTCGCGATGTGGCTGATGTCCTGCCCCTTCGCCGCGCGCGCTTCAAGCGCGGAAAGAAAAGCTTCCGCGACGTTTTCATAAGCCGATTGCGCAAAGAGAAGCGTGATGTTGATATTGATGCCCTCTTCCAGGCACTGGCGAATCGCAGGAAGCCCTTCCGGCGTGCCCGGAATCTTGACCATTACGTTCGGGCGGTTCACGCCCTTCCACAGGCGGCGCGCCTCATCAATGGTGGCTTTCGTATCGTATCCGAGGAAAGGTGAAACCTCGATGCTCACGTACCCGTCGCGCCGCTTCGTCTCCTCGTAGACCGGCCGGAAAATGTCGCACGCGTCTTGAATGTCGCGAAACGCAATTTTTTCGAACACGCCATTGGCGTCCAGCTTTTTCGCTTCCGGCGATTTCAGAATGTCGTCGTAAAGATTGCTGCCCACGATGGCTTTCTCGAAAATCGCCGGGTTGGAAGTCATCCCGCGCAATCCGTCGTTATCAATTTGTTTCTTCAATTGCCCGCTGGTGAGCAAATCTCTGCGCACGTAGTCCATCCACGGCGATTGCCCATACGCGAGCAAGCCCTTAAGCGGATTCGCGCCTTCTCCCTTGGCAAGATTCGGAAGAGTTGTTGTCGTTGTCATAAGCGTCCTCCTTGAGCCTGAAAACACCTTTGAGATTCTATTGTACGCCTTGGAAGGGCGGGGGCTCCAAACTCCGAATCCCCTATACTTTGACCTTCGCACTCGCGCCGAATTTTGCTTCGAGCGCCTTCACTTTTCCCAGCCGGCGAACGTGGCGCTCTTCTTTTGTGAATTTTGCACCCAGGAAAGCCTTGACCAGGTCCTCGGCAAGTTTCACACCCACAACACGCGAACCCAACACGAGCACGTTGATATCATCGTGCTCCACGCCTTGATGCGCCGAGTACGTGTCGTGGCACATTCCCGCGCGGATGCCCATCAATTTGTTCGCCGCGACGCTTGCTCCCACGCCGCTGCCGCAAATCAGCACGCCGCGCTCCGCTTTTCCGTCCAGTACCGCGCGCCCTACCGCCTCCGCAAAATCCGGATAATCGGAAGGGTTTTCGTTAAACGCACCCACGTCCAGCACTTCGTGCCCCAGCGACCGCAACACATCGCCCATCGCAACCTTGAGGGCAAAGCCTGCGTGATCCGACCCAATGACCAGTTTCATCGGCGGCTCACTTCCCCAACACTTCCCGGGCGGCGGCAACCACATTGTCCGCGCTAAAGCCGAATTTCTTCAGCAAATCCTTCAGCGGAGCCGACGCGCCAAACCGCCGCATCCCAAGAATCTTGCCCTTCGGCCCCGTGTACCGCTCCCAGCCGAATGGCGCCGCCATTTCCACCGCAACGCGCGCCGTCACATCCGGCGGAAACACGCTCGACTTGTACGCTGCATCTTGCTGCTCGAACAGCTCCCAGGAAGGCATGCTCACCACTCGCGCTTTGATGCCTTCCGCTTTGAGCTTCTCGTAAGCGTCAACGCAAAGTGACAATTCGCTCCCGCTCGCCATCAGAATCACCTCGGGCTTCCCGCCCGCCGCATCCGCCAGGACATATCCGCCCTTCGCCACCCCCGAAGCCGCCGTATATTTCGTCCGATCGAAGGTCGGCATCGCCTGTCGTGTCAGCACCAGAGTGCTCGGCCCATGCGCGTGCTGCAAAATCACCTTGTACGCTTCCACCACTTCGTTCGCATCGCCCGGCCGCAGAACCAGCATGTTCGGCATCGCCCGCAACGAAGGCAGTTGCTCGATCGGCTGGTGCGTCGGCCCGTCCTCCCCGACTCCCACCGAATCATGCGTAAAAATGTACATCGCGGGAATTTCCATCAGCGCACCCAAACGCATGGCGGGGCGCATGTAGTCGCTGAAGTTAAAAAACGTACTGCTGTAAGCGCGCAGTTTCGTAAGCGTCATGCCGTTCACCATGGCGCCCATGGCGTGTTCGCGCACGCCAAAGTGAACGTTGCGCCCGCCAAACGTCCCTCGTTGAAAATCTCCTGCGCCATCAAACGTCAGATTCGTTTTGTTGGATTTTGCGAGGTCTGCCGAACCTCCGACCATCCACGGAATGTTTTTCGCCAGCGCGTTCAGCGTTTTTCCCGATGATTCGCGAGTCGCCATGCCTTTCGCATCTGCCGGAAAATTCGGCAAATCTTTGTCCCAGCCGTCGGGCAATTTTCCTGCGAGCATCCTCTCAATCTGGCCGGCCTCCTTCGGAAACTGCTTCTCGTACGCATCAAATTTGATTTGCCACGCCGCATGGGCCTGCGCGCCGCGCTTCCCCACCCCGTTCTTGAACTGATCGTAAACGCCATCCGGTACGAGAAATTTCGCGTCCTCTGGCCATCCATAATTCTTTTTCACCAGTTTGACTTCCGCATCGCCCAGCGGCTCGCCATGCGCCTCGTACGAGTCCTGCTTGTGCGGCGAACCGTAGCCAATGTGGCTGTTCACAATAATCAGCGTCGGCCGGTCGTTGGTCTTGAGGAAATTTTCGTATGCGCGCCCCAGCGCTTCCAGGTCGTTCGCGTCCGTCACATGTGTGACATTCCATCCATATCCCGCAAACCGCGTCGCCACATCTTCGCTGAACGACCAATCCGCCGGCCCGTCCAGCGTCACGCGGTTGTTGTCGTAAATCCAGCAAAGGTTCGACAGCTTCAGGTGCCCCGCTAGCGAAGCCGCTTCGCAGCACACGCCTTCCATCATGTCGCCGTCGCCGCAAATCGCATACACGTTGAAATCAAAAATCTCGAAGCCCGGCTTGTTGTAATTCTCCCCGAGCCATTTGCTCGCAACCGCCATCCCCACGCTATTCCCCGCGCCCTGCCCCAGCGGGCCCGTCGTCGTCTCCACGCCCGTGGTGATGTGCGATTCCGGATGCCCGGGCGTCCGGCTATCCAACTGGCGAAAACGCTTGATCTCCTCCATCGGAACTGAAAGCTCGCTGGTAACTTCGCCTTTTGCATTCACCTGACGCACGCCGGCCAAATGCAGCGTCGCGTACAGCAGCATCGAAGCATGTCCCGCCGAAAGCACGAAGCGGTCGCGGTTCGGCCAAGTTGGATCGGTGGGGTCGTAGCGCAAATACTTCTGCCAAAGTTCGTAGACCACCGGCGCCAGCCCCATCGGCGCGCCCGGATGCCCGGAATTGGCTTGCTGGACCGCGTCGATCGCCAGCGTCCGAATCGTATTGATGCTCAATAGATCGACGTCCACCTGACTTTTTGCCTGACTCACTGTCGCTCCTCTTTGATTCCAGCTTCCTTCTCCATTTTAGCCACTAATTAGATGCCCCAGCGCGCGGGCGGGTGAAGGGATTTTACGACAAAATCCCTGGCGCTGCTAAGTTGCCGCACAGCGGTCCTACTGTCTGACCAGCAAGATCACAAGTGTATTCCACGCACATTTCAGGAGCTTAAATCTTCTTAGCCGACGATCCTTCCACGATGATGGTAGGTCTGCGATATGCTCTGATGCGCCGGAATGCAGCTCAAGTAGCTACACCACAAAGGAGCCACATGTTACACCTCACTCCCTTCCTGATTTTTGAAGGGAATTGTGCCCAGGCGATGGCATTTTACCAATCTTGTTTGGGCGGTGAATTGACCATCACCAAAGTCGCAGACACTCCCATGAAGCACCAGATGCCGCCGGAACAGCATCACAAAGTCGCTCATGCTCACCTGAAAAGCGGCGCCATCGAGTTTTCCGCAACCGACTGGCTCCATCCCACTCGAACACCGCAACAGGGCAATACCGTCGCCATGTACATCAACGGGGGTAAGTACAAAGAACTGAGAGCAATCTTTGACGGGCTTTCGGCGGGCGCAGACAAAGCACTGCTTGATGATTTACGGGATCTGCCCTTTGGAACCTACGGACATCTTGCCGATAAATACGGCGTTCATTGGTTCTTCCAGGGAGAGAAGAAGGACGCGTAAAAAGGCAGAATCTCAAGGCTCCTAAACTGCGTCTAAGGTATCCGTAGAATTCAAGACGCAGGAAGAAGTTGTCTTCATTCGAGGATATAGCCCATGACCGACTGGTTCGCGCGCCCCATCCTAAACGTGAAGGACGTTGAGGCCTCCCTCCGCTTTTACATTGATCGGCTCGGCTTCACGAGCCCCTGGCGCTATGACGAGGACGGCAAAGCGCACGTCGCACAGGTCGATCGGCAGGGCTGCGCGCTGATCCTGGCCGACACGTGGCCGGAAAAGATCGGCAAGGGGTTGATGTTCATTTCCCTGAACGTCGAGCCGGCGAGCCGCGAAGCCGCGGCCGCCGCGGTGGATGCGCTGCGCGCGGAACTCGAAGCGAAGGGCGTTCCAGTCAAGGACGGTTCATGGGGCTACCGGCTCCTGGTGATTGATGATCCCGACGGCAACCAGCTTTTCTTCAACTATCCAAGCGAGACTGCGTCCGGCTAGACAGGTTGTTTCTGCCTTCTGCCTTCTGCCTTCTGCCTTCTGCCTTCTGCCTTCCGCCTTCCGCCTTCCCCTTTCTGCCTTCTACTTTGAACGAGCCCGTTCTCCATGCTAATTTTGTTCTTCTGCCGATGCCCGGGTGGCGGAATGGCAGACGCTGAGGACTTAAAATCCTCCGGGGATTTTTCCTCATGTGGGTTCGACTCCCACCCCGGGCACCATTGTCTCTTCTTGATTTGAAAGGAATTACGCGCTGGCCTTTCTCCGTGTACCTGTCGTGTACCATATGACGGTCTAGGGTGGGGTCTGACGTTGAGCTCTGAGAAGCGGATCTTGTTCCCGCGCGCGCGCCAAATCTGCTTCGAGTTGCTCTTGCCGGGCCTTGTTCCACGGATTGTAATGCCGCTCTGTGATGCGAACACTCGTATGTCCCAAGAGCACGCTCACACGCTCAATTGGCACGCCGGCGAGAAGCAGTTCCACTGCGAACGTGTCGCGCAATCTGTGCGGATGACCGTTTGGAATCTCCGCGACTTAAAAGAGGCGGCGCAGGCGCGTTTGCCAGCTGCGTGCGATGCTATCGAGCTTGCCTTGCCGCTCCAAAAGAAATGCTTGTCCGTCACGCGTGGCATCGCCTCCAGCGACTTCAGGACAAAGTCTGGCACGACCACATTGACGGGCTCGCCTGGTTTCTGCATGTAGAGGAAGAGACGGCGGCCCGTGATACGGTTTTCCGTTTACGGCTTCTTCTTTCTTAAGACGCCTCCGAGGCCCTTCGTCACGTTGTTAGCGCCCGGAATCTGTCCTTTGGCAACGTTGCTAAGTTCGCCCTTCGCCAAGCCGCCGACCACTCCGCCCACGTCCGGAATAAATTTAGGGCTCGAGGTCGTTCCTTCGATGGCGAAGGGGATGCCACCTTCTCCGCTGTGTGTTCCTGCAACCCTCGACAGTCCTCCCACTATGCCGCCATGTAGGTCGGCCACCATCTTGAAAGCCAGTGCTCCGTCCGGGCTGACCATCCCCGCGCCCGTGATCACGCCGATGGCCGGCACGTTGAGGTTGATGTTATCGGCCTTCGTGCCCTCGGGTGCAAACCGCGCGTTGAGGCTGGCATTCTGGATTGAGGTATTGGGGCTTGACGCCGATTTGCCGGCGAAGGCAGACAAAGCTCCTAGTTTCGATCCCAAGTCGAAGTTCGCCAGGTGGGTGTTGGCTAGCCGGACCGGCCCGGTTATCACCAACTTGTCCACCGGTCCCGTGATTGCCAGCTCCGCCGACAGC
>DATEGP010000049.1:0-12210 GCA_035280045.1 Candidatus Acidiferrum sp.
CGGCGGTCCCAAAGCTACCCCACGGTTGTTTGCCTGAGAGTGCACGGGCGCCGTCCGCCGCGCGAGGGGTTCGACGTGTCGAACCCCTCGCAGCGACATTTTCACCTCAACCTGTCGCCACTATCCAGATACAAGAGTGCCGCTGCGCCAACTTCGGGGATACCGTGCTGCCGGAAATGTGAAAATGCTTTCACAAAAGCGGGCTAGTACTCTCGTTTGAAAATCGGTAAACCGAGGGTTCAGAGGGTTGTACTACGCAAAATGTGACCTAAGGACCAGTGTTTGCTGCCCTTTCGGCCAGTAAAGTGGCTCCATTGCGAGTGGGGCTGGACTTGCACGTCCACTGGCAAGACTGAGGTGGTAAATGGTCCTCGCAACACTTCTTTTGCTGTGTGTCACGCCGCAGGGGGACGACGCCGCAAAGGTCGCCGCAGCTTCCAGCGCGGACTCCGACCGGCAAGTCCTCTCCGCAACAGTCTCGGACACCGCAAGCAAAGATTCGACAGCCGCTGCGGTTCTGCCTTCCGCGCCGGAGCCGAAAGTGAAGCCCGAAGCGGAGCCCGCGCCTTTGCGCTCGGCGGCAGCGCAACCCTTTCTGGCGGTCCGGCGGCAGCCGGTCGAAACTGCTCGGCAGCGAAAAATGTGGTTTGGACTGATGGCCGTCAGCCACGCCGGAGCCGCGTTTGATGCCTGGTCCACGCGCCGGGCGATTTCGGGAGGCTACGGGCAGGAAGCAAATCCTTTCCTGAAGCCTTTTGCGAATTCCAATGCGATTTATGCCGCCACTCAGGTGAGCCCGGCGGTCATGGATTACATCGGAAAGCGCATGATGACGAGCCAGAATCCGTGGATTCGAAAGCTGTGGTGGTTTCCGCAAGTGGCGGGAGGCAGCATGTCGTTCGCTGCCGGCGTGCACAACGTAAACGTCGTGCACTAGAAAGTGTGAAACGGAGGCCAGGCGTCTAAGCACCATCAAAAGAGTTTCCTTCAAGGCCCAGCGTTGCCTCACTTCCAAAGGAAAAGCGTCCCGGCGAACCCTCCCGCCGGGACGCTTTGTTTTTGGTCCCCAGAGTTCGAAGGGCAACCAAGCTGTGGGTCCTTCGCGCTCGGCAATGGCAACCTCATGTAGCAAAACGCGATTCTTTCGCCAACAAAATGAAAAGGGGAGAGCCTGCAAGCTCCCCCTCGAGGTTTCTTCGTAATCAGATGCTAGAAATTAATGCGCAGGCCGAGTTGAATCCAGCGGCTGCTGGAGGTTCGGTTTGCCGGAATCAGAGTCGACGAGACCACTCCAAACGTCGGAAGATTGGTCAGGTCAAGGTTCGGATTCAGGAAAATCGGATGGTTGAAAGCGTTGAACATGTCGGCGGAGATTTCGAAGCCGTATTTTTCACGGAATTTCGTTTCTTTGCCGATGCGCATGTCGAAGCTGCGGATGCCGAAGCCGCGCATGGGCCGGCTCCTGCCCGTTCTGCCGTCCGACGCCAGGAGGATGGGACGAAAGTCTTTTATAGCGGCTGATGGATTCGCAAAGTAGTTGATACCCGTGCCCGCGTCGCCGGAGCCGCAATTGGATCCGTCGCCGGTAGAGCCAACACCGCCGGAGCTGCAGACATTTTCGTGCACGCCGGCACCGAGGGAGCTGGGATTCACGGTTGGGATGGCTGCCTGGGCCACGCCGAAGATTTCTCCGCCGCCCAAAGAACCTCCCGACAGACCCTCCACGACCGTCAGCGGTTGGCCACTGGCAATGCGAACGACTCCAGCCGTGTACCAGCCACCGATGATCTTGTTAAACCACTCGTGGGAGGAACTCCCCAAAAGATGGCCGTGCCCGAATGGGAGATCATAGCTGTAGGTCCCGTTGAAGATATGAGGGCGGTCAAAGAACGACGGGCCGTATTCATAAGCGGGGTTAAAACTTGACGCAAAGTAGCTCGCTGAGTTCTGAACGGTCCCAATCTGGTCTAATGATTTGGAATACGTGTAGTTCAAGTCAAACTGGATACCGTGCCAGCCACGATTGTGGAGCGCAACGAACGCAGCGTGATAGTTGGAGAAGTCCCGGTGCGTGCGGACGAACATGTCCAGAAGCGTCACGTCGTTGAATGTCGGCAACTGGGGTAAACACCCCTGAGGAAGGCCAAAGCTAGAGCAGATGAGCCTACCATCCCGGAAAAGATCCATATTCAAAAAAAGGTCGGAGACGTTGAAGGAGGTAAAGTCACCTTTGAACAGAGCCGCCACGCACTGTGTGGAAGTGGAAATTGGAGCGCCAAGAAAACTCTGGCAGTAATTCGGGAACAAATTTTCAAACCACGGCTGAGTGGTGATGGCCGAACCAGCGCGGACTTGGGCCGAGAGTGCGTCATAGGCCTGCGCAAAAGTCTGGCCTGAGACTTTATCCTTGAACATAAGAGGCGACGAGTTGAAGTTGACGTTGTTCAGCAGATCGCGGGCGTAACGCCCGATGTAGCCGACTTCGAGCAACATATTGCCGCGCATCTCTCTCTGAATCGTGAAGTCGACCATGTGGTTGCGGCCGACTTTGAAGTCAGGGTCATCGGCAAAGCTCAAGGTTTCCGCCAAGGGCCCCGAAGGAACGACGGGTATAGACTGTTTTGTGAGAGGCGCGGGAGTCGGGATGGAACCGTCCACGCCGACGCGAAAGATCGAGCCGCCAGGCGTTCCATTAACACCGCAACCCGGTCCCCCAGATCCAGCGCCGTTGGCGTTACAAGCAGGCGCCGCGACAGTGAGAGTCTGAGCGAATCCTACTCCCAACATGGGGATGATTACGCTTCCGACCGTATTTATGCGGTCGTAGGAGATGCCATAACCACCCCGGACAACCGTTTTGCGATCAGCAAAAACACGGCCGAGGAAGCTGCTTTTAAAAGAAGGATTCCAGGCAATCGAAAACCGCGGCGCAAAATCTCCGTAGTCGACGTTGAACACATTGCTGCGGCCAGAGCTGCGGACAGGCATATAGCCTATATTGTGGTCGTAGAAGTCTCCGTTGGCTGCCGCAGCTTCCTTGGCGCCCAAGTAGTCTTTGGCGGTCAGAATCTTGTTGCCGTTGCTGTTATCCACCATTAGGGCTTGTTTTCCGTCCCTCTCTTGTGGGGTGGTTTGCCATCCGTAGGAAAGCCCATAGGTGATGGTCAAAGAAGGGGTCATTCGCCATGTGTCCTGCCAGAAGAAATCATAAGACCGAAGGGTGGTACGAGCCACAAGGGTAGTGCCGAAGGGAAGAGGATTGAGCTTGCCATCGCTGGCGGTCAAGATGCCCACGTTGTCAATTAATCCCAAAGAAGCAGCATAAAGGCGGTCCCATCTGAAAACATCGCTACTTTGTATGCAATTGTTGGTAACGGCGGGAATTGCCGGGTTGCCGCCCGAAGCTGGCACTAATGGCGCGCAAGCGGCCAATCGGTTGGCACCAGGAATGGTGAAATTGTGATCCCCATCGAGGGCGGCAACGAGGGAGTTGACGGAACCAATGACTTTGTCGTCGCGATCATGAATGGTGGGGAGCCAGCGCATATTGGTCCCGCCCACTATTGTATGCTTGCCCTTGGTCCATGTCAGGAAGTCACTGTACTGTTTGTTGCTGTCGTAGATGGCCTGGTGCCGGGCACGCTGGGTGTCTACGTCCACAATGGTATCCAGAAAGCCGCTGCCTGTGGCGAGTCCAGGAGCCAGAGAGATGAAGCCAGTCTGCGAGGCACTAGAAGCCGTTCCCTGCAAAGCTAGTTGCGCTGCAGAAGTGCTGGGGCGGGTCACACTGAAGTCTTGGCGACTGCGGACCCAGCCGCCACGGAAGCTATTCAGTAGGTTTGGCCGAAGCTGCCAGTCGAGCCCGCTGATGATGGAATCACCGCGAAGTTGAGAACCGCTGGGCGTGCTTGGGGTGCCGCGAAGGTCAATCTGAAAGCCGTTCGGGCTCAGGCTGCGCGCATAGGAGTAGCGGCCGAAGAAGTGGACCTTATCCGTAAAGTTGTGGTCCAGCTTGACACCCACGCCGTCCGATTTAAGTGAGGCGGGAACGGTCCCACGAAACCCGAGGATATTCAGGCCATCGGCACCCGGAACCGTGTTGTCGTTCCCTGTGGGCATGAGGTTCCACAACGCCTGGACCGTCGGGCTTATGCCGAGTCCACGCGGATCGCATGCCTGATTTAGCGGCTGCCCCTGCGAGTCAGAACCGCAGTTTGCAGCGGTGGCTAAGTTGTAGGGCTGGACCGTTCCCCCTGTGCAGTTGCCGGAGCTGTCAAACCCCTGAGAACAGTCTCGGAATTGCAGGATCCCCTGTTTCAATGTTGCACTGGGAACGAGGCGAGTAAAAGACAACGCCTGCGGGAATCGGCGAACCTCGTAGTTTCCAAAAATGAAAGTCTTGTCCCTGCGGATGGGCCCTCCAAAACTCAGACCTACACGGTTGTCTTTCTGTTCCGGCTTCTTTGTGAACTTGTTTCCGTTGCCATCGGGTGTGTGATTGAGGTCCCAGGTGTTGGCGTTGAGATTGTCGTTCTGATGGAACCAGTAGGCAGTTCCGTGATAATTATTTGTGCCGCTGTGGCTGATTAGGGTGATCTGGCCTCCGGCGGAGCGGCCGAAGGTTGCGTTGGGGTTCGTGACCCCGACGCGGAACTCATCCACAGCATCAACCCCGACTGGAATGATCGGCGACTCGTTCGCGCCACCGGTGATGACGTTATCCGTGATGTCGATGCCATCGAGCGAGATAGTGTTCTGGTCGCTGCGCGCGCCGGCAACAGTCCCGCCGCCATTCCCAAACCCGGTCGAATCATCATACGGAGTGGATCCAGGCTGAAGAGTGAGGAGTTCCGTCGCGTCGCGGTTAAGGGTTGGCAGGCGAGTGAGCATTTCGCCACCAACGACACCGCCAACAACGGCATCCACTTTCTGGAGTTCCGCCTCCGCTCCCGCTGAAACTTCGACAACCTCGCTTGATGAACGAATCTCCATCTTGACGTCAACGGGATAGCTTTTGTTTACGTCGACGACCAAGTTGGCCACGACGAAAGTGGCAAAACCAGCTTTGGTGATCGTCACCTTGTACTTACCCGGAGTGACTCCCGGAAACGTGTACTGCCCCGCGGCGTTTGTCATTGCTTCCTTAGTTTCATTCGTGTCCGTGTTGTTGAGTTGAACTTTGGCATCGGGGACGACAGCGCCAGCCGGATCGGTGACCGTTCCAAAGACGAGGCCAGTGTTCGCCGTTTGTGACCAACCTGGCGCTGCGCAGAGGAATGCCGCTAGCAGGACAAACACGAACGCGATGCTTTTAAAACTCTTCATGATGCCTCCAGCCACTAGGGGAGTCGGCGTAATGGGATAAAGTTCGGACAGGCTTGCGCCCTGAAAACGCCAGGCCTGTGGGACACAAGAGCACCGGGAGCCCGCTGCGGCATGGACAGTACTACCCCACCTGAAACACACAACTCGATTCGAGACAGGAATGAACCCGCAGTCGGAGAGAGACGGTGCTGTTGTTCCACTCGCTTACCCACTCGTACAACCGTGGGTGTGCAAATACACCCGGACGCCAAAGGCTGTCAACTTATATTTTTTCGATAGAGAGAATCGAAACGTTTGTTGGCACGGCGAAAGCTGGACGAAAGCGCTTGCAGATTAGGTCAAGCCGCAAATAGCACTGGCGGCATGACTTGCGAGACTGACTCGGAGGCAGAATGAACGGCCCTCTGAAACATCCGTTTCAAGTGGCGTTCAAACAAAAGAGTGGGCAATCCATGTGCTTCCTGGCATTACTGGAGGTCATCGGTGTCGGCGAGCTTGGCGTACCACTTGCCGGAGTCTTTCATCGTGCGCTTCTGGGTGCGGAAATCAACGTAAACGAGGCCGAAGCGCTGACAAAAACCTTCCGCCCACTCGAAATTGTCCATCAGGCTCCAGTGGTGATAAGCGCGCACGTTGCAACTGTGGATCATGGCCCGGCCGAGTTCGTCCAGGTAGCCTCGCAGGAATTGAATGCGGCGGTCGTCGGGCACACGGCCGTGCTCGTCAGGGCCGTCGAGATAAGAGCAGCCATTCTCGGTGATTTCCATTGGCGTGCCTTTGTATTCGTGGGAAATGCGCATCAGCATTTCGTATAAGCCAGTGGGCCAAACTTCCCACGCGAAATCGGTGAGCGGGCCTTCGTGAGCGTCGAAATTGTGGACGCCGGTGGCGGATTCGCCTTCGCCCGGCGGAATGGCGGAAACCAACTGGCGGCGGTAGTAATTCACACCGATAAAGTCGAGTGGTGCTCGGCAGAGTTCCATGTCGCCGGATTTCACGCCCATCATTTCGAGAGGATTCGGCCCCGGGAAAGCGGCGGGATATTCGCCCTTCATCGGGGGCTGAAGGAACCAGATATTGCCGAGGGCATGAGCGCGATCGGCAGCATTTTTGTCCGCTTCGGAATTCGTCGCCGGTTGGCAATGCGACATGCTGAAGGCGGTGCCCACTTCGAACTTGGAGTTGACGGCCTTGATGGCGCGGAAAGCCTGACCCTGCGCAATGTTCACCACGTGCGTAGCGCGCATGCATTCGACGAAATTCTTGCGCGCCGGCGCGTGAATGCCCCAAGCATAGCCGAGGAAAGTGAACACCCACGGCTCATTGAAAATGCACCAATGCTTGATGCGGTCGCCGAGTGCGCGCGTGACGATCTCGGCGTATTCGGTGAAGCGGCCCGCAAGATCACGATTGGGCCAGCCGCCGGCGTCTTCCAACTTTTGCGGTAAGTCCCAATGATAGAGCGTACAGAGCGGTCGGATTTTTGCTTTGAGCAGTTCGTCCGTGAGGCGTTTGTAATAGTCGAGGCCCTTTTGATTCGGCTTTCCCGCGCCGTCGGCCTGGATGCGCGGCCAGGAAACTGAAAAGCGGTAGCTTTTCAGATTCATCTGCTCGAGCAGAGCCACGTCTTCCTTGTAGCGGTGATAGGAATCGCAGGCAACGTCGCCGGTGTCGCCGCCTTTTACTCTGCCTACGGTATGAACGAAGCGGTCCCAGATGGATTCGCCTTTGCCGTCTTCGTTCCAGGCGCCTTCAATCTGATACGCGGCGGTGGCCGCGCCAAAAATGAATTCTTCGGGAAACTGGAACGGAGCGAATTTCATTTGCGGCCGGAGCAATTCGCTGGCAAGCGCCGCGCCCGGGGGTACGAGGTAGAAAGAAGCGGCAGCGCCGAGCGCTCGGCCCAGGAAATCGCGACGATTCAGATTGCTCCACCGGCCCATGCATTCCTCCTCAACCGCAGGTTAAGAGACGAGTTTCAGGGAACTTGATGCGGTGCTTCTTGCTTGCGGCCAAATAATACGTCAAGAAGGATGAGAGCGGCGCCAATTGTGATGGCGGAGTCCGCAACATTAAACGCGGGGTAATGATAGGTGCCGAACCAGACTTCGAAAAAGTCGGTGACCGCTCCGTGGAAGATGCGGTCGGAAACGTTGCCTGCCGCGCCGCCAAGCAGCAGCGCAAGGCCCGCGTTCCCCATGGTGCTGATGATTTTTCCTGTTACGAGTAGCCAGGCGAGGACGGCGATCACGGCGAGCGAGCCGGTGATTAAGATGACGCGGGTAAAGGTGGAGGCTGAATCGGCCAGGACGCCAAAGGCGATGCCGGGATTGCGGCTGTGCACCAGGTAAATGAAATTGTGAATGACTTCCTGACGCCAGCCTTCGACAGTGCGCGCTTCGAACCAGGCTTTGGTGGCGCGGTCGAGCATCACGACGGCGAGGGTGAGCCAGAGCCACCGGAGGCGGGAGGAGATGTTCATGTTGCTGCGGCGCCGGCAGATCCATCGTGCTCAATTTCGGCTAACGCTTCGCTGCAGCGCTCGCAGACTGTTGGATAGCGCTTGTTTTCGCCAACGCGCGTTGAATAGTTCCAGCAGCGCTCGCATTTCTTGCCATCGGCGCGCTCGATTTTGACAGCCAAACCCGGCAAGGTCTCGCTCGGGACAAGTCCATCGCTTTCCGCAGAATCCACCGCGACTTGCGACACGATAAAGAGAGCCGGGAGAAGCGAACCTTTTTCCTTGAGCAGCTCTTGCAAGCCCGGTGCTTTTGAATTGGCGTGGAGGCGAACCTTGGCTTCGAGGCCACCCCCGATGGTCTTTGCCGCGCGCGCTTGTTCCAGCGCAACCAGGACGGCAGAGCGGACCTGGGCCAGACGTTCCCACCCTTCCGCTTCTTTTGCCGGAATGCCGCAGGCCAGGGATTCGGCTTCTGGGAAAACTGTCATGTGCACGCTTTCCGGTTTTCCCGCTGATTTCGGTAGATATTTCCAGATTTCCTCTGCGGTGAAAACCAGAACAGGCGCTGCGAGGCGCACCAGCGCATCGCTGATTCTCCAAATCGCGGTTTGCGCGGCACGCCTCGATTTGTTTCTTGCGGCTTTCGTGTAGAGGCGGTCTTTCAGTACGTCAAAATAAAACGCGCTGAGGTCCACAACACAGTAATCGTGAATGGCGTGATAGACGCGGTGAAATTCGTAGTTGGCGTACCATTCGCGGCATTTCTTGACCAACTCCGCAGTGCGATCGAGCATCCATGCATCGATTTCTTCGAGCTGGTCGTTCGGGAGCGCATCGCGCGAGGGATCAAAATCAGCCAGGTTCCCCAGCGCGAAGCGGAAGGTGTTGCGAATCTTGCGGTAGGCTTCGCTGAGCTGTGTCATGACGCGCTCGCTCATTTTCACGTCAGCCTGATATTCCACCGAAGCGACCCAGAGACGGAGCAAGTCAGCGCCCCATCTCTGCCAAATCTCCTCGGGATAGAGCGTGTTGCCCAGCGATTTGGACATCGGACGACCATGCTCGTCGAGCGTCCAGCCGTGCGTGACGATGCCGCGATACGGCGCGGCGTCGCGCGTGCCCGTTGCCACGAGCAGCGAGCTGTGAAACCAGCCGCGATACTGGTCCGGGCCCTCAAGATAGACGTCAGCTGGCCATTCCGGACCTTTGAGCACTGCGAGATGTGACGAACCGGAATCGAACCATACGTCCAGAATGTCGTTCTCTTTGCGCCAATTCGAAGTGCCGCAGTCGCACTTGGTTCCTGGGGGCAGCAGCTCCGCAGGAGGATGCTTGTACCAGGCGTCGGCGCCCTCTTTTTCGAACCATTTCACGACGTTGCGCAGCGCTTGGTAATCTTCGAGCCGCTTCCCGCAACCGTCGCAGTAGAAAACGATAATCGGCACGCCCCAAAAGCGCTGGCGAGAAACGCACCAGTCAGGACGCTTTTCGATCATTTCGTACATGCGGTCTTCGCCCCAGACGGGAATCCATTTCACCTGGTGAATTTCTTCGAGCGCTTCCTGGCGCAGCGTTTTTTGCCGGCCGTGCGCGGCCTGATCCATCTTGATGAACCACTGCTCGGTGGCGCGGAAAATCACGGGATTGTGGCAACGCCAGCAGTGCGGGTAGCTGTGCTTGTATGGATGATTGGCGAGAAGGACCCCTCGATCGGCGAGAAGCTTCACGATGATGGGGTTTGCCGTGAAAACATCTTTCCCTTTATATTCAGGCAAGCCTTCAAGGTAGGTGCCCTTGTCATCAATCGGCGCGTAGGTTTCCAGGCCGTATTTCTGGCCTGTAAGAAAGTCTTCGGCGCCGTGACCGGGAGCGGTGTGAACAATCCCAGTGCCTTGGTCGAGTTCGACATAATCAGCGAGCACAGCCGGCACGATTCTGTCGAGAAATGGATGCTGGAACTTCAGACTGGCTTCGTTCGCAAGATACTCGCCGGAGTACGTCTTAAGAGTTTTTCCCGATGTTTTCCGGCCTATCGCCTCCCAAACGGTGTGCTGAAGTTGGTGCGCAACAATCTCTACATCGCCATCGGTTTCAACAGCTGCATACTCAAAAGCCGAATTGAATGCCAGTGCCATACTTGCAGGAAGCGTCCATGGCGTCGTGGTCCAGATAATGGCGTAAACATTCTTGCCCCTAAGCTCGGAGGGAATTTTTTCCGCGTTCTTGCCGTCCTGCACGAGCTTGTACCGCACGTAGATCGACGGACTCGAATGATCCTCATATTCGACTTCCGCTTCCGCCAGCGCGGTTGAATCGTAAATGCACCAATACACCGGCTTGCGCCCGCGGTAGACGTAGCCTTTCTCCATGAAATCGAGAAAGGCTCCCGCAATCGTGGCTTCATAGCCGAAGCTCATCGTCAAATACGGATCATTCCACTGGCCGAAAATCCCGAGGCGCTTGAAATCGCGTTTGTGCTGCTCGACGTAGCGCGTGGCGAATTCGCGGCACAGTTTGCGGAACTCGGCGGGAGGCACTTTGCCTTTGCCGCCCAGTTCTTTTTCCACTTGCGTCTCAATGGGCAGGCCGTGGCAATCCCATCCAGGCACGTACGGCGCGTAGTGGCCGGCCATGCTTTTTGTCTTGACGATCAAATCTTTCAGGATTTTGTTCAGCCCGGTGCCGAGATGGATTTCGCCGGTCGGATATGGCGGCCCATCATGTAGCACGAACAGCGGCTTGCCCTTGCGCGCTTCCAAAATGCGCTCGTAAGTGTTTTCCGCGTACCAGGCTTCGAGCTGCTTCGGCTCGTTCTGGGGCAAGCTGGCCTTCATGGGAAAGTCGGTCTTGGGGAGGTTCAGCGTCTTCTTCAGTTCGAGTGGTTCGGCCATAGCTTGAAGCGTTCAGGTATCCCTTCCTTGCCTGCGTTGCCGTCCGTTGGTCCAGTTGCACGACGGGAAACATCGAAAAGCAGTTGAACCTTATATGTTACAATGAACCGCAGATGGGTGTCAGCCGTTGGGGGCGCGCAACCTTTCCCGGCCTGGGGGAATCCTATCCCTGGGGATACCAAAGGCGGGGCGAGTCCGTCTAAAGTTAGAGGAAAAACGGTGCCGGGTAAAATTAACAAGCTTGTTCCACCTTCCGCTCCGAAGCCCAGTGTGTCGGCAGCAAGTTCGCAGCCTGTCGATCAATCAAGTCAAGCTTCCCAAGCGCGGCCTGCCTATGTCCCCCGATTCGGTCGGCCAAAGATTCTCGTCCCCGACGATTTTTGGTCCAACCTCAAACAATTTCTGACTGAGCGACCCATCAAAATTCGCGAGCGCAAGGATGCGCCGTTCACGCAAACTTCTTTTGGCGGCGGTTTCTTCGGTAACTTAGCGGAATCCTTCCGCTCAACTCCGGGCGGAAATCGCCCCGTTAACAGCAGATTGGCGGTGGCCTGGGGAGCCGGGTACGGCAGCTTCGGCACACGTCTCAAAGAATTCTTTTCGCCTCCCAAGCAGCCGCCATTGCCGCCGGGAATCAAGGCCGTCAAGGTAAAAGATATCTGGTCGAAAGATGAACACTTCGGTTCGAGCCAGGTCTTGGCAATGCTCGCACATGCAGCAGTGATCGCTTTACTTGTAGTGCCCATCGGTTTTCGCGTCGTCCAGTCGACCCAAGCAAAGAACAAGGTTGACGTGACGCCTTTGGATATCTCGCCCTATATGGCGAAACTTCCTGCGGGAGCGAACAAGGCTGGAGGCGGCGGTGGCGCCAACGACCATACGACCACCCCGGTGAACCGCGGCAAAGTGCCAAAGTTCAAGTGGACTCAATTTACTCCGCCGCAAATTAAGATTCAGAATCCAAACGCCAAGCTGCAAATGGATCCTTCTTTGCTGGGTCCACCAGACCTGAAGGTAGCAAACATAAATGCTCCGACGTTCGGTGATCCGCTGGCCAACGCCATCAGCGATTCTCTGGGTCACGGCAATGGCACGGGAATCGGCAGCGGCTCGGGCGGTGGTCTTGGTCCGGGTTCCGGCGGCGGCACGGGTGGCGGCGAATTTCGCGCCGGTGTGAATGGCGTCGGACAGCCTGCTTGCATTTATTGCCCGAATCCAGACTATTCCGAAGAGGCCCGCAAAGCGAAATACCAGGGGTCGGTATTCCTCGATATAACCATTAGCGCCGACGGCAGAGTCACCGCGGAGCGCGTGCTGCGCGGCCCGGGAATGGGCCTGGAAGAAAAGGCCATAGCGGCGGTTAAGACCTGGAAGTTGCGCCCTTGCAGCGGCCGGGACGGCAAGGCTGTCGCCTGTACGGCTCCCGTCGAGGTTGTTTTCCGTTTGTTGTAATTCTCTCTGACAAAACCAACATTCGCTTTCAGCAAGGCAACCAATTCGGCGGTCTTGTCTTCTCACAACGCGTTCGCGGCT